>CAWGSM010000028.1:0-45668 GCA_963825045.1 uncultured Flavobacteriaceae bacterium | reverse complement strand
AAGCTTTGTCGAATTTGTGCTGTTTCTTTTTGTTCATGGAAATCGGGAAAAGACTAATAGGTCTAATATTAAATAATAGACTGCAAATTAACGGATTATTGGTAGAAAAACTCCTGAAAAATTCAATATCTAAAGCGCCTGGTAATTATCGATCAAAATAGGAAGAATAATCCCGGTTACGATAGAAGCAGTTACAAGGATACAGTCCCTTTTAGAGACCTTTAGAACATTCTGTAATAAGAAACCTAGGATCATTACCGCGATAACCACGATCACCTGAGCGACCTCAATTCCCAACGCAAATTCAATGAGGGGAAGTAATTTACTATCAGAGCCTGCAGCGATCATTTTAAAGTAAGAGGAGAATCCAAGGCCGTGAATAAGTCCGAAGAAGGTCGTCGTAAGGTATAAAATATTGAAATTGGTATTTCTTACTTTTTTACCCGCCGTGGCGATATCAAAAATTGCCGTGGCCAGAATGGTGACGGGAATTAAAAATTCCACATAATTTGGATCTACCTTAACGATCTCATAGACAGAAAGAATTAAAGCAAGGCTATGCCCCAGGGTAAATAAGGTCACCAGCCATAAAACGCGTTTCCATGTAATAAAACTGTAAGACGCTACAAGCACAATTAAAAACAATACATGATCGTATGCCTGCCAGTCCAGAACATGATCCAGACCAAGCTTAAAATAGAGCCAAAATTGAGACATAAATAACTTTTAAATAGGAAAGACCCGAAAGTACAACTTATTCGTAGAAAAGCAAAGATGAAGGCCTACCGTTAAGTATTTGAAACAACCGCATGCAAGCTGAAAAATACCTTTTTAGTGGTATTTTTTTACAGATTTAAGGTTTTTATCTTAGTATCGCCAAATAAATGATATTCATAACTGGCTTTGATACCCGCAGAAAATTGTGTAGGGACAAGATTCTGAATTGTTTTTTTTGGGGTGAAACAATAGTTGGGGATCAATATTCCAGTATTGATCATAGATATTTGGCGTAAAAGCCTTCAGGATCTTTCTGGAGGCTTTTTACCTGACTTCTATTTTCTCTAAATGGGTTTGAAAAGACATCAACCTATTCTACAGTAGTTTGTATAATTCTTATATTTACTTTCCCAACTATAGTTTTATGGAAAAGGATCTTAAGAAGATCTCAGATTTCTGGAAAGAAAAGTATTCAAGTCGGGTAAAACAGTACCGACCTTTTGAAATCTCTGCAGATTTTAAAAAGTACGCTTCGATGTTCACTTTGGGAAACTCTTATTTATATATTGTGAACCTTCATAATTTTGAACTGGAATATGTTTCAGAATCTGTGGAACTTTTTATAAATATGGACGCCGGGGATATTAGCCTCCAGGATCTCCTGCAAACAGTACTGCCAGAAGAAATTGATAATATCAATCTAAAAGGGAAGGTCATCAATGATTTCTATGCTTCTTTCCTGGATATGGAGGATGTCCTGGACTATAAAAATATGTTTTCCTACCGTATGAAGGATGCCAGCGGAAAGATAAGGCCTATGCTTTATCAGGCAATTCCGCTGAGTGTTCTGGAGAATGGTATGCCAGAGCATGTTTTGTGTATTCAAACAGATGTTTCGCACTTGAAGGTGACCAGTACAGACGCCGTTTCATTTATTAATATGAACGGCGGCAAATGTTATTTCAATGTAGATATCTCTACAGGAAAATTTGATCCCAAAGCCTGTGAAGGTGGTAAAAATGATCTTTCAGAACTTTTTTCTGAAAGGGAAAAGCAGATAGTGATTAAATTTTCCAGAGGATTAAATGCGGAGCAGATCGCAAAGAATTTAAATCTCTCACCTCATACGATTAAAACTCACCGAAGGAATATTTTGCAGAAAAGCGGTTGTACGAATACAACGGAATTGGTTGCAAAATGTCTCACCAATGGTATAATTTCTCCAGGTCATAATTAAAACCGAAAGGTTAAAATCTACTAGGGTTAAGTTTGAAATTCGGTTTCCCGATAAATTTTTAATTATAAAAACCTGCATTCGAAGATATCCCCATAGTCTTAAGAATTACATAATTCCCGATAATACTTTCTGAAATCATAAGATAAGATCGGCCGATCTTCATTTCAAATAAAATAATTAAATTCACTATATATAACTATCTGGTATTTAAGTTGTTGTAATTTAAATATAAACTTCGTTCTTGTAATTATGAAAGCAGTAACACGTTCCCAATATGGTCCTCCGGAGGTTCTAAAAATCAGTGATATTGATATTCCCAGTATTGGGGATAAAGAGATCCTGGTGAAGGTTCATATGACCACGGTGAACAGGACAGATTGCGCCAATGTTACCGGTAAACCCTACGTGGTGCGTATATTCACTGGAATTACCGGCCCAATGAGAGAGGTACCGGGAACCGATTTTGCCGGGGAAGTGATTAAAATTGGAAAAGAAGTGGCCAGTTTTAAACCCGGTGACCGTGTATTTGGATTCGATGATAGTGGGCTTTCTTCCATGGCTGAATTTTTGAGTATTCCGGTCACAAAAGCTGTCAGGAAAATCCCTGCTGGAATATCTTATCAGGATGCCGTGGCTTCTGCCGAAGGAGCACATTACGCCATAAATTTTATAAATAAAGTAAAATTGCGTGCCGGGGAAAAGGCTATGATAAATGGCGGGACCGGAAGCATTGGTTCTTCGCTTATTCAATTGTTAAAGTACTACGGGCTGGTAGTGGTGGCGACGGGATCTACCAATCACCTTGAAAAATTAAGATTACTGGGAGCCAGCAGAGTGATCAATTATGAAACACATGATTTCACGCAGGATGAAGAGAAATTCGATTATGTTTTTGATTCGGTAGGTAAAAGTACTTTCGGAAAATGTAAAAGATTGCTGGTAAAAGATGGAATCTATATTTCCTCGGAATTAGGGCCTTATTACCAGAATCCGTTTCTGGCAATAAGCACTACCTTTTCAGAAGGGAAAAAGGTGAGATTTCCACTTCCGCAGAATATACCTGAAAGTTTAAGTATCATCTCTGAACTTCTCGGGAGCGGAGATTACAAACCACTTATAGACCGAAGCTATTCTATAGAACAGGTCAGGGATGCTTTTAAATATGTTATGAGTGGAGAAAAGATCGGAAATGTTCTACTGAGTATAATATAATCTCTGGCTTATCAATGATGAAATGAATAAAAATAATTAACAGATTGATCAAAGTGCACTTATTTTCAATGAAGTCTCCTTTTGTGCTTTTCATCAATACCCACAGTCCAGAGAAAACTCCGAATTATCATCTATAACCCACCTGGAAGCGGAAGAGCTGTCATTGATCTGGGTTAAATGAGCTTGTGTTACCTGCACACACTCCAGATTGGTATTACCGGGACCGTAAAAGCTATATAAATCAGGATTATTCGAAAGATCCAATTGAGTTAGAGCATTATTTGCAATACCCAGTTCTTTTAGTTTTGAATTGCTGGAAAGATCTATTTCAGTCAGTTTATTCCCGCTGAGGCTCATGCTTTCCAGGAATCTTAGAGAGGTGAGGTCAATTTCGTTCAGCTGATTATCACCTAGTAAAATTTCCCTCAGGTTAGGGAAGAATGATAGGTCAACCGATTGTAAAGGTTGATTATCAATGTTTATGTGCCAAAGCGTTTCGATAGTTCCTGTAGTTAAACCTGAAAGATTACCACCTTCTACGGTAAGCATCTCCAGCTTTTTGTTTTCGCTTATATCTAATGAAGAAATAGTAGTGAGATGAAGCTCGATCGCTTTTAGGTTAGTATTTTGTGAGAAATCAATAGTGGCTATCTCGCCAAATTCAAAATAAAAGCTTTCCAGTTTAGTGTTTTTGGTGATATCCAGCTCCGTCAACTGGGGGGAACTTAAAAATATCCTTTCCAGATTTACATTTTTGGTAAGATCTATTTCCAACAATTCTGCGGGCTGAACATAGAGATTTGTCAGTGATACGAAATCCTGCAGGCCTGTGAGGTCTTTTATCTCCCATTTCGGAAAGGATAGTCCTGTGATGCCTGCAATATTTTCGGTCAGTACATAATCATCCATTACATTATCCAGACCTCTTTCAATAAGTCTTTTTTCAAATATATCATCTGGGATATAGGTTTTTGTTCCACATTCCCCGTACATGATATCTGAATCTAATTCTTCCTGCCCGGCCGGCACGTAGATCTCGGTGATATCTCCGGAAATTATTTCTTTCTTGAGTTCCAGGTCTCCATTGGAATTAACCGAAAAATTATAGATCTCATTACCCGATCCGGTTTCACGAATATAGACCAGCATATTCTCACTATTTCTCGTCATGACCAAAGTTGCGTCATCCAACTGGTTATTTTCTACGGAATAGCACATTCGACCATTTTCGATACTGAATTTCCTCATCCAGGTTCCCTGGTAATAATTCAGGAATTTCAGAAAAACGGTTTTCCCATTTTCTTCCTTCTTCCAGACCTTTTCATCATTACATTTAAGGAAAGTAAAACAACCACCATTAGAATTATAGGAGGCCCGGTTGCATTGAAAAGATCTGCTACAAATACCATCAAGTTCGGCTGAAAGATAGATCGCATTATTACTGAAACTAATTTCACTCAGTTTCCCATCGCTGTTGAGGCTTATGCTGGTCTCATCCAGAACATCATAGTTGCCCTCCAGAGTGCCGTAACGGTAGTGGATAATAAAAGTGCCATCGGCATTAAAAACAAAAGAAAAAATATAGCAGGCGGGTTCAGATTCCTGTTTAGTACTGGCTTGCGCGGCATTACCGGTAGAATTGTCTACCTCCCAGACTCCGATGATCTTAGAGCTTAGATCGAATTCCTGTGGTTTCTCGGGGGGCGTAGGTGTTGTAGAATCTTCGCCGGAGCAGGAAAAAAGGAATACCAGTAGCGGTATGGCTATAATTTTTATAAATCGCATTTTATTTGAATAGAGTAATATGATTTCTGAAATTAATAAAAAATTGAATATGAATTAGTTATAAATTTAAAAATACTAGTGAAAAATGATTAGGAGCCGTTAAATAAGAAATTAGATGGAATCCATTTTTCTAAAACAATTTTTTTATATTTTTGCCGTCCACAAGCTCGAGTGGCGGAATTGGTAGACGCGCTGGATTCAAAATCCAGTTCTTTCGGGAGTGCGGGTTCGATTCCCGCCTCGAGTACTTTTAACATATCAAATTAAACTAAAACCCCTTAAACTTCACTGTTTAAGGGGTTTTTCATTTTTAATGTACTCATTTGATACCATCTAAATACATCTAAAAGGTGTCTAATTCGGGGACACTTCGATCATTAAATTAGGTGTCCCCGAATTGCTTGTAAGTGCCTGTTAAATAAAGCTTTAAGAGTATAATTGCATTCTTTTTTTGACTAGATTTATTTCAAATTTAAAGTTGAAAAGGATGCAAAATTTACTGTCAATATTATTTTTCATCAAAAAAAGTAAAGATAAAAATGCAAATCAGGCTATCGTTTATTTGCGAATTACCTATGATGGCAGGAGGTCTGAGGTAAGTACGCTAAGAAAGGTCTCACTATCCAAATGGAATTCGAAAGCTAATAAGGTTGGTGGATCATCCATAGAAGCTAAACAGGTAAATCGGAATCTCGATATAATCAAGAATAGAATTTATGAGATCTACCAGAAATTTTTAGAAAATGAAGAAGAAATAACTGCTGTAAAAATAAAAGATGAATTCCTAGGCAACAATAAAATCCAAAAATCTATTCTTCAAATGTTCGAAGAGCACAATATAAGGATGGAAAAATTGGTTGGAAAGGATTACTCTTTCCGAACGCTTCAACGATATAAAACCACAAAGAAGCATTTGGCTGCCTTTATTACTTCAAGTTTTAAAATGAAGGATTATCCGGTTAAGGATATTGATGTGAAATTCATCAACGCATTTATCTACTATCTAAAAACCGCACTTGATCTTTCGCATAACTCAGCCCTTAAATACCTTTCTTACCTTAAGAAGATTGTTAGAATCGCATATGCAAATGGTTGGGTTGAGAAAGATCCTTTTTACAATTTCAAATTAAAAGTTCAGGTAATAGATCGGGAGTTTTTGACTAAGGAAGAAATCATAAAAATTATGGAAAAGGAATTTACGATTCCCCGAATGGAACATGTAAGGGATGTTTTTCTTTTTTCCTGTTATACTGGCCTTGCTTATGTAGATGTTTTTAAACTAACTGCAGATGATATTATCAAAGGTATCGACGGAAACAAATGGATCAAAACTAAAAGGACAAAAACCAAAACCTTAAGCAGTATTCCTATTCTTCCGGTTGCTGAAAAACTAATAGAAAAATATGAGGACTTAGAAAGCCCAACTGGAAAATTACTCCCAGTTTATAGCAACCAAAAAACGAACAGTTATCTAAAGGAAATAGCTGATAGCTGTGGCATAAAAAAGAACCTGACATTTCACATGGCCAGACATACTTTTGCCACTACGGTTACCCTTTCCAATGGAGTGCCTATAGAATCAGTTAGTAAGATGCTTGGACATCGATCGCTAAAAACAACCCAACATTATGCTAAGATTCTGGATGAGAAACTAAGTGAGGATATGAATTTATTGAAGGAGCGAATTTTAGCCGGGGAACGAATGGAGAAATAGATAACAATTCTAATATTTGGTGAATCCAATCACTGAAAAACATAATATTTGGTGAATAGGATAGCCAGTGTATTAAAATTTCTATCGTTAGTTATCTCCTCATTAGACCTTTTCTATCTTTTTTCTAATTTTTTTTGAAAAAACTTTCAAAATTCAAAATGCAATCATTTGATACCATTTGCAACGTGAAATCTCTATAAAATAAATTTTAGCGCTTCAAATTGCACTATTCTCAATCAAATTAAATTATTGTTGAATATTATTTAATTAATATCGATTTTCAGTATATTTAATTGATGTTTTGTCAGTAGGTGTTTTAGCTGATCTGCATCTAGGTGAAGATGAAAACTGAAATTGAATATATACGAGTAGGAACTCAATATTTTAAGCTTGTAGAGGCTCCTACGATAAATGGGAATGTAAATGAAATTCTGGTTTCCTGGAATATTGAAACCATTCGTCAGGATCACGGAAAAACATTCCTGGCCAGCATTCCAAAATTTGACGGCTTTACCTGTATTCCCGATCATCTGAATTTTCAGTTTTCTTATCATAACTTCTACAATACCTATTCTCCCCTAAGCCATCAGATAGTGGAAGGGAGCTGTCCCAAATCTCTGGAGTTTGTAAAGCATATTTTCGGGGATCATTATGAGTTGGGATTGGATTACCTGCAATTATTATTCACTAAACCCACGCAGATACTTCCCATTTTATGCCTGGTATCCCGGGAGCGATCTACCGGAAAAAGTACATTTTTAAAATGGCTGAAACAGATCTTTGAAAATAACCTGACCTATCTTACCAATGATAGTTTTAGCAGCCAGTTTAATGCTGACTGGGCTAATAAACTGCTGATTTGTATTGATGAAGTTTTGTTCAATAAAGAAGAACTGACCGAGCGTATCAAATATTTAAGCACCACCAATTTCAATAAGCTAGAGGCTAAGGGAAAAGACAAGCGGGAAGTAGAATTCTTTGGGAAGTTTATCCTTTGTAGTAATAATGAAGAGAATTTCATTAAAATAGATCATCACGAAACCCGGTTCTGGGTATTAAAAGTTCCTTCAGTTAAAAAGGAAAATACCGGCTTTTTAGAAGCCCTGGAAAAAGAGATTCCGGCTTTTTTACACTTTCTTAAGCAGCGTTCTTTACATAGCACGCATCAAACCCGAATGTGGTTTACCCCTAAACAAATTGAAACTCCCGCTCTTTTTAAACTGGTTCAGAATAACCGAAATCGGGTGGAGAAAGAGTTGGCCAGTATTTTACTAATGGTCATGGAAGAGCATGATCTTCAGGAAATAAATCTATGCCCCATGGATGCATTAAATGCGCTGAGTAAAACAAGACTGCGGACAGATTTGACCCAGATCAGGAAAATCCTAAAGCAGGACTGGAAACTTGAGAATATATCCAACTCAAACCGCTACGAAAAATTTACGCTTTGGGAAAATGGCAGCTCCAACCTATCCACTACCAAAGGACGCTATTTCACTATAAATAAAACTTTTATCCTGGATCATTTTGAAGATCAGCATTCAGACTGAATCAGAGAAATTAAAACGAGAAATGATGAATTGATGACAAAGTGATGACACGGAAACTCCTGGTTTTTCGGGAGGTTTCGTCAGTTGGCATCGTTTCATCATTTTTTTGGGTGTTGCTGAGAAAATAAGTCTAATTATTTCTTCTTTTTTTGATGAATGATGACAGAATCTTCTTAGAGCAGTAATAGTAAGGCTTAAGACTGTCATCGTTTTGTCATCAAAGTGTCATCAAAAATAAAAATGATGCCGAAAATGGAGAAAATAAGGAAACACTCAAATAAGCACATTTTAAGTCAAATAAAATGCTGATGAAAGAAAAAATGAACTTACCAAGACTCACCTGCGAAAGAGCCCGTAGTATTTGCATCGTGGAAACACTCGCAAAACTAGGGCACTTTCCAAGCAGGATAGCGGAGAAAGAAGCCTGGTTTCTGAGTCCCCTACGGTCAGAAACGCAGGCCTCTTTCAAGGTTTCTTTAAAATTGA
Organism: uncultured Flavobacteriaceae bacterium; assembly: GCA_963825045.1. Lineage (GTDB taxonomy): Bacteria > Bacteroidota > Bacteroidia > Flavobacteriales > Flavobacteriaceae > Christiangramia. The sequence continues at coordinate 36,967 of CAWGSM010000028.1, read as the reverse complement.
ACCGATGGTATGACCATGGAATAGGAACGGGCGGAAACGGGCTGGATTTGATTGTGGCAATGAAAAAGTGTTCGGTTAAAGAAGCATTGGAATTTTTAAGCAATGAACAGCATTCTTTTTCTTTTCAGCAGCCCATTTTAAAAAAGAGAACTGCTTCGAAAATTGAAGTTTTTGAAGTGAAACCAATACAACATCCGGGGTTGATTCAATATTTAGGCTCCAGAAAAATTTCGATCTCCATAGCAGCAACACTATTGTAAGGAAGTCTGGTATCGATTAAAAGGAAAGCAATATTTCGCTTTGGGTTTACAAAACAACGAAGGGGGATGGGAACTTCGGAATAAATATTTCAAAGGATCCAGTTCTCCAAAATCGTATACCTATTTAAAGACACATTCAGATCGCTTGATTCTTTTGGAAGGCATGTTTGATTTGTTATCCCTGGCTGAATTATTTCCTGATGAACTTATAAATTCAGATATCGTTGTTTTAAACTCTTTAGCTTTTTTACAACAAATCACTCCCCATTTTAAAAATTATAAGGAAGTTGATCTGTACCTGGACAATGATCTGCCTGGAAATAAAAATCGAAAAAAGCTACTTCAGGATTATAAGAACACCAAAGATAGAAGTGACCTATTTCGAGGTTATAAAGACCTGAATGAAAAGCTGATTTCAACTAGAAGAACAAGAAAAGAATTGAATAAATAAATATGCATCAAAAAAGTAAATGCCCCAAGGGAGATTTCATATTGGGCAGGCAAAGCAAGATGTGTCATTGTCATGACAATCTTGCTTTGCGCCCGGAGGTTGCAAAGAAATAAAGGAGAAAAATGAAACGGGAATACATCCAGATACGCTGCTCGATCTACGAGAAAAAGCTACTCAAAAAAAGAGCGGCCAGGGCGGGAATTTCCCTTTCAGAATATCTAAGGGCTACTGCTTTTAAGATCAATATGGTCGAACGCATTACCCCAGAACAATTAGAATGCTATCAGTTACTGGTTCAATATAAAAATAACTTTAGCCGGATCAGCAATATGTTTAAAAAAAGCAATCCCAAATTATCGAAGGAAGTGCAGCAATTAGCTGAAGAAATCAGGACTCATTTAAAAAGCTTCAAAAAATGATCGGGAAAGGACATTCCATAGCAAGTACCGGAGCCTCCATAGATTATGGGTGGAACCAGGAAAAAGAGGCCGAAGTGGTATTCAAAGATCACCTGGCCGGGGAGACCCCGAAAGAGATTACCGAGGAATTTAAGATCATCCAGTCGCAAAATGAGCGATGCACCCAAAATACCCTCAGTTTTATATTGAGTCCTACGGTTAAAGATGGGCAGGAAATGAGCAAAGCACAACTAAAAGAGATCACCAGATAGATTTCTTAAAGAAATGGAATTAAAAAACAGGCAGGCCATCGCTTTTGTGCACCGGGATAAGGCACATACCCATGTGCATGTATATGTGAATAGGATCGGTTTTGATGGGAAAGCCTATAATGATAGTTTTATAGGAAAACGAAGCCAGCTTGCCGCCGACAATGTCGCCAAAGAGCTGGGACTTACCAGGGTTCGGGAAGTGCAACAGGAAAAACTAAAAGAATTGAACTGGCAGCGACTGGCCATCAGACATATCAATAACAAGAGTGCTGGAAACCAGACCGAAGTCTTTGGATGAATATATCAATAAAATGAAGTCATGTAATGTACAGGTAATTCCTTCCATCAATAAATCAAACCAGCTACAGGGATTTCGGTTTGAATATAAAGGAGCTAATTTGAAAGGGAGTGAGGTACATCGGTCGATGACGGGTGGTAAACTAATAGCAGAAATCAACAAAATACCAAAGTTTCTCCAGACTGAAAGAAGTCCCCAATACTTTAAAACTGATGAATAAGACGGTACAGCTTAGTACAAATATGGCCAGTAAAATCGCTAAGGATCTAATAAAACAAGTGATCAAAAGAGGACTGGATACCGGAATAGGATTTTAAAATAATAAAGCAATGAAAAAAATAGATGAGATCATGGAACTGATGAGTGATGAGATGGCCGATTTTAAAGAGTCTGTACTTCAACTTAAAGAACATTCCAAAGCGCTTCAAAAGATGAGCATCCCAATTACCACAGAAGCTTTGGAAAAGAACCTAAACGCTTTTTTGGAAAAACAGGAGGAAGAAAGTCGGTTAAAAGATGATGTTCTTAAAAGCATTGATCAAAAACTAAAACATGCCATATTAATGCCCAGGTACATACTTATTCTATTTGGAATACTGGGAATTCTTTCATTGGGGCTTGTGGGTTATTTTGGATACACCATTGAAATAGCAAAAGAAGAAAAATTTGAATTTTATCAAATGATGATAAATTCAGAGAATCGGTACCAGGAATATTTTTCAGAAAATCCTGAACTCAAAGAGAATTACCTCCAGTGGTTAGAAAAAAAATAGGATTTGTCATGACAATTTAGGTTGCGGCAAAAAAGCCATTATTTACTGTAAATGCCTCGACAAGCCCTGTAAACTGGTTGTTTTTTACTGTAAATTATGGATCATAAGTAGCATGCGCCCTATGCTGTTTTTATTTTACGCTTAACATCCCGTACACTATAAAAACAGCACAGAATCCACGCGCAAGGTTAGTTATGGGAGAAATGGGGCTTAGATTAGCCAGTCCTTTGAATTTTTCACTATAATGTAAAAATGCTGAAAGCTTGAAAAGCTAATTCAAAATTTGGAAATAAATTTATTTCACACTAAAACCATTATCGGCTAGTTCAGTTTTCCTTCGAAAATAGGGAGATGAAACTTGCGCCTTCTGCATTAAATTTCACTTTCCCATTTTCCGGTTTCAAAGTTTCCATTTTTTTATATGAATTCTCACCATTGGTAATATACAGTGTTAATGAACTTACACTTTCCGGAATTCCGGTAATAATAACTTCTCTGGTTGCTCCTTTATTTACCAGATGAAGAGTGTATTCACCACATTTTTCATCTCCAAGGGCAGTAGCAGTAATCATTTTTTCTTCAGAAATAAGAGGAACTACCTTTAATCCCTTAGGTGTATCTCCCAGTTGTTTCAGATTAAAAAAGCGTTGTGTGGGATGTAGTTCTTCCTTGTCGTTACCAAATACTCCACCTCCGGAAAGAACCGAATAATCAGATGTTAGTTGCCATTGAAGAATACTCAAAGGCTGTGCGATTTTAAGTATTTTCAAATAAATGCGAATCTCTTCAAGGGCATAAGTAGACTCTTCAAAGATCTGCGGATAACGCCATGCCCCTGCATCAATACTACCTTCACCAACAAAAAGAGGTTCATCAACACGATTCGCAATATCATGCCACTTTATAAGGTTTTCATCAGTCCAGCCTCTCCAGGAATGAAAAGAGACACCACCAATAAAGGGCAGGCTTTCCGGATTTATCGACGCCTGAGTGGTAAAATCCCAGCCATTGGCATCTGCCGTATCTCCAAGCAGAAATTTGGTTTTTACGCCTGCATTTCTAAAATACTTTCCAAGCTCTTCTATCAATTGATCGTGTTCCTCAGGCGTTTGTCGCACATCAATCCCTAGGTCAGATTCATTAAAGGAGAACATCACGGTCTCCACGCCATATTCTTCTTTTAAAAATAAAATATAGGCAGTAATTGATTTATAAATTTCTTCCTTTTTGGACTGATCTAATTGATTCCCCCGGCTTCCGTCAAGATTGACTCCCTCTGCTCTTTTACCTATTATAGCCCAGTCTGGGGCAAACCAGGCAGCCAGAATCACTGGAATACCTTTTTCATCGAGTCGTTGCGCCATTTCCATGGAAGCTTTTACTTTCGGATCTAACTTTCCTTTTTTCGCCTCAGCTATTGGATCCTTGTCAGGGTCTGGATGCCACTGTTTCCATGGAAGTTCTACTCTGCTCCAGGCCACCCGTAAATTTTCCAGTGCATAATCTATCACCTGAGGATCTGCGTTCGGATTTTGTAAACGAAAGTTGCCGCCAATTCCGTCAAAAGCTTTTCCTTCCTGCGCTGGATAGAGCTTCAAAGTCACCGGGGAATTATCCATTTCTCCGGAAACTTCAATATCAAAGGAGTTTTTATAAGTTTTATTTGCTGAAATATTTCCAGTTGCGATAGCAAAATTTAACTGGTATTCTGGATTTAGAGAGTCTGCCCCAGAAGTAATAATTAATTCGGTGGCCTCTTTTACGATAATTGTGATTTCCCGGTTTTCTGAATTGACAGTTACAGATTTTACAGGAGCTTTATATTCAGCATTTTTAAATTCTGAATGAAAATTTGAAACAGTAATCGTTTCGGGATTGCTAATTTTGAAACTGGCGTTTGTGCCAAATGCTTCCGGTAGTTTTATTCTGAAATACGCTCCCTGCAGAAGCGTGTCTTGTGGGGAAGTGAAATCTACCTGAATATTGGCTTTTCCTTCTCCGGCTGTTTGAAGCTTTTGATTCCAGCTGATGTCACGCATTCCGTAATTGAAGGTTTTAACTCCATTTTCCCTTTTAAAGTCCGTTTTCTGACCTTCCTTCCGGGTTTCCCACTCGTTACCGTTTTTATTTATAATCACAAGACTGGAGTTAAAATCGAAAAAACCGTTTTCCGTTCGAATTCCCGTAAGGTTGCCCCAGGTCTCGAATTCAGCCTGTGCTGAGACTTCCTGAGCCACACCCGTGACAAATAGTAGCAGGATTAATGTATGCTTAATTCTTAATTTCATCTTTAGTTAATGTATTTGAAAAATTATATATCTCTTTTACCCGTTCCGGGCTATTTGCAGTTTGTAGCCAGTTAGACCAGACCATAAACCAGGACCATTTTGGCTGTTTTTCCAGAATGTTTGGTTTTGGTAATTCACCCACTTCTCCAAGAGCAATAGGTTTACCCTCTGCGAGTTCCAAAAGTTCCTCATAATCTTTCTGTTCGTAATCATAATGATAAACATCGGTGGCCAGTATATCCACAAAATCAGCTCCCGGATAAAAATCTTTATACGGAAATGCTTCATCGTAAGGAATATCCCGGGGAGCATTCGCATTCCAGACCCAAATCAAATTATTAAGCTTATGATAATTGGTTAAACGGTCGTAAAGCATTTTCCAAAGCTTTTTATAAGCCTCTGGATTATTCCCCCACCAGAACCAAACTCCGTTCATTTCATGATAGGGCCTCCAGAGAACGGGTACCCCGGCTTTCTGTAATTCTTTAAGATGCTGTGCAAGATTATCTACCTGCTTCAACCAATTTGTATGTGTAGGAGAATCGGGGGTAAGCAATTCCTGCCATTGCTCATCACTAAATTCATTCTGAACACTTTCACTCCAGCCATACGGAGGATTTTCGGATGGTCTCCCCACATGCCACATAAGTGTTATTATAGAACCTTCGTTATGTTTTTTGATGGTCGCTTTTACAATTCTTTCTCCCGGATCTTTTTCCCCATTCCAGTAAAAGTCGGTTCCCCATACCGCCGGATATTTACCAGTAATTTCCTGTGCGAGATTATAAAACTTATCCGGCTCTTCGTTATAACTATGCTGGCCGGCTAAAATTTTACCATTTAAGGAATAGATATATTCTAATAACTGAATTGCTTCAGGATTGGCGTTCGGATTTATGGGCTTTTGGCCTGAACCCGAAATTGAGGCAAGCAATCCTAAAAAAAGTATCAGGTTTTTCATTTTTTATGATTTAAAAGTTGGTCTGCAGCAAGTACTAAAAAGATATAATCTGTAGTACCGCCTCCCAGTACATATTCGGTTTGTTGCCAGAGAAATGGCCATTCCAGTAATTCAGGAAAATCCGGTCTTATTAAAGCTGTTCCAGATCCAATTCCACCCGGAATGAACGAGAATTCACCACGATTCACTCCATAGGCCTGGGTCAATGACCTGGAGCCAACTCCAGATGCGAATGAGGAAGTATTGACACCAGGGTGGGAGCCAAGAACAAAGTTCAGCGCATTGAGCATATATTTCTTCGGAAAGATTTCCGGATAGCTGGTATGGAAATAATATTGCTTCATTCCAAAATTCTGAATTCCCCAGCCCGCGCCCCAGATATCCGGTTCATAAGGCATTCCATAGGGCGTTTTTTCACCTAATAGTACCACTTCTTCGTAATATTTCTGAACAGCCGCCTTCACCTGTTTTTTAAAATTATCGTCTTGTATTAGTGGAAAGGCAGGACCTACGATCCATCCGGTATTGGTAATATCTGAAGTGATTGTCTCTGAATTATATATAAGAAATTCTGAATATTCTTGTTTTTTCGTAGTTCGAAGCAGTTCAACAGCAAGTTCTGTCTTTGGAACAAATGAAGTTTGATCGTGTGTTTTCCAGATTGCTTCAGCAATGGATAAACATTCTTCTGAAAGCTTCGGATTATAATCTTTCAAAACCCTTGCACTGGCAGCTAAAGCGGCGGCGGTTGAAAGTTCTCTTCCCGGATTGTCTTCAGTAAAAACCAAGCGATCATCTCGGGCGCCCTCCAGACCTACCGGAATATCCTCATCAGCTTTAGCATTCGAAAAAATCTTATTGTCGCTATGGTTTACAGGATCTCCCAGAAGAATATACTGTCGGTTAGTAGGAACAATGATTCCTCGATAAAAACGCTTCAGAGACTTATAACCTCCAACAATTGAAAGAACACCGTGCTCGATTTGTTGCAACATATCGGGTTTGCCATCGGGTTGAAGAATTTCTACGATTCGCGTATTTTCATCGATGCTTGTATTATCATAATCAACCCCGAATAATTCATAAATATGGGAAAGTCCATGGACCGTTGAAGCCTGGGACTCCACCCGGAGGTCATAATCCCCTGCATCGTGCCAGCCACCAATATTGATTCCGGGCACATGCTCGCCAGATTTATATTGGGTTAATGTTTCAGCCCCCTGTAAATAACCGTCAAAATGGTTATAATCTGTTGGAGCCATTCTCGCGTCATCCATATGGCAGAGGCCATGCCACACCTTATAGCGGTCATTTACGCGCATATGGCACATCTGGACTGGTAAAAAATACTCAAGTGTAGGTTGCCAGACATCCCTTTGATAAACATCTTCACTAATCTGAAAAGCTTCCGTTTGATAATCGCCATATTGAACAACGTACATCCCCGGTTTTTTCACTTCGGTAAAATCCAGTTGATAATATTTATATCGAAGAAAATCGCCCCATTCTTCAGGTTGTTTAGAGATCACTTCAGTATAACCGCCCTCATTATCAATTCGAAGTAGTTTTGCTTCCAGTTTTGTGTTATCATTGGGATCTGTTTCGATCACCGCTATTTTATCCTGTGCGGGATGGTAACCTACCTGGGAAACCTGTACTACCGGCGAATAAAGAAAATCCTTTAGCGTATTTGGGGTGACCAGCCATTCTATGGAATTTTTAGTTTTTCCTGCCGGCACCAGCGATCTTACGATAAACCAGCCGTTACTATGAATAGCTCTGCCATCTAATAATTCCAAGCTATTTTCACCTAAATTTTCAATACTTATGGTTTGTTTTGGAGTTCCGGGTGCGATAACGAGCTTATTTCCCCTGGCCATAGGTTTTAACCGGAATTCATCTTCATCAGTATAATAACCGGGTCCATTGGCCTGCCTGTTAAAAATCCCAAAATCATCATCCATATAAAAGGATTTTCCGAAGAGGATTCCGGGGAAAAATTCAATATTCATTCCTACTTTTCCTATCCATTCTTCCGGTAGAGGTTTATCGAGATCAACTATGATTTTAAAGGATTTTCCCTGAGGAATTACCTTAAGTTCGTAGCTCATTTCAAGCTCAGGGTAGATAATGGGATTAAATCCTTGTCGGTCTTTGGAAGGATCTGGATAGCTCATATGCACGCTTATTTCCTGCTTTTCGCGATCAATCTGTCGCTCTCCAACCTTCGGAACAGGCTGCCATTGCCCGGGAGCAGGTTCAAGCCTGAGATCTCCATTGGTCGCGACACGAATCCCATTCTGGATAATGCCAACTCCGCCCTGATGACTTTCCGGATAAAAATCGTGGGCAAGCATAACGTTTGCTCCCCGTCTTTCCAGGTATTCCAGGTCATTAATCCTGAAAATATCTATAGAATCGGAAGTTTTTTGAGCATAAATATTTGCTATGCCTAAAATTGAAAAGAGTAAAATAAAATTTCGCATCATCTAAAATTAGAAACTAAAAATAGGCCTATGTACGAAGCAGGACTTAATACTTTTTTATCTATTTCCCATAGGATATTTTCAGCCGTCTTTCTTATTGAAATCATTGCTATATATTTAATCTTAAAAATATTCTTTTATGAAAATACGATACTTTTTAGGACTCATGTTTCTTTCGGTTAGCACTGTTTTTTGTCAGGATAATACCTCGAATGAAGAATTCATCGCTGAAATGAAAACAGACGCTAAAGAAAATTTACTTGATAAATGGTATCCTCTGGCCATTGATAATGAGGACGGAGGTTATTACAGTGAAATCACCTATGATTTCAAACTGGGGGAAAAACATGATAAAATGATCGTGACCCAGGCCAGGCATATCTGGACCAATTCAGTAGCTGCTGAAGTATTTCCAGAAAATGCTAATTACCTTCAGTATGCCGAACATGGATTTAAGTTCTTAAGGGATGTGATGTGGGATAAGGAATATGGAGGTTTTCATAACCTGGTTTCTAAAACCGGGGAGCCAATTGCTAAAAAAGGTGAAGAGAAAACGGCTTATGGCAACGCTTTTGGATTATATGGTTTGGCGGCTTATGCCAGAGCATCGCAGAATGAAGAAGCACTGGAACTGGCGAAAAAAACTTTTTACTGGCTTGAAGAACATAGTCATGACCCGGTAAATAAGGGATATTTCCAGTCATTGAATATGGATGGTTCTCCAATTACCAGAGACGACAGTTTTGATTCCACTTCAGACGTTGGTTATAAGGATCAGAATAGTTCTATACATTTGCTGGAAGCCTTTACGGAACTTTATAAAGTGTGGCCGGATGATCTTGTTGCAGAAAGACTGGAGGAGTTACTATTACTAATTCGTGATACTATTGTAAGCGACAAGAATTATATGAATCTCTTTTTTGAAAAGGACTGGACGCCGGTTACTTTTAATGATCAGTCAAAAGAAGTGATTGAAAAGCACTATTATCTGGATCATGTTTCTTTTGGACATGATGTTGAAACGGCTTATTTGATGCTAGAAGCTTCCGAAGCTTTGGGGCGTGAGGACACAGAAGAAACCTTGGTCAAAGGTAAAAAGATGGTAGATCATTCCCTGGAAAATGGATGGGATCCTGAATTGGGTGGATTTTATGATGGGGGCTATTATTTTGGTTCTGATAAAAATCTTACGCTGGTAAATAAAAATAAAAACTGGTGGTCTCAGGCTGAAGGTTTGAATACACTACTTATTATGGATCATTATTTTCCTGAAGACGAATATAATTACCGTTCCTATTTTAATAAGTTATGGGAATATACCAACACCTATTTTATGGACGAGCGTTTTGGTGGCTGGTATGAATGGGGACTGGATAGCAGACCGGAAACTAAGGATGACCTGAAAGGACATATTTGGAAAGCTACTTATCATAATTTCAGGGCACTCATAAATTGCATGGAAACTCTAAAGAAATAAGGTGATTACTGAAAAATGTATATCCGTTCTTCGTCATAATAGTTATCTCGTTACCCTGAATTTATCTTAGGACCTGAAGATTCTGAAACAAGTACAGAATGACGTATTTGGTCAAATTCAGGATAATTTATGGACAATCAAACTAAAAAATAAGGAGGGCAAAAATTTGAAATTTTCGCCCTCCTTATTTTAAATCATTGCTTTATTATTTCCGGCTTAGTTTGAGAGTAATAACGTCATGAGGCGGCACTATAGATTTAAAAGATTTCTCCGTAGTTTTTAAATTCTTATGTTTCCAAAGGTCTCTTATGTTATATGTTACGTCTTTAAAATTAGCAGCATAATCAAAATCCGGATCTTTAATCTCATGATCTTTCCAGTTAAAATTTATTTCATGATCGGTATCCGCGCGATTTAAGAAGGTCACTGCCCAGTTTCCACCTGCTAAAGGCTTAAACCAGGTTTCAAGGCCGTCTTCACTGCTATATTTAAATCCCTGCACTCCAAGAGTATCCTGGTCTATAGCGATCACCTCTTTATTAGTAAGGATATTCACTGTTTCTTCACTCATATTACCCAGATCATTTCCGGCAATTAGTGGAGCAGCCAGCATTGCCCACATAGTAAAATGCGCCCGGTCTTCGCTCACGGACATTCCATTTCCAACTTCCATCATATCAGGATCATTCCAATGGCCGGGACCAGCATATTTTCTTAAACCATCCTGCATATCAAGTATTCTAAGTACTCCCCAGGAAGACCAATCGCCGTGATCTTCTTCACAATCCCAGCAAGGATAAATATCTCCCGTTGTCCTCCACAAATGCCCAATATCTTCAGCCCACTCCCAGGGCTGATTATCTCCCCATTCGCAAATGCTTAAAACAATTGGTCTGCCAGCTACATATAGTGCATCTCTCATGGTAAGGTAAGCTCCTTCAGCTTTTAAACCTTCCGTGTTACACCAGTCATATTTTAAATAATCCACTCCCCATTCAGCATAGATTTGAGCATCCTGAAACTCCCTTCCCCGGCTGCCGGGTTTACCTCCACAGGTTTGCCATCCGGCATCTGAATAAATACCAAATTTCAGTCCTTTAGAATGTACATAGTCTACCAGTGCTTTCATACCAGAAGGAAACTTTTCCTTATTTGCATGAATAAACCCGTTCTCATCTCTTTCGCCATGCCAGCAGTCGTCAATAACAATATATTCGTAACCGGCATCTTTCATTCCGCTGGAAACCATTTCGTCAGCTGCTTCCTTAATAAGCTCTTCGTTTATATCACAGGCAAATTTATTCCAGCTGTTCCATCCCATAGGAGGAGTTTGAGCAAGATTTTCAAATTTCTGGGCATACGTGTCGTTGAATCCTGTAATTACTAGGAATAGGAAAAGGAAATATTTTAATGTCATTTTTTGAAATTTTATGTCGAATATTTATTCATATAATGTTCTTATAAAAGAAATTCCCTACAGTGAACTGCAGGGAATAAACTTATCAAGCAAAAACTAAGCTAACACCAAACAAGCTTATAATTTCTCAAATCTTACGTTATCTACGGCAAAATTGAGTAATACATCTGCACCTTCGAAAGCCATTCCAAATTCTTCGTCAATAAGACTGAAATCAGGAACTCCTAATGCCGAAAGTGGAATAGTAACAGTAGTCCAGGATCCTCCAGTATCAAAGGCGTCTCCTGTATCGTTCCATGGTTCCCAATTGTAGAAGGCATCTACACCATCAGCATCCCGAAATCTTATTCTAAACATTCCTTGAGATATAGGCTCGAATGTATTAATATCAAATTTTAAGGCATATTCATTTACATTTGCTCCAACCATATCACCACCGTTTAAAGTGCCTCCATTACGCCAGAATAAATCTACCCAGGCAATTCCGCCTGTTTGTAAATTAGCTCTTCCATAATTACTGCCATCCAGACTAATTGCAGCATCATTTTCTACACCTACATTTCCCCAATATGGATCTTTTCCGTCCCAATCAAAGAAAACAGCTTCTACATCAGCTACAGGTTCTGGACCACCACATCCCGGAGCATCGAATCTTACATTGTCAATAGCAAAATTTAGTAGCACATCTGCACCTTCAAAAGCCATCCCGAATTCCTGATCAATCTCACTAAAATTATCAACCCCTAAAACAGAAAGTGGAATTTCTATGGTTTCCCAACCATCGGTTGTAAAAGGAGTGCCGGTTTCATTCCATGGTTCCCAGTTGTAAAATGCATCTTCGCCATCAGCATCATGAAATCTTATTCTAAACATCCCAGCACTAATTGGCTCTTGCACGTTTATATCGAATTTTAAGGAATAGTCATTGATATTAGCACCTACTATTTCAGCGCCATTTAAAGTACTTCCGTTACGCCAGAATAAATCTACCCAGGCAATTCCGCCGGTTTGGAAATTTGCACGTCCGTAATTTTCACCATCAAGACTTAAGGTCGGATCATTTTCAGCTACAACATTCCCCCAGTAAGGATCTTTTCCATTCCAGTCAAAAAATACTAAAGATTCGTCTTTAACAGGGCATTGTCCACCTGCATCCGATTCAATCCCAAGAACACTTACTAAATCTGCCGGAATTAGAACTCTGTTTATTTCATGTAAGACTCCGTTAGTAGCACCAATATTTGCATTAACGATTCCAGAAGGGATTGCTTCTTCAAATGAAGGGATTAATCTCGCATTTTCACCACTAAGATCTACAGTAATATTATCACCATATACTGTAGCAATACTTTCGCCGTCAGTTAACTGGCTAGACATTAATATTCCTGAATAAAGGTGATAAGAAAGTAGCTGTTTTAATGCTTCAATTTCTTCAGGAGTCTCAAAATCTTCTAAACTTTCAAAATTTGTAATTAATGAAAATAAAGCTGTAAAAGCATCATTATTAGGAACAAATACACTGAATTCGTCTGATTCAAGGGCACTTGTTAATCCAGCTTTTTCGGCGGCTGCAAGAAAAGAAGTATATCCTTTATCTTCGCTACGTTCCTTTAAATTTAAGGTGGCATCAAGAATTTGTTGAAATATACTTTCTGGAAGAAGTACTTTATCAATTCCGTGAACTACTCCATTAATTCCCTGAATATCTGTAGTAGTAAAATTACCAGTGGTATAACTGCCATCTGTTATCACTGCATCATCATTTATAGAAAAACTATCTCCCTCTAAGGTAGCCTGTTCTGTTCCTCCAATAATGGTAGAAAGTGTATTAGCTCCACCTACCACATGATACATTAATATTTCCTGAAGTATTTCTGTAGGCACATCGTTTAAAGTTGACCACCCAAAAGCGCCATTTAATTGCATCATTAAATTTTCAAAAGCTACATTCGTAGGAGCAAAAACTGTGAATGGGTAAGTTTCCAATTCAGGATCTGTCATTGAAAGAGTTTCAGAAAGGCCTGCCAATTCAATAGCTTCCGCCAGTTTTGAAAAATTTGGATTTGCTTTTGTATGATCCAAAACTGTAGGAGGAGTTAATAGGTTATCAACAACATGTAAAACACCATTTGTGGAACCTACATCAAAGGAGCCTTGTACCGGAGTCGCCATCCCATTTAACTTCAAACCACCATCAGTATTAATAAATAGACTCAAATTGTTATCATCTGGTCCCGTTGCCATGGTGGGCGTATAACCCGTGGTTAGAGTAGAAGAGAAATCTGCGGTTGTGGTACTAAGTACATGATTCAATAAAAAGTTAGTAAGTTCCTCTTCACTCATTGAAGACATATCAAAATCACCAAAAGCTGCATTATTTGGAGCGAATAAGGTGTAAGTTGAAGTCGATCTCAACGTGGAATCCAAACCAACCTGGGTTAAGGCCTGGGCTAAAGTGGATAAATTCGCGTCATCGTTAACTATTTGAGTGAGATTCCGTGGATCGTCACCGAGTTGTGGATAAAGATCATCATCCTCATTACAAGAAGTTACTCCGGCTAAAAGAATTAGCATTACCACATAATATATTCTGGATAATTTCATCTTTTTTAATTTATTTTTATTTGAAAGAGATTCCAGAATTTCTAAATTCTGGAATCTTTATATTTTAAACTAACTATCATCAATTTAAAGAAGCCCAAAATCATCTACGTAAAATATATACTGAGCTTTACCTGTACCCGAAGCTTCCTGGAAATCCAGCCTTGTAATGGTAGCTGGTGCACCTCCATTTGGATAAAAACTTGACAAGGGTACCACGAATTTATTCCATTGATTCGGAATCAACACAAGGTTTACCTGAGCTGCAAAGTCATTTATTGCAAGATTTACAGAATCTCCAGCATCACCAGTTCCGTAGATTGAAAAGGTAAGGGCCTCATAATCATCAAATGGAATATTCGGAGCTATAAAGGTTAATCCAGACCAGGCTTCTCGGGTACTTTTAATTGAAAATTGACCCAATGCAGGACTGGTGTTTTCAAGATCGAAAGTTCCGCCCCACTGGCTCATTTCCCAATTCGGATTTAAGGCATCGATATAAATTGAATAACTAAATCCATAAGAATCAGATTGTGTAACTGCTCCTCTGGAGGTTTCCAGGTAAATAAATGCCTGCTCAATACCAGATGGCACTATAACCGTTACTTCAGTTTCGGACACTGAAAGTATATCTGCCTCTATTTCCACTAGGTTCCCGGCTTCCTCAGATCCGGAGACGAAAGTCACCGAGTTTGTCACTGAAAAATCTCCACCTAATAATGTTACTGTTTTATCTCCATCTTATAGTAGCTTCGGTAAATCATCTATAGTTAACAGTGAAAAGTCATAACTCGTATACGCCTGAAAGGTTGTCCAGCACTAACTCATTAGACTGCCCAACATAAGGAGTTTCTCAGGTACAGTTGCAAAAGTGAGATTATCTGTAGTAAGCGCAAGGTTAACACTTGCCTGGAACCATTGAACCAAATCTCGGTTAAGGGTAGGCGAAGTTTTCGCCTCTTATGATATAGGTATTTTCCAATACTCCCTGAGTAACAGGTATATCTTCCCTTGCTTCACTTACGCTGGTGATTACCGGCGGACCACTTCCACCCTCCGGACTCATTACGTCAAAATCACTGTCACATGATAAGGAAAATAGTGCCAGGAAACAAAACGATGAAAAACTTGGTTCACTATCTAATTTTTATTTTTGGTTTTCATATTTTTGTTTAAAAAATTAATTCATCATCACTAAAGTCATAAGGAACCGGTGGGTCTAATAGTGCCGGGTTATTCTGAGTTTCGTTACTTGGATAAGGGAACAAAAGATCGTCCATAGTTAGGGTGTATACATTTCAGAATTTACAGTGGGCGGAGTAGTGTCATCATTAAAAGTACCTCGCTCCGTATTAGCTAGAAAATCTAAAGCAAATTCAGGTCCCTGACGAACTACATCATACCAGAATTCGAATTCAAAAGCTAACTCAATCCTTCTCTCGTGGAAAACATCTTCTAGAGTAGGATTTGCAATAGGGTCTAATCCGGCTCTTTCCCGAACTTTATTAAGTGATTTAACTCCTTCTTCATATGATCCCCCGCCGTTTAAAGCAGCTTCAGCATGTATTAAAAGTAGTTCTCCATATCGTAATATATAGGTATTATTAGGATAGCTTTGCTGAGCCCCACCACCATTAGTGGCAGCATTACCTACTACATACTTTTTAATACCCACGTTAGTACCTTGATGGTCCACATTTTCGGAAACGGTGTAACCTCCATTTAAATCCGGATAAAAAGATCCCGGATCCATAATCGTGGCATAATATCTTAAATCCTGTTCTTTGTCTTCATACGCATCCTGCAAATCCAAGGATGGTCCAATGGCTGAATATCCATCGGAAAATCCTGTTATTCCAGCCTGAGCAAACAAGGACTGGATACCGTTACCTTCAGAATATTGTCCAGAAGTAGACCATTGCAGCGCAAAGATTGATTCAGGATTGTTATCGTTAGCGGTTAGGAATAGATCATAATAACTTCCAGACGGATCTCCATCAGCTCCAGTACCACCATAAAGCTTAAATTCTCCCGAATTTATAACGTCATTTGAAAGTTCATATGCCCTGGCCCAGTTTTCTTCATAGAGATAGATCTTGGCGAGCATAGCTTTAGCAGAACCGCTTGACACTCTAGCATTCAAATCGTAGTTGGAACCTCTGGTTTTATCATAGAGATTTTCCATTGCAAACATTAGATCCCTCTTAATGAATTCATACACGTCCTCAACAGGGTTTCTGGGAACTACAGGCTCCAAAACATAATCGGTATTATCAGCTATAATTGGCACAGAACCGAATATTCTTACCAAATAAAAATAAGCAGTTGCTCTAATGAACCTTGCCTCTCCCAACGAATTATTTACTACTTCCTGAGGAACACTCGGATCAACGGAATTAGGCAGAGTATTGATGAGAGAGTTGGATTGAGCAATGACAGCGTAAAGAGATTCCCATGATTGGGTTAAAGTATTATGTTCTCCAGTAATTGCGAAATTGTCAAAATCTGCATTTCTTGGATCCCATGTTCTTCCATTTCCAGAACTTAGTTCTCCAATGGCCCAAGCAACATTTGAAATAAAATTGTACCAAGGCCTGGAATAAAGATGATTAGCCGCGGCCTCTACCTGGTCCGTTGTTTTATAAAAGGTTGCTGCGCTATAAGAATCCTCCGGAGGTCTCTCCAGAAAATCTTTGCTACATGAAGGGAAGCATAAAAAAGCAGCGATCACTATTATAGTCTTTGTTTTTAAAAATTTCTTCATCATCATATAATTATAATTCTACGTTCAGTCCTATTGAAAAAGTTCTTGGGGATGGGTATCTTCCATTATCAACCCCAAGTAAAAGGGCGTTCTGATTGTAAGCCCCTACCTCAGGATCGTAACCAGAATAATTTGTAAACGTGTATAAATTTTGAACACTACCGTATACTTTTAATTTTCTCAATCCTAATTGATCTGTGGTACTTGAAGACAAGTTATAACCTAAGGTCAAATTTTGAATTCGTAAATAAGAACCGTCTTCGATATAACGGTCTGAAATATTAATATTCGGAGTGTCATTTCTAGCCAACCTAGGGGCACCTGCATTTGGATTATCAATGGACCAATAATCTAAAACTGATGGCGATTGGTTAACATAATAACTATTTGCCGCGGTAAGAGTTCTTTTTACAGCATTAAAAATATCATTCCCATAAGATCCCTGTAGGAATAAGGAAAGATCAAAATTTTTATAAGAGAAATTATTTTGGAAACCAAATGTAAAATCTGGATGAGGATTACCTATAACTGTGCGATCATCATTGTTGATTAACCCATCACCATTGATATCCTTGAATTTAATATCACCAAGCCAGGTAGTTGAAAATAAAGCATCTTCAAAAGGTCTTCCAAATTGTATTGGAGCTCCTTCAATATCATCTGTTGTTCTGAAAAGTCCCTCAACCTGGTAACCATAAAACATACCAACAGGTTCTCCTACCTTGGTAAGTGTTAGGTTCTGGTTTGACTGGTTTAAACTAAGATCTCCGTTAATTGTTAGATCTCCCAATAGCTCGGTGACTTCATTCTGATAATGAGAGAATGTTAAAGTAGATTGCCAGTTGAAATCACTTTCTCCTAATGTTGAATAATTTATGGTTAAATCTACTCCTTTGTTTACCATTTCACCAAGGTTAACCCAAGGAGCCGTTATAGCTCCAGGTGAATTACCCCCTGTAATAAAATCGGTCACAGCTAATTGATAAAGAAAATCTTTTGAAACTTTGTTATATACTTCTATAGTTGTATTCAATCTTGAATCAAATAATCCAAAGCTCAAACCTAGATTCGTCTGAGTTGATGATTCCCAGGTAAGATCAGGATTTTCAAAATTGGCAAATTCAAAGCCTGTACCCAGTCCAGTAGATATGGTATTCAGTCTTACACCATACGCGAAATTTGGAATAGCCTGATTACCAACTTCCCCGTAACCACCATATACTTTTATATTCTGAATCGATTCAAAATCTTCCATAAAAGCCTCGTTGGAGAGTCTCCAGGATCCAGATACCGATGGAAAATACCCCCACTTGTTACCTTCGGCAAATTTAGAGGAGCCATCAGCTCTTAGGGATGCTGTTATATTATACCGATTATCGTAGGAATAAATCAGCCTTCCAAAATAAGATTCCAAAGCAGAACTTCCTATATACTGATCGTTAAAGTCATTAGCATCACCAGTTCCTAAAACTGGAATATCATTACTAACAAAATTACCATCCTGAGCTATAACTCCCTGCCATTTTGATTCTTGAACCTCCTGCCCCAGTAACATGGTAACATCATGTTTTTCATTGAAAGTATTATCATAAGTCAATAGGTTTTTAATAATCCAGAAATCATTATTTTCTCTTCGAACGTTTAAGGTACTTTCCCCTCTTTCCAATACTCCGTAAGTAAAAGTAGGTTGAAACCGATCACTTAAATTATTACCAAAATCTCCACCAAATTCCGTTCTGAAATTTAAATTTTCAGTAATAGTAAACTGGGCAAATATATTTCCAAAGATTCTGTTTCTAGTAAGAGTATTCCGGATACTCAGAGCCTCCGCTATTGGGTTACGGATTCCAAATGCAATTTCATCGGCTGTTTGAGGACCAGCGAAAGACCCATCTGCATTGTAAACAGCGGTAGCAGGATTGTTTAATAATGATAAGGAAATGATACCATTACTAGAACTATTCAAAGTAATATCATCATTAGTTCGACTGGCAGTAAGAGCCACACCAGTACTAATCCAATCATTTAAATCAGCATTAACATTCGTTCTAACTGTAATACGATCAAATCCAGAACCTATAACAGTACCTTCTTGATCGGTGTAGGAGGAAGAGATAAAATAATTAATCTTATCCGATGCCCCAGAAAAAGATAACTCGTGATTCATTTGCAAAGCATCATCAAAAATCTGCGCCTGCCAATCTGTTCCAGGACCCAATAAATCTGGATTTAAAAATTCAATTTGTGGATCTAAACCATATATTTCCCCAATTGTATTCTGCAGCCTAGCATATCCCGGTAAATCCAAAACATCAATTTTATTCGTTGGCCTTTGAAGAGCGACATAAGTATTATAACTTAATCTACCCGCACCTTTTTTTCCTTTTTTTGTTGTTATAATAACAACCCCATTAGAACCGCGAGAACCATAAATAGCCGTAGCTGAGGCATCTTTCAAAATATCAACAGATTCGATATCACTAGGGTTTAAAGCAGCTAATGGACTTACATCTGTAGCTCCAGTTCCATCTCCAATTCCACCGTCTGCGGTTGACCGTCCACTTGTTGCGATATTTCTAGAATCACCAGAAACTGGCACACCATCAATAATATAAAGAGGCTCACTCGAACCGGTAATTGTATTAACCCCTCGAATCTTCACCGAGACGGCTGAACCAGGCTGCCCAGAATTCTTTGTAACCATCACTCCAGCAGCCCTACCCTGCATTAGTTGATCAACACTAACTTGAGGGATGTTTTCAAATTCCTCACTACTAATACTGGATACAGAACCGCTTATTTCTTCTTTTCGTTGAGCACCATATCCAATAACTACTACTTCATCTAAACTTTCAGAATCAGTATCCAATGTAACACTCAGTTTCTCACCTCCCGAAACACTCACTTCCTTAGTCAAAAATCCAACAAAACTAAAAACAATGACTGCATTATCATCTACACTAATTTCAAAATTACCATCAAAATCGGTAGTGGTTCCATTCGAGGTGTTTTTCTCAATTACATTTACCCCTAATAAAGGTATACCTTCCGTATCAATCACTTTACCGGTCACAACGTTCTGCGCGAGACCAATTTGAGTGAAGGCACAAAAGAAGAGGGCAAAAAATAATATTTTGCTTCTAAGGCTACAGCTGCCTTTACATTGAAGTATCTTTCTTCGCATAAGAATTAAATTGGTTGATTTATATAAAAAATTACGGTATCAATAATATGAAAACAAAACAATTGTTATATTAACAAAAAAACACCCATATTTTTCCCATACTCAAAATTAGAAGGAAAGTTAAGGTCTTGTTAATATTATTTTATCAAATATTAATGATATTTTTTCCTACCTAGATTAATCTGGAATATGCTAATATTAATTTTATACGAAATTGGTAAGTTCAAAATATATTCAGCAGAAAAATAATAGAGAAATAGTGCTATTCAATAATTTTGGATCTGACATATTTTCCCGACTTACTAAGATTAGATAAGTCCTTTAATTCGTTATGCTTAGTACCAGGTTTAAGGGCTGCAGATGCTTCTTTTTTATCAGCTATAGACCAATTACACCATGACAAATTATTGTCATCCATAAAGTCTAACCATTTTTGAGTTTCCTCATAAAAAACTTCCCCATTACCATCGGCATTTGTAGTTCCAAATTCAGTAACAAAAATTGGTAGATTTTTCTTCATTGCATTAGCAGCTGCCTCTCTAAGTTCTTCGTGATGAGTACCTGCATAGAAATGTAATGTGTAACCAATATTAGCCTCATTAATAGGGTCTTTTGCTGCGTAAACAACATCCTGTGACCATCTAGGTGTGCCACATATTATAATATTATCGGGATCGTTCTTTCTAATTGCTGAGATGATTTCCTGATGATATGGTTTTAGAACTTTACTCCAGGAAACTTCTAACGGTTCATTATAAGGCTCATATATTAAATTAGGGTATTGACCATATTTATCACTTAATTCAGAGAAAAATTTCTTTGCTTCTAAAAGATGATCTTCAGCATGATGATCATGCCAGTCTACGATAACATAAATTCCAAGCTCAATTGCTGCATCTACAACTTTATAAATTTTTCGCTTCTCTTTTTCCGGATTTTCCAGGAAACCTTCGTTTTCAATAGCCATAGCTGCTCTTATAACACTAATCCCCCAATCATCTTTCAATTGTTTTAAGGTGGTTTTATTATAATACTGCGGTTGCCATTGGCTCCAGAACAAAGACATCCCTTTTAACTGAACAACTTCTCCATGCTCACTAACCAATTTAATCCCATCGAAGCTTAACTGACCATACTTGGCTACCGGAGTCAAATTTTCTGTATTTAATGCTTTAACGGCAGATCCTTCGTTGTTTTTCTCTCTGGATGACGAATCCATATTCATAGAAGAACAACCGCAAATAATTAATAACGGAAGTAAGAAAATAGTTAACCCAGATATGCTTTTCATGAAGCCTTTAATAATATTTATAATACTCTTTTTATTCCACTAAATTCCTCCCTGTACTGGCTAGGTGTACAGTCCTTATTCTTTTTAAAAACACGATTAAAATTTGCAATATTATTGAACCCACATTTAAAGGCAATTTCGGCTATACTTAATTCCTTCTCAATTAACCATCTTGCGGCATAACCAATTCTGGTATCATTAACGTATTCAATAAAGGTTTTTCCTGTCCTGCGTTTAATAAATCGATTAAAAGAAACCGGGCTCATATTTACAACATCCGAGATCTCCTTCAAGCTTATCTTTTTTTGATAATTCTCCTGTATATACTCATATATTTTCTTAATCTTATCACTGTTTTCAAAGTTTTTATTTTCTGAAATATATGATGAAAGAAGGTGTTGATTTCTGGAATTTGCAAGGTCATGTAAGATGGAAATCAGCTCCAGAAAATAATCAATACTATCTATTTTAGATAATCTAAGTATTTTTGGTTTTATTTCTTTTGAAATCTTTTCTGAGAACAATATTCCGTGGGCAGACCTTTCAAACATATCCTTTATCGGTTTCATTATTCTTCGGCTTAACAGCTTATCATCAAAAAGGTCGTTATGAAATTGAATTGTTATTTCGTGAATTTTCTTATTGCTACAGTTGTGGATTTCCCAACCATGATTCAGGTTTGGCCCCACAAGTACTAATTCTATATTATCAATTTCCTCCAAACTATCACCCACTACTCGCCGAACACCTTTACCATTTAAAATAAAATTAAGCTCATACTCAGGATGAAAATGAATTGGAAAATCAAAATCATCCTTAATTCTATCAAAAACAAGGAAGCTATCTTCAGGGGCTAGGGGTGTAATTTCCCGGTGTATCTCCTTTTGCATATTCTTTTAATTACGATTGAGAAAAAATTTAATCAAGAATTGACAATATTCTATTAAAGTTCAATAACCTTGAAAGTTAAATTTGATATTTCTTAACATTTCAGGCGATTTAATTAAATTTTCCTTAAAATTTAGAGATTAAATATATAATAAGACAAAACTAAAGATAAAATATTTTACCAAAAAAATTCAAAATTTACACTTATTACATGAAATATATTGTCAAAATAGGTATTCTTCTAACATTTATTGTATGTATGACATCATGTAAAAGTATGTATCGAATAAAATTAGAGGACATTCACCTTGCTAATATTAAGGCATCAGAAAAAACTAAAATTTTATATGAAAGAATAAAAACCATTCCCAATGATGGTTTCGCTTTTGGACATCAGGATGCTACCATATATGGCATTAACTGGAAACAGCCAGATTCCCCTCTTAAGATAAGAAGTGATATCAGGGATGTTTCTGGAAAGCTTCCGGCGGTTCATGGGTACGATCTTGGGCACATTGAGTTAAATCATTCTTTCAATCTCGATACCGTTTCCTTTGTGCTTATGAGGGATCAGGTAAAAAAAATGTATAAAAAGGGTGCGATTATAACTTTCAGCTGGCACCTGGATAACCCGGTGACAGATGGGAGTTCCTGGGATACGACGGCAGCAGTTTCCGAAATTTTAAAGGGTGGTTTAAAGCGAGAAAAATATGAAAAATGGGTATCACGACTCTCGATTTTCTTTAAATCCTTAAAAGATGAAAAAGATCAGCCTATACCAGTAGTTTTTAGACCCTTTCATGAAATGAATGGCGGATGGTTTTGGTGGGGAGAAGGGAATTGCAGCGCAGAAGACTACAAGGAATTATGGAGACAAACTTTTATGCTACTTCAGCAAAACAATGTTCAAAATCTCTTATTTGCCTATTCTCCTAACATCATGCAAAGTAAAGAGGATTTTGAAAGATACTATCCCGGTGATGAATATGTTGATATTCTCGGGGTTGACATTTATAATTACGGCGGCAAAGAGGCATTCATAAAAAACATTCAAACAAATCTTGAAATCCTGAGATCTGAAGCTCAAAAAAGATCAAAGCCATATGCTCTTACTGAAACAGGAAATATTAATCCGGGCTCAGATCCTGACTGGTGGACAAATACCCTCTACGAAGGAATAAAAAAGTCAGGAATTTCCTGGGTGCTTCTGTGGAGAAATGCTCGATTAGATCACTATTTTTCTACATATTCGGAAGATATCAGTGCTCAAAATTTTAGAGAATTCGAGAAACTGGAAGAAAGCCTTTTCCTGGACCAGGTAAAACAAATTAATTTTAAACTTTAGATTATAATGCTACAAGGTTTTGATGTCATTATCATTTTACTTTATCTCACAGGAACCATCCTTATAGGTCTCGCTTTTCGTAATAGGGCGAAAAAGAGTAAAGATGATTATTTACTTGGCGGGAAGAGTCTACCATGGTATATGTTGGGACTTTCAAATGCTTCCGGTATGTTCGATATCTCCGGAACGATGTGGCTGGTAACACTAACCTTTGTATACGGGTTTAAAAGCATTTGGATTCCATGGCTTTGGCCTGTTTTTAATCAGGTTTTTTTAATGATATACCTTTCTGCCTGGTTAAGAAGATCCAACGTTACTACTGGTGCAGAGTGGATTTTATTCAGGTTTGGAGGCGGTAAAGGTGGACGCATGTCCCATACAATAATAGTAGTATTTGCAATTTTAAGTTGTTTAGGATTTCTGGCATACGGATTTATTGGCTTGGGAAAATTTGTTGAAATTTTTATTCCGTGGGAAATAGTATCAGGCTATATCCCTTTTGAAGTCCCGGCAGCTTATATCCCACATTTTTATGGAATAATTTTCACAATGTTTGCTGTATTTTATTCAGTTTTGGGAGGAATGTCCGGTATCGTATGGACAGATGTATTACAATATACTGTAATGACAATTTCTTCCATTGCCATAGCGGTCATTGCCTGGCAGGCAATGGGTACTAATACTCTGGATGTACCGGATGAATGGATGAATCCTTTCTTTGGATGGGAACTCAATATGGACTGGAGTGGAATTATCGAAGAAGTGAATACCAAAATTGCATCTGACGGGTATTCGCTGTTCAGTATATTTTTCATGTTAATGCTGTTTAAAGGTATTTTATCTAGTCTTGCCGGACCTGCCCCTAATTATGATATGCAAAAAATCTTATCCACTAAATCCCCATTAGAAGCTGCAAAGATGAGTGCATTTTCCATTTTTGCTCTTATTCCTACCCGATATCTGATGGTAGGAGGTTTTGGAATACTGGCAGTCTTATTTTATGAAAAATTAGATCTTACCACTGCTGGCATACTTGATTTTGAAAAAATTCTTCCAGCAGCTATAGAACAATTTATACCTGTTGGCTTACTCGGATTCTTACTGGCTGGTTTGCTGGCTGCATTTATGTCGACCTTCGCCGGAACTTTAAATGCAGCTCAGGCATATTTAGTAAACGACATCTACTTAAAACATTATAATCCTAAAGCTGGCCATTATAAGATCAAGAAAATGAATTATGGCAGTGGTATTCTAGTAGTGATTATTAGCATAATTCTAGGTTTCTTCATTCAGGACGTCAACTCCATACTTCAATGGATCGTTTCTGCATTGTATGGAAGTTATGTAGTATCCAACGTCCTCAAATGGCATTGGTGGAGATTCAATGGAACAGGTTACTTTTGGGGAATGCTGTCAGGAATGCTTCCTGCCATGATCTTTCCTATTTTCACAGATACCCTTGATTTATATTATTTCCCGATCATACTTTTAATTTCTATTGCGGGAAGTATCATTGGAACTTATTCTGCTCCACCTACAGAAGAAGAAGTTCTTAAAGATTTTTATAGACGTACAAAACCATGGGGCTTCTGGAAACCAATCTTTGAAAAAGTAAAGACCGAAGATCCAGCATTTCAAAGAAACAAGGCTTTTGGACGTGATATGTTTAATGTCATTATTGGAACTATTGCTCAAACACTTCTGGTAGTAGCTCCGCTTTATCTTATTCTGCACAAAAACTTACCATTACTGGTTTCACTTGCAGTTCTTGGTGTTTGCATATTAATCCTCAAAAAGAACTGGTGGGATAAAATAAAAATTGAAAATAATATTAGAAGTAAATACTAATACAATGGATTTTACGCAAAAAAACAAAGACGCCGGGAAAATGGTTAATTATGACCGTTTATTGAAAAATCATACGGAATTGCTCGAAAGACCAAATTTCCCTGAGGAATATTCTAATGGAATATTTGAAAGATACACTAATCCGGTAGTGACTGCAAGACACACTCCGCTAGCCTGGAGATATGATTTTAATCCGGAAACGAATCCTTTCGGTCTTGAAAGAATTGGTATCAATGCCACATTCAACCCGGGAGCTATGAAGTGGCAGGGAAAATATATTCTTGCTGTTAGGGTTGAGGGAAATGATAGAAAATCATTTTTCGCGATGGCGGAAAGTCCAAATGGCGTAGATAACTTTAAATTCTGGGAAAAACCAGTGGTTATGCCCCAATACGGTGAGCCCGATACTAATGTTTATGACATGCGCCTAACTCAACATGAAGATGGGTGGGTCTATGGTATTTTTTGTACGGAAAGAAAAGATAAAATGACTGGAGATACTACAGCCGCAGTTGCCAATGCCGGAATAGCCAGGACAAAAGACCTTATAAACTGGGAGAGACTGCCAGACCTTATATCAAATTCTGGTCAACAGCGAAACGTGGTGATGCATCCCGAATTGGTAAATGGGAAGTATGCTCTTTATACCAGACCTCAGGACGGATTTATTGAAGTGGGAAGCGGTGGCGGAATTGGCCTTGGATTTATTAAGGATATCACCAATCCTGTGTTGGAAGATGAAAAGATCATCAATCAAAAGGTGTATCACACTATTTATGAAATGAAAAACGGTCTTGGCCCGGCTCCTATCAAAACGGAAGAAGGCTGGCTACATCTTGCTCATGGGGTACGGAACACTGCAGGAGGATTAAGATATACGCTATATCTATTCATGACCGATTTGGACGATATTTCTAAAGTTACCTATCAGCCTGCGGGTTATTTTATGGCTCCAAATTATGAAGAAACTGTGGGAGATGTTCCGAATGTCCTCTTCGGGAATGGATGGATAAAAGATGACGAC
Source organism: uncultured Flavobacteriaceae bacterium (assembly GCA_963825045.1). Classification (GTDB taxonomy): domain Bacteria; phylum Bacteroidota; class Bacteroidia; order Flavobacteriales; family Flavobacteriaceae; genus Christiangramia. The sequence continues at coordinate 10,941 of CAWGSM010000028.1, read as the reverse complement.
GGCAAGATTTTTATTTATTACGCCTCTTCAGATACCAGGTCACATGTGGCGGTGTCTTCATTAAAGAGACTTTTGGATTATGTAAAAAACACTAAGCAGGATGAATTTACCTCTGCTGCTTCGGTTAAAAACATTCTGTGTCAAATAGAGAAAAATAAAAAGTTTAAAAATGACTGATCTCTCTTCCGATATAAAAACTGAGCTAAATGAAGAACTGAAAAATATCATTCAGTACTGGAAAGCAAATAGTGTGGATGAAAAACATGGCGGTTTTTTAGGAAAACGAGACCATTTTAATAAAGAAGTTCCTTACGCAAACAAAGGAGCTATTCTAAACACCAGATTGCTTTGGACTTTTTCAGCCATAGAAAATTTTCGAAAAGATGCTTCTTATCGGGAACTTGCTGATAGGGCTTATGATTATTTAAAAAAGTTTTTCCGGGATGATCAGTATCAGGGTATATTCTGGGAATTAGATTATAAAGGAAAACCTGTTAATAGGAGAAAGCAGATCTATGCTCAGGCATTCGCTATTTATGCTTTGGCTGAATATTATAAATTAAGTAATGATCAGGAAGCTTTAAAATTTGCGAACGACCTGTTTTTTCTGATTGAAAACCATGCCCGGGATGGGAAAAATAATGGTTACCTGGAAGCTTTTCAACAAGATTGGTCCCCAATCGAAGATATGCGACTGAGTGAAAAAGATGATAATTCAGCAAAAACAATGAATACACATCTTCATATTCTGGAAGCCTATACAAATCTGTATCTCGCTTCAAGAGATATTTCCGTAAAAGGAGCACTCATAAACCTAATAGGTTTATTCCTCGAAAAATTCCTGGATGCTAAAAACATGCATTTTCAACTATTCTTTAATACTGATTGGCAGCGAGCAAACAACGTAGTTTCTTACGGTCATGATATAGAAGCCGTCTGGCTTATTATTGAAGCCTGCAAAGCGGTTGAAAATAGTATACTTCTTAAGAAAGCGGAAAAAGTAGCGGTAGAGGTAGCCGAGGTTTTCCTTAAAGAAGCCTATGTCCCGAATGCGGGAGTGATTAACGAAAAAGATCTGGATTCCGGTGAAGTAGATAAAGATAGACATTGGTGGCCCCAGGTAGAGGCTATGGTAGGCCTGGAGTATGCTTTTAATATTTCTGGTGAGAAGAAATTTCTACTGGCCAAAGAAGATATCTGGGAATACACTAAACAGCATATTAAAGATCATGCCCACGGAGAATGGTATTTCCGGGTAGATAAGAATAATAATCCCTACGAAACTGAAGATAAATTAAGCATGTGGAAAGCTCCTTACCACAATTCAAGAGCCTGTATGATGCTGCTAAAAAACTAAAACAATGAAAAAACATCTATTCCTATTCGTTTTCGTATCGGGTATTTTTCTTTCCGGTTGTTCCAAGGATGAAATTAGAGAAGAACCTGAACCAACGCCACCAGAAACAGGCGAGAATCCAGAGGAAATTCCTGAAGAAACTCCGGAGGAAGAAGCGTCTATAAGCTTTTTTCCTTCAGAAACTCCCGCTTTTATGGTAGATGCTGCTGCAACAGCCGAAACCGTTGCACTTTTTTATAATCTAAAAGCAATATCCTATTCCAGATTTATCATTGGCCAGCAGGATGCCTTCTCTTCCTTTTATAATGATAACGATGGATATTCTGATATGAAAAAGCTAACAGGTAGCGATCCCGGAATGCTTGGCTCAGATTTTATGTTTATTACAGACGATCAAAATAACGGCGAAGCCAATAACTGGTTCTACCAGCAGGAACAGCTTATCAAGGAAAAGACGATAGAAGCCTATGATAAAGGTATGGTGAATATATTCTGCTGGCATTTAAGGGAACCTTATGAGGGAGATGATTTTTACACTTCGGAAATGACAGCTTTCCAAAAGGAAAATGCGTTTAAAAGTATCCTTCCGGGAGGAGCAAATCATGATTACTATAAACAAAAGCTTCAGAAAGTAGCAGAATTCGCAAAGGGCCTTAAAGGCACAGATGGAAGTGTGATCCCCATAATATTCAGACCATTTCATGAATTTGACAAAGACTTTTTCTGGTGGGGAGCTCCCTATAGTACGCCACAGGAATTTATTTCCCTATGGAGGTTTACCGTGGAATATTTAAGAGATGATCTTGGGGTTAATAATATTCTTTATGCTTTTTCTCCGGATAACAGCTATTCTACCACCACATCCTATCTTCAAAGATATCCAGGTGATGAATATGTAGATATTGTGGGCATGGATAATTACGGAGATCTTGCCAATCAACAAGGTGCCAATCTTGCAGCTGCTAACCAGAAACTGAAAGTCGTTTCAGATCTGGCAGAAGAAAGGGTTAAAATACCTGGTTTTACTGAAACTGGATATTTTGTAAGTTCCGGAACTACTCTGGCTTCTAATTTTTATTCTAATAATCTTTATCAGGTTTTAACCGATAATGAGATCAATATTGGTTTTATGATGTTCTGGCAAAATTCTGCCGATTCCTATACCGTTCCAGCTCCGGGAACAGATGGCGCCGATGATTTTATGGATTTTGTGGAAAAAGATAAAACCTGGCTATTAGATGATATGCCAAATATTTATGACCTCCCTGAAGATAATAACGCCTAAAATGAAAATATTCAAGATCTTTTTTTCCATCTTTTCCCTGGTACTAATTTCCTGTGGAGGAATACAGAAAGTCACTGTTAAAGATGGAAAATTCTTAAAAGGTAACAAGCCTTATTATTTTGTAGGAGCTAATTACTGGTATGGTCCGCTCATCGCTGCTAGTAATATTGGGGATAGAGATCGACTTATTAAAGAGCTGGACCTGATGGATAGCCTCGGAATTGACAATCTCAGGATCCTTGTAGGAGCTGAAGGCGGCAACGAAGACTTCCAGGTGAAACCAGCTTTACAGCCGGAACAGGGTAAATATAATCAGGATCTTTTGAACGGTTTGGATTTTCTTCTTGCGGAAATGGCTAAAAGAGAAATGTACGCCGTCCTGTACTTAAATAATAACTGGATCTGGTCTGGTGGGATGTCAGCCTACCTTAATTGGAATGGATATGGTGAAGTCGCTAATCCTTTTCTTGAAAAATATAGCTGGCCAGATTATTTTGAATATACCCAGCAGTTCCATACCTGTAAGCCCTGCAGGGAAGCTTTTAAAGATCATATCCGCTTTATTGTGGGAAGAACCAATGCTTATAATGGCAAGAAATATACTGAAGACAATACCATCATGTCCTGGCAGGTGGCGAATGAACCTCGCATATTTACTGAAGAAGACCGGGAACCTTTTAAAGACTGGCTAAATGAAGTGGTAAGCATTTTAGAAGAACTGGATCCTGATACATTGATTTCGACGGGTGCTGAAGGGAAAGCAAGTTACCTTCAGGAAATTGAAACTTATAAAATGCTACATGAAAATCCTGATATAGATTATTTAACCATGCATATGTGGCCCAAAAACTGGCAATGGTATTCTCCGGAAAATGAAGTAGAAACACTTCAAACATCTATCGGAAATGCAAAAGAGTATATTCAGGAGCATATTAAGGTAGCTGAAGATCTCAACAAACCCATCGTGATATCTGAATTTGGATTTCCAAGAGCCAAAGAGAGTTTATCGCCTGAAGCTTCTGTGAAGAATCGCAACGATTTTTATGAGGCGCTTTTCTTGGAACTAAAGCAGAGTTTTGAAAACAAAGGAGTGCTAGCCGGAGTGAATTTTTGGGGCTTTGGTGGTTTTGCAAAAACAAATCCTATCACCGGGAAATGGGAGAAAGGTGACGATTTTAGTGCAGACCCTCCTCAGGAACCTCAGGGGCTGAATACTGTTTTTTCCTCAGATAAATCTACGCTGCAAATAATCAAAAAATATAATAAAATTGTTAATCCAGAAGCGGTAGAATAGATGACAAAAAGTAGAAATAATTCTTTGGTTTTCTTTTTTTCTTTGGAAAAGCCAAGGCTCTTTGTTTTGCTTATATTCTTAATGTTTCCACAGTTTTATTTTTACTCTCAGGAAATGCCTTTTTTGAAGGTTAGTAATGACCAGCATTTCCTGGAAACTGAATCTGGCGAACCTTTCTTCTGGATGGGTGATACTGCATGGGAGTTAGTACATCGCCTGGATAAGGAAGAAGTTTTAATCTACTTAAAGGATCGCCGGGAGAAAGGTTTTTCTGTTATTCAAACGGTGATTTTAGCTGAGCAGGACGGGTTGAATGTTCCTAATGCTTATGGGGAGAAACCACTTTTGAAAAATGATCCTGGCCATCTGAATGAGAAATACTTTGAACACCTGGATTTTGTTCTAAACGAAGCTGAAAAAAGCGGACTTTATGTAGGGCTATTACCGGCGTGGGGCGACAAATTTAATAAAAAATGGGGAGTTGGTCCCGAAATCCTTACTCCGGAAAATGCCGAAGTCTATGGAGAATTACTGGGGAAAAGATATAAGCGCTACCCAAATATTATCTGGATCTTGGGAGGTGACAGGATTCCAGAAACTACAGAACATTATAAAATAATACAAAGCCTGGCTCGAGGTATAAAGAAGACAGATAATAATCACTTATTAAGTTACCATCCTTCGGGCGCGGAAATAGCTTCAGATTATTTTGAGGAGGACTGGTTGGATATTGATATGTTTCAAAGCGAGCATTCCAGCCTTGCAAAAGAATATAAATACGTTCTAAAAGCGACAAACAAACAACATGTTCGTCCTGTGGTGAATGGAGAAGCCCGTTATGAGGATATACCCGATCGTTTTTGGAAAGATGACAATTTCGGTCGCTTAAACGAGGCCGATGTAAGAATTTCAGCTTATTGGAGCATGCTTGCTGGTGCTGCTGGTTATACTTATGGCAGTAACGATGTTTGGCAAATGTACTCCAATGAAAGAACTGCTATAATTGATGCGCAGATAGGTTGGAAAAAAGCCCTGCAACTTCCAGGAGCGGAACAAATGAAATTTATGAAGGAGTTTTTTACATCTCTGGAATGGCAGAAAATGAGCTATGCTCCCGGACTAATTTTAAGTGAGAATCCAGAAGACACAGCTTATATCATTGCCGCAAAAGCATCGGAATTTGCTCTTTTTTACACCCCTGAAGGAAGATCGTTCAAAGCTAATTTGCAGCAAGTGAATTTTCAAAAAATTAAAGCTTATTGGTTCAATCCGCGCACAGGTGTTTTGGAAAAAATCCAGAAATCAAAGATTCTCAAAAGTGACATTTTTGAACCACCCTCTTCAGGAAGGGGCAGAGACTGGCTGCTTGCATTACTTCCAAAATCTAAAACTTTTAATTTGAATAAAATTCCATAAAATGAGAAAAAAACTATTGTTATTTCTGCTGTTGAGTTCAGGAATTCTTCTAAGCAGTTTTTCTATTAAAAAAGATCTAAAGATGATAAATAATGATCCTACTAAAGACAGTACCGCTGTTAAAGTAGATTCTCTTCTAACTATTATGACCCTGGAAGAAAAAGTGGGTCAGATGAATCAATACAACGGGTTTTGGGATGTAACCGGCCCTTCTCCAGAAGGTGGAAATGCCGAAAAGAAATATGACGACCTTAGAAAAGGAAGAGTTGGGTCCATGCTTACGATAAGAGGTACAGATCAGGTAAGAGCAGTGCAAAAAATAGTGGTTGAAGAAAGCCGTTTGGGAATTCCGTTGATTATAGGATTTGATGTGATTCACGGCTATAAAACCTTAAGTCCAATTCCTCTAGCCGAAGCCGCAAGTTGGGATTTGGAAGCTATTAAAAAATCAGCATCGGTAGCAGCGGCTGAAGCGGCTGCATCGGGTATCAACTGGACTTTTGCTCCTATGGTTGATATTTCACGAGATCCGCGCTGGGGTCGTGTGATGGAAGGTGCCGGGGAAGATCCTTTCCTGGGAAGTGCCATAGCCAAAGCCAGGGTTCGTGGTTTTCAGGGAGACGACCTTTCCGCAGTAAATACAATCGCTGCGACGGCTAAACATTTTGCTGCTTATGGTTTTGCCGAGGCTGGCCGGGAATATAATAAAGCCGACATAGGAACGGTAACCCTTCATAATATCGTATTACCTCCTTTTAAAGCTGCTGAAGAAGCAGGTGTCAAAACTTTTATGAATGGTTTTAATGAATTGAACGGAATTCCGGTCACCGGAAACGAGTTTCTTTTACGGGATATTCTTAAAGAGAAATGGAACTTTGAGGGATTCGTGATTTCAGATTGGGCTTCTATTGGAGAAATGGTTACTCACGGTTATGCAAAAGATATGGCCCATGCGGCTGAAATTGCTGTAAAAGCAGGGGTTGATATGGACATGGAATCTTCTTCTTATGTAGATGAACTCGTGGAATTAGTAAAAGCTGGCCACGTAGATGAAGCATTGGTAGATGATGCGGTTCGAAGAATCCTTCGGGTGAAATTTGAATTAGGCCTGTTTGATGATCCCTATAAATACTGTGATCCTGAAAGGGAGAAAACTGTCATTGGCAGCAAGGAAAACCAGGAGGCTGTTCTGGATATTGCTAAAAAATCTATCGTTCTTTTAAAGAATGAAAACAATCTATTGCCCTTAAAAAAGACTGGTCAGAAAATAGCGGTAATTGGTCCGCTGGCAGATGATAATAATAGTGTATTGGGAAGCTGGCGTATCGCTTCTGAAGATAATAGCGGAATTTCGATACTGGAAGGTTTAAAGCAATACTCGGGAAATGAACTCTTATTTGAAAAAGGAGCAGAACTGCTTACCAAGAAGCCTACGTTTATCAATGAACTGGAATTTAATACCACCGATAAAAGCGGATTTGAAAAGGCAATTACTGTCGCTAAAAATTCAGATGTGGTAATCCTTGTATTGGGAGAACACGGTTTCCAGAGCGGAGAAGGTCGTAGTCGTACAGCTCTCGATTTACCAGGCGTTCAGCAGGAACTGATGGAGAAAATTTATGAAGCCAACAAAAACGTAATATTGGTTCTCAATAATGGAAGACCTTTAGTGCTCAACTGGGCCTCAGAGAATATCCCCGCAATCGTGGAAGCCTGGCATTTGGGAACTCAAACAGGAAATGCGGTCGCTCAGGTGCTGTATGGAGATTACAATCCTAGTGGAAAATTACCTATGACCTTCCCCAGAAGTGTGGGGCAAATACCTATCTATTACAATCATAAGAATACCGGAAGACCAGTAGATCCTCAACCCGGTGATAATATGGTGTTCTGGTCGCATTATATCGATGAAGAAAGTTCTCCACTCTACCCGTTTGGCTTCGGATTAAGCTATACATCTTTTAATTATTCAAATCTCAAAGTAGAGAATAGCTTTGCTGTAAATGAAGAAGTGAAAGTGAGTGTTGAACTCAGTAATACCGGTGATTATGACGGTAAAGAGGTAGTGCAATTATACATTAGGGATCTTTTTGCAAAAGTAGTAAGACCGGTTAAAGAGCTCAAAGGTTTCCAATTGGTAGAGTTGAAAAAAGGTGAATCTAAAACTGTAAACTTCAGTCTTACTGAAAAAGAACTGGGGTATTATGACCAAAATGGTGATTTTATCGTCGAGCCCGGAGATTTTGAAATCTTTGTGGGTACAAATTCAAATGCGAGTCTTAAAACAACTTTTAGCCTTCAGCAATAATTATTCAATTTCTATAGTAAAACTGGAAGAGGGTAATCCTGCATCGTTGGAAATATTAGGAATACCGGTATTTGTCCAGGAATAGCGAACGAAAACCGGGTCTTTCAGTTTTCTTTTTTTAAGGACGATCTGCTCATCTTTAATTCGGAAATCTACGGGGTGAAATTCCTTATCTTCTCCAGCAATTTCAAACTGACTGGCTTTATTATGCTTATCAATTTGTAAACCTTCTGAATGGTTGAAGCTTAGAATAATGTTGTTTTTTTGAATCACAGCCTTTTCAATTATGGGAGCATAGGCTTTCACCTCTTTTTTGAATTTATCGGCCAGCACAAGATTAGCAAATCGAATACCAACTTCCTTCTTATTTTTAGGATGAATGTCATCGATATTTCCAATATCACCTGTCATCACCATTCCCGTATGAGGCAGTTTTAAAGCCTTTCGTTGCGCATCTCTTATCTTGACTCCGGAAAATTCGGTTTCGTAATTAAATGGTGCTATTTGGGCAAAATAGAAAGGCAATTCGTCCTGGAATTGAGCTCTCCAACTTTTTATAAGCGCGCTAAAAACTTCTTCATAATAATCGGCATTTGCTGTATTCGATTCCCCCTGATACCATAAAATGCCTGAAAATTTAAATTGTTTGAAAGGATTTACCATTGCATTATAAATCAAACCCGGCTTGCTTGGTCCCCATTCCGTTTCCGGAAGAAGATCTGCAGCTTTGGTTAAAGTGCTGTCATTTTTGATCGTACTAATCGGCATCCAGGGCTCGGCAGGAGTGCCTCCCCAGGTTGCATTTACCAAACCTACCGGAACGTCCAGTTCTTTACTCAGTTTCTGGGCAAAAAAGTAGGCCACAGCACTAAAATTTTTCATCGTTTCCGGAGAACTTTCGCTCCACTCACCTCTTAGATCATTTTGAGGGAACTCTGCCGTGCGATGATTCACGGTAAAAAATCTAATATTACTATTTTCCGAATTTTTTATAGCCTCTTCTCCACCTTCAATACCAGCACCCGCAGTCCATTCCATATTAGATTGTCCGGAAATTAACCAGACTTCGCCCAGCAAAACATTTTTCAGTATCACTTCGGTGTAACCCTTGATGCTTATGGTCTGGCTTCCCCGCTCTTCGTTTGTTGGAATTAAAGCCTGCCAATTACCATTACTATCTGGCTTTACCTTGAAATTTTCTTGACTCCAGCTTACACTAATTTGAATTTCCTCTCCCGGTTTGGCCCAGCCCCAAATTTTTACTTCGGCATTACGTTGAAGCACCATATTATCACCAAATATTGCAGGTAAACTTACATTTGAGTAGATAAATCCCGGGATTAATATTACTGCAAAAAGGAGATTAGAAAATTTAGGTTTCATATAATAATTTAAATTATTCGTTTTTCAGAACCTTCTCCAGAAAGGGAGTTAGCTGATCGGCCATTTTCTTATGATCCTCAATATCAGGATGACCGCCACAACCGTTCGGTTTCATTTGTTCGAATTCAAAGACAAAAACCGGTTTATCGGTAAAATGATCTCTCACTTTCTGAAGACTTTCCAGCAAAATACCCTGTTCATTTTCACCAATCATTGGGCTGGTAAGCAGCGTAACTTTTGTCTCAGGAAAATACTGAAATATCTTTTCTACAAAGCCAATATAATTTTCTACAAATTTCTCCTGACTAAAGTCGCTTCTTTCCTTTTCCCCATCACCTAACGAGAGATCATTAGTCCCCAGTGCTATAGAAACCAGATCTGGTTTTCTATCTATACTTACTGTTTTGGAGGAATCGGCATTTAGCCTGAGATTATCATAAACATCTGGCATAACTGGCTGGTCTTCATCATTCCAGTTTCGGTACATTCCCATCCCTGAAACACAGCTTAGCCGAAAATCGGCTTCTAAAGTTCTTGCTGCTCTTGGGCCATATGCCAGGTAAGCGTTATGCTGATCGTACCATTCTGCGGTATCACATGGAATTTCTTCTGTTTGAGCACCCATTCCGCACGTGATGCTATTACCAATAAATTCAATTAAGGGTTTTTCTTCCGCTTTCGCTTCCAATAAATTTTCCGCCAGGATTTTATTGAAGATAATATCGCCTGTGGTGGCCTCCGTAGCTTTATAAATTTTTATGTTTGAGGTATCAGATGATGATAATTTGAGTCCAATGGGATTTCCATCAACGAGAAACCTGCCTTTATAGTCTTCATTTACCTCAATCGCGACATAGGAGTGATCCTGATTTCCATTAGAAATAAAAAAGGTGCAGCTGTCTCCTACAACTTTCATTTTAGCATACGAACCGGAACTTATGAGAGCGACCGCAGAGTCGTTTAGCTGATCGGTTCTGCCTTCATATAAAATAGCAGAATTCCCGGCTAAATATTCAATATTTTGCTTTTCTTTTTTGCAGCTTAAACAAAAAATAGATAAAATAATTAATAAAAAATAACCTTGTTTCATAAATTAAGCGTTTTTACTAAGATAGCTATCTAATTATTTTATCGATAGACTAATTTCCTCAAACACTTATATAATAATACAAATTAAATCAGGTTTTCAGAATTTTATTTCTATTTCACCTTTCACAGGCTTCACCGGGTCTTCTCGTCCAAATGTGGTTGTGAATTACTTTTAGAATTATTTTTAATTTAGACTCACTGATACCTGACCTAAAAATCTGGCATCCTGTTTCTTAGGTTTAATTTTAGAATTAAAACTAAGAGGGTTTTTTGATCGCAATATCTCCCTAACATATTCCTTTTTTTAAATCTGGATAAATGAAATTTCTCCAGAATCAGTTAAGTGTTAAAACGAGATCTCCTCCCTTCGAAAGATTAAATTTTAAAAAAGGTCTAATTGGTATTTGAACCCTTCCACATCTGATTCCTTCTACCCTATGGAATAACTCGATAATTTGAAATTGCTTAACTGTGATCTGCATTACTGCCACTTTGCCTTTTTTGGCTAGGGTTTTTTAGTGCGTGCTATATGAAACTCTCAATTCTTCCGACTTGGTCTATAAATTCAAAATTGCAACATGACAAAGCCAACATTGAGTAAATCTTTCCGCAAACGGGTGATTAGAACCTTAATCCTATTTTCTTATATAACTATTAGAAGTCCAAAAATTAATCAGTTTGGTCTTATTTGATCCAAATTGAAACTGAGAGAAGTTAAACTATGTTAAAGGTGTCTAATTCGGGGACACTCCATAATGAGACTTTCCGAATGCTTAGTGATAGAGGGATAATCTGAATGTAAGGCACTC
>CAWGSM010000027.1:0-7122 GCA_963825045.1 uncultured Flavobacteriaceae bacterium | reverse complement strand
ATTGGGAATAAACCTTTATAATTAAAATAAAAAAACCAGGACGCTTAGTCCTGGTTTTTTTAATCTATAATCTTCATTATTTAATTTGAATTCACTATTACGGAATTTTCCTCCAAACCTTTAGATATGGCAACAACCGTAATTTTCACTTTTGCCAGAGGCTTTACTATTACCAGCGTTTTTCCATTAAAAGCTTTGCTATTAGGTGAAGGGAATGAAGTCATATCTGTTGGGTCTCCATTATCGGTGGCAACTATTTCTGCAGGGCTTTCAACGCTGAATTCAATAAAATTGTTCGCATTAAGAACTGGATTTCCTTTAGTATCTTTTACCTGGAGATTAATAAAAGCAAGCTATAGATTTTTGAATTCACTTCGTTGTTTTTAGTTCTTATACTGAGCTTAGCAGGATTGCTAATTGCTATAACAAAATCTACAGCCCATTTTCACCATTCTTATTGGCAATAACTTTCAGCTTACCGGATTTGATGAACATGAGTGTAAAATTATGTAATAAAATAGGCGAATTAAGATGGAGAATTTTTTCATTCTAATTTTTGAAACTTTAGCAAATTTAAAGCACGAAAAGTTTATTATATTAACACAATCGATTGCGTAATTTGTTTTATTATATTAGAAATTTAATGGATCATTTAAATCCATATCAATAGTGAACAAAATTAGAATAGTACATACCCTTATTGTTTTGTCTGTAGTATTGTCCAATCAAAACCTTAGTGCTCAGTTCTCTCACGAAAAAATGGACAGTTTAGCAGATCTAACCAAAAAGGATCACCAATTAATGTTGAAAAAGTTGGGGATTAAATCTCTAAGGCCAGGACCGTCAGGAAATCCTGAAGATGATAATGCAGCAAATTCAGATGAATCAAAGGTTAATAAAATGACAGATTTACCTGATCCTCTAATTTTTAATAATGGTCAGAAAGTTGAAAATGAGAAGGATTGGGAAGAGCGAAAAGAAGAAATCTTTAAGGATTTTAATAACGAAGTTTATGGTCGTTTACCCGATAATATCTCTGAAGTGACCTGGAAAGTCATTAAGGAAAAGGATTCTTTGATTGGAAAATATCCAGTTTTAATCCGCTCATTGGTGGGTGTAGTCGATAATTCCTCTTATCCTGAGATCGAAGTAAAGATAGATCTCACTATTACTCTGCCGAAAAATGCCAAGGGTGAAGTGCCTATGATACTTAAATTTGATTGGGTTTGGCCGGGAATGGCTGCTAATAAAGAAGTGGAACCATGGAAAGAACTTCTTTTAGAGGAAAATTGGGGGTATGCCAGTCTTATACCAACAAGTTACCAGGCGGATCACGGTGCAGGATTACGTTCTGGCATCATAGGACTGATGAACAAAGCTGAACCACGAAAGCAGGATGACTGGGGTGCATTAAGAGCCTGGGCCTGGGGAGCTAGCCGGGCACTGGATTATTTTGAGAACGATGCAATGATCGATGGTTCCAGAGTAGCCATTGAAGGCTTATCTAGGTACGGGAAAGCTGCAATGGTAGCTATGGCTTACGATAACCGGTTTGCCATCGGTTTTATTGGTTCTTCCGGCGCTGGAGGTACAAAGATCCTGCGGAGAAATTTCGGGGAACAGGTAGAGAATCTTGCCTCCAGCTCAGAATATCATTGGTTTACTCCAAATTTCATGAAATACGCCGGACCTTTAGCCGTTAATGATTTGCCTGTGGACGCACATGAACTTGTAGCTCTCGCCGCACCAAGACCGGTATTTATAAGCACTGGAGATCCAAAGGTGGAAGGTAACTGGGTGGATGCAAAAGGAATGTTTCTGGGAGGACTTTATGCTAGTCCGGTTTATGAAATTTGGGGGGTAAATGGCCTGGAAGCTGAAGAATATCCTGGAGTGGGGCCTTTTATAAAATCTGGGAGAATTGGATTCCGTGCTCATGAAGGAGGTCACACGGTTGCACCAAATTGGAAATATTTTATTGAATTTGCTAAAAAGTATTTCTAGCTAATACAAAAATTTTGCAATTTGGTTCTCATTGCCAATTGGAATGATTTCAAGCTTTAGCTATTTCTGCAACTGCAGTATAAAACTTGTTTTTCCCTTTAAGGGATTTTCTATTATTTCAAAGTTGTTTCCTTGCCTGGAAAGTTTTATAGTTCTCAGGCTATTACCTTCCGGTAGAAAAACTTTTCCGGTAGCCTTGTTAGTGCCATTTGCTGCAAAGATTTTTAATTCCAGGTCATCCCAATTCATATCACGAGTTGATTGTGCCAAGTCAATATGGGGAATTGCAGTTCCATTTCTCACAAGGGCAATAATTGGAATTTCTCCTGCTTCAATAGAATGCCAGCCGCCATCATAAACTTTTTTTGTTTGATAGTCGATCCATTGCCCCTCTGGAAGGTAAACATTTCTTTCAACAACATCTTCGAAAAGAGGAGCTACCAGGATACTGGATCCTAAAAGGTACTCATCGTCAATAAGCCAGGAACCAGGGTCTTCTGGAAATTCTACAAAGAGAGCACGCATCATGGGTAATCCATTTTCTGAGCTTTCTTTGGCTTGTGCATATATATATGGCATCAAGCGGTAACGCATATTATCTGCCTTACGAAAGGCTTGGAGAAAATCTTTATTGTAAAGCCAGGGCTCTGTGGGTGGTTCCCCATGACTTCTCACGTGGGAAGAAAGCATTCCAAAGGGAGTCCATCTGCGGTAAACATCTTCCGGTGATTTTGTAACAAATCCACCTATATCATGGCTCCAGAAACTAAAACCGCTTAAACCAAGAGAAAGTCCACCACGTAAGGTTGCCGCCATAGCAGAATTTGTAGTGGCTGCATCTCCTCCCCAATGCAGGGGATAGCGCTGGCTACCTGCCCAGGTGCTTCTGGCCCAAATAAGTGTATAACCCTTTTCTTCCTTTGTGACATCAGCCACTGCTTTATTATATCTAAGAGGATAAAGATTATGTTCATAAAAGCCGGTTCTGCCGGAATGGTAAATTCCATTTGCCGGCGCGGCTTCACCAAAATCCACTTTAAAAACTCCCACGCCAATGTCAAAAAGATTCTTTAATTTGTCTTGGTACCAGGAAACCGTTTCAGGGTTAGAAAAGTCCAGTACGGCATCTTCATAAGGTATATTTCCCTTCCTGTCTCTAACAGCCAGATCCTTGTCTATTATTTCATTAAAAAGAGTGTTCTTCGGGGTGAAATAAGGCAGTTGCCACAGACTTACGTAAAATCCCTGATCCTTCAGGTCCGAAAGCATCTTTTTGGCATTTTCAAACCTATCTTTGGCAAATTCATAGTTATTACGCCAATCAACATCAAACCATCCGGTGTCAAAATGTATCACATCGCTTGGGATTTTATACTTTCTAAGATTGTCGGCAACCTCACGGCCTTCCTTTTCTGAAAAATAAGTGATTCGGCTCATCCAGAAACCGAACGACCAGAGTGGAGGCATGGCTGCTTTTCCTGTAAGGTTCGTGTATTCATTTAAGATTTCTTTTGGTTCACCAAGGAAAACGAATAAGTCTGCTACATCATCACCAAGCATCATTTTATTAGCTGCACTGTAATATTTTCCGAAATCGACAGTAATAGGTGAAGATGTATGCATGAATACTCCGTAACCACGACTACTCATATAAAATGGAATTGGCTTATACATGGTTTCATTTTGAACCCCGTTTGCATCATCTGTCCATAATATTAATTTTTGGCCCCGTTTATTTAATTGGGTGAATGATTCTCCACAACCAAAGATTTTCTCCCCCGGCTCAAGGCTAAAAACTGGGGCAAAACTTCTGGAGTAATCGCTATTTCTGCGAACGTAAGAGAATGGCAAAACAGGAGTATATGTATTTTTAGTATCTGAACTGTGTATTGTGCTCGTTAATAATTTGCCCTTCTTATCATAGATTTTTACATGCCAGGGTTTCATAAGAATTTCAATCGCGCCCTGAGTACTTGTAAATCTGTACCCATTTTCAATTTTTAACGGTTGCCATTTTTCAGGTTGATTAGGAGCAGTTCCGTTGATAAGCATTAAGGATTCATCATTTTTTTTAAATTGTGGGCCAGATGCCAATTTAATGCGGACGGTACGGTCTGAAATGAATTGAATCTGGAACGGTAATTCAGGGGAGGCTTCGTATTCAGTAGCAGGAAATTCGTTTGCATTTACAGGCGAAGGTCGCATCAACATATTGTTGAAGGCCTGACTTGTCTCATAGCGGTGCCGAATATATTTGATAGTTCCTTTTCCTGTGTTAGGATCAAATGATGTAAGCTCATCTGCAAAATAAAAGGTATTGGAATAATCCTCAAAATCTTTACTAATATCAGGTGCGGCATTTAGTATATCCGTATTTTGTATTTGCGCGTTTACGCAGTTGATATATACGAAACCAAAAAATAACAGAGGAAAATAGAGATGTTTTTTTATAAAATAATGTCCCGATGATAGATGAAGATTGAAATGATTAATCATTTTTTAGCGGTCTTGTTTAACAAATTGAATTTACAAAAATGTTTTAATTACATTTAACCAGGAATAGAGGAATTGTGGCATGTTGAATATTATCTATAAAATTGATTATTATCATTTGCCCACTTTAAAATTATATTTTTCCAAATCAATTTTAATTGATATAGATGAATAAGTACTCACTACATAAAGAATATTCAGATATATTGAAGTCAAAACCAATTTTTAAAAACCGATTCATTTGCATTTTATGGCTATGTGTTCTTGTCTCATGTAACGATAAGCAAAAGTCCATGCAAGAGATAATAAAAAAAACAGAGAAAGAACAGTTTAATATACCAGAAAACTATTATGCTTCTTCAATAAGGATCGCATATTTTGATAGCATATCCAAAGCAGCTCCAGAAAACCAAAAAGACCGGTTTATTCTTCAGAAAGCACACGCTTTACTTTATGCTGGTAAGACTCAGGAAGCTTTAGTGGTTTTAAAAAATTTACAGGAAAAAAGCAATAATGGATTGTTACGGTATAAATTGAATAGCCAAGAAGAAGAATTAATTGGTCCATTATTGGCTTTGGCATATATGAGATTAGGAGAACAGCAAAATTGTATACATCACCATAATGCTTCTGCGTCGTGTATTATTCCAATTGATCCTAAAGGCTATCATCAGGTCCCCGAAGGTTCAGGTAAAGCTATAGAGCTTTACGAAGAATTTTTAAGACAGGATTATCATGACTATACTAGTAGGTGGCTATTAAATGTGGCATACATGACGTTGGGGAAATATCCGGAGCATGTTCCAGAAAAATGGGTAATTCCGGAAAGGGTTTTCGAATCTGATTATCCATTAAAAAAATTTGAAGATATAGCCCCAGAATTGGGCTTAAATGTTAATGATTTATCGGGGGGAGGTATAGTAGATGATTTTAATAATGATAACCATTTAGATGTTCTTGTTTCAAGCTGGTTTCCATCTGGAAAACTCAGGTATTTTATAAATAATGGAGATGGCAGTTTTACCGAAAGAACCAGACCTGCAGGCTTGAAAAAAATTAAAGGTGGGTTGAATATGGTACAGGCAGATTTTAATAATGATGGTTTTCTGGATGTTTTTATTTTACGCGGAGCCTGGATGGGAAATTTGGGCAAATACCCTAATTCTTTATTAAAAAATAATGGCGACAATACTTTTACTGATGTTACAATAGAGGCAGGTTTGCTATCATTTTATCCTACTCAAACAGCAGTATGGGCAGACTTTAACAATGACGGGTGGATTGATTTATTCATTGGAAATGAATCTGAAAAAGGTCTGACTAGCCCGTGTGAATTTTACAAAAATAATGGAGACGGGACTTTTTCTAATCATGCTATTAATGCCGGACTTACAGTTAATAGTGAAAAAGAACCTTACTATGTTAAAGGTGTGACTTCTGGAGATTATAATAACGATGGATGGATGGATATATATATATCAACTCTTCATTCTAGAAAGAATTTATTGTTTATTAACCAAGGGCTTGATGAAACTGGTAATTTAAGTTTTGAGGAAAGTGGATCTTATCTGGGATTGGAAGAAGAGATTTCAAGTTTCCCAACCTGGTCCTTTGATTACAATAACGATGGATGGACGGATATATTTGTGGCTGGTTATAGAAGAAGTGGTTTTTATACAATAATACCGGATATTGTAAGAGAATATTTAGGAGAGCCTCACAAGGCAGAAACAATGAGGCTTTATCAAAATAACCAGGGTACCTTTACTGATGTTTCTGGTGAACTAGGTCTGGACAGAATAGGATATGCCATGGGCGCCAATTATGGTGATCTCGATAATGACGGATTTCAAGACATTTATTTAAGTACAGGTGAAGTAAGTTATGAATCGATTATTCCTAATCGAGTTTTTCGAAATAATAGCGGGGAGAAATTTCAGGATGTGACTACCGCTGGGGGATTTGGACATATCCAAAAAGGTCATGCGGTTTCATTCTCAGATATTGATAATGATGGTGATCAGGATATACATGTAGTAATGGGAGGCGCCTATGAAGGAGATAATTTTTTCAATTCCTTATATAAAAATCCTTATCAGGATGAGAACCATTGGGTGACCATAAAATTAATTGGCACAGATGCCAATCGTGCCGCAATTGGAAGTAAAATAGAAGTCATGGCTAATGTAGAAGGTAAACAAAAGACATTCTTTCATACAGTTAGCTCTGGGGGTAGTTTTGGTTGCTCCACCTTAAGAGCCGAAATAGGTTTAGGTAAGGCTTCAGAAATTATCCAAATAAAAGTGAGATGGGCAGGAAGTGGAATAATTCAGGTATTTAATGATATCAAACTAAATTCCTTCTATAAAATTACTGAAGGTAATTCAAAGGTTCAAGAAATTAGAAACCGATAGAATGGATCGGAAAATTTTAGTTTAGGTATTACAGAACTAATTTCCGGATTAGGAAATTTGCTACTTTTTGAATTAAAATTCATTTATATTTTATTAATTTTATTTCGAAAAGCAAATTGAAGCGAAAAGTTACCTATCCGGTTACCTGGTGGTAAAAGAAAGTAAGAAGCCTAGTGATGATGGGCCTTTAGGAAATAAAGAATCGTTCTGT
>CAWGSM010000026.1:0-438498 GCA_963825045.1 uncultured Flavobacteriaceae bacterium | reverse complement strand
GATTTACTGCCGCCATTGCCCTGACAATAGATAATTCTATCTCTCTATCTATGGTACCAGTCATGGTAGGGTGTAGGATCACTTCAGCTCCCATTACAGACAGAGTACGTACAGTTTCCGGAAACCACATATCATAGCAAATAGATATGCCAAATTTTGCTACCCCGGGCACATCAAATACACAAAAATGCGATCCTGGAGTTACCCCAACTTCATAGGGATAAAAAGGAAACATTTTTCTATACCTTGTCACCACTTCCCCGTCAGGATTTATTACACTGGCGGTATTATAGATTTTCCCATCAGATTTTTCAAATATGGATCCCGGTAATAGCCAGATCTTATGTTTTTTGGCCATTTTTTGCATTTCATGTTCAAACTCCCCGGGAATTTCCTGCGCGGTATGAGTTAAAGGCCCATAGGCACACAACTCACTAAATACCACCATGTCTACCCATGGATAAAGGCTCATGGTAATATCAAGCTTCAGCTTCATCATTTCCACATTGGAAGCGACGGCTGATACTTTCATTTGTATTCCTGCTATTGCGAATGGATTCATTATTTTATTTTTGTTTATTATTTTATTGATTTACTATAATTAAGTTAGAATTTCATCCACAAGAAATTTTACGACCATTCTCTCCGGAACCTTCGCAACTTTTTATAGTCTGATTTTTGTTCAAGTATTCTTTTTGATCTGACTTACAAGAATGTCAAGGCCTTTATTAAGTTCTTCATCTGTGATCACTAGTGGCGAAAGTATCCTGATCACATTTTTAAAAGTACCTGCGCTTAAAAGAATAAGGCCATCTTCTGCGCATCCCTTTACAATTTTATCGCAAAGTTCAGTGTCTGGTTTCCCAGGATCGTTATCCTTCACGAATTCAATTCCTATCATGGCTCCTATCCCCCGCACATCGCCAATACTGGAATTTTCCTTCTGAAGATTTTTCATCCGGTCAGAAACTATTTTACCTATCTGCACAGCCCTTTCATTCAGGTTGATATCTTTCATATATTGAATGGTTGCCAGTGCAGCCGCACAACACACGGGACTTCCAATATAGGTTCCTCCAATTGTTCCTGGAGCTGCCGCATCCATTATTTCTGCCTTACCAAGAACTGCTGCGATCGGTAAACCAGATCCCAGAGACTTCGCATAGGTGCTTAGATCTGGCTGCACCTTATAATGCTGCCAGCTTGCCCAGTGACCAGTACGGCAAAATCCACTTTGAATCTCGTCCATGATCAGTAAAACTCCATGTTCATCACAAAAGGCCCGCAATTCTTCCAGGTATCTTTGAGGTACGGGATTAAAACCTCCTTCTCCCTGAATAGGTTCAATTATAATAGCGGCAACGGTATTGACATCTACCAAACTGTGGGCACTTTCCCGAAGCCGGGTGAGTTCGGTATCAATAAAATCCTCCATCTCCTGTGTTCCACTGTACTTATAGAAATTTGGAAAAGGAATTCTATAAACCTCCGGTGCAAAAGGTCCCGAAGAAAATTTATAATTCACTTTACTGGTAAGGCTCATTCCCATAAGGGTCCTACCATGGTAAGCTTCTGTATAGCATAATACCGCCGGCCTCTTTGTTGCCTGCCGGGCGATCTTGATGGCATTTTCTACCGCTTCTGCCCCGGTGCTTATAAGCATCGCCTTGGTTTTTTCTCCGTGCGGAAGGATCTCGGCCAGCTCCTCGCAAAGTTTTATATAAGGCTCATAGGTTACAACATTAAAACTGGTGTGCAGATATTTACCAGCCTGCTCACGAATAGCTTCTACCACGGGTTCTGGACAGTGCCCTGCGTTCACTACGCCAATACCACCGGCGAAATCTATAAGTTCCCGGCCATCAACATCGGTTATAATTGCACCTTTGGCCTCTCTAACGGTGGCTGTATTGAAAACGCCAACTCCGTTGGCTACAATATTTTTTCTCCTCTCAAGAAGTTCTTGTGAATGGGTAATTTGTTCGTTCATACTTATGATAAACTTGTTAAAGTTTTAAATATTTAATTTGGAATTTATTAACAGGAAGCTGAATATTACTATTAAAAACTGTGATTTTTAAGATAAATTATTTCCTTTTTTTTAATATACAGATTTTTCTTGTATCCACTATTATATTTTAATTTACTTAACAATTGGGTAGTTTGTTATCGGAAGAGAATTGAAGATTATGATAGGCGTTCGAAGTTCAGTGCTATTTTTCTATTTGCATACCTCATTTTAGCGAACCTTGCCATTCTGAAATTCAGGCGAAATGCAAAGAGTCAAGCAACCGCTTGTGCGAAACTTCAAATAATAGAGACTGCTCAGTTTTTCTGCTTCCTAAGAGAAACGGTAATCCTTACTTAAAGGCGACTTAAAGACTTATTAAAGTACTTTGCTTCACTTTATTGATAGTAAAAATACTCTTAGTACTTCCAATATGATCCAGTGTAGTTAGTTTAGTAACCAGGAATTCCCGGTATGCATCCATATCTTTCACCAGGACTTTCAGCATATAATCAAAATCACCGCTTATATGTAAGCATTCCATTACTTCCGGGAGACTGGTTACTTCCTTCTCAAATTTGGTAAGAAAATCTTTTTTATGCTGAATGAGTTTTATCTGGCAGAGCACCATAAAACCTTTTTCGATCTTTTCAGAATCCAGCAAAGCCACATACTTGTTGATCACCCCCGCTCTTTCCAGTTTCCGTATCCTTTCATATACGGCAGTTACCGAAAGCCCCAGATCGTTCGAAATCGCTTTATTGGTCTTTTTACTATCCTCCTGAAGATGATTCAGAATTCTTCTATCCAGTTGATCAATTTTCATTGCTTAATATTTTTCATCAAATCAATGAGATTTTGCCTAAAAATAGATTTAAATTCTTAAAAAATACTTTAAAACAGATTTATTTACCATAGCTGACAGATATCATTGTTTTTAAAATTAATGTTATTCAACTTTGATATATTAAATCAAACATTATGAAATATAAACCGGCAGATCGCATTCAGGATCTACAATACTTTGGAGAATTTGGAGGTGTGAATCCTTCAATTTCTGACTCTTCGACCTATACCTTCCTTTCAGCAAAGACCATGTTCGATACTTTCGAAGGTAATGCGGAAGGATGCTATTTATATTCGCGTCACTCCTCCCCATCTAACCTTTATCTTGGGGAAGCACTTGCGGCAATGGAGGGAACTGAAACTGCAAACGTGTCGGCCTCTGGAATGGGTGCTATTACCTCAGCTCTAATGCAATTATGTAATGCTGGTGACCATATTGTATGCAGCAGAACTGTTTATGGAGGAACTTACGCTTTTTTGAAAAATTTCGCTCCAAAATTTGGTATCGAAACCACTTTTGTGGATATCACCAAACCTGAAATAGTTAATGCTGCGATTAAGCAAAACACAAAAGTAATTTATTGTGAAAGTGTAAGTAACCCGTTACTTGAAGTTGCAGATCTTCCTGCCCTGGCAAGTATATCTAAAGTTAACAAACTAAAATTAGTTGTAGACAACACCTTCTCCCCGCTTTCACTTAGTCCGGCAAAATTAGGCGCCGATGTGGTAATCCACAGTCTCACCAAGTTCATAAATGGTAGTAGTGATACTGTTGGCGGTGTGGTATGTGGAACAAAAGATTTTATCAATGATCTTAGAAGTGTGAATGATGGTGCGGCAATGTTACTGGGACCAACCATGGATAGCCTGAGAGCCGCTTCAATTTTGAAGAACCTTAGAACGCTTCATATTCGTATGAAACAACATAGCTATAACGCAATGTTCCTTGCTCATAAATTTCAGGAAGATGGATTTAAAACCGTTTACCCGGGACTTGAATCGCACCCGGGCCATAATACCTTTAAAAAAATGATGAATGAATCTTATGGTTTCGGCGGAATGCTTACCATAGATGTTGGTTCATTGGATAAAGCTAATGAGCTGATGGAGTTGATGCAGGAAAGTAATTTAGGCTACCTTGCCGTAAGTTTAGGATTCTATAAAACCCTGTTTAGTGCACCTGGAACTTCTACCTCTTCTGAAATTCCTTTGGGAGAACAAAAAGAAATGGGATTAAGTGATGGTTTGATCCGTTTTTCTATCGGTTTGGATAATGATATTGCAAGAACTTATGAAATGATGAAAGAATGTATGATAAAAGTTGGAGTTTTGGATACTGAAATGGTCTAAAATTTTGCAGGATTAAGCCGAAAGTCGTAAAATTACGATCAGAAAAAAATGATCAATATTAACGACTGGTTTTAAAAAGCAAGGCCTCACAATAAATCTGAATGGTATCAGATTTATTGTGAGGCTTTATTTTTTAAGTATTCAACATAAAATCATACATGGAAAACTCTACCGCGAATCCTGAGAATGAACCGATAATTGATAACAAAGAATTGAACATATGGGAGGCCCTGATCCCTGTCTTTGCACTTATTGCAATGCTGGCATTTAATGTATGGGTCTATGGAGATGATGCGCTGAGTGGTTCCAATCAGTTTATTTTATTAATGGGAGGTGCCGTGGCAGCAATCGTTGGTTATTTCAATAAAGTGAAATTTGATGCCATGATAGATGAGGTAGCCAACAATATTCATAGTACAGCAGGTGCGATCCTTATTCTTTTAATGGTGGGTGCGCTCGCCGGAACCTGGCTTATTAGTGGAGTTATTCCAACCATGATCTACTACGGACTTCAGATCCTGAATCCAACCATATTTCTTGCAGCAACGGTAATAATCTGTTCTATTATTTCGGTCGCTACCGGCAGTAGCTGGACAACTTCAGCCACAGTCGGGATAGCCCTTATAGGTATTGCAAATGCACTGGACATTTCTCTTGGAATGACGGCAGGTGCAATTCTTTCCGGAGCCTATTTTGGGGATAAGATGTCTCCATTGAGTGATACCACCAACCTGGCACCCGCAATGGCAGGAACCGATCTTTTCACCCATATTAAATATATGGCGATCACCACAGTTCCTACAATAACCGTCACTATTATTATCTTTATTATCATTGGCTTAAACCTGGATACGCATGGGACTACAGATACTTCAGCAATTCTCACTTCAATAGATTCAGCTTTCAACATAAGTCCCTGGTTATTCATTGTTCCCGCATTGGTAATTTTTCTTATTATAAAAAAAACACCTCCTCTGGTAGCTTTACTTGTAGGAACTATATTAGGTGCTATTGCAGCACTTATCATGCAGCCTGATGTGGTAAGATCTATCACCGGAGCAGAAGAACTGAATTTCATTAGTGGCTATAAGGGTATTATGAATGCAATAACCGTAGATACCGCTATTGAAACAGATTCCGAGGCTTTGAACGATCTTTTCGCTTCCAGCGGAATGGCTGGAATGCTTGGAACTATCTGGTTAATCATTTGTGCCATGGTATTTGGGGGAATCATGGAAGCGATTGGAGCTCTAACTAGAATAAGCAGTGCTTTACTTAATTTATTTCATACCACCTTTGGTCTTTTTGCCAGCACGGTTTTCAGCTGCCTGGCATTAAACTGGACCGCTTCAGATCAATATCTTGCCATTGTAGTACCCGGAAAAATGTTTGCTAAAGCATATCGTGAAAAAGGACTTGCTCCAGAAAATCTTAGCCGTACCCTGGAGGATTCTGGAACGGTGACCTCTGTACTGGTTCCCTGGAATACTTGTGGTGCTTATCACAGTGGTGTCCTTGGAGTACCTACCCTGTCTTATCTGGGTTATTCCTTTTTTAATTACCTCAGTCCGTTCGTTACTTTACTGTACGCCGCTCTGAACATAAAAATTAAAAAACTGGCCGATAAATAAGATTAAGAATCTCGCATACTTCAGGCTAAAATTCTGAGGATCTTATCAATTATAGATTCCTCTTATTACGAATGCGATCAGTCATAATCAAAACCTATCAAACAATAAGATTTAAAAATTTTTCATCCTTTTAAAACAGGGACTGATGATTAATTTTGTATCGTAGAAAAAGAGAAAAAGTTTAATTTTAAATAATCTAACAATATGGCTTTAGTAGGAAAAAAATTTCCAAATCTTAGCGTAGACGCAATGAACGAAATGGGAGACACTTTCAAATTAAATGTTTTGGAAGAAGCTCAGAAAAACAATAAAAAAGTATTGCTTTTCTGGTACCCGAAAGACTTCACCTTTGTTTGTCCCACAGAATTACATGCTTTCCAAAATGCAATGGAAGAGTTTGAAAAGAGAAACGTAATGGTAATTGGAGCATCTTGTGATACTCCGGAGGTACATTTTGCATGGTTAAACACTCCTAAAGATAATGGAGGTATAGAAGGTGTAAAATATCCAATTCTTGCTGATTCTAATCGTAACCTAAGCTCAAGACTTGATATCCTTGACATTATGAGCGAAACATATGATGATGAAACAGGAGCGATCACACTTGAGGGTGATAATGTGACTTACAGAGCTACTTACCTAATCGATGAAGAAGGAACTGTATTTCATGAAGGTATTAACCATATGCCCTTAGGAAGAAACGTAAACGAATTCCTTAGATTGATCGATGCTTATACCCACGTACAGGAAAAAGGAGAAGTATGTCCTGCAAACTGGGAAGAAGGTAAAGAAGCAATGAACGCCGATCGCGAAGGAGTTGCATCTTACCTAAGCTTAAACTAAGAAAGAAGGAGCTTAAATTAAGAATCTAAAAAAATTGCTATGATAAAGGAATTAGATCAGGATAACTTAAGCGAAGTAATTGAAGTTAACGACACGGTTGTGGTTCAATATATGGCCGGTTGGTGTGGAAACTGCAGATTGATGAAGCCAAAATTTAAAAAGCTGGCTTCTGAAAATGAGAATGCTCAGTTTGTATTTGTTGACGCCGAAAAATTTCCGGAATCGAGAAAACTTGCTACCGTTGATAATCTGCCAACCTTCGCTACCTTCAAAAATGGAAGTTTTAAGAATCAGGTTCAAACTAATAAGTTTGACCAATTAAAAAACTTAGTAGATGAAGTTACCAGTAATTAGACATCTACAGAAGAACAATGAGGTCGAAAAACTCGAAAGTACCATTGAGGTACTGGAGAATTTCACCGAGCATCGTTCAGTTTCTGAACAAGAAATGGACGTAATTGGTGAATTGTTGACCAACCTCTGCGGAGCTGTAGAAGTTCATAAAATGATAGATGATGGCGTTCCGGAAAGGGATGCTGCAAATAACTTTGTAAAGAAAGTCTTAGGTTCTATCGATAAATAGATTTTCTTACAAATCAATTCACAAGGGCTGTTTTCATTAGGAAACAGCCCTTGTTGTTTTATGATAATTTTAGTAATAACCGAACGACAATCTTCTAAATTTATATTTCTAATAAAAAAATAGCATGGCAAAAGTTGAACAGGGAGGTGAAAAGGTAACTACCTATGGTAATCTTCCGTCACTAGATGAAAAAGCACCTCATTTTGAGCTAATTAAGGCAGACCTTTCTATTGGGACCTTGGAAGACTTTAAGGGTAAAAGGATCATTATGAATATTTTTCCGAGTATAGATACCCGGGTATGCGCTACTTCTGTTCGAAACTTCAACCAGAAGGCCTCAGAATTAAAAAATACTGTAGTTTTGTGCATCTCTAGAGATTTACCTTTTGCACAACAAAGGTTCATTAATGATGAAGGCTTGGAAAATGTTACTAATCTTTCAGATTTTAGAGATAGAAATTTTGGTAAGGACTATGGAGTGGAGTTGATGGATGGTCCTTTTGAAGGACTTTTATCGCGTGCCGTTATTGTGCTTGACGAGAATGGACATGTTATTCATTCACAGCAAGTACCTAAAATCGACCAGGAACCGGATTATCTTGCCGCTCTGAAAACATTATTATAATGAAGAACAGTTTCCTCGGTAAACGAATCAGAGGAGGAGGTTATGCCATAAAAGGAGCCTGGTTATTATTAAAACATGAACCCAGTATCCAGGTACAATTTGTAATTTCTATTCTTGTATGTATTGCGGGTTGGTATTTTGATATCACCAGAACAGAGTGGGTCTTTCAAATTCTTGCAATCGGGCTCGTTATGAGTACCGAAGGGCTTAATACAGCCTTAGAGGCCATGGCAGATTTTGTACATCCCGACTTCCATAATAGAATTGGCCATATTAAGGATATAGCAGCGGGATCTGTATTTATTGCTGCTATTATAGCTGTAATTATAGCCGGCTTTATATATTTCCCATATATCTTTTAAATCAACGACAGAATTTTCAGTAATTTAATGCGTTGGTAGAATGCGAGAACTATCTAAATAGCTCCAGCTTTTAAAATTGAAGTTTTTTTTCCTTAATTTGACAACGGCTAATTTGTATTTTTGCCGAAATCGTTCAACCTGCTTATGGCTAAAAAGAAAGCTAAAACCAAAAAAACCGCTAAACCATCCCGTAAATTTTCGCTTAAGCTCAACAGGCAGCAAAAAGTGGTATTAGGTAGTTTCCTGATGCTTTTGGGCCTCGCACTCATTTTTGCATTTGTTTCTTTCTTATTTACATGGCAGGCAGATCAAAGTCTTTTGAGTGATCCTGCGAACAGGGAGCTCGTGGCAAAAAACTGGCTAAGCAAGTTTGGAGTTGTGGTAAGCAACTTTTTTATCTATAAAGGTTTTGGGGTGGCCGCATTTACAATTTCATTCCTAATTTTTCTTAGTGGGGTTTACCTGTTTTTTGGCTATAAAAATTCAAGTTTAAAAAAATTCTGGTTTTGGGGTATTCTGGTGATGATCTGGATTTCCATATTTTTTGGGTTTTTCTCCGATACAAATCCTTTGCTCGGAGGACTTGTAGGTTTTGAAATGAACGACTTTCTTCAGGATTATCTTGGATTCTTCGGAACAGTGTTATTAATGCTATTCCTTTTTATAGCTTATCTGGCAATTAGAATGAAGGTAACTCCTGAAATGGTAGGGGGTTATTTTAAATCAGGAAAAAAGGAGCTTCAGGATGCTTTCGATAGAGAACACGGCAGTATTTCTGAAACTGAAGAAGAAGTAGACTGGAAAGAGAAAACCCTCAGCAAATCTGAAGAGAACAAGCCGGAAAGTATAGATCTTTCAGATAATAAACCGGCTGAAAAGGAACTGAAGACTGAGGTAAAGAAGGAGCCTTCAAAGGTTCCGGAAGAAGATGTCGAGATGGAAGTCGAAGCGGCACCCGAAGAAGAAGAGGAAGATAATCTCAGTAAAAAACTGGTCAAGGATTTTGGTGAATTTGATCCTACCCTGGAACTCAAGAACTATAAATTCCCTACGATAGAACTTCTTAAAGATTATGGTGGAACTATCACTATCAACCAGGAAGAACTGGAGGAAAACAAGAATAAAATTGTAGATACTCTTAAGAATTATAAGATCGATATCGCCCAGATCAAAGCTACTGTTGGGCCCACGGTAACATTGTATGAAATAATTCCGGAAGCCGGAGTAAGGATCTCCAAGATCAAGAACCTGGAAGACGATATCGCATTATCGCTTTCGGCACTTGGAATCAGGATCATCGCTCCTATCCCGGGACGCGGAACGATTGGTATAGAAGTACCAAATAAAAATGCGAGTATCGTTTCCATGCGTTCGGTCATCTCTTCGCCTAAATTCCAGAATGCTGAAATGGAACTTCCAATGGCACTTGGAAAAACTATTTCTAACGAGACATTTGTAGTAGATCTTGCAAAAATGCCTCACCTGTTAATGGCAGGTGCTACCGGTCAGGGTAAATCGGTTGGGCTTAACGCAATACTTACTTCCCTACTCTACTGCAAACATCCTGCAGAAGTGAAATTTGTACTTGTAGATCCTAAAAAGGTAGAGCTTACACTTTTCAATAAAATTGAAAGACATTACCTGGCGAAATTACCCGATAATGAGGAAGCGATTATCACAGATAATACTAAGGTTATCAATACCCTTAATTCCTTGTGTATCGAAATGGATAACCGATACGAATTGCTGAAAAACGCGATGTGCCGTAACATTAAGGAATACAATACGAAATTCAAGGCCAGAAAATTAAATCCTAATGACGGGCATAAATTCCTGCCCTATATTGTACTGGTTGTAGATGAGTTTGCCGATCTAATTATGACCGCGGGTAAAGAAGTGGAGACCCCTATCGCCCGACTCGCCCAGCTGGCACGTGCTATTGGTATACATTTGATCATTGCCACACAAAGACCATCGGTAAATGTAATTACCGGGATTATTAAAGCTAATTTCCCGGCACGGGTAGCTTTTCGTGTAACTTCAAAAATTGACTCCAGGACGATTCTTGATAATCAGGGAGCC
The DNA here is from genome assembly GCA_963825045.1 of uncultured Flavobacteriaceae bacterium. Lineage (GTDB taxonomy): Bacteria > Bacteroidota > Bacteroidia > Flavobacteriales > Flavobacteriaceae > Christiangramia. The sequence goes on along the minus strand of CAWGSM010000026.1, from coordinate 428,168 downwards.
GACCAGTTAATTGGTCGTGGTGATATGTTATTTACACAGGGGAATGAACTTAAAAGACTACAATGCGCCTTTGTTGATACCCCGGAAGTAGATAAGATCACTGAATTTATTGGTTCACAAAAAGCATATCCCGATGCACATCTATTACCAGCCTACGAAAGTGAGGAAAGTGGCACAGGAGTTGATATAGATGTGAGTGAGCGGGACAAGTTATTCCGCGAAGCCGCAGAAGTGATCGTGACCGCCCAGCAGGGATCGGCCTCCTTACTTCAAAGAAAGCTAAAACTTGGATATAATCGCGCAGGTAGAATTATTGATCAACTGGAAGCTGCAGGAATTGTAGGTCCTTTTGAGGGAAGCAAAGCACGACAGGTACTTGTAACCGATTTCGCGGCACTCGATCAACTTTTAAATGAAGAACCAAACAATTAAAAAAACAAAATGAAGAAGTTAGTTTTTATCCTGGCCGCAATAATGACCTTTGGCGTACAGGCACAAAATTCTCCAAATGCCGAAAAATTATTGAATGAGGTGTCCTCTAAAGTACAGTCTTACGACAACATGGTAATTGAGTTCAAATATGCACTTGAAAACACCGCCGAAAATGTAAGCCAGGAAACAAGAGGAGATGTGAGCATTGATGGGGAGAAATATGTCTTAAATCTCATGGGTACCACACAAATGTTTGATGGAAAAAAGATTTATACCATCATCCCCGAAGATGAAGAAATCAATATCTCAAATTATGTGGAAGAAGATAGTAACAGTATAACTCCATCGAAAATGTTCACTTTTTATGAGGATGGATATAATTACCAAATGGATGTAACGCAAAATGTAAAAGGCCGTGAGATCCAATATGTTAAGTTAACTCCAAAAGACAGCAATGCAGAGATCAAGAATATCCTTTTAGGAATAGATAAACAAACAAAGCATATTTACAACCTAATTCAAACACAGGATAATGGAACAAAAATCACTATTACTGTAAGAAGTTTTAAAACCGATCTTCCTCTTGCCAAAAATCTGTTTACTTTTGACGAAGATCGTTATAGCAACTTTTATATAAACAGGATAGACTAAATTGAAGATACTCGACCGGTACATACTAACCAGTTTTTTAAAAACATTTTTCTCGGTCTTTATAATTCTCATGTTCATTTTTGTACTTCAGACCATCTGGCTGTACATAGGTGAGCTTGCAGGTAAAGATCTGGATGCAGGAATTATTATGAAATTCCTTCTGTATTTTTCACCCAAATTGGTTCCCCTGGTATTACCGCTCACCATCCTGCTTACGTCGATTATGACTTTCGGGACGTTTGCCGAAAACTATGAGTTTGCAGCGATGAAATCTTCAGGTATTTCTCTTCAGCGTGCCATGCGCAGCCTTACCTTTTTTATTTTACTGGTTAGTTTAACAGCTTTTTTTTTCGCCAATAATGTGATTCCCGCAGCGGAATTTAAAATTATTAATCTTAGAAAGAATATTGCGCAGTTAAAGCCAGCCATGGTGATAACCGAAGGGATCTTTAACGATATCGGAGATTTTAATATAAAAGTAGAAGACAAAAGCGGAGAGAATGACCAGTTTCTCACCGATGTCATAATTCATAAGAAAACCGCGAATGGTGGGAATCATACGGTTATCAAAGCAAAAAAAGGAGAACTTGTAGGAAGCACAGATTCTGATGTTCTGTCCCTTATTCTGGACGAGGGGAATTACTACGACGAATATCAGCCAAGTGATTTCGCCAAGAGAGACAATAAGCCTTTTACAAAAAGTTATTTTGATGAGTATGTCATCAATATCGATCTTTCAAATTTTAATAATGTAGACCTTGAGGAAGAAAGCTATAATTCTACCCATGGAATGCTTAAGATCTCGGAATTAAGGGAAAGTCTTGATTCTTTTTCAGTTGCTTACAATATCAAGGTGGACCAGTTTAAGAAGGGAATGTATAAACGCTCCGGCGTTTCCACACTTAACCTTGACTATAAACCAAAAGATACTACGGTTAAAATAGGCGAAACCATACTTGATAATTTTGATACTTACGATGCCTCACAAATTGCAACGCTTGCTCTGGGTGCAGTAAACTCCGCCAATGCACATATGAACATGAAAAAGCAGGAATTTAAGAATAGTGTGAAGCAGCTTAACAAGTTTGAGATTGCCTTGCATGAAAAATATGTACTAGCGGTGGCCTGTATCGTTCTGTTTTTTGTTGGAGCTCCGCTAGGAGCCATTATTCGTAAGGGTGGTATAGGATTACCAATTGTGGTAGCGATCCTGCTCTTTCTCACTTATCATTTTATAGGAATTTTTGCAAAAAATTCAGCTGAAGACGGAAGTATAAGTCCTTTTGTTGCCACCTGGCTTTCAACCTGGATCATGTTGCCATTAGGGATATTTCTAACCTATAGGGCAACAACAGACCAGGGACTGTTCGTTTTTGATAATTTTATTGAACCCTTTAAGAAGCTCTTCAAAAAAGCCGGTATTATCAAGGCTAAAAGTAAATCAGAATAAATATCTTTGCAGCCAGAAACTCAGATTTATGGCCCAGGTTCAAAATAATCAATATTCGGTAAAACTGGATAGCATTCAGGAAGCTATAGACGATATCAGAGACGGTAAGATCATTATCGTAGTAGATGATATCGATCGTGAAAATGAGGGCGATTTCCTGGCTGCAGCCGAAAAAGTTACACCTGAAATGATCAATTTTATGGCTACTCATGGCCGCGGTCTAATTTGTGCTCCTCTAACGGAACCACGTTGTAATGACCTGAAACTGGATATGATGGTGGGTAATAACACCGATCCCATGGAAACAGCATTCACAATATCTGTAGATCTTAGTGGAGAAGGAGTTACCACGGGAATTTCGGCAGCCGACAGGGCAAAAACTGTTAAATCTCTTATAGATCCGCATACCAAACCTCATGACCTTAATAGACCGGGGCATATTTTCCCATTAAAAGCAAAAGAAGGCGGTGTACTTCGTAGAACAGGCCATACCGAAGCTGCGATCGATTTTGCACGTCTCGCAGGTTTCGAACCTGCCGGGGTGATCGTAGAGATCATGAATGAAGACGGTACGATGGCAAGATTGCCACAGTTAATGGAAGTTGCCAAAAAATTCGATCTTAAGATCGTCTCTATAGAAGATCTAATTGCCTACCGCATGCAGCATGATTCTCTTATCGAGAAAAAAGAGGATTTTGAAATCCATACGCGCTTTGGGGATTTTCGACTTCGAGCCTATAAGCAAACCACCAATTCACAGGTTCATATAGCACTCACAAAAGGTCATTGGAATCCCAGTGAAGAAGTCCTGGTTCGGGTGAACTCCACCCTGGTTAATAACGATATTCTTGGGACCTTAACCAACGATGCCGATAAGAAACTGGATAATATGTTCAGAGCCGTTAGTGATGAAGGCCGTGGGGCGATCGTATTTATAAATCCTGCTTCCCAATCGCTTAATCTACTCAGCCGGCTCTCACAACTCAGGGAGGGGCAGAAGAAAGGAGATGTCAAAGCTCCTCCTATAAAAATGGATAATAAAGATTTTGGGATTGGAGCCCAAATTCTTCATGATCTCGAAATTCATAAGATCAGACTTCTATCAAACACTCGGCAAACAAAAAGAGTAGGAATGATAGGATATGGACTCGAGATAATCGAATATGTAAATTATTAATCGATTTCGATTATTACCTCCTCAATAGGTCTCCGAACTTTTTTAAACTTAGAGAACATATCATCCTCTGCCCTGTAACCTACCGGCAGTACTAATACCGATTTAAGATTTCTCGAATGCAGGTCTAAGGCGGCATCATATTTTTCAGGCTCGAAACCTTCCATGGGGCAAGCATCGATCTCTTCGGTAGCACAAACGGTAAGCAATGTACCAAGCGCGAGGTAAGCTTGATTGATGGCCCAGGCTTCAATCTCTTCCTTTGCTTTAGCTTTAAAATCCCCAACCAGAAATTCCTCAAAAGGTTTGATAACTTTTTCCGGAGTTTCTCTTATATCTTTTTCCCTTCTGAAATAGTCCTTAATGAACTTCTCGTCTACCTCGTTTTCGATACAAATAACCAAAACATGCGAAGCCGTATCAACCTGTTGCTGGTTATAAGAGTAGGCTCTTAATTCCTTCTGAATTTCCTTATTGGCTATAACGACCATTTTTAATGGCTGTAGTCCGTAGGAAGTAGCCGTAAGGTTAAACGTATGCTTGAGAATATCTATTTTCTCTTTCGAAAGCATTTTGTCGCGGTCGAACTTTTTTGTAGCATACCTCCAGTTTAAAGCTTTTATATTACTCATATTTCGCAAAGATAATATTTTATAAGGTTACACAATGTCTAAAGCTGGTGCTACGTTAGAGCATAGATTATCTATATACATCCAATTATTATGGCTATCTTCGATTTAAAATATTCTAAACATTCATGAGACGGCTTAAAAAATTCATCCTGTCTTTTGTAATTGGCCTCGTACTGGTAATTTTTATCGTGCTTGGTGTGGAGGCTATTTTTCAAAGACAAACTGCCAGCCTTATCTTTAGTGATATTTCTGATCTGCAACCTGTTAAGACCGTTATAGTTCTTGGAGCAAGCGTGCATGCAGATGGACAGCTCTCCCCTATTTTGCAAGACCGTGTAGACACTGCCATAAAACTCTACAAACAAGGAAAAGTTAAAGATTTTCTGGTCACCGGGGATCATCGAAGCAATGATTATAATGAAGTAGCCGCTATGGTAAATTACCTGGAAGATCAGGGAATAGACCAATCGATTATCACGGCAGATCATGCGGGCTTAGATACTTATGATAGTATGTACAGGGCCGGTAAATTATTTGGAATCAAAAATGCCGTTGTAGTAACTCAACGCTTTCATCTTCCAAGAGCTCTTTTTATTGCCCAGCATTTAGATCTAAATTATAAAGGATTTGTAGCAGACCAAAGAGCCTATAAAACTGAATACCGATTAAAGCAACGCGAAAAACTAGCTAATTTCAAAGCGCTATGGGAAGTTTTACTTAAAAAGCAGCCCACAACCCTTGAACCAAGGCTTTCAGAAAAAGATAATAAATAGGATTATACTTTTTTTGTTATCTTAGTAAGACTTCTAACCCTATAAATCAATACATTATGCTACAATGGATCGTTCATGTGATAGTAGATGCTATTATTCTACTTATCGCAGCCCGCCTTTTATCCAGCGTTCAACTTAAAGGATTCAAATCGGCAGTAATCGTTGCATTTATAATTGGAATCCTTAGCTTTTTATTAAGCTGGCTTCTTACCGTAATTTTAAATATAGCCACTTTAGGAATTTTCTATTTCCTGGGACTAGGTTTTATCACACGAATTATCGCTTATGCTATTATCATTGAGGTTGCAGACAAGTTGAGCGATGATTTTAAAACTGATGGATTCGGCGCCTCTGTTTTATTAGCCGTGATTATGGCCATTTTTAGCGGAGTAATAGATGCTGTGATCTTCCAGAGTACTACAATGTAAAGACTTTGGACGATTATTTTTCCCGAAACCAATGTCATGTCGTTCAATAAAGGATATATAGTAATCCATTAGGAAGTTATTTCCGCCGGGTCATGTAATACTTCTGAAATAAGAAAAAAGTTATTCTGGCACCAGAAAAATTAATCCTGTTTCGAACTCATTCTTATTCATTCACGTATTTTTAATTTTTCAAATTTTGAACAATGATAAAACTTATAGTGACCGATATGGATGGAACCCTCCTGAATGATAATCATGAGCTTCATCCTGATTTCTGGGAGATAGAGAAAAAACTTACTGATAAAGGCATTTTATTTTCAATTGCCAGTGGTCGCCAGTTTTACAATTTGGAAGCACAATTTGAAAGAATCAAAGATAGAACCATGTTCTTTGCTGAAAATGGAACTTACGTTTCCTATAAAGGAAAAGAGTTATACGTAAACCCACTGGAAAAAGAATCTGCCATAGGTTTTCTAAAAATGGGACGTAAGCTGGATCATACGCACCTGGTTCTTTGTGGAAAAGAATCGGCCTATGTAGAAACTAATGATGAAGCATTTATAAAGGAAATCTCACAATTTTACGAACGCCTGAAATTCGTAGATGATCTTACTAAAGTAGATGATACTGTTTTAAAAGTAACCTTATGTAATTTTAACGGAGTGGAAGATCATACCTTTCCACACTTTGTAAATTATACTGACAGGTATAAGGTTGCTATTGCGGCTAAGGTCTATATTGATATTACTTCACTGGATGCCAATAAAGGAAATGCGATCAAAGGAATTCAGCAGGAAATAGGAATCAGTCCCGATGAAACATTGGTATTTGGTGATTATCTAAACGATCTCGAAATGATGAAAGTTGCAAAACACAGTTATGCTATGAAAAATGCGCATAAGGAAATTAAGGAAGCAGCTAACCATATCACCGAATTTGATAATAATAACAACGGCGTTCTTAAAACCATTATGGCTTTAGGATTATTAGATGATTGATTCTAGTTTACTATGAAATTTGTCTTATCGACTCCTGTATTACCTGAAACCGGATCAAAAGCATAAATCAATACTTCATATAAACCCTTGGTTAGTTTAGTTTTCGCACTAAAAGTGCTGGCTTTATCCGTCACATTAAGTTCTAATTCAAAAGATTTCCCTTCGGCATTCGTGATCAGGGCTTTTATTTCATATTGAGTTGCATCCCATATTCCATTTTCAGTAACAGGACAGCCACACATCATAACCACATTTGCCTTTATTTCAACTTCGGTATTTTCTGAAATACCTTCATGGGTTTGCGGAGATATAATATCTACAGTAAAACCCGGGATTTCCAGCACAACTCCATCACCCAAAATATCCTTCCCAGGAATTAACCATAATTGAGTGCTGCTCATCACGCGAGATTGTTTCTTATTAAAGGGAGCATAGGCCTCTATTGTTACGAAAAGTGGTTCTTTAATATCCAAAATTGCCTCAAAACCAGCCGTATTTTCATCAGATAGATCTTCCTTGCGCTTCCAGTCCTGCTTCATGATCTTATCTGTATTCCCGGTACTTCCCTTTGTTATTCCTTCTGAAAGAATTTCACCACTAAGGGAATTTTTAACCAGAATTTTTGCACCACCAATAGATGAACCAATAAACTTGGCATCTTTGGCCTTAGCTCTTATCATTAAATGTGTTTCCTGGGCATTTATATCCTGGAAAAAGAAAAAACATACTACAAATGTGGCAAATTTTAAAACAGAATTCTTCATAAATTTTTATTTACTGCTCTAAAGTAACCAAAATTGATGGATTAAGAAGAGGCAAGGCCTGAGCTCTCTTTTGCAAGTCCTTTCCCAAAATTCTTCGGATCCTGCTGATATCTTCTTAGATAATCCTCCAGGGTATCAATCTCCTCCTGGCTTAGATCATTGGCTTTCATATCCTGAGAAAGTCTGTGCCATGGTTTTCCTGCCTGATAGTCATACTCTCCAAAGATCATAAAAGGGGTTCCATTCTTAACGATCTTACCATGGTCAATTTCCCACATATCTGCCCAGTTATAAATAAATTTAGCGTCATCACGATACATTCTTACACAACCATGACTTGCAGGAAAACCAGGAAGTGAATATTCATGAGTTCCTATACCTTCATAATTCATAAAATTGAAATAATAGGGCATGATCCACGATTCATCGACTGTACTGACCTTACGTTTGGCCTTATAATTTCCATAATTCAGTCCGTTAGGAGTTCTGGTAGAACCTTTACCGGTGCTTACAGGTCCCCATTTTATTAGATTTCCATTCTCATATAAAGCAAATGCCTGAACCCTCTGAGAAATAAGTACGGTTTTAGGCATACATTGCAAAAAGTTTATGTTCTCAGGGAATGGACTATAAGCTGTAAATTCTGCTGAAGCACATTCAGGAATTATAAGCTCAGTATTTGGCCTTAAACGTCTCTTCTCAACACGATTTAAAGCCAGGATCGCATTTAATTGATCGTCTGTATATTTCTGCATCATGCTATCCAGTTCTTTGGAAGAAGCCAGTGAATCAATATGGTATTTGATCTCATCCCTGTAAATTCGAGGTTCCTTTTTTACTACCGGATTACGCATGGAAAGAACTGGCTCTTTTGCAGAATCGGTTATTTTAGGATTTGGATTGCAGGATACAATAAGGAAACTAAAAATAACCAGTAAAGAAATTTTTCTGAATTTATTCAAAGATTTCATCATCAAAGTAGTTAGGTTGTTTGTGTGAAATTACATACAGACAATCCCAATGGCTGCCAATAAAGCGTTAAGGCTTTGTTGATGTTTTTATAATTAACCCTTTTTAAGAATGACCTAAATCTTATTAGCTTAATTTTTTCAGAATAATTAACATGTCTTTTAATTTTGGATATGCTTCTATATATTTAAATTAGAGGGAAATAGAATACTATGGAAAACAGACGAAGTTTTATTAAAAAATCCGGGTTATTCCTTTCCGCATCTATTTTACCCTTTGCTTCCCAATATTCCATTTTCCCTCCAAAAAAACTGGGTGTAGCCCTCGTGGGTTTGGGATATTATAGCACCGATCTCCTGGCCCCTGCCCTTCAGCTTACTGATTATTGTGAACTAAGCGGCATTGTTACGGGAAGTCCCGAGAAGGTGCCGGGCTGGCAGCGGAAATATGGAATAAAAGATTCCAATGTTTACAATTATGAGAACATGGATGAAATAGCTAAGAACAATGATATCGATGTAATCTATATTGTGGTTCCAACCGGTTTACATGCAAAATACGCTATTAAAGCAGCTAATACGGGAAAACATGTATGGTGCGAAAAGCCAATGGCCAGAACGGCCAAAGAATGCCAGCAGATCATCGATGCCTGTAACAAAAACAAAGTGAAACTTTCTATTGGTTACCGCATGCAACATGAGAAAAACACCCAGAAAATAATGGAATGGGCCAAAACGAAGCCATACGGAGATATCCAGAATGTGATCTCAGAAGCCGGTTATAATGGGGGAACAATAAATCCATGGAAGCTTAAAAAAGAAATGGGTGGTGGCGCTATTTACGATATGGGAGTATATTCCATTAACGCGGCGAGATATTCCACCGGCCTGGAACCAGTAGCCGTTTCGGCTACACAATCTACCCAAAGGCCAGAAATTTTTGATGAAGTAGATGAAACCACTAGTTTTAAAATGGAATTTCCTGATGGTATTATTGTAAACGGTAAAACAAGTTTTGGTGAAAACCTGAACAACCTGGAGGTAAACTGCAAAAATGGCTGGTATTACCTGCGGCCAATGCAGGCATATTCAGGAGTACGAGGCAAAACCAGTGATGACAAAATACTCAGCCCAATGGGTAAAAATCAACAGGCCGTTCAAATGGATGATGATGCCCTGGCAATTATAAATAACAAAAATGTGATGGTTCGCGGCCAGGAAGGCATGAAGGATATTGCAATTGTGGAAAAAATTAATGAATCTGCCGCAAACGGAGGAAAAAGACTTATGCTATAATATGGCAAATAAAGCATTTTATCGTAATATTGCAATATAATATTTAACTGATGGGAGTTACCAAGACTGATCTTTTTAGTGAAGAGCAAAATCAACTGGCCAATCTGGCCAAAGCCTTTGCTCATCCCGCGAGAATAGCCATTTTACAACATTTGCTTAAAACAAGCCAGTGTATCAATGGCGATCTGGTACAGGAACTGGGTTTGGCACAAGCAACTATAAGTCAGCATCTACGGGAGCTTAAAAATGCCGGATTGATCCAGGGAAATATTGAAGGAGTTTCGGTGAGCTATTGCATAAACCCTGAAAAATGGCAACAGGTGCATCAACTTTTTAACGGCATGTTCGATAAGTTGGAAAAGGCTATTCCTGGTAAATGTTGCTAAAAAAATTATACAAAAACATTCTAATAATAAGATCAAAAAAATAAAGTATGAAACTTTCAGAATTCACCCAATATCTTTCTGGTCTTCATGAAATAAATTTTGAATTGCCTAACGGAAGGCTTGTTCCTGGCCATTTTCATATCACCGAAATAGGAAAGATCCATAAACAATTTATCGATTGCGGAGGTACCTTAAGAAATGAAGAAAAGATCTCTTTTCAGCTTTTTGAAGCACACGATTATAATCACAGGCTTTATCCTGAGAAAATTATAAAGATCATAGATCTTGCAGAAGATAAATTAAGCTTACCGGATGGTGAAATTGAGGTAGAATATCAGTCAGAAAGTATCAGTAAATATCATCTTGACTTTAATGGAAGGAATTTTCAACTCATTCCTACCAGGACCGATTGCCTGGCAAAAGATAAATGTGGAATTCCTGCAGAGAAACCAAAACTTAAGTTATCTGAACTAAAGAATAGCTGCTGTACTCTCGGTTCCGGATGTTGTTAAAACCTTATTATTAAATGAAACCAAGCTTTTTCTTCCCGGCGTTGAATACAAAAATAGATCAGCTCCAAAGAATTACTATCCCTCCAAACAGGAAAAAAGTTTTAGAACCTTTGATAAATTATATCCGAAAAAAAATAAAATCAAAGCAATCTGTTAAACTAAATTTCATCTGTACCCATAATTCCAGACGTAGTCAGTTTGCACAGGTTTGGGCTCAGATACTTTCTGTTTACTTTCAAATAGAAACAGAATGTTTTTCTGGGGGAACCGAGGCTACAGCCTTTCACCCTAATGCAATTGCGGCCCTTAAAAGAGCAGGTTTCAGGATCAATGTTAGCAAAGGGAATAATCCCCTGGTGAGCTTCGCTTATGCCGATAATCAAAAACCACTGGAATTCTTTTCAAAAGTTTACGATGATGCAGTTAACCCAACCTCAAAATTCGCTGCCGTGATGACCTGCTCCCATGCAGATGAAAACTGTCCTTTTATTCCGGGTAGTGAGGTGAGGATTGCTTTAGATTATGAAGATCCAAAGGAATTTGACGGGACTAACAGAGAGTTGGAAAAGTATGACGAACGCAGCGACCAGATCGCTTCGGAAATGTATTATGTTTTTTCAAAGATTTAATATGAATAAAAAATTAGGCATTTTAAATTCTTATCTCACCTTATGGATCTTTTCAGCCATGGCTGTGGGAGTTCTCTTAGGCTGGTTAAATCCCAATATTTCAAAGATCCTAAACTCCTATAGCTCAGGTTCAACAAATATTCCCATTGCAATTGGACTGATCTTAATGATGTATCCACCTCTGGCAAAGGTCAAATACAGTCTTTTACCTCGTGTCTTTAAAGACCTAAAGATCCTGGGGATCTCTTTATTCTTAAACTGGATCATCGGTCCATTGCTGATGTTCTTTCTGGCCCTTCTTTTTCTTCAGGATTACCCTGAATATATGGTAGGCCTTATTCTTATAGGTCTCGCTCGTTGTATTGCCATGGTTCTGGTATGGAATGATCTTGCTGAAGGTAGTTCAGAGTACGCCGCTGCCCTGGTGGCACTAAATAGTATCTTTCAGATCTTTGCCTATAGTTTCTATGCCTGGTTATTCATCACAAAATTACCTCCGCTTTTAGGATATGAATCGGCCATCGTAGATATTTCCATAATGACCATTGCTAAAAGTGTCCTTATATACCTTGGTATACCATTTCTAGCGGGGATTCTTAGCCGATTAGTGCTCGTAAAGTTAAAAGGAGAAGAATGGTACGAGAATAAATTTATTCCAAATATCTCCCCCATAAGTCTTATAGCACTTCTCTTTACCATTGTTATTATGTTTTCCCTTAAAGGCGAGCTTATTATAAAGATCCCTATGGACGTAATAAGAATAGCAATTCCTTTATTGATCTATTTTGTAGTAATGTATCTGATGGGATTTTTCCTTAGCAAATTTACCGGCGCTTCTTATGAAAAAAACACGTCAGTTTCTTTCACAGCCGCCGGTAATAACTTTGAACTGGCGATCGCAGTAGCCATAGCCGTTTTTGGACTAAATAGCGGCCAGGCTTTTGCAGGGGTAATTGGCCCTCTGGTAGAAGTTCCTGCTCTTATCCTGCTGGTAAGAGTTTCCTTCTGGCTTCGGCAGAAATATTACAGAATATAATCTGTACTCACAAAATTGGAACTCTTACTATCTAACAATTTTCTTAAGATCTCATTGTTATAAGCCTTATCCTTGCTTGCTACAAAAGTTCTTATTGAGAATGAACGCAGCGCATCATGAACGCTTAGGGTTCCAACTGCTGAATCTTTCCTTCCTGTAAACGGAAATACATCCGGACCACGCTGACATGAACTGTTAAGGTTCACACGACAAACTAGATTTACAAGCGTATCTATAAGTGGTGCGATCTTATCGATCCCCGTTCCAAAGAGACTCACCTGCTGCCCATAATTTGAATCAGCGATCTCGTCGAGTAATTTTTCAATAGAATTAAAAAGCTTCACAGGAATTACCGGTCCAAACTGTTCCTCTTTATAAACCCTCATATCTTCGGTCACTGGAAATAGCACAGCCGGGAAAATATAATTTTCAGCCGTAGCACCACCTCTTTCATTAATAATTTTCGCTCCTTTAGATTTTGCGTCATCAATAAGTTCCTGGATATACTGCGGCTTGCCGGGTTCTGGCAAAGGTGTAAGCATAACATGATCGTTCCACGGATTTCCAAACTTAAGTTCATCTACACGTTTCGAAAATCGTTTATTGAATTCTTCCTGAACTTCTTCGTGCACATAAAGAATTTTTAAGGCTGTACATCGCTGACCGTTAAACGAAAGTGTCCCCGATATACATTCCTCGATCGCAAGATCAAGATCTGCATCTGGCAAAATAATTCCAGGATTCTTCGCTTCCAGTCCTAAAACGAGCCTAAGGCGGTTTTTATAGGGATGTTGATCCTGTAAGGCTATAGCAGATTTACTGTTTCCTATAAGTGCAAGCACATCAATTCTTCCGGTTTGCATAATAGGAGCCGCCACCTCCCGGCCACGGCCGTAGATCACATTTACAACCCCCCTGGGGAATGAACTTCTAAAGGCCTCAAGTAAAGGAGACAGCAATAAAACCCCATGCTTTGCCGGTTTAAATACAACCGTATTCCCCATGATCAATGCCGGAATCAATAATGCAAAAGTCTCGTTAAGCGGATAATTATAAGGTCCCAGACAAAGCACGACGCCCAGAGGACCACGTCTTATATGGGCATAAACCCCGTCTTTTTCCCGAAATTTAGCCGAATCTCTATCCAGCTGTTTGTAGTCTTCAATGGTATCATTGATATATTCCACGGTACGGTCAAATTCTTTTCTGGAATCCGGCAGGTTTTTACCAATCTCCCACATGAGATATTTCACCACTATTTCCCGTTGCTCCTTCATTTGTTTCACAAAGTTCTGCATACAGGCAATCCTGTCGGCAACCTTCATGGTAGGCCAGTCTCCCTGCCCTTTCGCGTATGCATTACAGGCAGAATCCAAAACTTTCAGGGCTGTATCTTCATCCATGTGTGGAACGCTGCCCAGCAAAGTTGCCTCATAATGATCATCATTGGATGAAATAGTAGAAAAAACCTCATCAGTCTTTCCTTCCCATTTTATTAGTTCACCATTGGAAAGATACGTTTCCTGATGCAGTTGGTCGTTTATTTGAAATTCTTCTGGGATATTCATAATTTAAAGTTTGGCTGGTTTTTGTCAGTTTTAATTTAATAGGCCGGAATTTAATAAAGCACTCTGAATTTTATAGTTCCCTCTATACCCTTAAGTTCCTTTATCACATCAGCATCATAAGCTTTATCAATATCGGTGATCACATAACCAATAGTTTCATTGGTTTTTAAATACTGTCCTACAATATTAATATCGTGGGTGGCCAGGATTCGGTTGATATGAGCGATGATCCCCGGTTTATTATGGTGAATATGAATTAACCTGTGAGCATTTTCCAGCGTTGGTAACTGTAAGTTAGGGAAATTCACTGAGTTTGTAGTTCCACCGGTATTTATATAATTGATAATCTTACCAGGTACAAAATTTCCAATATTCACCTGTGCTTCTTCAGTGCTTCCGCCAATATGAGGAGTAAGTATCAGGTTTCGCAGCCCGCGTAAGCTAGACTCAAACGTTTCCTGATTTGTCTTGGGTTCTTTAGGAAAAACATCCACTCCCGCTCCTGTAATCCTCTCAGACTCTATGTGCTTCTTAAGGGCATCAACATCTACCACCTGACCGCGGGCCAGATTCAGAAAAATCGAACCTTTTTTCATCCAGCTAAATTCTCTATCCCCTATCATTTTTTTATTTTCGGGACGTCCATCTACATGAAGAGTAACAATATCTACCGTTTCAAAAAGTTCTTGAAGACTATGACATTTGGTTGCATTCCCCAGGGCCAGTTTTTCAACCAGATCGTAGTAATAAACATCAAAACCTATAGCCTCGGCCACCACAGATAGCTGGGCTCCAATATTTCCATAACCTACAATTCCCAGTTTTTTGCCACGAATCTCATAGCTTCCTTTGGCCGATTTGTTCCATTCTCCACGATGCATTTCGGCAATTCGATCTGGAAGATTTCTCATTAAAAGAATAATCTCCCCAATGGCGAGTTCCACCACAGAACGGGTATTGCTAAAAGGCGCGTTAAAAACCGCAACTCCCTTTTTAAGACAGGCCTCCAAATCTATCTGGTTAGTACCAATACAAAACGCCCCAACTGCAATCAGGCGGTTGGCATGTTCCAGAACCTTTGCGGTAAGCTGAGTTTTAGAACGGATCCCGATCACAGAAACATCTTTGATCTTTTCACAAAGCTCTTCTTCATCCAGTGCTCCCGAAATTGTTGTAACATTATAACCTTCATTTTTCATAATGGTCACAGCATCAGAATGTATATTTTCCAGCAGAAGTACTTTAATTCGGTTTTTGGGATAAGAAATCGCTTTATTCATTTTATGCAGGTATAAAAATTCGTCTAAACTTGGTGTTACATGATCGGCCTTTTCCAGGATATTATCTCTTTCAACATTTTCGGTAAAGGCATAGAATTTATTGGCAAGCCCGGCAGCTTTTATCTCATAATCGGTATATCCATCCCCAATTACATATACATCCCCTTTTAATTCCAATCTCTTAAGCTGCTCTACTTTTCCATTATTGGAAGAAAGTACATTATCATGGTCAAAACCAACAATATCCCCTTCCTTATCAAAATCGAAAGTATTGGCAAAAACATTTTCTTCCTTGACACCAAATTCCTTAACAATGGGTACAATAAATTCTTTAAAGCCATTCGAAATTATATAGATTCGATCCTTATATTCTTCAAAAAAACCTTCATTTCTTACAAACGAAACCGAAATTCTATTCTTAAGGTTTTCAACCAGTTTGGGCAGATCCTTTTTATTGGCTTCCAGAATCTCAAGTCGCTGCTGAAGCGAGTCCCGGAATGGCAGGGAACCACCCATTCCACGATCGGTTAGATCTTTGAGTTCCTTTAACTTCTGATCTTTTTTAGGATTGTCTTTAAGAGAGATCTCTCCCAGAACGTCCAGAGCTTCTACCTGGGTAAAAGTACTATCGAAATCAATTACAAAATGCCGATTGGTATTCATAAAAATGGCTTCCAGTTAAATAATTAAGCCGTAAAACTAAGTCTTTTTAAAGCATTTAAAAACAGGGGTAACACGTGAATTTTTCATCAATTACAGTATTTTCAAAATAAGAAGGTTAAAATTTAGAAGAATAAAATATTCAGGGCTTTTTGGACTTTTTTTTGAATGAATCACATGAAAAAAAAATCTTTTTCCAGAAAAGAAATACTAACCGGAAATTATACGTGATGCATTTGAGAAACTAATAAGATAATTTTTGGGATGTTGTTAAATTACTCTTTATTAGTAAATTATAGAAAAAAGATTCTTTTTCGAGGATGCCAGACCTATAACCGAGCTGGTCGCATCTGATCTCGAAGACGTTTAATTGACGTATCCTGCCGCTATAATGTAATTGAAGTTTATCTGGTTGCCCCTTCAATAAAAAATGAGGTCATAACATCTGTCCTTCAATGAATCCTGAACTGTAAAAAGGAACAAAGTTTTTCTTTATTTATAACAAGTCGTCGATTTGAAGGGACTTCTCTAATCTAAAACAAAGTTTCCAAAGTTTTTTTTCGTCTATGCTCTATTAAAATAATTACTATCTTAATATTTTATTTTTCGAAGCAGAGATCTGTCTTTCTATTGAGAATTTCCTCTCATAACAGGTTCCGTTTCAAACCAGGTTAACCCATATTACATGAGCTCATTGTAGCCTATGAAAAATTTTTTTAAAAACGAAGATGGCAAAAATAGTCAGGTTATCCCATCTGTAAAAACAGGTTTGGGAACCTTTGGCGGGGTGTTTACTCCCTCAATCCTCACCATCCTGGGTGTGATCATGTATTTACGGTTTGGCTGGGTTGTAGGAAATGTAGGCCTCATCGGTTCCCTAATTATAGTAACTCTTTCGGTCTCCATTACCTTTCTTACAGCACTTTCGGTGGCATCTATTGCTACCGACCAGGAAGTACGTGCTGGCGGAGCCTATTATATGATAAGTCGCTCACTGGGTGTTGAGGCTGGTGGCGCTATCGGCATTCCGCTTTATATAGCGCTGGCGCTATCTGTAGCACTTTACACTGTTGGTTTTGCAGAAAGCCTGGTAAGTGTATTCCCTTTTCTCGATTTCAAGATCACCGGGATTATAACTACCATTGCAGTTTCATTACTTGCGATGATCTCAGCAAAAGTGGCCATAAGGGCTCAGTACTTTATAATGTTCGGAATTGTACTTTCGCTTATTTCACTTTTTATGGGTAGCCCCATAGAGGAAACCCACATAGAAATGTGGGGCGCAGTCGACAGGCATTCAGAAGGATTCTGGGTTGTATTTGCCGTATTTTTTCCTGCGGTTACTGGTATCATGGCCGGGGTGAATATGTCTGGTGATCTTAAAAATCCATCAAAGTCCATACCTCGGGGAACTTTTGCAGCTATTGGCGTTGGCTACCTTATTTATATGATCCTGCCTATTATCCTGGCGAACCGGGCAAATGCACTCAGCCTGATCGCCGATCCTCTTATTATGCGTAAAATGGCCTATTGGGGAGACGCGATCCTAATAGGTGTATGGGGTGCAACCCTCTCTAGCGCTGTAGGAAGTATTTTGGGAGCTCCCCGGGTTTTACAGGCCCTGGCCAGGGACCGGGTATTACCACGCTGGCTGGGCTGGTTGGGAACCGGGTCTGCAAAAGATGATTCTCCACGGTATGGAACAGTCTTTACCATGGGAATCGCTCTAATCGCTGTATATCTGGGGAATCTCAATATTATCGCCCCGGTTCTCACCATGTTCTTTCTTACAACATATGGCGTACTTAATTCTGCTGCAGGTATCGAAGGTTTACTGGACAGTCCGTCCTTCAGGCCGGCATTTAAGGTTCACTGGATCTTTTCATTATTGGGAACCGTAGGCTGTATTGTCGTAATGTTCCTTATAAACGGACTCGCAACCGGAGTTGCTTTTATCTTTATTGCTATCATATTTGTCTGGCTCCAAAGCCGGGAAATGAAAACAGCCTGGGGAGATGTTCGCCGTGGAATATGGATGGCAGTGATCCGTGCCGGACTTTTCAATCTAAGTCAGGAAAAAGAATCAAAAACCTGGAGGCCTAATCCACTGGTACTATCAGGAGCCCCAACTAAAAGATGGCATCTCATCGATTTCGCTTCTTCGATCACTCATAACCGTGGAATACTCACCGTAGCTACAGTACTTATTAGTAAACACCTTACAACGGCACGGAGAATAGTCCTGGAACAAAATATCCAGGATTTCCTGGGAAAAAGAAACGCACGCGGTTTTGCAAGGGTGATTTCAGCCCAAGATACTTTCCAGGGCGCAAAGGATTTTGTCAAAGCTTATGGATTGGGTAGTCTCGTGCCCAACACTATAATTCTTGGGGATAGTGAAAATGAAGCTATACGAAAGAATTACTGCGATATGATCACTCATTTTTATGAACTCAACCGGAATGTGGTTATTATTCGTGATAAAGAAGAAAAAACTTTCGGAAAAAAAGAAAATATCGACATCTGGTGGGGAGGACTTAAAGGCAATGGCGGACTACTTATGATCCTGGCCTACCTTCTGCAAAGCAGCCGTTCCTGGTACGGGCTAAGGTTAATTTGAAGATGCTGGTCCCAAATGAAAAAGCTGCAGAAGATGCCCGAAGAAATTTATCGGCAGTAATAAAAAAATTAAGAACGGGTGCACGGCTGGAAGTGATCGTTTCAAATGGACGGTCGTTCGAAGAGGTGTTGCAGGACTCTTCAGCCAATGCTGATCTTATCTTTATGGGAATGGCTAAACCAGATGCTAATTTTGAAAGTTATTATGCCCGTTTACAGCAACGTCTTCAGGACCTCCCTACTACTATTCTTGTCCTGGCGGCTGAAGAAATCTCTTTTGGGGAAGTTTTAATGCAGCAGGATACTTTCCGGAAGGATTAATTTTCGGTTTCCATTCTTTCACTTTATTCATTGCAAAAATTTTTTCTCTAATTAGTGCTAATCAATCTGGTTTTTGAACTGTTAACAAATCCTCATGAGAAACTATGTAACGAATCCAATAAAGGCCTACTTGTCTGATGCCAGCCTAAATTATTTAAAATTAAATACCGGGCCGTTATCAGAGAAGCGATTGAGTAGGGTCGATTTGCTTACTTCAGGCCCGGTATTTTTAATTTTAATTAGAAAACCACGCTTTTCGAAGCGTGTTTCTTCCTTATCCTTTGTTTGTTTTGTTCTTTAAATACTACTGGTCCCCGCTTCGATTACATCCTCAATATTATTTGGCACTAGATCAACGAAACATATCCTGTAATAGCCTCTATCTGGTTCACACTGGTCTGGTACGATGTCCAGATTGAAGAAACGCTCTGGCTGTTAGGTATATCCACAGCTATCACCACGGTACTGGTAGTATATAATTATCCAAAAGCTCAATGTGAAGATGATATCTCTTTAAAAGATCAGAGCACTAAAGTTAAGAATTGAAATTTTTGGGTAGGGAGACTGTGATTTTTTATCGGATTAAAGTTGAATATACACTTCTTTATTACCTCCTTACTTTAGTATATTTACTGCACAATGCTCAAAATATGGAGAAAAAGATCCTAATTCCCACTAACTTTTCCAAACATGCCTGGAACGCGCTCATTTTCGCTATGACGCTTTATAAGAGGTTCCCCTGTACGTTCTATTTGATCAATACGTATCAAAATCAGGGTTTTTTAAGTGAGGCCATTCCTTTAGTAAAAAGTGAGGATGATGTTCCTTCTCCAAAAGAGACTTCAGAAAAAGGGCTGGAAAGAATCATGAAGGGACTAAGTTTTAGAAAAGAAAATCCCAAACATCATTTTGAAACCATCTCTTTTCAGGGAAATCTTGTAAACGGTATTCAGGAAGCGGTAGACAAGCACGGGATTGATCTTATTGTTCTTGGAGCACAAGGCGATTCCGTGAGTATACATACCGCAGAAGATATTTCAAAAGTCTCTGAAGATGTGGAACAATGCCCAATCCTTGTGATCCCAGGAACTTATGAATTTACGGCACAGCCTAATCCCGAGATCGTATTTCCGAGCAATTTCAGGATCCCTTTCAAACAAAAGGAACTGGAAGCGCTTATAGTTTTTTCTAAAAGTCTGGGTGCTTCCATACGCGTTCTCTATATAAACAGTGATAGTAAAAAACTAAGTGAAGAACAAAAAGCTCATAAGGCTGAGTTAGCGAAATATCTATCTGAAATAGACCATAGTTTTCATACACTTACCCAAACTACTCCAGCCACTGGAGTTCATTTATTTATAGAAAGTCGGGAAAGTAATTTCCTTGCACTATATCAGCGCAAGCAGGGATTCTTTTCAAGGCTATTCAATAAAAATGTAATGCAGGAGGTGAATTTTGATCCTAAGCTGCCGGTTTTGATACTAAAGGAAATTCAATAAAAAAACAAAGGGAACAAAAATGAATATTTCACATTAACCGTTCCCTTTGATAGTCATAATCTTTATCTGGAATTACCCAGACAATGTACAGGTTTAATCTCAGCCCAGCTTAATGTAGCACCCTGAATGACTTCTATAAAGATACGAAAAATACTTTTCGATATTTATAATTAGCATATTTTTAACCTACCTCCTTATCCCTCTATTTTACAAGGATTCTTGCGCATGAAAACGTTTATTATTAATTTTCCTTTATGTAGCTCCACCCCTGCTGTTGCTTATGGGCAATTTCCAGAATTCCATCAGGTACGGTCTTTACCCCTAGAACCAATGCAGTGTTATCCACATTATGTTTGGCCATAGACTGCTCACAAACCGCAAATGAGATATTAGGCTTTTCTGCCAGCGCTTTCATATCTTCAGCCACTGTAGATTGGTCTTTTACCACCATATCTAAAGCTCCACTATAAACTACCACTTCAAATTGAGAGTCAGGATAAGCCTCAGCCATTGCCTTAACATGTCTCATCGCCGATTGATGTACCTTAGTGTCATTGCTCGTAACATCAAAAACTATCTTTACCGGTTTATCTTGCGCATAAAAATTTAGCGACAAAAAGCAAACCAGTATTAAAATTAAATACCGTTTCATATTCCTATTATTTTAAATTTTAACTATCCTCCCGCGTAAATATATCCGCATCCATGTTCCTGTGCCCTGCCTAATGCCCAAACTCCTGAAGGTACAATCTGGATCCCGGGAAGTACCGCATTCACCCATTCGTTATAGACTTCCTTGGCATCCAGTCCCATATTTTGAGCAGCAAAGGAACTGTAAACATTCAAAGCCAGGTCACATACACAAAACATTGCACCCCTTTCCTGCAAACCTTTAATTCCATCTATACCGGGAAGTGGAAAATCACCTTCCTTTGGCTCATAAGCCATGTTTCGTAGAGAAGGTGCTTTTTTGATATTATCATCAATTTTAAACATTTCTCCGAGCTTATATTTTTCCCAGATGCTATCTTCCAGAGCAAGGGGAATGGCATCATGTCTTAATACCGTCATCGCGGTAATTTCTTCATCTGGCACTCCAGTTTGATTATTGGTTAAATAAAATGCCCAGTTCCAGATCACCGGAAAAGAATGATATGCAGTAGATCCATCATAGACCACTCTGTGGGTTCCTTTAATTTTTTCCATCCACTTTTCAGGATCACTAAGATTAGCTGTTGCAAATTTCTGTAACTTTTGGTCCAGCGGGTTTGCAATAACTGATGGGATGCTGCCAACAGCAGCTCCAAGTACCAGCGTGCCTAAGAAGTCTCTCCTGGAATTTAATTGTTTTGTTTTCATTTTTAATACTTATTAAATGATACATTAATTTTCCATTTAGAACTGAGGCAATTTTAAATTTAAGGATTTTAAATAAGACTAACTTGCTTATTATCAGATATTAAACTCTTTATATTATTTAGTCTTCTTCATTCCGTATTTTTCCTGGTAAAACTCGATAATAGGCTGGAAAGGTCCCAATTGATGTTGTTCTACCGAAAAGCTATCAGCATAAGGAGGATATGGTGTAGAAACGGGTTTCCGTGTAAGATCGGGAAAGTCTTTTTCAAGCTCTCTTTTTACGGGCCGCGAGTGCTGATTAATAAACCCGGCAAGATCATAACATTCTTCATCCGTAAGCAATGGATTTTCAAATGTCACCCCAAACGGCATATTGGTTTTGATGAACTGTGCCGCCGTAATGACCCTGGCCATTCCCGCCCCTATATTATAAGAATCCTCGCCCCAGAGTGGTGGATAGAGATAACCAGGTGAATCCTCAAGAGCTACTCCTTTTCCGTCGGTTCCATGACAGGAAACACAATTGGTTATAAAAAGTTCTTTTCCTTTTTTGAGATCTACCGGCCTGTTGGGAATTTCTATCTTGGTGTATCCGATTCCTTCCACTATTCCGTCTTCGGGTGCAAAACGGTTAAGCCATTTTAAATAACTCACAAAGCCCTTCATCTCTTTTCCGTCTACGGGAAGCACCTCACCATTCATGCTTCTTTCCATACACCCATTGATCCTTTCTTCAATACTTCCGGTTTTATCTTCCCGCCCTCTGTACTGCGGAAAACGATTAATCACGCCAATAAGCATTCCCGAATACGGCTTAGTTCCGGCTTTTAAATGACAGTTATTACAGGCCAGATTATTTCCAGAATACCTCCTATCGGCATTCTCGTTTTTTGGTCCGATATGCTGAGCTGTGTTGGTGAAAAGTTCGTAACCATATATAATTTGCTTATTACGCGGGGAATGATCAAGGCTTGAAGTATCGTAACTGGAACTCAAGGGAGTTAACTTTTCCTGCTCAATGTCCTGGTATTCTTCTTTTGAAGTATTTTTCATATAGAAAAATAAGGCAATCATGCATACCACCACTATAATCGCAAAGCCTACAATAATTATAAGATTCCCTTTTTGTTTGTTAGTTTTCATTCCAATTATTAGTTAAAAACTACTTTGTATAAGAAGATAAGGTGTAGAAAATGGAGCAGGAATTAAATTAAGGTTATTTATAAAAATACAAATATTCCTGATTCGATTAAAAGCAGAAGTAAATAAAGCAAAGAATGTTGTTTTAAGCTTATTTCATCATAGTAAGAATTCCAAATCTCTTAAATTTTTACTAAAAATTGGGTTTTGTTTAGCGCTAGAATTAATTTACACCGCATTTGCACTCATAAAATAAATGTAAAACTACCCATACTACTACTATAAATTTAACTCAATATCCTGCATTTTAAAATGCAACTAACCTATGAAGTCTCCAGATAAGCATACTCATGACAATACCATACGAGATTCAAAATTAAATGCCTCTATTCCCAATCCGGAAGAGATATTAAGGCATATACCCATCCCTGTTTTCATCTGTGACGAAAAGGGAATTCTTATTTTTTGGAATAAAGCTTTTAATGAGCTATGTACAAAAACCCCTGCACCCGGAGAATCGGTTTTAGACCCTGAGACTCTACCTTGTTTTGATACCAGAGGCATTCAACTATCCCCGGAAGAATCTCCTATAAAGCAGGTGCTGCAGTCAGGAAAATCATTAAAGAATAAGCCTATCTTTCTGGGTGAAAAAGGCACTCAAAACTTTCTCATGTCTGCCAGTTTTCTTAAAGACAAAAAGAAGAAAATTACGGGGATACAATTCAGCCTGCAACCAGTTTCAGGATCCGGAAACGAAGAATTAAAACAAGCCAGACTTTCCGCAATCGTGGAGTCCTCAGACGATGCCATCATTAGTAAAGATCTAAAGGGTTATATCCTCAGTTGGAATAAGGGAGCTGAAAGGATTTTTAAATATACCGAGAAAGAGATCCTGGGTAAACACATTAGCATGCTTGTCCCTGAAAACCGACAGAACGATGAGAACATAATTCTTAAAAGCATTAAAAAAGGTGAAAGAGTAGATCATTTTGAGACGGTGCGTATAGATAAAACAGGAAAAGAGATTTCACTTTCCTTAAGTGTCTCTCCTATTAAAAATTCCAAAGGTAAAATTATAGGAGCCTCAAAGGTGGCCAGAGATATTTCAGATCGTAATAAAAATGAAATAAAACAGGCCCGACTTTCAGCCATTGTAGAATTTTCAGATGACGCCATTGTTAGTAAAGACCTTAATGGGATAATCACCAGCTGGAACCAGGGTGCAACCAGGATTTTCGGATATTCAGAAGAAGAAGTGATAGGTAAGTCCGTAACGATCCTGATCCCTGAAAACCGTCTCAAAGAAGAAGATCATATCCTAAATAACATAAGAAATGGGAAAAGAATCCACCACTTTGAAACAATAAGAATTTCTAAAAATGGAACGGAAATTCCCGTTTCACTAAGTGTATCTCCCATTAAAGATAGCAACGGAAATATTATAGGCGCATCAAAAATTGCGAGAAATATTGAAGACCAGATAAGGTCTAAGGAAAAGATTAAAAATTATAACAGGCAGTTGAAAATCCTAAATGCGATAGGAAAGGATATTTCTTCTAACCTTGATGAACAAAAGGTACTGCAAAAAGTCACCGATGCGGCCACGGAATTATCAGGGGCCCGGTATGGGGCTTTTTTCTATAATTCTAAAACAGAAGAAGGAGAATCCATAATGCTCTACACCCTATCTGGCGCTTCAAAGAAAGATTTCGAAAAATTTGGAATGCCTCGGCATACCGACCTCTTACGACCCACTTTTACTGGAAAGGGTATTATACGGGTTGACGATATCACTAAAGATAAAAGATATGGAAACAACCCTCCTCACCATGGAATGCCAAAAGGACATTTACCAGTGAAAAGTTATATGGCACTGCCGGTTATGTCGGCAGGAGGTAATGTTATTGGAGGATTAATTTTCGGCCATCCAAAGAAAGGTATGTTCCTAAAAGAA
This sequence comes from uncultured Flavobacteriaceae bacterium, assembly GCA_963825045.1. Taxonomy (GTDB): domain Bacteria; phylum Bacteroidota; class Bacteroidia; order Flavobacteriales; family Flavobacteriaceae; genus Christiangramia. Next base: position 403,639 of record CAWGSM010000026.1, on the reverse strand, counting down.
CATGAGGTCCTGGTTAGAAATATTACTGCTCAGGCGGCTATTACTCTGGACAATTCAAGGCTTTTTGAAAGGGTGAAATTTCTTAGCGAAAAGAAAGATGAATTCATCGCCCTGGCCAGCCATGAACTTAAAACCCCTCTCACCACCGTGAAAGGCTATCTCCAGATCCTGGAAAAAAAGATTGAAGATCCCGTCTCCAGACTATTCCTGGAAAAATCTCTTGATCAGGCAAATAAACTTAATACCCTAATAGATGATTTATTAAATATGTCGCGTATTGAGGCCGGTAAACTTGATTTCCAATTGGAAGCTTTTGACCTCAGGGCAGTACTTAAAGATATGTGTGACACTTTTAACTACGGTGCTACGACTCACCATCTTATTGCCGACCTTAGCGAAAATCCGGTGTTAGTTAAAGGAGATCAACAGAGAATTGAACAGGCCGTAAGTAATTTTTTAACTAACGCGGTGAAGTATTCACCTATGGCTAACAAGGTATATCTAGATCTCACAGTGGAAGACGAAAAGGCCACGATAAGTGTAAAGGATGAAGGTCTTGGACTTAATCTTAAACAGCAGCAACAGGTTTTTAGCAGATTTTACAGGGCAGAGTCTACCAAAGGTATCAACGGGCTTGGCCTGGGACTTTATATCACCAAACAGATCATCGATGCTCATCAGGGAGAATTGGGTGTAAACAGTAAAGAGGGCTATGGTTCTGAGTTTTATTTTAGCCTGCCTCTGGTAAAATAATTTTTATAATATCTCCTTTAAGCTTTTAACAAAACCTTTTCAAACTCCCTCACTTTGGTTTCTATATTTGCTTTAAGTAAGGCAACAATGAAAAAGAAGATTTTTTTAGTCGAAGATGACCATGGATTAAGGGACCTTATTTATTTTCTTCTAACCGATAAGGATTATGAGGTCGAAGCATTCCCAAATGCCACTTCCTTTAAAAAGAGGATCAATGATTCTAAACCGAATCTAATCCTGATGGATATTATGCTGCCAGATGGGAATGGAGTGGATCTCTGTAAGGATTTGAAGAATTCCGATACCAGGAATGAGATTCCCATTCTACTTATGTCGGCCCATGCAAATCCTTCTATCGCCGACGATTCAGGGGCTAATGAATTTATAAAAAAACCCTTTGATATTGAAGAGCTATACCAATGCATTCAAAAATATTGAAGGACAGAGCAAAGCTTTCAGCAGCAGCAAAAATACTTCCTTTAATGCTACCTTAATTTTCATCTCTGAATATTTTTGGCCATTCCGGTATTAGTCGTGCTTTTCTTGGATTTTTCTCAAAACTTTAATCTTCCTATAACACAAAAAAAAAGTGGCAATTCCATAGTTTACCTATAGTCAGGATACCGGTAGCTAATTAGCTTATCGGAATCAGTAATAATAAAAAAAACAATAACTATGAAAGTATTATTTGTACTCACTTCGCATGACGAACTGGGAGATACAGGGAACAAAACAGGATTTTGGATAGAAGAATTCGCCAGTCCGTATTATAAATTAATAGACAAAGGTGTGGATATTACCGTAGCCACTCCAAAAGGAGGAAAAGCTCCAATAGATCCAAGTAGCGATACAGAGGACGCCCAAACCAAAGACACCAAACGATTTAAAAAAGATGAAGCTGCGCAAAAGGTGATCAATAACACTCATGTATTGTCTAAGATGGATCCGGCAGATTATGATGCCGTATTCTATCCTGGTGGTCATGGTCCTCTTTGGGATCTTTCTAAAGACAAAGACTCTATTAAGCTAATAGAAAAATTTAATGCCGCGCATAAGTATGCTACGCTCCGGCAGCATTAAAAGATGTAAAAGCTGAAGATGGAGAACCTCTGGTAAAGGGTAAAAAAGTAACAGGTTTTACCAATACCGAAGAGAAAGCCGTTGAGTTAACTGAAGTGGTTCCATTTTTAGTAGAAGTTATGCTAAAGGAAAACGGCGGAACTTATTCCAAAGCCGGTGACTGGGAAGAATATACACTTGTAGACGGAAATTTGGTCACAGGTCAAAACCCTGCTTCTTCCGGCCTGGTCGCCGAGAAATTATATGAGATGCTCAAATAAAAAGAACATTTTAATATTAAAAAAGCACCGCGAATTGCGGTGCTTTTTTTGTTTTAGTCTCTACATGCCAATTTATTCACTTTCACTAAAAATATGCTTAGCGTAGTTGATCTCAAGTTGATCGTATTTATCTCTTAATGAGGTGACCCTGGATTGAAAATCCGGCCAGTCTTTATTTTCACCACCGGCCCAGCCAACTTCTGCAATGGCGGCAAGACGTGGAAGAAGCATATATTCTAATTTGCTAAAATCTCCAATATATTCAGTCCACATATTTGCCTGAGTACCAAGAATATATTTATGCTGCTCCGGGCTTAATTCTTCCGATAGGGGATCATAGGAATATACCTTTTCAACCGGTAGATAACCTCCTATCGCCAAAGGTTCCTCATCTTTATTTTTTGCCTGATAATAATCAAAATAGCAATAATCTGTAGGGGTCATGACCACATCATGATCCTGTTTTGCAGCTTCAATTCCACCTTCTTCTCCTCTCCATGACATCACAGTGGCATTAGGAGCAAGTCCGCCTTCCAGGATCTCATCCCAGCCAATGATCTTCTTGCCTTTTGAGTTTATATATTTCTCCATTCGCTGAATAAAGTAGCTCTGTAGCTCATGCTCATCCTTTAAGCCAAGGTTTGCCATACGTTTCTGACAGTCAGGGCATCGTTCCCAATTGCTTTTGGGGCATTCATCCCCGCCAATATGTATATATTCTGAAGGAAATAAAGTGATCACCTCATCCAGCACATCCTGAAGGAAAGTAAAGGTCGAGTCTTTTCCAGCGCAATACACATCATCAAAGATACCCCAGGTCTCCTGCACTATCTTAATACGTCCCTCTGCCTGCTGCTGTTTACTGGTTTCAGACATCATATTTCCCGGTACTTCAGTCTTCTCATTGGGAAAACAGCTTAAATATGGATAGGCAGCAATGGCCGCACTACTATGTCCCGGCAACTCTATTTCGGGAATAACCGTAATATGTCTTTTCTTCGCGTAGGCTACTACATCTTTTACTTCTTCCTGGGTATAAAATCCTCCATAGCGCTCATTATCATTAGAGTCTCCGGGAAAATGTCCGGTAATGGTCCCATTTCGGTAAGCCCCAACTTTGGTAAGCTCGGGATACTTCTTTATTTCAATACGCCAACCCTGGTCCTCGGTAAGATGCCAGTGAAAGGTATTGATCTTATGCATAGCCAGGATATCCAGGTATTTCTTAATTTCCTGCACATCAAAAAAGTGCCTTCCCACATCCAAATGCATTCCGCGGTAAGCAAAGGCAGGAGAATCTGTAATTTGAACTGAGGGTACGATCAGGTCTCCATCTTCAGTTTCTATGATCAGTTGTCTCAGTGTCTGGAGACCATAAAAAATTCCTTTAGCTGAACCAGCTTCCAGGGTGACCTGATCTGGTGAAACCTGCAGGTCATAAGCCTCTCCATCTAAAGATGTATTTTCTCTTAGAATAATCGCTTCCCCTTCTGAATTTAATTCGAGATCTTTCTGAAAATCAGACTGTACATATTGCTTTAAAAGATCTGCTTCATTTTGAAAATCCCCGGCATTGATTGAGACCTCATCTGAAAGCCAGAAGGCTCCATCTCCCGGGATAAGATCGGCAGGCTTAGGTACTAAATAGTAATCTTCCTGATCGTTTTGTCGCTCCGTATATTTAGCAGAATTACAGGCACTGAAAGTGAACAGAAATCCTATTATTACAAGGCTAATAATACCATAGAAGCCGTTGCGGTTTTTTGTGTTTATCATGTAAAGTATAATTAGAAAAATTATTGAGATCTCTAATTTACAATTTTTTATTAAAAAAATAACTAATTTTCCTAGGGTTTATAATAAAATTTGATAAAGTAAAATTACTTTATCAAATATTTTAATAAGTTAACGCTGTCGAGGCTGGTTCGCCGTACCGTCACTTCGAGTGTTTCTATTTAGCGCGTGAGCGTTTAATAAAAATGTATCGAGAACAATCGAGTTACCATTCACCTCTGTTCTCGATACAATTTTTTCTTCGCCAAAAAGCTTCAGAAAAAACCACTCGAACTGACGGCTACTTTTGTTTGGAATTATGGTAAAAAATTGTTCCTGAATAAAATATTTCATCAGTTCCCATACTTTCTTCAAGGCAGAAGCATAGTGTAACTGGACCCACGAAGTTCGAGTTCGCGTCAGTTCGAGTGTTTTCCGAAATGCAGAAGCATTGAGGAAAATGTATCGAGAACAAGGAAACTTCAACTTCAACTTCTTATAGGCTTCCGTCAGTTCGAGTGTTTTTATTTAGCGCGTGAGCGTTTAATAAAAATGTATCGAGAACGATGGAATTACCAATCAACTCTGTTCTCGATACAATTTTTTCTTCGCCAAAAGGCGTCAGAAAAAACCACTCGAACTGACGGTATCGAGAACAAGGAAAACATCATCTTCTAAACTTCTTTTTTGCCAGGTTAGGAATAACCATCTGGAGGAATCTTCCAGGATATGACCAATATCATAGTAAAAACAGGCAGGGTTAAACATCTTTACCAATTAAAATTCATTTTAATGTATACATCACCTCATAATTTTCATATCCCCGTTATGGGCCTGGCCTACTCTATAGATTCACCTATAAAAGTGGCCTGTTATGGCATAAATTCGGCGATTTCTATAATAGAACATAACTTACTGGAGTCCATGCGTAAGCATTACACCCAGAAAAATGGAGAAACTTATATCCCTGTAACCACCAAAGAAAAAGATTATCATCTAAAGCGTATCACCAGTTACCTGAACCTAATGCAAAGGCTGGTGAATACCGAATTCGAAAAAATTAAAACTTCTACTTTCACCCTGGGTTCAGATCTTATGAAGTATTTCGAGATGCTTCCCGATACCAGTGAATTAAAAAATATATTTCAAAATTTCATGCAGGCTGAAAACCCGGCCGAAAAGGAAAATCTGGAAAAGCTGCTTAAGGAAAAAATGAAACCTGGTGCTATAGAAGTTAATATAATGACCAAAGTAGATAAGGACAATCTCGATAAAGATGACCTCCCTATCCCCAATGCTTCAGATGCACTTACCGCATTAAAGGCATATGCTGGCAGTGATCTAAAAAATTCATCCATTATTTTCTCCGCCGGTATGAATCCCAGGCTCTTCAATTATATGGAGGATTTCAGGGAATTTGATGCCATAGCATGGGGGCAATTTCATAAAAAAGTGGTGATAAAGGTGAGCGATTACCGGTCTGCACTTATTCAGGGTAAATATTTGGCAAAAAAAGGAATCTGGGTGAGTGAATTCAGGATCGAATCAGGACTAAACTGTGGGGGCCATGTTTTCGCCACCCAGGGATTATTGATGGGTCCTATTTTAAATGAATTTAAAGAAAAAAAGAAAGAGCTTCAGGATAGCCTGTTCAGCTTATATAATCCGGCGATCATCGCCCGGGGAGAGGAAGGTTTTTCCAGACCTCATCCTATAAAAATTACCGTCCAGGGAGGAATTGGCACTTCAGAAGAAAATAGTTTGTTGCACAATTATTACGATGTGGACAGCACAGGCTGGGGAACACCATTCTTACTCTGTCCCGAAGCCACTACCGTAGATAAAGCTACGCTTGATCTACTGCTCAAGTCTAAAGAAAAAGATGTGATAAGGAGTCAGTCTTCCCCGCTTGGAGTTGCCTTTAATTATTTAAAAGGGACCACTGCAGAGACCGAAAGGCTAAAACGCATTGAAAAAGGAGCTCCCGGAAGTCCCTGCACCGAGAAATTTCTGGTTTCTAATACTGAATTTACCAAAAAACCAATCTGTACCGCTTCCAGTAAATATCAAAAATTAAAGCTGAAACAACTGGAAGAAAGCGATCTGTCGGAAAGAGAGTTCAGTCAGCAAAAAGAAGATCTGCTTAGCAAAGAATGTCTATGCGTAGGGCTTAGTAACGCGGCCCCATTAAATTATGAGCTGCCCTTCCTGAAAAAACAAAAGGCGGTCACTATTTGTCCCGGCCCCAATATTGTTAATTTCTCAAAGGTTTCCACGTTGCGGGAAATGACGGATCATATCTATGGGCGTTCGAACCTTATGCATGAAACCGGCAGACCTCATATGTTTATTCGGGAAATGGAATTATATATCGACTTTCTTGAGCAGCAAATCACACGTACCCAAAATCCGGATAAACGAATGTTTAAAAACTGGGAAGGATTTTGCGATAACCTTTTTGCAGGGATCGAATACTATCGGGAATTGGTAAAAAATAAAGTTCTGGGAAACAATACCAATGTATTTGAAAATTCATTGGATAATGCCGAACTTACAATTGCGAGGACGAAGACGAATCTATTTGCCAACAGTTTATAAGAATTGATCAGGTTCATTTGATTTTTTTATAGTCAATTGATATTGGAAGGAAGCAGCTTCGGTAAACTTACCGCGGAGAGTATGGAAAGAAAATACAGTTTTAGCCGAAGCAAAACTTCCGGCTTGTAAGGACTGAAATTATAAGCCTGGCTGAAAATTCAGAATCCGGCACCTTATTTAAAGCTTTATATCATGGAAAACAAAAAACCCTTAAAACGTCACCGGGCATTAAAACCGCTAAGCCGCCAACATCATTTTGGTTTACTGTTTGGATGGAAACTTAGACAGGGATTTGCCGAAGATATTTCTATAGATCGGCTAAAAGCTTATGCTAACTGGTTTTATTTACAGGAAATCAAACCACATTTTAAGCTGGAAGAAGATCATATTTTTCCAATTTTAGACCCAAAGCATCCATTAATTATACGTGCTTTAAAAGAACATCGTCGTATTGAAAAATTTTTTCGGGATGAGGAAGATCCCAAAAAATCCCTAAGCCAGTTAGAAATAGAACTGGAGGCCCACATTCGTTTTGAAGAACGGATCTTATTTCCTGAAATTCAAGAGGTGGCCACCAAAGAAGAATTGCGAAAAATCGAGGAAATACATTCTGATAATGATTTAAAAGAAGAGTATTCCGACCCCTTTTGGGATGAAAATTAAACTTTTCAAAAAATTTACCTATTTCGGACAATTTTATCCTTTTTTATGATCTGCGTCATATTTTAGAGTCTGCATGTTTCTGAAATTTGAAACAAATTATTAAAAATCAGAAATCTGGAATATGGAAAATTTAATTGAAAAACCAATCGGACAAATAGTAGCAGAGGATTACCGCGCTGCGCAGATCTTTAAAAATCATAAAATTGATTTTTGTTGCCAGGGAAACAGGAGTATCCAGGATGCAGCACAAAAAAAGAATATAGATGCGCAGGTTCTAATAAACGAAATTGAAGCGATACAGCAGGGAGAAAACGAAGATACTATAGATTTTAAATCCTGGCCTTTAGATCTACTCGCCGATTATATAGAAAAAAAACACCACCGTTATGTGGAGGAAAAGATACCAGTTCTAAAACCATATCTTGAAAAATTGTGCCGGGTGCACGGCGAACGCCATCCCGAATTGTTAGAGATCACCGAACATTTCAACAAATCGGCCGGCGAACTCGCATCGCACATGAAAAAAGAAGAAATTATCCTTTTCCCGGCAGTTCGTAAAATGGTACAGGCCAAACAAACCGGTACCGAATTGGAAAAACCTCATTTTGGGACTGTTCAAAATCCTATACAAATGATGATGACCGAACACGAAACCGAAGGGGAGCGTTTCAGGCTGATTGATGAATTGAGCAATAATTACACTCCGCCCGAAGACGCGTGCAACACCTATCGTGTTACCTTTGCCCTGCTTCAGGAATTTGAAAACGACCTGCACCGCCATATACATTTAGAAAACAACATTCTGTTCCCAAAAGCCGCGGAACTGGAAAAAGAGCTAAATAGCAAAAAATAGCATTCAACCCAAACTTCGCAGGTTTCTAAAGCCTGTGATTTTATCTGTTCAAAAAATTACTGAGCCTACGTAATGTTTCATAACTGGCATCACCCTGAACCTGAACTGGTTTCAGGGTGATCTTTTTCTATTGTATGCTCAGTTACGTATATTTAAAAAAATCAACCATTAATTAAAATCTATATTTATGTCTAAAGAAAGGAAACTTTGGATCACTTTTTCCATAATCGTTGGGGTATCCTTTGCCGTACTGGGTTACTTCGGCTTTGAAATTTACCAGAAGGCACCCCCGATGCCCACTCACATTGTAAGTACCGATGGAACGGTGGTATTTGACGGACAGGATATCAAAGACGGGCAGAATGTGTGGCAGAGTATGGGTGGCCAGGAAGTAGGTTCCATCTGGGGCCACGGTGCCTATACCGCTCCCGACTGGACTGCCGACTGGTTGCACCGGGAAGCACTTTTTATTCTGAATAACTGGTCTGAAGATGAATATTCAACTTCTTATAAAGACCTAGGCACTGAGCAACGGGCCGCTTTAGAACGTCGTCTTCAGAAAGAATTACGCAGTAATACCTATGACGAAGCCAGTAATACGATCACCATTTCACCTATAAGAGCAAAAGCCGTGGAGCATTTAAATGCTTATTATAAAGGCTTATTTATGGAGAATCCTGAATTGGATGAACTTAGAAATAGTTATGCCATCCCCAAGAACTCCATAAAGGATGAAACCAGAATGCGACAAATGACTGGTTTCTTCTTCTGGGCCTCCTGGGCAGCCGTAACCGAAAGACCTGGCTCCGATGTTACTTACACCCACAACTGGCCACCAGATGATCTTATAGGCAATAAAGCCACCGGGGATCTGCTTCTCTGGACGGGATTTAGTATTATTCTGCTGCTCTTCGGGATTGGAATGATGATCTTTTACCATGCCCGCATGAAAGAGGAAGAACATCCTGAAAGGCCGGTAGAGGATCCGTTAATGCGACAAACCATCACGCCCTCTATGCTGGCGGTGAAGAAATACCTTTGGGTAGTTAGCCTGCTTATATTAGTACAGGTAACCTTTGGAGTGGTCACCGCACATTATGGTGTGGAAGGAGATGCATTTTATGGCTTTAAGCTGGCAGATATACTCCCCTATTCGATCTCCAGGACCTGGCATGTGCAACTGGGAATACTCTGGATCGCAACCGCCTGGCTGGCTACAGGACTTTATATTGCCCCGGCAGTTTCAGGAAAAGATCCAAAATTTCAGAAATTCGGCGTAAATTTCCTTTTCGTCTGCCTGCTTATTATTGTTCTTGGCTCTATGGCCGGACAGTGGATGGGCGTGATGCAAAAACTTGGCCTTGGTGAAAACTTCTGGTTTGGACACCAGGGTTATGAATATGTAGACCTTGGCCGCTTCTGGCAAATCTTCCTGTTAGTAGGACTATTTGTCTGGCTGGCCTTAATGGTACGACCTTTAATCCCTGTTCTAAAACGCAAGACTTCTGAAAGGAATTTACTCTTAATGTTTTTGGTTTCTTCCGCGGCCATTGCCTTATTTTATGCCGCCGGCTTGATGTGGGGACGCCAAACCAACCTGGCCATAGCCGAATACTGGCGCTGGTGGGTGGTTCACCTTTGGGTAGAAGGATTTTTTGAAGTTTTCGCTACCGTGGTTTCAGCCTTCCTTTTTGTAAGACTTAAATTATTACGCACCAAAACTGCTACCCTGAGTGTGCTTTTGGCAACAATCATATTCCTCTCTGGCGGGATCCTGGGAACCTTCCACCACCTTTACTTTAGTGGTACGCCTACGGCCGTGATGGCCCTAGGAGCTACCTTTAGTGCTTTGGAAGTGGTTCCACTGGTGCTTATTGGCTACGAGGTATATGAAAACTATCAACTCAGTAAGGCTACCCGGTGGCTTAAAGACTATAAATGGCCTATCTACTGCCTTATTGCCGTGGCCTTCTGGAATTTTCTGGGCGCGGGGATCTTTGGTTTTATTATAAATCCGCCTATTGCACTTTACTATATGCAGGGATTGAACACTACCGCGGTTCACGCACACACGGCCTTATTTGGGGTCTATGGAATGCTGGGTATAGGATTGATGCTTTTTGTACTGCGAAGCATTTACAGAGTTAAGATCTGGAACGATAAATTGCTAAGCTTTAGTTTCTGGTCTATAAATATTGGTTTACTCCTGATGGTAGTGCTAAGTGTACTCCCCATTGGTTTATTGCAAACCATAGCCAGTGTAAATGAAGGAATGTGGTACGCCCGTTCCGCTGATTTTATGCAACAACCTGGTATGGATACACTGCGATGGCTACGGGTAATAGGCGATACTATTTTTGCCATTGGGCTGGTAGCTTTTGTATGGTTTGTTTTTACCATTAACCGTAATGACGAGATCCCAGTAGAGAAAAGGTAGGCCTTAAAAAGAAGGGCAGTTTATGACCTGATTTTTACAGGAGAAATAAGTACCTGTATCTGCTAAGATTTAAACTTGAAAAGGATACAGGTATTCAGTTTGGATCACTTTTTATAAAATAGCACCGGCCTAACCGGTGCTATTTGATTTTTAGTATATTTTGAAAAGCTAACGGAATCATAGAAGTATTACTTTTACCGGATAATGAACAGACCAGCTTATTAAGTGAAAAACCAAACCCGAGGAAATAAAAGATCAGGTTCCAAATGGCTCCGGCGGGCAGGCATCGCTTTGGCTATACTCCTGCTGGCACCCATCCTTTTGTTTACCATAGGATGGTTTAGCAGGGACCTGCTTATAGATGAACTGCAGGAATGGTATAGTGACAACAACAATGGCACGCTGGAAATTGGAGAGGTGAATACTACTTTTCTAAAGGGATTTCCCAATGTAAGTTTTAACATTAAGGACATTTACCAGACCAGTTTTGACACCATCCTCGATAAAAGATCTTCCATTTTCATTAAGGAGGCCCAGGTAAGTATCGCCGCTAGCGATCTTTTAAGCGGAGATCTTCAGTTCAAAAATATAGATATTTATAAAACAGAAATATATTCAGAAGTTATCTCTGAAAGATCTGTCGAGGAATATATCAGGTTAAAAAAGCAAAAACAGGCTCATCCCAATAACGGAATAGAACTTCCCAGGTGGGTGGACCCCGAAAGAACAAATTTCAGTTTACGGGAAATAAGTTTTATCTCTAAAGATTCTATGCTGAATAAGTATTTCAATTTAGAGGTACAGGAGGCAATAGGAAGGATCAGAAGTAACAATGAAAAGATTATAGGAAGTCTGGATTTTAATATACTGGTGAAGGCTCTCGGCTTCAATACCAGAAAAGGAAGTTTTATTAACGGGGCTCTTGTTAGCGGTAATCCCAAATTTGTATTGAACGGGGAAAAGACCATGCTTATTATTCCCGAATTTCTGCTTGAAATTGGTCCGCAGACCTTCACTGCCAAAGCCGATCTTAATTTTAAAGGGATCAATGCCTACAGCTTTTCGCTTCATAATCCTGAGACCGATTTTCAGGAGCTAAGAGGTTTATTGCCAGATAGTATATCCGCGAAAATTTCAGCTTATGAAATATTAGAACCCCTGGAAACAAAACTCAATCTCAGCGGTGAATTTCAATATGGTGATATCCCTTATATCGATGCTGATTTTTCAAGTCTTAATAACAAGCTGAAAATTGGGGATAGCCTGCAGTTGAGTGCGTTCAATTTCAACGGCTATCTAACCAATACTTTAAATAAAGAGGATAGCTTAAATAAACAGGAACCGGCCCGGCAGGATATCAGGATCTTTTTTGAGGATATTTCAGCTAATGTGGAGGATATAAAAATTTCAGCCTCTGATTCTTACTTTCAGTCTTCAGAAGAAGCTTTAAATTTTGTGAATGCCTATCTAAAAATGTCTGGCTCTAACGAAAGTCTGACCAGGCTTATGCAAACCGAAAAGTTTGATTTCCTTGGCGGTAACTTTGTTCTGGACACTCATATTGAAGGTGATATTCCCAATCCTGCGGAAGTCTTCAACTATGCTACAGGAAATTTCACTTTAAAAAATACCCGGGTGGTGCTGCGAAAAAATAATCTTCAGCTACCCGTGGAGATCATAGACCTTCAACTTAATAACAAGAATTCGGTTTTGGAGCAGCTTAAAATAAACCTGCCTAACGGGGAGCAGCTGGTATTCAGGGGAACAATAGATAATGCTGCCTCACTTCTGGCCAGCGATCCTGCAATTCCTGCTTCAGCAGATGTAAGGCTTGATTCTGAAGAACTGAACATCAATGATCTTATTGCCACTGCTGTGGAATTTATTAGGCCTTCAGAAAAATCAGCCAGTAATTTAAACACCCTGCATGAAAGCTTTGATGCGCTCTATCAAAAATTTCAGCCCCGCTTCATACTGGATCTGAAAACGGTGGAATACAATGAGAATCAGTTTAATGATCTCCTGGCAGATATTAGACTATTAAATGCCGAGACTATACACTTGAACAACTTAAGTTTTAATTTTAATGACGCGTTCACCGAGTTACATGGAACTCTGAAGATCCCGGAGCCGAACAATGCAGTTCGGGAGCCCGTTTTTCTTAATGTGGAAGCAAGATCATCGGGGCCTGTTAAGGTTTTCCAGAAGCTATTCAATATTCAATTGCTGGATATTAAGACAGGCGAATTCAGTTTCCTGGGAAATGTCACCGGAAATATTCATGAATTCGAACAACTCCTGAATAACGCCAATGGTAATCTTAAGCTTACAAATACAAAATTCTATTATCCTAAAGCAAATATGGATATTCAGCTGGATTCCCTGAGCGTGGCTGTGCATGATTCTAACATAAGGCTAAAGAACTTTGTAGTAGAAATAGATGAACATCACCCTTTTGCGCTGCAAGGCTACGTAGAGGGATTTCCAGGATTCCTGCTGGATAGCGTACCAGTCAAGGGCAAAATTTTTGTAGCTCTGGATGCGGCGTATGTAGACATGGATGAATGGTTGCATACCTTACACTCCATAGAACCAGACACCCTTAATAAGCCTCAGAAAAACCGAGATCTGGCCGCCATATTTGCCGATATCTACAATTTTGACCCGGAGTTCAAAATCGCCGTAGATTCCATAAAATACAAGGACCTGGTTTCAAGGGAGCTGGAAGCAAAAGTATATTTTGAGAATGACTCTGTTCTTAAGCTTGATGATCTAAGCATCAGGTATGAGGATTCTGAAGCCCTTATCCGGGGCGAATTGGCCGCTCATAAAATCCATAATCCTGAGGCTGATCAAAATCCCTTTAGTTTTGAATTTTCAGCAGAAGCTACAGGTAAGTCCAAAGATCTTAATGAGCTCTTACAAACGGTGAATTTTACCTTGAGATCGGGTGATTTTAAGTTCAACGGAAGTTACCAGGGCGAGGCAAAGGATCTTAATATCCTGAATTCAAACGCCCGGGGAGATCTAATACTGGGCGCTACCCTGGTAGATATTGAAGGTACAGAAATTCAGATCCCGGTAGACAGCCTGCACCTGGAGATAAAGAACAATCTTGCTTCACTGGAAAAACTGGATGTAAACCTTCCCGGGAAAAGCGCTATAGATATCACCGGAGAGATAGACAATTTCTCTAATTTCATCAATAATGACCAGGCGGTGGATTCACATCATTCTTCCTTTATAATAAAATCGCCCTATCTGGATAGCCGGGATATAAAAAAATTCCTTGGAATCACCACGAAGAAAAGAGATACTACTAAAAAACAGGAATTTAAAGTTCAGGATCTAAAGGACCTTCTTAGCAACATCAATAATTCCTATTTTCCCTCGGCCAGTATTGAGATCGATTCTTTGATATATAATGATCTGGCGGTTTCAGAATTCACTTCCGGCATTGGCTTTAACACGGCGGGCGCGATCAGGATATCAGATACAGAACTGCAGTATTCTGGCGGTAGTATAGAGCTAATGATCGAAGCCGGAGTTGGAGACCCGGAAGATCTGCCGGTGAAAATAGCGATGAAAATAGAGAATATAGACCTGGGAAAACTGGTGAAAGACCTGGATTACTTTAATTATAAAGAGCTGCGACAGGCTAAAAAAATAAGTGGAGATCTGGACCTTAAACTTGACCTAAGCGGAAAATTCAATGCGCAGGATTCGCTGGAAATGAACTCCCTTAATGGTACTTTGGACCTGGATCTTACCAGCCTTGCTTTATTTGAATTTGACCCCATTATAGAAAGCGTGGTGCTTTTAAAGGAAGAGCGTTTTGAGAAATTACAGTTCAGGCCCATCAGGCAAACTATTAAGGTGACCAATGGCAATATAAATATCCCGCGCACGCAGATACAGTCTTCTGCCCTGCATTTCTACGTGGAAGGAGAATCTAAAATTGGAGAGTATTATAATATCTGGATCTCCCTGCCCTGGAATAATATACTTAAAAGCCGCGACGGGATCGAATTACCGGAAAAGATCTCTTTCGACGAATCTGGGGCTAAATTCTATTTACAGATCATACAGGATAAAGAAAGTGAAAAGGCCGGAAAGCATAAGCTAAAGACCAAATTCAGACTCGGGAACAGGAAGCTTGAGAAAAGTAAGGAGAATTGATCAGGCTAATAATGCACAGGATCTGTATGGTGTTTGTAAAGAATTAATTCTCCTGTTTTAAATGGGTGGTTTGCTGGTAGGTTTTAATGCTGGTTTAAAGAAAGTTAGCAGGCCGGAGAAGAGTAAGGGATTTAGTTCTCATAAAAGTTTGACTCAATTCAGCAAGTGATTTTCGTTAGGCGAAAAAAGGATGTAGATCCAGATATTACAGGCTATATACATTAGTTGTGGAAAGAGCTTTATAAAGTAGTTTTATATTGAAAGGAAATATCCAATGAAACCTGTAATTTTGATGGAGATAATAATTTAAAAGCTTAGGACTACTTCCCTGAAACACATATAAATATTTAAGAAAAGAAATTATGAGCAACGAGACCGAAACTTCAAAAACATTTGTAGCTGTAGATAGCATTGAATATGCTGAAAAATCAATAGTAAGTAAAACAATTCTGAAAAAGCCCACAGGTAATATCACTTTATTTGCTTTTGATAAAGGGGAAGGCTTATCAGAGCACACCACGCCCCATTATGCAATGCTTCAGGTTTTAGACGGCAAAGCTGAAATTACGATCGGTGGAAACCTGCATAATCTTCAAGCGGGACAAAGTATTATTTTACCTGCCAAGGTTCCACACGCCGTCAAGGCCAGCGAAAAATTTAAAATGATGCTGACCATGATCAAAAGTT
Organism: uncultured Flavobacteriaceae bacterium; assembly: GCA_963825045.1. Lineage (GTDB taxonomy): Bacteria > Bacteroidota > Bacteroidia > Flavobacteriales > Flavobacteriaceae > Christiangramia. The sequence continues at coordinate 388,356 of CAWGSM010000026.1, read as the reverse complement.
GATTTTTATACTCGTTAAAAATAGATCCACCGGGTGAAGCCTGGTGGATTTTTTTGTTAGTGTCCTAAGTTGAGATGGAATTTTTCATTAAGTTTTTTACATAAAGTTCTAAAATAGAGAACTTTGATTATCTTTGCTCTAGATTTATTAGAATGAAAAGAATAGTTTCAAAAAAAACATTAAGAGAATTCTGGGAAAAGCATTCTGATTCAGAACAATATTTAAAAACCTGGTATGAAACAGCAAAAAGTTCCAATTGGAATTCTCCAAATGATATTAAGAAAACTTATATAAATGCCAGTATTTTAAAAGATAGTAGAGTTGTTTTCAACATTAAAGGAAATTCCTATCGACTAGTAGTTAAATTTAATTACGACAGGCAATGGGCATTTATAAGGTTTGTTGGAACACATCCAGAATATGATAAAATAGATGCTGACACAATTTAAAAACTATAGTTATGAATATAAAACCTTTGAAAAACGAACAAGATTACGAGAAAGCTTTAGAAAGGCTTGAGGTAATATTTGATGCTCCAGCTAACTCAAAAGAAGGAGACGAAGCAGAAATTCTTTCAATGTTAATCGATAATTACGAAAATGAACATTATCCAATTGAAGCTCCAGATCCAATTGAAGCCATAAAAATTAGAATGGAAGAGCTGAATCTAAAACAAAAGGACTTAGTTGGAGTTATTGGTGGGAAAAGTAGAGTTTCAGAAATCTTGAATAAAAAGAAAAGATTAACAGTAGATATGATTAGAGAGCTTGAAAGAATTTTACATATTTCTGCTTCTGTATTGGTGACTAATTACCAGTTATCGAAGTAAAAAAACTGCACACCACAACGCATATTCGCAATTGCGGCCATTCAACTAAAAGAATGTTTTTAAAAACCAACAATTAAAAAACTAAATCGGACAAATCCATATCTTCACTACCACAACTAACGAATATACGATACCGTTATCTGGAAGTAGAAAAATCTAAATTTTCTTTTTTATTTTTTTCTAAACCCGACGAATTATTGACCTATAAATATTCCTAATTTATTTCTAGATGTTGAGAAAGGATTAAAAAGTAATTTAGAATAAAAAGGAAATATTCAATTAAACCTGTAATTTTAAATTCGTAAATAATTTAAAATCGGTTGATTCAAGTTACTTGTGCATTAATAGAAGATAACAATCAAATTTTATGTGCTCAACGAAGTGCTAAAATGAGTCTTCCTTTGAAATGGGAATTCCCAGGAGGGAAAATTGAAAATGGAGAAACACTTGAAGATTGTCTCAAACGAGAGATTAAAGAAGAGCTAGGATTAGATATTAAAATCTTAGAACGACTTCCCTCGAACACACATAAATATTCCGATAAAAAAATTATTGAACTTATTCCATTTCGCTGTTCCCTACAAACCTCAGAAATCGATATAAAAGAACATTCTAAAATAGAATGGTCTGCAATTTCCCAATTAGAAAATTTTGATTGGGCTGAAGCAGATATACCGATTGTTCAACATTATATACAAAATTTTAAATGAGTTTTGAAACAGGGCTATACGAACAGCTTATAAATAAACTGGTCTCTAATAAATTAGATTCTCTTGATTGTCAAAAATTCCACATCAGCGAAACACCTTTAGATAAAGAAGAAGCGTCTCAATATTTAAGTCTTTATTTAACCGAAACAATCCGATATGCTTTAAATGAAATTAAAGAAAAAGATAGACCTTTAAGACAAATTGAAATCTCTAATAAGATTATCAAATTATTAGCTGAAGAACTCAAAAATATTGATTTAACGGGTAACCTAATTGAAAACGAAGGAAGAATATTAGAAGCTGTTTTTTCTAAATCTAACTTTCCATATTCAAATTTAAAAGATCGTCTTAAAGAGATAACGCCATATACTCGACTTAGTCAAAGCGAATTATTTACTGGAAATAATACAGGCATTTCATTAGAGAGCGAGATTAAGAAGGAAATTCGTTCTGCAGATGAAATTTGCTGGCTGGTGTCTTTTATCAAGTTTTCTGGAATTCGGATTTTTAAAAAGGAATTAGAGGAATTTACAAATAGTGGTAAGAAATTAAATATTATCACAACTTCATATATGGGTGCTACAGATGCTAAAGCTGTTGAGTATTTATCTTCCTTACCCAATACAGAAATCAAAGTTTCTTATAATGTTGAACACGAACGATTACATGCCAAAGCATATTTGTTTCTACGAAATTCAGGGTTTCATACAGGTTATATAGGCTCATCTAATCTTTCTCGTTCTGCTCTGACCAACGGATTAGAATGGAATCTGAAAGTTACAACTCAAGAAATTGGACATATCATTGATAAATTTCAAAAAACCTTTGAAACATATTGGGAAGACTCAGAGTTTGAATTTTATGAAAATGGAAATGATAAAGAGAAACTCATCAATTCCTTAAAAAGGCAAAGTTACCAAGGTGTAGATCAAATCACTACTTTTTTTGACCTTAAACCGTATCCTTATCAGGAAGAAATTCTTTCCAAACTAGATTCTGAAAGGATTATTCATAATAGGAATAAAAATTTATTGGTAGCTGCAACAGGAACTGGCAAGACTGTAATATCTGCATTCGATTTTAAACGTTTTAAAAATTCTAATCCAAATCCCAAATTTTTATTTGTTGCCCATCGTAAAGAAATACTCGAACAAGCACAAAGGACTTTTCAGCATGTTTTGCGAGATTCAAACTTTGGCGAACTTTGGGTGGGAGGTTATGAGCCTCAAAAATATGATCAACTATTTGCTTCAGTTCAAACTTTAAATAATAGGCTTAAAAAGCTAGAGCTAGCTGAAGATTTCTTCGATTATATCATAGTAGATGAGGTGCATCATATTAAAGCCGAAAGTTATAGACCAATTTTAAAAAGATTCAATCCTAAGATCTTATTAGGTCTAACCGCTACACCAGAAAGAATGGATGGTGGAGATATCACTGAAGATTTTCACCATAAAATTGCTGCCGAAATTCGTCTTCCTGAAGCTTTAAATAGAAAATTACTTTCTCCATTTCAATACTTTGCTCTCTCTGATTCTATTGATTTAACCAGCGTAAATTGGAGACAAGGGAAATATGATATTAATGAGCTAACTAAATTATATACTGAAAATGATCGTCGACTAGGAGATATTTTGAAAAATTGTAAAGAGTATCTAACCGATGTAAATGATGTTCAAGCACTAGGATTTTGTGTGAGCCAAGAACACGCTAGATATATGGCTGAAAAATTTACGCTTGTTGGATTAAAAGCCGATTATTTAGTAAGCTCAAATAGTTCTTATAGGGATGAATTGAGAAATAAACTATATAAGAAAGAGATTAATTATTTATTTGTGGTTGATATTTTTAATGAAGGTGTTGACATTCCAGAAATTGATACCGTTTTATTTCTCAGGCCTACTGAGAGTTTAACAATATTTCTTCAGCAACTCGGTCGCGGTCTAAGGCTCGCAGAACATAAGGATTGTCTTACTGTTCTTGATTTTGTAGGTAATGCTCGACCCGAATATGATTTTGAGCATAAATTCAGAGCCTTGATTGGAAAAACCCATACTTCTGTAATCAAAGAGATTGAAGATGAATTTCCTCATTTACCCTTGGGTTGCTCAATTGTTTTAGAGAAAAAAGCAAAGGAAATAATTCTAAAAAATATAAAGGAGGCTACTGAATTCAGAAGGCCTCAACTTATCCAAAAGATTCAAAATTTCAGACATCATTCTACAAGAAATCTCACCTTATCTAACTTTTTGGAATTTCACCATTTAAGCATTGAACAAGTTTATAAAAAAGGAAGTTGGAGTAGGCTTTGTACAGAAGCGGGAGTAATTAAGGATTTTTCAGAACCTAATGAAAAGGAAATATCTAATTTTTTGAGTAATAAGTTGATAAGCTGTAACTCGGTTAGTTACCTCAAATTCATCAAGCGATTATTTGAAATCAATTTTAAAATTTCTAACGATTCAGAGATTGATCGCCTTAATGCATTAATGCTCCATTACGACGTATGGCAGAAATCAGGACCTGATTGCGGTTTTACCAACTTACAGGAAAGTCTTGACCAGATTTCTAAGAACTCTAGAATGGTCCAAGAAATTCTTGAAGTAGTAGAGCTGTTAATTGAAGAAATAGACTTTGTAGAAAAGCCTATCGATCTTGGATTTGCATTCCCGTTAAAGCTGCATAGTAGATATAATCGAAATCAGATTCTTGTGGCTATAAGAAGGCATCAATTTAAAAAAGCAAAACCTAGTCGGGAAGGCGCTTCGTATGAGAAATCGATAAATACCGAAGCTTTATTTGTAACCTTGAAAAAGTCTGATAAAGAATATTCTCCCACGACTATGTATGAGGATTACGCGTTAAATAAAAATCTTTTTCATTGGCAAACCCAAAATAGTGCAGCCCCGAATACTCAAAAGGGACAAGCATATATAAATAGCGAAAAAAATATTCTACTTTTCGTAAGAGAGCAAAGTAAGGATGAATACGGGTTTACTATGGGTTATGTGTTTTTAGGTAAAGTGGAGTTTCAAAAATATTCTGGAGAAAAACCTATGAATATAGAATGGAAGTTGGAAGAATCTATGCCTTCATATATTTTAAAAGAAAGTCAAAAGTTAGCGGTTGGTTAAAATAGTATTTATGACAGAAGAAACTATCGCAAAATATTTGAATTATTTTAAAAAGCTTAACCGAGGTTATTCTAAAAATCTTGGTCGTGCTCCACATAAGCCTATCTTGCTTCTTTCTATGCTCCAATTGATTAAAAACGGAAGCATTGTTTCAAATAAAATTTTTATTACGGCCGATTTAATTTTAGCATTTAAAAGGAATTGGAAACAATTAGTAGAGTCTGGTCATACTCCTAATTTCACTCTTCCTTTTTATCATTTGAAGTCTGAACCCTTCTGGTATCTTATTCCTAAAGCAGGAAAAAAAATTATTCTTACAAAGTCAAAAAGTATAAAAAGCTTCAAATACCTAAAAGTAAATTTCGCTTACGCTGAGATTGATAAAGATTTGTTTTTACTCATTCAAAATCCAATTTCACGGACCTTGATCGAAAACTTCATTCTTGATCAATATTTTTCCTCTACTAAAAGTGGATATTCAGATCAAGAGAAGACTTATGAAGAAAGTTTCATTGAAAACTCCATCCTCAATGAATCAAAAGAGGTTTATCAAAGGCAAATTCAAAGTTTACGGGAGAGTTTAGAAGAGGACCAATTTGAAGAAGAAGTTTTTGTTCGTGGCGGTCTTTTTAAACGAGCCATTCCTGAAATTTATGATTTTACCTGTTGCGTTTCAGGTTTGAAAATTGAAAGTAAAAGTAATGTCCAAATGGTGGATGCTTGTCATATTTATCCCTTCAGTTTATCAAATGATGATACTGTGGCAAATGGGATAGCATTATCGCCAACATTGCATAGAGCGTTCGATCGGGGGCTCCTAACTATTAACTCTGATTACCTGGTTAGAATTTCTCCCACTGTAGAAGATAGAGATTCCGAATATTCAATTACTCAATTTGAAGGGCGTAAAATTCAACTCCCAGAAAAAGAAAAATGGTTCCCATCCCAACAATCACTAACCTGGCATAACAAGGAAGTCTTTCTTTTATAGAATGAATAGGTATACTACAAAACACAATATTAGGAAACACAAAGATTTCTTTAGGGTAAAACCTTTTAAGCTAAATGCAACATTTCACCAGTTTTTTTCGAATTTTGAAAACTGCATAGGAAATTACTAATGAAGAATGTATATATTGATTCAAATTTCGGCATTTGACCCAGCAACAAGACCACTACTATATACTATTTAAAGAATGGAGCCTGGATCCCAACCAATGGTCTATGGTCATGGATGGTACCGCCGTACTCTTAACTTTACTGGGCTTTATCATTGCCTTCTGGCTTTATAAAGTGCAAAGAAAAGACAAGGCTATAGATGCTCATAGGTTCTTTAAAGCTTCACTCCCTGGATTAAAATCTTCCATACATCATGCGATCACAGACCTGCGGGAATTTAAAGAATCACTGGATCTGGATAAAGTGGTAGACCCGGTGCTATCGGTTTCACTTAATGATAAGTTCCTGGAAAAAGTAAACCTCGTAGCCCTCAATCGCTATTATGCACAAAATGAAAAGGCCAGCCTGGAACATTTTAACCAGTTACTGGTAGATTCTAACTTTTTTGGGGATTACCGGGATTATATTACTAATCAGATCAAATATTTTAGAACCGTTTACCTGGATAGAGAAGAAAGCCAAACCGGAAATATGCTCAGGATGAAAGAAAAGATCAGAGCTGTTTTAGATAATGATATTTCCAGATTTGAAGAAATTCTTGCAAATATCGATGTACTACATCATGAAAATAGTGGGAATTAAGGCGTTGCTGAGAAATAGGATCAACTGCGTTGATCCCAACCGGGAATCCAATACTTAAATTAAATGCTTCAGGGCGCTGCGCGACCTGGATCATTTTTGTTTTATTTCAGGCTAATGAGTTAACTCATACCTTTATAAAACAAAAATGCTCCACCCTTTGGGTGAAGCATTTAATTTAAGCGGAGAAAGAGGGATTCGAACCCCCGGAGGTGTGACCCTCAACAGTTTTCAAGACTGCCGCATTCGACCACTCTGCCATTTCTCCAGTCGTTTCAGAAGCATTTGACCTCCCGATAGCTATCGGGACTGCCATTTCTCCCTGAGTGCCTCATCAGCTATTTGCTGAATGCGGGTGCAAATATAACACGCTTTTTTAATTTACCACAACTATATTTAAAAGTTTTTACCTGCTTTTTTTATATCCTTCCTATTTGCTTAAATTTCAAGGATCTTAAACAAAAATTTACATGAAACCTTTTTTACCTCTCTTTATTATTCTCTTCTCAGTTTCCATATTTGCACAAACAGAAAAATATCCCGAACTAATGAGTCAGGACTGGCCCAATCTTAAAAAATACCGCGAAGCTAACCAGGAAATAAAGTCGGCTCCAAAAGCCATTTTTATGGGAAATTCCATTACCGAAGGCTGGGCGAATATGCATCCCGAATTCTTTAAAGAAAACGATTACCTGGGACGGGGCATCGGCGGGCAAACTACTCCGCAGATGCTACTTAGGTTTCAGCAGGACGTGATAGACCTAAACCCTAAAGTGGTGGTGATCCTGGCCGGAACTAATGATATTGCCGGGAATACCGGTTTCTCTTCGGTTAAAATGATCACCGATAATATAAAATCTATGGCAGAACTCGCCAGTGCCAATAATATTAAGGTCGTCCTCTCCTCTATTCTCCCGGTGTACGATTATCCATGGCGCCCGGGACTGGAGCCTGTAGAGAAGATCGCGAAGGTCAATGCCTGGTTAGAGAATTATGCGGAGGAAAACGGACATATCTACCTTGATTATTTCAATGCCATGAAAGATGAAAGAATGGGGCTTCCCAAAAAATATTCCGAAGATGGGGTGCATCCAAATGCTGACGGTTTTGAGGTAATGGAACCTTTGGTTAAGCAAGCCATAAATAAAGCCTTAAGCCAACGTTAAAAAACTGGCCTCATACCTCGATTTGTAATGGGAAATAGTATATTGGCGGGAATTATTCTAAAAAAATTGAACAAAATGAAAAAAATATTGATGTTTGCCATTCCGGCAATCCTCACCGCATGTGGCGTTCAGCAAAATAAAGTTGAGAATGCCGACCCGATGGAATATGCCAATACCATAACTTCTTCTGAATTAAAGGAACATTTATACACCTTTGCCAGCGATGAATTTCAAGGCAGGGAAACAGGAGAACCGGGGCAAAAGAAAGCAGCCGAATACCTTAAAAATGAATATAAAAGCCTTGGCCTTGTATCTCCATTAGGAGGAGATGACTATTTTCAGGAAGTTCCCAGTAGTTTTTTTAAACGTGGGAATATCAAACCTACAGAAAATGTTGTGGCTTTTTTAAAGGGTTCAGAAAAACCTGATGAGATCCTGGTTATTTCTTCTCATTACGACCATGTGGGCGTAGACGACCAGGGAAATGTTTACAATGGTGCCGATGATGATGGTTCGGGAACCGTAGGAGTCCTTGAAATTGCAGAAGCATTCGCAAAAGCTGCCGAGGATGGTTATACTCCTAAAAGATCCATCCTGTTTCTAAATAATACCGGAGAGGAAAAAGGCCTTATAGGTTCTAAATATTATACTCAAAACCCGGTTTTTCCTCTTGAGAACACCGTAGCCGATCTTAATATTGATATGATCGGGAGGATAGATCCTCAACATGAGGGAAATGATAATTATGTCTACCTTATTGGAAGTGATAAACTCAGCACCGAACTCCACCAGTTAAGTGAAGAAGTGAATGACAAATACATGAAAATGGATCTGGATTATACCTATAACGATGAGAATGATCCTAACCGTTTTTATTACCGAAGTGATCACTACAATTTTGCAAAACATGGTGTGCCGATCATTTTCTATTTCAACGGTGTTCATGCCGATTATCATAAAATGACCGATACTCCGGATAAAATTGAATACGACCTGCTTGCGAAACGCGCAAGACTTGTATTCCTTACCGCCTGGGAGATCGCCAATCGGGATACCCGGCTGGTAGTTGATAAGGCTTCTGAAACAAGTAAATAAGCTTTGTATTTATAACTCAAAAAAAAGCTCCGGGTTCCGGGGCTTTTTTATGCATGTTCCTGTCCACTCTTAGCAACGCGAAGAGTCTTCTTATTGGAAGTTCCAACCGTGGGATTCTTCACTTCGCTGCGCTTCGCTCATAATTGACAATACAAGGAATTTTTGGTTGCGCTCAGAATTGACAACTTAATAGAAAACCTCATGAAAAATGATCATTCAGAAACTTTCAATCAGGATTATGCTCATTGATTAGACTTTCTTTCTTTACTCGCAGCCATCCCTTTAGTTGTTTTTCCCTTGCGATAGCTTCCTGGATCCAGGTATATTTTTCGTAATGGATTAAATAAACGCACTGGTATCTCCCAGTAAAGGTCCGTGTTTTCAATCTTACTCCCTCGGCATGTTCAGTGAGCCGTCTCCTGAGATTATTTGTCACTCCGGTATAAAGCACCGTTTTATTCTTGTTGGTAAGAATGTAGGTGTAGTAGGTATGCCAGCCTTCATAAAACATTTCTGAATATAATGAATTACATGATAACGAATCATGAGATTCATCGCTTCCTTATTGTCCACTCTGAGTGCAACGAAGAGTCTCACAAAAAGAAGTGCTGAACATGAGATTCTTCGCTATGCTCAGAATAGACACTTATTAATTCTTATCCTCCAGCAGTGGCACGAATCTAAAAGCGCCATACTCCTTCTTATCAAACTCCTTCGCTGATTTCCTGACAAAGAGGGTCATGGTTTGTACTTCCGTGCCCACAGGGATGACCAGGCGGCCACCGACTTTTAACTGACTCAACAGATCATTAGGAACCTCGGGAGCGCCCGCAGTAACAATAACCTTATCATAGGGAGCATACTCCGGCAGGCCTTTATAACCATCCCCAAAGCTAAGATGCTTAGGTCGGTAGCCTATTTTAGCAAGAAATGTTTTCGTTTTTTTATAAAGCTCACGCTGACGTTCGATACTATAGACTTTTGCGCCTAATTCGCATAATACCGCCGTTTGATAACCACTTCCCGTCCCGATCTCCAGGACCTTGTCCCCTTTTTTAATTTCCAGCAGCTCAGTTTGAACAGCCACGGTATAAGGTTGCGAAATGGTCTGGTCAGCAGCGATGGGAAAAGCTTTATCCTGGTAAGCATGATCTTCAAAACTGCTATCCATGAACAAATGCCTGGGAATTTTCCCGATTGCAGCCAGTACTTTCTCATCGGTAATCCCCTTTTTCTTTACGGTTTTTACCAGTTGTTGCCTCTTGCCCTGATGTCTATAGGTATCCTTCAACTTTTTTAAACTTTATTCAGGCTATAAAAATAGGCAAACAAGTGCAGTTTTCCCAAGTAAAACCTGCCCGGGATTCTCCCCTATTTTGCAAAATATTTAGAATCAAAATACTATTTTTGTTGAAAATGCAAAAACATGCTCAAAGCTGGAGTCCTGGGTGCAGGACATCTCGGAAAAATTCATCTCAAACTTTTAAATCAGTCTGCAGAATATGAGCTTATCGGTTTTTATGATGCGAATAAGGAAAATGCTGAAAAAGTAGCTGCCGAATTCGGTTATAAAATGTTCGACAACCTGGACGAACTTATTGACCAGGCCGATATGATAGACGTGGTCACTCCTACTCTTTCTCATTTTGATGTAGCTAAAAAAGTGATCACCGCCGGCAAGCATTTATTTATAGAAAAACCTATCACCAATACTTTTGAAGAAGCTCAGGAGCTTATTCAGCTTGCTGAAAAACATAAAGTAAAAGGCCAGGTAGGTCATGTAGAGCGATTCAACCCTGCATTCCAGGCTGTTTCTAACCGAATTGAAAACCCGATGTTTATTGAGGCACACCGGCTGGCCGAATTCAACCCTCGCGGGACTGATGTTCCCGTAGTGCTGGATTTGATGATCCATGATATTGACGCGGTAATGAGTGTGGTAAAATCTAAGGTGAAAAAGATCAATGCCAGTGGAGTTTCCGTGATAAGTGACACTCCCGATATCGCAAACGCCCGGATAGAATTTGAGAACGGATGTGTGGCGAATCTAACCGCCAGCAGGATCTCGATGAAGAATATGAGAAAGTCCAGGTTCTTTCAGCGGGACGCTTATATTTCGGTAGATTTTCTTGATAAAGTGTGTGAGGTAGTCAAGATGAAGGATGCTCCGGAAGATCCGGACGATTATGCCATGATCCTTCAGAATGCCGAAGGAATAAAAAAACAGATCTATTTCGACAATCCTGAAGTTTCTCCTAATAATGCGATCCTGGAGGAACTGGAAAGTTTTGCCGATGCCATAAATAATGATAAAGAACCGGTGGTGACCATGGAACAGGCCGCGAATGCCCTCAAGGTCGCGAACCAGGTGATCGCTAATTTTAATGTATAAGAGAACCAAACCTGCAAGGTCTTAAAGACGACCTTACAGGTTTATAAAATTTGAATATGAAAAATATAGCAGTAATAGGAGCCGGGACCATGGGAAACGGGATCGCGCATACCTTTGCCCAGTACGGTTACAAAGTTCAGTTAATAGATATTTCAGAAGAAAGCCTGAAAAAGGGAATGGATACGATCTCCAAAAACCTTGACAGGATGGTTTCCAAAGAAAAGATCACCGAAGATCAGAAAAAGAAAACCCTGGATAATATCACCACTTATACCGATATTTCTGAAGGGGTGGAATACGCGAGTGTGGTTGTGGAAGCCGCTACCGAGAATACTGAACTTAAACTGAAAATTTTCAGACACCTGGATCAGCATACTTCTGAAGATACCATTCTTGCCAGTAATACTTCCTCTATTTCTATCACCCAGATCGCCTCGGTAGTTTCAAATCCGGAAAGAGTGATCGGGATGCATTTCATGAATCCGGTACCGGTAATGAAACTGGTAGAGATCATAAGAGGTTATAGTACCAGTGACGAAGTGACTAAAACCGTGATGGAACTTTCAGAAAACCTGAATAAAGTTCCGGTAGAAGTAAACGATTATCCGGGCTTTGTAGCGAACAGGATCCTTATGCCTATGATCAATGAAGCTATCGAAACGCTTTACCATGGTGTAGCCGGAGTGTATGAGATAGACACGGTAATGAAACTTGGAATGGCGCATCCTATGGGGCCGCTCCAACTGGCAGATTTCATTGGTCTTGATGTGTGTCACTCTATTCTTGAGGTGATGTATGAAGGCTTTAAAAACCCGAAATACGCTCCTTGTCCGTTGCTTACCAATATGGTGAGAGCTGGAAAGATAGGGGTGAAATCTGGAGAAGGTTTTTATGACTATGCTGAAAGCAGAAAGGCTGAAAAGGTTTCGGCACAGTTTAGTAGTTAGTATTGAGTATTGAGATATTAGAATTGAGATTTGAGATTTCTCAGTCACATTGCTTCTTCGGAATGATATATAACAGGTCATTTCGAGCACAGCAGGAAATCTCTTGTTTAACTAAAGTGTTAATTTGACAAAGATCCTTCCATTTAAAGCGGTAAGACCGGCCCGGCCATATGCGGGACTGGTAGCATCGCGCTCTTATGAAGATTACTGTAAAGAAGAGCTCCGGACGCAGCTGGAGTATAATCCATATTCATTTTTACATATTATTAATCCGGGTTATAAATTCCAGCACGACATCGAGGGTGAGAAACGCTTTGAGATGGTTCGTAACCGTTACCTCGAGTTCCGCGAAGAAAATATATTGCTGCAGGACAAAACACCCTGTTATTATATCTATAATATCAAAACGCGTGAGGCGAATTGCTGTGGGATCATTGCCGCGGCCAGTGCCGAGGATTATGAAAAAAATATTATCAGAAGGCATGAAGATACCATCGCTCACCGGGAAGAACTCTTTAAAGATTACCTGAACGTAGTTGGATTTAATACCGAGCCTGTACTCCTTACTTATCCCGATAATGAGGTAATAGACCGCTTGCTTTCAGAAACAATGAAATCAAGGCCCGAATATGAATTCGCGACCTACAATAAGGAAATTCATTCGCTTTGGAAGATCGATAATTCCGCGGCTATCGAAAAAATAAAAGCAGAATTCGAAGGGATGGAAAAACTCTATATCGCAGATGGACATCACCGTAGCGCTTCCTCTTATCTGCTCGCCAAAGAAAGCAGGGAGAAAAATCCGCAACATACGGGAGAGGAATCCTATAATTTCTTTATGAGTTACCTTATTTCAGAAAGCAATCTTCGTGTGTTCGAATTCAGCCGACTGATAAAAGACCTTAACGGACATTCAAAAGAGGAGTTTCTTATTCTTCTTGACAAATGGTTCCGAATTGAAAATCGGGGTATAGAGCTGTATAAGCCTTCCAAAAAGCATCATTTTAATATGTACCTGGATGGAGAATTTTATTCTCTCTACCTTCGGAAAACAAACTATGAATTTACCGATTCTCTAAGTGAACTGGATTCATTTATTTTGTTCGAGAAGATCCTGAAGCCTGTTCTGGGAATAGAAGATCTAAGGTATGATAAGAGAATTGCCTATATACATGGTCGTAATGACCTTATAGAAATAAAAACAAGGATAGACAGTGGGGAATTTGCGGTTGGTTTTGGGATGTTACCGGCAATGGTGCAAGAAATTAAACAAATTGCCGATGAAAACTTGACCATGCCACCAAAAAGTACTTATATTGAACCTAAATTACGCAGCGGGTTAACCATTTACGAATTTTAACCCCTCACCCCTTCACATCCCTACTGTTGGAGGCTAATCCTTACTTTAAAACTAAAATAAAGGATGGAGATTTCAGAAAAAATCAAAGAATATAAAAGCGAACTTCCGGCTAATGTGAAGCTTTGTGCCATTTCCAAGACCAAACCCAATGAAGATATCCTGGAAGCCTATCGTGCCGGCCAGCGGATATTTGGTGAGAACAAGATCCAGGAAATGACCGATAAACAGGAGGAACTTCCTGAAGATATCGAGTGGCACATGGTAGGTCATGTGCAGCGAAACAAGGTGAAATATATGGCACCATTTGTGTCTTTGATCCACGCAGTAGACAGCCTGAAACTTTTAAAAGAGATCAATAAAAGAGCAAAACAGAACGAGCGCAGCATCAATTGCCTGCTCCAGATAAAAATCGCCGAGGAAGATTCGAAATTTGGAATATCTACTGAAGATGCCAAGGAGATCCTTAATTCTGAAGCATATTCCAAAATGAATAATGTTAAGATCATAGGATTGATGGGAATGGCAACTTTTACTGATGATGAAGACCAGGTTCGATCTGAATTCAAATATTTGAAATCTGTATTTGATGAGTTTAAAAAAGATTATCCAGACCTAACCGAGCTTTCCATGGGCATGAGCGGGGATTACAAGATCGCCGTGGACTGTGGCTCTACAATGGTTCGAATAGGAAGTAATATATTTGGTGCTCGAAATTATAATTAAGGAAGGAGAGAGTATTTGTACGCGATATTAGACATAGAGACTACCGGTGGTAAGTATAATGAAGAAGGGATCACCGAAATTGCAATTTATAAGTTTGACGGGAGTAAGGTTACAGACCAGTTTATTAGCCTTGTAAATCCAGAACAGGCCATTCAGCCCTTCGTGGTAAATCTTACAGGAATCAATAATGATATGCTGCGTAACGCGCCCAAATTCTATGAGGTCGCCAAACGTATTGTTGAAATAACAGAAGGTTGTATCCTGGTTGCCCATAATGCTAAATTCGACTATCGTATCCTTAGAACAGAATTCCGCAGGCTTGGTTTTGAATATGAAAGAGAAAGCCTTTGTACGGTGGAACTTTCAAAAAAATTAATTCCGGGACATCCCTCCTACAGTCTTGGAAAACTGGTAAAAACACTAGGAATTCCTTTAAGTGGCCGTCACAGAGCTTCCGGAGATGCACAGGCTACCATTAAACTATTCAAAATGCTGCTGGCCAAGGATGTCGAAAAAGACATCCTGAAAGAGCATGTACGCAAGGAACCCAGGAGAAGTATGGACACCAAACTGGTTTTTATACTCGAAGAGCTTCCTTCAGAAACGGGGATCTATTATTTCCATGATGACAATGGGGAGATCATCTATGTAGGGAAATCAAGGAATATCCGGAAGAGGGTGAATCAGCATTTTACTAACGAGAATCCCAGGTCCCTTGAAATGCAGAAGAAAGTTGCTTCTGTTTCCTACGAGGTAACAGGAAATGAGTTGATCGCGATCTTAAAAGAGAACCAGGAGATCAAAGAATTAAAACCTACATATAATAAGGAGCTGAAAAGAGATATTTTCAGTCATGCGCTTTATCATTTTAAAGATGAGAATGGTTATTTGAATCTAAAAATTGGGAGAGCTCACCGTAACAAAAAGAATATTACCACTTTCAGCAACTTAAGATCGGCAAAAAACACTCTTACCAACTGGATCCAGGATTATGAGCTTTGTGAACGACTGGCAGGACTTCACGATGGAACCGGGAATTGCATGGGTTATAGCATCAAGAGCTGTTTTGGCGCCTGTATAGAAGAAGAATCACCTGAGGAATATAACCAAAGAGTAAGGGAGCTGATAGACCAACATTCTTATGAAAATCAAAACATGCTGCTTATTGGAAGGGGCCGCGAAGTGGATGAAAAAAGTGCTTTACTTATTGAGGACGGAGAATTTAAGGGCATAGGATATTTTAATCTTAATCATCAAATTAACAATCTGGACATTATAAGATCTATTATCACTCCTATGAATGATAATAGAGATGCTCAACATATCATTAAAAGTTATTTACGCAAAAAACACAATTTTAAAATAATCCAATTATCGGTACATGATTAAATTTATCATCCCCCTGCTATTTTTAACTTCTTCCCTACTATTTTCACAAAATAAAAGTTTCAACTCTAAAGATCTAAGTGTTAGCACAGAAGATCTAACAATCTCTAAGTATCTTCCCGATACCACTGCCCATTCCCTTTATATTTATGAAAAAGGGTTTACCATGATGGACAAAGATGAGGATTACAGCCTGGTAACCACCTACGAAGCCAAGATCAAGATCCTGGATAAAGATGGTGTTGAGTCGGCTAATATCTCTATTCCGCTTTCAAAAGCGACGAATTCTTCCAGGAAGGAAAAAATTAAAGATCTTGAGGCTTTTACGTATAAGCTTGTAAACGGAAAAGTTTTAAAGAAGACCCTGAACACCGGACAGGTCTATGAGGAAGATTATGAAAATTATATGCTGAAGAAATTCACCTTTCCCGATGTTGAACCTGGAGATGTGCTGGTGTATTCGTATAAATTGATCTCCCCCTTCATCTTTGATTTTACCACCTGGGAGTTTCAGGAAGATATTCCTAAGATACACAGCGAATTTATTGCGCGGATCCCGGGGAATTATGAATACTATACTACCCTTGTTGGAAACCTTAAATTAAAAAGCAACGATTTTAAAGTCATTGAAGACTGCATTAGTTTTAGTATACGTGCAGAACCCGCGGCATGTGGTGAAACCACCTATATTATGGAGGATATTCCCGCTTTCAAGGAAGAAGATTATATGACCTCAGCCCGCAATTTCAAAAGCAAGGTGGAATTTGAACTTAAGCAAACCACTGAACTTAGCGGGTATGTGAAAAAATATACGCGTACCTGGGACGATGTGGATGATGAGTTAAAAAGCAGCAAAGGTATGGGGCGACAGTGGCGCAGAGATGGTCTTGTAGAAGATCTCCTGCCAGCCGGAATAAAAAGCATGTCCAATAATATTGAAAAGGCAAAGGCCATCTATCGCTTTGTTCAGAAGAATTATAACTGGAATGAGCATTATAATATTTTTAAAGATATAAACCTTAAGGATATTATTAAGGACCATACGGGAAATGTAATGGCCATTAATACTCTTCTTCACAACCTTTATGACGCAGAAGGATTTAAAGTTTTTCCGGTAATGGCTTCCACAAGACAAAAAGGATTTCCCACGAAAGTACATCCTGTTTTAAGTGATTTCAATTACTTTTTTATAAAACTTGAGCTTGACGGAAAGGAATATTTTCTGGACGCCACCGGGAAAAATCTGGATTTCGCACAGTTGCCTTTCAGAGCCCTTAACAGCTATGCGCGTTTAATAGATTTTGAGAACGGAAGTTCATGGGTAGATATTAAACCTGAAAAATATTCCACCATCACTTTCAGGGATTCTATCCACATAAATCCTGACGGTACATCTGAAGGTTTTTCAGAACAGATCCTTACCGGTTATCACGCTCTTAGGTTTCGGGATCATATTGGTGAATATTCAGATTTTCAAGTATTCAATTTGATCTCCAAGCCAAATTCAGAAACCGCTAGTGAGGAAATGCATTACACGAATGTGGATAGTCTGGATAGGCCCCTGGAGATTAGATATGATTTGAAAAATAAAAGTCAGAAGATCAACGATAAGATATTTTTCAATCCCTTTAGTTTTAAGTTCTTCAATGATAATCCTTTTACCCTGGAAGAACGTAACTACCCTATAGATTTTGGCTACAAAGATGTCTATATGTATTCAGCAATTATAGAGATCCCCGAAGGATATAAGATCTCAGAATTACCGGAAACAAAGGCGCTTAGAATGCCTGACAATGCCGGCTCCCTGGTCTTCTCGGTAAATAAGACCGGCGAAAGAACGATCAATGTACAGTGCAGGCTTAGTTTTCCCTTTGCCCATTACCATTCGGCTTATTATGATGGGCTGAAGCAATTTTTTGATCAGATCATAAGCGTTCAGAATCAATCTTTGATCGTACTCGAAGAAAATGGTTAAATTAGAGTCGA
Organism: uncultured Flavobacteriaceae bacterium; assembly: GCA_963825045.1. Taxonomy (GTDB): domain Bacteria; phylum Bacteroidota; class Bacteroidia; order Flavobacteriales; family Flavobacteriaceae; genus Christiangramia. Next base: position 370,870 of record CAWGSM010000026.1, on the reverse strand, counting down.
CAGATACAGAATTACTTGAAAGAAAACGATAAAATTCCCGGCTGGAAGTTAAAACTTCATGAGGTTATCTATGAAGCAGATACGCCTGCGGGAAAATTTTTCGATATTGTACTGCTTATAGTAATTGTTATTAGCGTGGTTTTAGTGATGCTGGAAAGTATCAAATCTATTGACCAGAAATATGATGAACAATTTTATATAGCAGAATGGATCATCACGATCATTTTTAGTGTGGAATATATCCTGCGGATCGTTACCATAAAACAACCAAAGCGATATATTTTCAGTTTTTACGGAATTGTAGATCTGCTCTCTACCTTACCAAGTTATATAGGATTTTTCTTTGGCGGGCAGAATCTGCTTTTTGCCATAAGAGCTTTACGACTTCTTAGGGTGTTCAGGGTATTAAAAGTCACCCGGTATATTGGTGAATCCAATAAACTGGTAAAAGCCCTCAAAAACAGCCGTGCCAAGATCCTCGTTTTTCTTTTCGCGGTACTCATCATTTGCGTTATTGCCGGAACTTTAATGCATCTTGTAGAAGGAGAAAATGGTGGTTTTGACAATATCCCGATAAGTATTTACTGGTGTATTGTAACCCTTACCACAGTAGGTTTTGGGGATATAGCACCTATTACTCCGCTGGGCCGGCTTATCGCCTCTGTAATAATGATCATGGGTTACGGAATCATCGCGGTACCTACCGGAATTGTGAGTGCTGAATATAGCAGAAGTACCGCGGATTCAACGAATACCAATACGCAGGTCTGCCCAAACTGTAACGATAATCAGCATCTGCAGGGCGCCACTTTTTGCAAAAGATGCGGACATCGTTTAAATGAATAATTTTCTCATAAGTATCATAGGGCCCACTGCCATTGGAAAAACTTCCATGGGGATTCGTGTGGCACAACATTTTAAAACCGAAATAATTTCTGCCGACTCCAGACAGTTCTTTAAGGAAATGAGCATTGGAACCGCGGTACCTGATAAGGAGGAACTTAAAGCCGTACCTCATCATTTTATTCAGCATATCTCGGTAGAAGAAAATTATTCGGTGGGGGATTTCGAAAGGGACGCAATTCAAAAACTGAATGCGCTTTTCACCCATAAAGATATTGCAGTCATGGTTGGTGGCAGTGGATTATATATCAAAGCTGTAACTGAAGGCCTGGATGACTTTCCGCAAGTAGATCCGGACATTAGAGAAATGCTGAATAAACATCTCGAAGAAGATGGAATAGACTGGTTGCAGCAACGCCTATTTGTGCTGGATCCCGATTATTACAAAAAAACAGATATTCAAAATCCACACCGGCTGATACGTGCCCTGGAAATATGTATAGGAACCGGGAAAGCTTTTTCTTCGTTTATGAATAAGAACAGAGTGGATAGGAACTTCAAGACCCTTAAAATAGGACTGACTGCCGACAGGGAAGTAATTTATGATCGTATAAACCGGAGGGTTGATATCATGCTTGAAGAAGGACTTATAGAGGAAGCCAGGCGCCTGTATCTTAAAAAACATCTTAATGCCCTGAATACGGTTGGCTACAAAGAACTCTTCAATTACTTTGAAGATGTATACGACCGGGAAACGGCAATTTCAGAAATAAAGAAGAACACAAGGCGTTTTGCTAAAAGACAGCTTACCTGGTTTCGGAAAGATCCTGAGATCAAATGGTTTCAGTATAATGAAGACCCGGAAAAGATCATAGAATATATAGAAGAGGAGATCAGCGCTTAAAGATCATTCGTTTCATGATATTCCCTTCACTGGTAACGATCTTAAGCACGTAAATAGCTTCCTGTAATGGTCCCAGTTCCATTAAATAATCGTTATTTCCCGAAGTATAATCTTTTGCCGCAATAAACCTTCCGCGGTGATCAAAGACCTCAATTCTTTCTATCGTCACATCTGCCGGTGTCGCAATACGAAAAGAACCGGTATTCGGATTGGGATAGATGAAGATATATTCAGATCCTGGTAAAGGTTCAGAGCAAATACCTGCTTCAGCAAATACCTTCACCGTAGTGGTCGCGACAGTGATATTCCCGTTGGCATCCTCGGCGGTCACCTGGATGGTATTTTCACCCAGCTCCTTACAGGTGAAAACAGATTTACTCAGGGTATATACAACCTCATCATCACAACCATCAAAGGAACCATCGTCTACATCTGCAAAAGTGATCGTGGCTATACCCTCCAGGTTAAGATCTATGGAAATATTTTTTAATTTAAGCACAGGTTTCGAATCATCTACCACGCTTACAGGAACTTCACAAGAACCATTCAAACGGCCGGAATAGGTAAGAGTCACCATATTCTCGCCCAGATCATCACAGGTAAAGAAAAGTTTATCGGCACTTAGCTCTAAACCTTCAGCATCTCCGTGGTAAAGATATTCTATATCCAGGGTGGCTTCACCAGCAGGGTCCAGGCCTAAAAGTACCTGTTGCGCACATGCAAATTCACCAGAAGAATCATCGGTCACGTTTATTATAACCCTTATATTTCCTGTTTCATTATTTCCATCGCTGGCCTTATAGGTAAAAGAATCCTGTCCTACGAATACATCCTGAGGGGTATAGGTAAAAGAACCGTCCTCATTAAATTCCAGGCTACCGGAAGAGGTGGTTGAAACGAGGGAGGCGATTAAGCTATCCCCATCGGGGTCTTCATCATTGCTTAGAACTCCATTTTCTGCAGCAATTGCAAGCGGTGTGTTCACCGGTGTTTCATATTCATCTTCCTGTGCTACGGGGGGTTGATTTTCGGATATAAGATCCAGATCAAAATGGCAGCTGGAAGAGTTTCCTGACTGGTCAGTCGCCACAAAAGTGACCTGCACATCTAAATAGACCAGGTCTCCGGGTGACGGTATCTGGATGATATCAACTTCGCTGCAATTATCAGTGGCATTCAACTGCTTTCTGTAATCTGGTAATTCATAGGGCTGATCTACCTCTACCAATGCTGTTTGATCTCCCGGACAGGAAATAACCGGCGCAATTTCATCTTTTATATGTAGCATGAAATCGCAGCTCACACTTTGTTCGTCGAGAGTTGCCGTCACCGTAATCTGGGTATCCGAAGTAATGGCACTTCCTGCTTCGACTGATTGAGTGATAATGGCATTGGCCGGCACATAATTGAGTATCCCGGAAAAATCAGGAACTTCATACCTGCAATTCTCATCAGCAAGAATATCATATTCTTCTATACAAGCAAGCTCCAGGGTATTTTCGTCTACCAGCGATACATTAAAAGAACAACTGACTTCACGACCGGCGGAATTGGTCACAATAAAAGTAACTTCAGTATCTCCAGTTATTTGGGTTCCTGCCACAGGATCCTGAACGATCTCTACATTGCCACAATTATAAACTTCCAAAAGATCAATATAATCGGGCAGGGAAACAGTTTCACCCTCCGCCGCCGTTATAATTTGATCTGAAGGACAGGCAAGAACAGGTTCTTTATCTATAAGAATAAGAGGGATCGTACAGGTTTCTTCTTTCCCGGTATTACTTACGACAATAGTTATATCCTGGGCCTGATCATAATTCAATACAGTCCCTGGCGCAATGGATTGGTCAAATGTTGCTTCGGAAGGGCTAAAATCTACGATCTCTTTAAAATCCGGGACGATATACTCGCAATTATTGGTAGGAGAAATTTCAAAATCGCCGGGACAGTCTACCTGAATAGGATCATCTTCAAAGTTCACCCAGAAATAGCAGGAGGATTGGTTGTTGGAACCATCAGTAACTCTTAGTTCAATTTGAGTATTCCCTTCTATTTCGGTTCCAACATCGGGAAATTGTTCTGTTCGTGCAATAAAGCAATTATCATCATATTCTGCCTGTAACAGGTAGTTAGGCAGGGAAAATTTCCCTTCTGAATTGGGAGTCACCTCCTGATCTTCTGGACAGCTTACTGTTGGATCTATCGTGTCTAAAGCGGTGATAGTAAATTTGCAGGTCTCCTCCTGATCATCCAGCCTGGCTGTAATCGTTATCTCTGTAGTTCCTGCATAAATATTTGTACCTGAGGGTATATTCTGAGAAAGAGTCGCATCAGGATCATTCACTGTCACGAACTCCCGGTAATCTGGTAACTTAAATTCACACTGATCTCCTACTTCTACCGATACATCTGGTGCACATTCTGTAATTTCCAGGTCAACATCTTTTTCAAATCGCACCCAGAAATTACAGCCGCCCTCACCCTCGGCCTCATCTATAGCAAAGAAGGTTACTGAAGTATCATTCTGGATTACGGTTCCAGGTGATGGATTTTGTCTGAATTTAAGGTCAACAGTACAATTATCTAAAGATTCAAAAATCGTTGAGAAATCAGGAAGGGTAAATTCCTTAGTATCTGTATAAGGAACTATATATTCTGAAGGACAATCTACCGTAGGCGGAATATTATCCAATACAGTGGCGATCACTTTACAGGTAGTAGAAGCATCATTCTCCCCTGTGATTGTTAACGTTAATTCCTGATCCCCTATATCCTCACAATCAAAATCCATTTTATCAAGACCTAATTCGACATTATCCGCTTCCGGATCTCCATCATAAAACTGAGCTGCAGTTACTGCTGCCGTTCCATTTTCGTCCAAATAGACCTGAGGTACATCTTTACATTTAGCTTCGGGTGGGGTTTCATCTTTTTTAATTTCCACGGTAAAACTACAACTGGCTTTGTTTCCAGAGGCATCGGTCACCTCAAAAGTATTGGTGGTAATTCCCACGGGAAATTCACTTCCGGAGGCATAGCCAGCAGTTTGCTGAATAGATACAGGACAATTATCACTGAAGACAGGTAGGAAATAATTTATAATCTTGCTATCTTTTCCTTTATCAACCGTCTCTGAAATATTCCCCCGACATGTAATTTCCGGATCCTCATTGTCGGCAATAGTAACCGTAAAACTGCAGGTCACCGGTTCATGGGTCCCATCATCAGCTTCAAAAGTAACGGTGGTTTCTCCCACAGGAAAGAATTCACCTGAAAGCGGACCATTATCTTTTCTTGTTACCGCAACGTCTCCATTTTCATCGGTGGCGGTTGGAGTATCAAAGTTGACAAACGCTCCACATCTGGAAGCATCATTATTTTTAGCGATAGCTGATGGACAGTCTTGAAATTGAGGAGGGATGTCTGTTTCCTCTGCATTAACTATAATTTTTACTGAGCAAGTGGATTCATTTCCATTGTCATCAGTTACAGTTAGCGTTACAGTGTTTTCCCCAATATCTGTCTCCGTAAACTGGGTTTTATCGATAGTTAAGGAAACGTCGCCACATAGATCATAGGAATTATTATCGATATCCTCAGCGGTAATATTTTTAGTTTCACCCGAGGCCAGGTTAATTTCAAAATCGCCTACACAATCAGCAACAGGAGGAGTTATATCAGCTGACGGAGTTCTTTGATAGATTTCGAGGTCGAATTCTAATTTGGAAGGGACAAAGTAGTGGCCGAAAAAATTATCATTATGTATACCATCAATTTCTGAATCATCGATATACATTCGATCACAATGATTAAATGCTATATCTAAAGGAAAATGTATTTCTGTTTTAAAGAAATTTTTTAGCTGATAACTAGAATTGAAAATCTTTACACCAAATGCTTGATCTTCTATTACTGCATCTCTTATTGTATGAGATACTCCCAAAAGATAGGTAAAATCTGATGTTGAAGTAATAAATTTACCGAAATCGATTTTCCCTGCATATTCTATTACATGAATAAAATCGAAATCGTCAATAACCACGCTACCTGGGGATTGAATATTTGGCAAACGTCCCTGGAAGGAAAGATTAGCATCGAAAATATAAACCCCAGGATTTCCTCCTCCTTCCTGGCTAACATAAACCTTACCTTTCGAATCGGTAGCAATTCTATAAGGCAGAGTAACATTCTTATTTTCCTTTACGGCATTTCCTGTTGCCTTGTCAACAATTCTAATACGGCTTGATGGTGCACTCTGTTCTGGACCTTGTTTTGCATCATTATATTCAGCTATATAAACATAATTTTCATCTACATCAATTCCCATAGGCCTGAAATAAGAAGTAAGAATTGACCTTATATAGTTCCCATTAGAATCATAAATTTTAACCTGACCATTATCAAAAAATTCTCCACCTGCCTGGAAATCGGCTATATAAATGAATCCATCTTCATCAACAGCAATATCAAAGGGACTATCCAAACCTGTAATGAAATTTGATTTCACCAGATTCCCATCTGCATCTCTCTTCTCAACCCCACTACCGAATGTTAGGATATATACAAAATTTTGCCCAGATGCAATTGCTATGGTAAGGTCATCTGAATTAAGTTCAGTTGAACTTACTGTAGGCAAGTCCTTATGATCAAGATGAGTATAAGTGGGTGCTATTGTAGCCGGATCCTGTCCAAAAACATTCCCTAAAAAAAAGAAGAGAAGAAATATAAAAGCCCATGCCTTCTGCATAGAAGAGCCCTTAAAATAACATATATCGGCAGCACTTATCAAGACTGGGCATATTTGGTGATGGCCATAAAGATAAGGTTTGTAAGAAAACCGTTCTTAAAATTATGCTAAGATTACGGATATAGGTTCGCAGGGAACCTGGAAAGTAAGATTACCGGGATGTATTCAATTTAATACTCGAGATAGGCTACTGCATCATGGTGCTCCCATGATGCAGTAAATCCCGGAAACTGAAAAAATATTCTAGGCTTCGGTTTCTTCCTTGTTTTTAACCACAAGCCTGAAGCCTTCTCCGTGGATATTCAAAATTTCCACATTTTCGTCTTTTTTCAGGTATTTTCTAAGCTTGGCAATATATACATCCATACTTCTGGAGGTGAAATAGTTATCGTCTCTCCATATTTTAGTAAGCGCAAGCTCTCTTGGCATTAAATCATTTTCATGCAATGCAAGAAGTCTTAATAACTCATTCTCTTTAGGAGACAGTTTTTGAGGTTCTTCATCTCTAAAAGTTAAGAATCTCAATTTAGAGTTAAGATGGAAACCTCCTATCTCAAACTCAAACTGTTTACTGTCGGCCACACTATCTGTAGCTTTACGCTGCATGATCGCTTTGATCTTCATAAGAAGCACCTCACTGTCAAAAGGTTTGTTCAGGTAATCATCTGCCCCTACTTTATAACCTTTAAGAACATCTTCCTTCATAGCCTTGGCAGTTAGGAAAATGATCGGGATTTCTTCATTTTTTTCACGGATCTCTTTTGCAAGAGTGAACCCGTCTTTATAAGGCATCATTACGTCCAGAATACAAAGATCGAAATCATCTTTCTTGAATTTTTCGAAACCTTCCATTCCGTTTTTTGCATGAGTTACCTCATAATCGTTCATTGCGAGGTAATCTTTAAGGACCGTTCCAAAGTTTGGATCGTCCTCTACTAATAGAATTTTCTTGTTTTCAGTTTCCATATATTTAAGATATTAGTGGTAGTTTAATTATAAAGGTACTTCCTTTTCCTTTTTCGCTCACTACGCTAATCTCACCATGATGGTCTTCTATGATCTGTCTGGCATACGCCAGTCCCAGGCCATGACCCTTTACATTATGAATATCACCGGTTTGTTCACGATAAAATTTTTCAAATATTTTCTTTTGAACCTGTTTACTCATTCCAGTTCCCTGGTCACGAATTTCACAGCATATATAATTCTTTACGTTGGTTGTATAAACATCAATCTTAGGTTCACCCTCTGAATACTTAATTGCATTATCCAGAATATTTACGATCACATTGGTAAAGTGATCCTGGTTCACCAGAATGGATGAACGCAAGGCCCCAAAATGTGTTTGAAGATAGCCACCCCGATCTTCGACAATAAGTTCCACATGTGAGATCGCATCTTCAATTATATCATGCAGCTGGTGTCTTTCTTTTTTTAGATCCAGTTCATTTTTCTCCAGTTTTGAGATGCGCAATACATTTTCCACCTGCGCGTGCATACGCTTATTCTCATCCCTGATCATTTGTAAATATCTCGACATCTTAGACTGGTCATCCTGTATTTTAGGATTCTTAATAGCATCGAGTGCCAGGTTTATGGTTGCAATAGGAGTTTTGAACTCATGGGTCATATTATTAATGAAATCGGTTTTAATCTGGGAAATCTGTCTTTGCCTTATCAATTGCGAAAGTGCACTTGAATAAGCGATCACGATAATAAGCGTAAATATGATCGATAAACAGGCCATTAAGATTACCGATGACAACACCGCTTCCTTTTTATTTTTAAAATTCACCAAAAGCTGATAACCACTACCTCCTACCCTGTCCATAAATAGAGGTACGGCATAGGTGGCAGGAAAATCCAGGTCAAAATTTTCTGTATGTAAATTTGTAGCTATAGAATTATTGTAAACTCCAAACTCAAACTCGGTCTTTAGATCGCGTTCTTCTAATTCTTTTTTCAAAAGATCGGAAATTTCCTTTTCCGAAACCCTCTGATGCACCGGAAGTCTTACCACTTCCTCCGCGATCGCCGATCTTAAAATATCTTTTTCGACCTCCTCCATCCTGGAGATTCTCTCTATATGGGCAATTCGCTGTCGGGCACTCAGATTATTCCCTTCCAGGTTATTATCCTTCATAATATCTGTCACCCTTTTCTTGATCATCCTGGTGAACTGAATACTATCCTGGGCAAATTGCAGAAATTCAGAAGAAACTTTATAATCTTCTTCTAGAATAGTTTCAGAATTGAAATAGGTCTCATTGCGATCATCATTCTTATTCGAGTAGAAATATTCGGTAACGGTAACATCATTTATTTTACTGTTCACGCTATCCGGATCCTTTACCTGAAAATAATATTTCTCGAACTCTTTATTCTGAATATCCTCTGAAACATTAATAAGGGCCTGCTTCACATTATAAGAAAACTGCTGTTCCCTGTCGTCAATCGTGCTTTTAATCCAGTAACCCTGTACGAAAATAATACCGATAAGAGACAAACTCATTAGCACAACGAGAAGGACAAAAAGCTTCTTATTCATGCGGTCAAAAGTAAGATTTTAACATTTAGACCTTAAAGTGTTTAACCAAATGTTAACAGAACTTCTAGCAATTTTTGCCTGCTTTTAAGATTTCTGAGTGGATATGCTCAACCTGAAGTTTAGTTCGCCTTAAATCCTCGTTTTTTATTATGAAATCGGCGAGACTGGCTTTTTCTTCATCTTCCCATTGATTATTCATTCGAGCTTCGATCTCATCGGTGCTACTTCCATCCCTTTTCTGAATACGATCTATCCTTATTTCTTTGGGGGCAGTGACGAGAATGCTGAGATCACAATTTTTATAACCACCTGTTTCAAAAAGGATCGCGGCTTCATAAATCACATAATCTGATTCCTGGGCCGCTTTCCATTTATCGAAGTCTTTGGCCACTGCGGGATGGATGATGGCATTTAATTTCTTTAGAAGTTCGGTGTTTTTAAAAACCCTGGCGGCGATATAGCCACGATCTGGCTGTTTTTTCTGGTAAGCTTCTTCCCCAAAAAGATCAATGATCCTATCACGGATTTCTTTGGAAGAATTCATAAGCCTTTTGCCTGCTTCATCAGCGATATAAACCGGAATATCCAGGTCACTGAAAAAACTTGCCACAGTGGTCTTTCCGCTCCCTATTCCTCCGGTGAGACCTACGACTTTCATCTTTTTATTACAAATTGAATTCTTCTTTCATTAAGTCGCACATTGGTAACATAAGAAGGTTTTTCGGCGATTCTAGCGATCATAAAATCATCTTCATTCTCATCTTTATTATATTCACAAACAACTCTGAAATCGGCCGCACTAACGCTTTCAAATCTTTGAAGATTCACCTGGTAATAAACGATTACTGTCTTAGGGAAATAGGAAAGGTTCAAGCCTTGAGGCACCTTATTCACTTCCACCGGGATCTCCACGCTACCTTCGGTAAATTTTTCAACCTTTTGGTAATATCTCACTGTGTTGGCATAGAAGTTCAACATTCCCAAACTACTGGTATCAATAGAAACTTCTCCTTCAACATTCTTATTTACCTTTTTAAGGCTAATCGATTTTGTAGAAACAAACTGGATGGTGTCTATAATTTTTTCGGGCCCGCTTACCTTAACCGAATCCGGTTTAAGTTGTACAGGATCATCTGCCGAATAGCCTACTGCATAGCTCACCTCTATTTGCGGTATCACCTTAAGCATCTTCTCCTTTTTCAGTTGAAATGGGATCGAAATTTCTTCCTGAATGATCCGGGAATTTTCAAAATCTATCTTAAGCTGCTCTTCCATTTCAGCAAGATGATTATCAAGTTTATACACCAGCCTTTTATCCTCCTCTGTAGCCTTCGAAAGATCTACGGTTAACCCGGGATTAATAATTTTATAATAATAGATACTAAATCCATTATCCTGTAACTGAAGATCAACATGGTCCGGCTTATCATTTGAAATACTTTTATCCAGGGGAATATTGATATAACTCACCGGGATTTCAATTAGCTGGGTATATGTCTTGGAAAATTGAACCAACACCCATACCACCGCCGAAAAAACGAGGAAAAAACCGAAGGTCTTTAGACTTGACCGTTTAAACATTTTTCTCTTAGCCATTTATCTTTTTAAAAAACAATTTTGGAAATTCTTTTTCCGGTTGCCGGTTCAAAATCCCCGTTTTGATTGTAGAAATCAGGAATCCATATCCATAACCCGAAAATTGAACTATAACTGCTCTTATACTTAATAATCCAATATAAATACTTTTATTTTTTATTGAGGCATCCAGCGCAATTAAAAGAAAATAAAAAAAATAGATGCTTATATAAAATACGTTTCCAATTGCGAGCATTAATAAGGCAAAGATCAGTCCAAGAATAAACAAACTTGGAAACCAGTAGGTGATCTTCGCAGAACCCGGGTGCCATTTATTTAAAATTGGCCGTACCAGCCCAAATTTCTTTACCTGTAAATAAAACTTACTCCAGTCTATTCTTCTTTTATGAAAGACCCGGGCATCGGGAATAAGACATATTTTAAATCCGGCTTTTTTAAGCCTGAGACTAAGGTCGGGATCCTCCCCGGGATGGATTTGCCCAAAGCCCTGACTTTCTTCAAAGGCCTTCCGGCTTAGACCCATATTAAAACTGCGGGGCTGGAAACTTTTTGCACCTCTCCTGCCTCCCCTTATTCCACCGGTGGTAAAAAAGGAAGTCATACTATAGTCTATAGCCTTCTGAATTTTACTGAAAGTGGGATGCGAGGCATCCGGTCCACCAAAACAATCACACTGGTTTTTAGACAAAAATGAATCTACTTCTTCCAGGTAATTTTCCGGAAGGATCACATCAGAATCCAGAATAATAAAATAATTGGCTTTTGCCTTTTTCATCCCAAAGTTGCGGGAATCCCCGGGACCGGAATTAGGCTTGTAATAGTAGCTTAAGTCAAGCTTTTCAGAATATTCCCGTACAACTTCCTCCGACTTAATACTGGAACCGTCTTCTACAATTACGATTTCAAAATCCAAATTCGAAGACAGGGATAACATACTTTCCAGTAACTCCCTGATTTCTTCTGGGCGATTGTAAACCGGAATTATAAAGGAATATTCGGGACCCATGCAGTATCTGCTTTAAAAAGAGATCAGCTGAAATTTCTCCAATCACCTTTGACGAAGTCGATAAGCCTTAGTGATCCACAAGAAATTTCAGCCGACCTTAAGAATTTATTCTTCGTTTTTAACGAATGCTTCCATCACTTCCTGGCTTACTCCTGTATTAGAAAATCCACCATCGTGATAAAGATTCTGTAGCGTTACTTTTTTGGTAAGGTCAGAGAATAACGTAAGGGTATATTCAGCACACTCCAGAGCCGTAGCGTTTCCTAACGGAGACATCTTTTCGGCAAAAGCAATAAAGCCATCAAAGCCTTTTACTCCCTGTCCGGCAGTAGTAGGTGTTGGCGATTGTGAAATCGTATTCACTCTTACTTTTTTATCTTTTCCGAAGAAATAGCCAAAACTTCTGGCAATAGATTCAAGATATGCCTTGTTATCTGCCATATCATTATAGTCTGGGAATACTCTTTGCGCAGCCATATAACTAAGAGCTACAATGCTTCCCCACTCGTTCATCGCGTCTTTTTTGTAAAGAACCTGCATGGTCTTATGAAAAGAGACTGCAGAAACATCCCAGCCTTTGGTAGTGTAATCATAATTCATATCTGTATAATGATTTCCTTTCCTAACGTTTACAGACATTCCTATTGAGTGAAGCACAAAATCTATCTTTCCACCAAGAGTTTCCATAGCCTTTTCAACAAGGTTTTCAAGGTCTTCAACTTTTGTGGCATCGGCCGGAATGATCTCAGATCCAGTCTTTTCAGCAAGCTCATTAATACTTCCCATTCTCATGGCAATAGGTGCGTTGGTAAGCACAAATATTCCTCCTTCTTCATGCACTTTTTCGGCAGTTTTCCATGCGATGGAATTTTCATCCAGTGCTCCAAAAATAATTCCTCTTTTCCCGTTTAACAGGTTATATGACATATGATATTTTTTTGTGGTTGTTAGTTTGTAAAGATAGCAAAGTTGTTGGAATTGAGTTATCAGTTATCAGTTATCAGTTATCAGTTATCAGTTATCAGTTATCAGTTATCAGTTATCAGTTATCAGTTATCAGTTATCAGTTATCAGTTATCAGTTATCAGTTATCAGTTATCAGTTATCAGTTATCAGTTATCAGTTATCAGAAGTTAAAAATTTAAATCGTACTTTAAAAGATTTATTTAAAACTTCTCACTTCTCACTTCTCACTTCTCACTTCTCACTTCTCACTTCTCACTTCTCACTTCTCACTTCTCACTTCTCACTTCTCACTTCTAATTAAGTAATGCTTTCGCATGGGCTCTTGCAGATTCGCTCCTGGTGTTTCCGCCTAGCATAAGTGCGAGTTCTTCTATGCGATCATTTTCTTCCAGACGTACGATCTTAGTTTGAGTCGCTATCTCATTGTCTTCCTTGAATATTTTGAAATGGGTAGCTCCCTTTCCTGCTATTTGCGGTAAATGCGTAATGGCGATCACCTGCATATTATTACCCATTTTCTGAAGAATTTCACCCATTTTCTGGGCGATCTCTCCTGAAACTCCGGTATCTATCTCATCAAAAATAATGGTAGGCAATTTACTTTGCGCCGCAAGGATACTTTTTACTGCCAGCATAATTCTGGATAATTCACCTCCCGAGGCGGCCTTTTTCATTTCCTTGAAACTTCCACCTTTGTTAGCCGCAAGGTACCAGTCCAGTCTGTCACGACCATTAGTAAGAAAGTCATCACCCTGTTCCAGTTCTATATTCAGTCTCGCATTTGGCATTCCAAGGTCCCTGAGGATCTGCTCGGTTTGTTGGATAAAAGCAGGAATGATCTTCTGCCGGTTCTGGTGAAGTTTGCTCGCAATCTCTATAAGCCTGGTTTCCTGATTTTTGATCGCCTTTTGTACTTCGGTAAGTGCTTCCTCGGCATTTTCAGTAACCGAAACCTTTTCTCTCAGCGCATTTATTATTTGTAAAAGCTCTTCAATATTCCCGGTATTGTGCTTTTTCTGAAGGTTATAAATTTGCTGAAGCTTCTGGTTTACTAATTCCAGCTCTTCAGGATTTGCTTCTATTCTTTCCAGCGCCGTATTCATTTCGGCTTCAAGATCATCCAGTTCAATGATCACACTTTGAATGCGTTCATAAAAACCTTCATAATTTGAAGAAAACTGGGCTATTCTTGAAAGATTGGAGCGTACAGATTTTAAACTTTCCAAACTCCCGATCTCGTCCTGCTGTAAATAAGTGAGAGCAGAACTTAAGTTTTCGGTGAGCTCTTCAACATTGTTCAATTCTTCATAACGCTCTTCCAGCTCCTCCTGCATTCCCTTTTGAAGATTGGCCTCTTCCAGTTCACCGAGTAAGAATAAATTATAATCATATTCTTTCGCTGCCTGCGCCTGCTCTTCCTTGAGTTCATCGAACCGGTTCAGCAAAAGTTTATAATCTTTCAATTCTTTCCTGTATTCAATAATAACCGACTCATTTTTAGCAATGGTATCGATCACATTAAACTGATATTCGGAATTCCCAAGACTTAAGGTTTCATGCTGACTATGAATATCTATTAGATAAGTTCCCAGCTTTTGTAAAGCCGAAATCTTTACCGGGGTATCATTGATGAAGGCACGTGATTTCCCTGAAGGAAGAATTTCTCTTCGAACAATACTATTTGCTTCGTAATCCAGATCTTCCTTTTTAAAGAACTTTTCCAGTTTGTAATTAGAGATCCCAAATGTGCCTTCGATCACACATTTCTTTTCGGAATTTCTGATAGAACTAAAATCTGCCCGGTCCCCAAGCAATAGGCCAAGTGCACCCAGCATGATAGATTTACCCGCACCGGTCTCCCCTGTAATAATGGTGAAACCAGGCTGAAGATTAATATTAATATCTTCAATTAGAGCATAATTCTTTATAGAAAGGGATGTTAGCAAATCGCTTAAAATTTGTGCTAAATATACGTGAGAAATAAATTGAAATCAACCAAAAAGGCTATTGAATCCCACGCCAGTTTTTGGAATACCGTGGAGCAATATTATTAAGGGTTTCTACAAGCTCTGCGCTTTCAATTGCCGGGCCGCCCGTATATATATGCGTGATCTCTTCTGCTTTGGCATCAAAAAAAGTACGCAAGAGGAGAGAATTATTCCTTCTGCGATTCATCACTTCCAGTTTTTCCATAGCTTCGGCAATCGCCTGTTTCCCGGCGAGCACATCTTCATGCATGATATCCAGGCCCAAACGATGATAACCATACATGGCTTCGCGGTATTCGGCATAGGTGTTAGCCAGTAGATCGGCATTCAATCTAAAGCGTGAACGCTGCCCATCGGCAGCTCTCCAGCCCTGTGAATTTCCCTGTTGAGCCGTGGTCACGATCCGGTTTGCTTCTTCAAAATGAGGAGTTCCTCCCTGTAGTTCAAAGGTATCGGCATCCAAACCTAAGATGGTATAGACGTAATAGGAAATAACCGACACCAGATTCGAATTATAAGTATTTGAACTATAGTTGAGTGGTTGATATTCCCTGTAATTAAAACTTAATTGTTCATCATTAAAATTGAATACGGGAGTGATCATGGATGTTCCATAAACTGGTCTCGATGATTGTATTTGTATACTCCCATTAAAGCTCTCCCCCTCAAAACTGGTGATGGTGATGAACATGCTGCAATTAATACGCTCCTGAGGCTGAAATTTGCGCTCAGTCCAGTTGGTTTTATTTACAAATTCGGTCAAGGACCTTTGCAGGGTCTTAAATACCGATAGATTGGCCTGCCCGGTTTGCTCGGCATTTACGATCACCTCACAATTGAGCTGCTGCGCTGTCGCAAATTGCATGGCAAATAAACAGGCTGTGATAAATAAAATATTACGCATCAAATAAATCTATAATTTCTTTAAGTATATCTTCTGCTACTTCTTTCTTGGTCTTAAGTTCAAAATCTTTCCTGATGTTTGGGTAGATAATGCTCACCTTATTGGTATCGCTCTTAAATCCCGCCCCTTCATCTCTGAGTGAATTTAATACAATAAAATCAAGATTCTTCTTTTTAATCTTGTTTCTTGCATTTTCAACTTCATTATTAGTCTCCAGGGCAAAGCCTATAAGCTTTTGATCTTTCTTTTCAGCTCCCAGGCTGGCTAGAATATCCTCGGTCTTTGTTAGCTCAAGCATAAGGGTGGCATCCGATTTTTTGATCTTCTCCTGGGCCACATCTTTGGGTTTATAATCGGCTACCGCTGCAGCGCCAATAAATACATCGGTATCTTTAAAACTAGCGTGTGCTGCATCATACATTTCGTGGGTACTGGTCACCTGAACTACCTCCACATCTGGATTATCGATCTTCAAATGGGTTGGTCCCGAAATTAGAGTCACTTGTGCACCTAGTCTGGCAGCACTCTCCGCAAGTTCATATCCCATCTTTCCGCTGGAATGATTTCCAATAAAACGTACCGGATCTATAGCTTCGTATGTAGGTCCTGCGGTAATAAGAATTTTTTTACCTTTTAACGGTAGGTCCTTAAAAAAATAGTCTTCCAGAAACTTTAAAATTTCCTCCGGCTCTGCCATTCTTCCTTCGCCAAAAAGTCCGCTGGCCAGTTCCCCTTTTCCAGGCGGGATCATAAGGTTACCAAAGTCTTCCAGGATCTTTATACTGTTCTTTGTAGAAGGATGCTTAAACATATCCAGGTCCATAGCCGGAGCGAAAAAAACCGGACATTTAGCCGAAAGGTAAGTAGCGAGTAAAAAATTGTCGCTGTTGCCCGTGGCCATTTTGGAAAGTGTATTGGCTGTAGCAGGGGCTATAAGCAAGAAATCGGCCCAGAGGCCGAGTTCAACGTGATTGTTCCATTTCGCATTTTCGTCTTCCTCATCTGTAAATGAAGAA
The DNA here is from genome assembly GCA_963825045.1 of uncultured Flavobacteriaceae bacterium. Classification (GTDB taxonomy): domain Bacteria; phylum Bacteroidota; class Bacteroidia; order Flavobacteriales; family Flavobacteriaceae; genus Christiangramia. The sequence continues at coordinate 354,349 of CAWGSM010000026.1, read as the reverse complement.
AAGACCTCATTCTTAGATAAGGTAGATAGGGTAAGCGGAGTTACAAATTCTTTAGCTGCCGGGGTCATTACTACTTTCACCTCGGCACCGGCTTTTATAAACAGTCTTACAAGAGCGGCAGTTTTAAATGCAGCAATACCCCCGGTAATGCCCAATAATACTTTTTTGCCCTTAAGTACAGACATAATATCGCCCGATTCTATTCTTCGGTATCTTTTGTATTTCTCCAGTAAATTTTGTCATCCAACCATTCCTGGATTGCAAGCGACTGTGGCTTTGGCAATCTTTCATAGAATTTAGATACTTCAATTTGCTCCTTATTTTCAAAGATCTCATCAAGAGAGTCGTTATAAGTAGCGAATTCATCTAACTTCTCAAGCAATTCCTTCTTTATTTCAGAATTGATCTGGGTTGCTCTTTTCGCCACGATCGAAATAGCTTCGTAAATATTTCCGGTTGGTTCATCTACCAGGTTCTTATTGATAGTAGTTGTATTTACCGGTGCATCAATTTTTTTAAAATCCATCATACCTAAATTAAAAATTCTGTAACCTTGTGTCTATATCTTTAAGAGATTCTTCCAATTGTGGAATATATTCTCCCTCAGGATAATACTTTTTATATGAAAGTGAAAATTCTTTGGCATCTTCCAGCCTTTCTTCCATTAAATTCTGATAACTGTTGATCGCCAGCTTATATGCCGAATCAAACCTGTAGTAATATGCCGCTTCTCTAAAAGGGGACCCTGGATAATCTGCCAGGAAATTTGTAAAAGAGGCGATTGCAGCCTTATAATACTGGGTTTTATGATACTGCTTAGCGATATTATATGCTTTCTCTTCAAGTTTCACCTGTAATTCTGCTGCCTTTTTATTAGCTTCCTCTGCAAACTCTCCGTCAGGATATGTGTTAAGATAAATCTGAAGTTCTTCAATTGCTTTATGCGTATCGGTTTGATCCAGATTATATGCAGGTGAAAGATAGTAATAACTTGCCGCTTTTTTATACGCAGCTTCTTCGGCCTTTTCACTGGATGAGTATAGCTGAAGAAATCTTTGAAAATCAAAAGATGACAGGTAATAATTACCCAAATGGTAATCTATATCTGCCACCATATAAGTAAGCCTTTGCCCCTGTGGTTTTCCACGGAATTCAGGTTCGATCTGTTCCAGCAGTCCGGAAGCTTTACGCAACTTCTTATTACTGTCTTCTTCAATTCCCTGATTATATAATTCTTCTGCCCTGGCATATTTGGGGGCAGTTTCTTTGCTTTTGAGCAGCTTTTGATATTCACTGCAAGACAGCGTCACCATTAGCAAACCTAAAACAAGAAGTCCTTTTTTCATGATACGTAAAAACATCTGGCAAAAATACATTTTTTGTTACTATAAAAAAAACTTTCCTAAACTACAGGAATAACCCATTTTTAAAAGGTTTATTGCAGATATAAAGCTTTTTCTGAAATTTAATTTCAAAGTAGAACTAGAAATTATCTACAAAGGAGTTGATTCGGTTCTGTAAATTCTCACTGGCTTCCACCAGCGGTAGTCTCAAATTATTTCTGATCATTCCCTTTTTATAAAGCAAGGCCTTAATACCAGCCGGATTTCCTTCAGCAAAGATCAAATCTATCGCCGGAGCTATTTTATAATGGAGGTCATAGGCTTCTGAAACTTTTCCGTTGAGACCTAAGCTCACCATTTCTGAAAAATCTTTTGGAAGGCCCTGCCCGATCACAGAGATTACTCCTCTTCCGCCAGCCAAAACCATAGGTAAGGTGATCATATCATCCCCTGAAATTACCATGAAATCTTCGGGTACCAGGCTTATAAGTCGCATTGCCTGAACTATATCACCAGCAGCCTCTTTCACTCCTATAACATTCTTTACATCCCTGGCAATACGGTTCACCGTCTCCGGAAGAATATTAGAAGCCGTTCTCCCCGGAACATTATAAAGGATGATGGGAAGCGGCGAAGCTTCAGCCACCGCCTTAAAATGCCTGAAAATTCCTTCCTGGGTTGGTTTATTATAATAAGGAGATACTGAAAGGACCGCCTCAAACCCATCGAGATTCGTAGTGGTAAGTTCTTCTATTACGGCAGCGGTATTATTTCCTCCAATCCCCAGCACGAGCGGTAATTTACCCGCATTCGCCTTAACCACCTCAGCTTTTACAGTTTCCTTTTCTGCTCGCGACAGAGTTGCACTTTCGGCTGTTGTGCCGAGCACGACCAAATAATCGATACCATTTTCTACCTGGTCTTTCACGAGACCAGAAAGTGCTGTAGTATCTACAGATAAATCATCCTTAAAAGGGGTGATCAACGCCACTCCTGTACCAATAAAGGCTTCCATCAATTCGTATAGTTTAAAATTTTTAAATATTTTAATGTTTCCTGCCGAAAAACCTGATTGTCTTTTGCATCTATTTTTATATCGAAAATATTAAAAACATCTGCCTTTTTTCCAATTTTCACCGAAGCATTCGCTGAGACGGCCAATAAGCTGGCAGAATAAGATTCTTCAGAAAAATCACAGATCAAAAAATCAAAATCTGTTCCCTTAAAATCTTTTATCGCTTCAGATCTAAAATTTCCCCAAAGACTAATATCTTCAAAATTCAAAATTTCAGCATCCACATGATCTGATTTTGGTTCTTTAAGATCACAAATAACGATCTTTAGGTGCTCGTTTTTAATTTCCGCCTGCTTAAAGAAAGTTTTCCAATCTTCTTTAAACTTCAGATTTTCAGCATCAATGATCAAACCAACATTTCCTGATCGCTTTATCTCTGTTCGCTTTTTAGAGAAATCAGAGATCTTTTTCCTTAGAATAATTCTTTTAAAATTCACAGAAGATCAGGCTTATTTTGGTGAGGCAAATGTAAATATTTAATAGGAATCACAATGACAGGAAGGCATTGAAGCATGCTATAACTAGCAGAATTTAACAGGTTCATGTAATTTGTGAAATGAGAAAGCTTAAACGAGATTGATAAGTCGTAATTTTTTCTCACGTGTGGCAAAGAAACAAAAGGCAAGGATCACCGCACTGTACCTTAGCACACTTTCTATTAAAGACACGCTGGTATCGCGTAGATAAAATGCGGCCATATCCCTGAAAACATCCGCAAATACAATAGCCATCACCAGTGTAATAAAGTATACCGATTTACGGGAATAAGAATTAAGATAATAAATGAGTCCTACCACTCCGAGCACCAGAAGATTGATATAATAAATAGAGTAAAATCCAAACTCCAGTATACTTGGAATATGCAGTTCAATTTCCTGCAAATGACTGGATAGGAAATAACCGTTAGCACAAATTAAAATAATAAAAAAGCTCAGCATGAACTTATTAGCCGTTTCTCGTTTAGTATAATTCAAAGCCTCTCTATATAGAAAAATATAGGCCAGCATGCTAAAAATCATAGAAGTTAGATAGAGCATTTTCTCTTCGCCAAAAAATCTTAAGAGCACGGCACATATACTAAAACTTAAAAACGCAATTATATTGATATTAGTGAAGTTAAGCTTTCTATAGAAGCCTATAAACAAGGGAAGATAAACCAGAAATTCAGAAAAATCAACTATCCAGGCAATTTCCATCACTACCCCATATAAGTTTAACACTAAAATTGGTAGGGATGCCAGAATAAAAATTTGGCGGTATTTCATGATTTGTTTTAAATGGGCGGCTAAATATAGAAAAGATTCCAACACATTGCCAAATCATTAAACAATTATATAATTAATGTTAAAAGTTTAATAGGAAGAGTTATTTGCTTCATTTTCTTCAAATCAAACAAAATGAAAATTAGTCTCTGGATTATAAAAAACTGCTAGAAGTGTTTACATTTGTAGCCTATTTTTATTTCATGAAAATCACAACATTTTTATTGATTTTGAGCCTTCTGGTTCTAAGTTCTTGTAAAGGCAAAAAGGAATCACTGGTTAATATTCAAACAGAGCGTATTCCCGTTGACAGTACTTTGCAGGGAGACACTGCCATAAACAATTTTATAGAACCTTATAAAGAACATCTGAACGCCACACTTGATTCGGTTCTGGCATATAACCCCAGGCTATTAAATAAATCTGACGGCGATCTGAACACGGCGATCGGGAATCTTATGGCAGATATTGTCATGGAACAAACCAACCCGATCTTTAAATCACGCACCGATAAAGAAATTGACTTTGTGCTTTTAAATCATGGTGGAATTCGCTCTGAGCTCCCCCAAGGAGAGGTCACCACAAGATCGGCATACAATCTAATGCCCTTTGAAAATGAAATTGTGATCGCAGAAATTTCGGGTGAAAAAGTAAAAGAAATGCTGGAATATTTAAGCCAGGCAAAAACCGCCCATCCCGTAAGCGGTATAAAGATTACGGCAGATAAGGATTATGAAATTGTTGCTGCCCGAATTAACGGAAAGAAGGTCGATGAGAGTAAAACTTATTTTGTAGCCACTTCAGATTATTTACAACAGGGTGGAGATAATATGTCTTTCCTAACCGAGCCTGTGAATTTATACACATCAGATTATAAACTCAGGAACGAGATTATCGATTATTTTAAAAAGACCGATACCATAAAAGCAGAGATAGATAACCGCTATATTAGAGAATAAGATGAAAAGAAGAGATTTTATACAGAGAACAGCGGCTGTAAGTGCATTTTTAGGTATTGGCGGGCTATCATCACTTTCTTTCCAATCACCTAACAGTAAACACCTTACTATACTTCATACCAATGATGTGCACAGCCACATTGAGCCTTTTGGACCTAATGAAGGCAGAAACGCCAATTTGGGTGGGATAGCAAGACGTGCAACTTTAATTGAAAAAATACGCAGGGAAAATCCCAATACCCTTTTACTGGATGCCGGTGATATTTTCCAGGGAACTCCATATTTCAATTTCTATGGAGGAGAACTGGAATTTAAACTCATGAGTAAGCTAAAATATGATGCTGCCACTATTGGTAATCATGATTTTGATAATGGTATCGATGGATTGTATGCCCAGTTACCTCATGCGAATTTTGATTTTATCTGTTCTAATTACGATTTCAGCAATACGATCATGAATGGAAAGACCAGGGATTATCGCATCTTCATGAAAGATGGTTTAAAAGTGGGTGTTTTCGGGCTTGGTGTAGAATTAAAAGGTTTGGTGACCGATAAACTTTATAAAGAAACCAAATATCTGGACCCGGTTGAAATCGCCACAGACATGAGTAATCTTCTCAAAAATGAGCAGAATTGTGATCTTGTGATCTGCCTTTCACATCTTGGCTATAAGTATAATAGCGACAAAATTTCTGATCTCAAATTAGCCCAGGCGACTGAGAATATAGACCTCATCATTGGGGGACATACTCACACTTTTCTTGAAAAACCAACCACGGTAAAAAATAAAACTGGCAAGAATGTCCTAGTAAACCAGGTAGGCTGTTATGGCCTCTACCTGGGGAGACTCGATTTCTATTTTGATGAAAAAGGAGAAGTGTCAGCCAAAGGAAATAGTCTGGAGATATCCGCAAAATAGCTTACAGCTTAAGGCTTCTTTAAATCATTTTCAGAAAATCATCTTCACTGATGATTTTCGTGCCCAGTTTTTCGGCTTTCGCAAGTTTACTTGGTCCCATATTATCTCCCGCAACCAGGTAATTGGTTTTTGAAGAAATAGAACTGGATACTTTTCCTCCATTATCTTCAATAAGCTTCTTGAGTTCATTTCTGGATACTTTTTCAAAAACTCCTGAAATCACGAAAGTATTACCCCCAAGAATATCGGTTTGATTAGCGAGTTTTTCTGCCGAAATCTCCAGTTGTACTCCATATTCTTTTAATCGCTGAACATTCTGCACATTGGCGTCAGTTTTAAAAAAGTCCACCACACTCCAGGCTATTCTTTCCCCAATTTCATCGAGATTTATAAGTTCTTCTTCTGAAGCGGCCATCAAGGAATCTATATTTTTAAAGTGTTTTGCCAGTTTCTTTGCCACGGTTTCTCCAACATACCTGATCCCTAATGCAAAAAGTACACGTTCAAAAGGGATCTCTTTAGACTTCTCTATTCCGGTAATAAGATTTTCAGCCGATTTCTCTGCCATCCTTTCCAGCGGCAGAATATCTTCCTTTTTTAAAGTATACAGGTCGGCGTAATTCTCGATAAGATCGGCATTTACCAAAAGCGCTACCGTCTCTCCTCCCAAACCTTCTATATCCATTGCTTTTCTGGAAATATAATGCTGAATTCGCCCGATGATCTGCGGAGGACATCCATTGGTATTTGGACAGTAATGTTGTGCCTCCCCTTCATTTCTCACCAGCTCTGTATCACATTCAGGGCAATTAGTGGCATATTGCGTAGGTGCTGAATCTGGATCACGTTTGGTAAAATCCACCCCCACGATCTTAGGAATGATCTCTCCTCCTTTTTCTACAAAAACAGTATCTCCTTCTCTAATGTCAAGTTTCTCGATCTGGTCGGCATTATGTAAGGAAGCCCTTTTCACTACCGTTCCTGCCAGTTGCACGGGTTCAAGATTAGCTACAGGTGTAATTGCTCCTGTTCTACCTACCTGGTAGGTGATCTTCTTTAATTTAGTGCTTTCCTGCTCTGCCTTGAATTTATAGGCCATTGCCCAGCGTGGAGATTTGGCGGTATGTCCCAGTTCTTCCTGCTGATGAAAATTATTCACCTTAACCACTACCCCATCAGTTTCATAAGGCAGATCGTGACGATGCTGATCCCAGTAATTTATATATTCCAGCACCTCTTCAATAGAATTTTTCAATTCAGATTCGGCCGGCACTTTAAAACCCCAGTTTCTGGCTTTTTCAAGCCCCTCAAACTGGGAATCAATTTTTACATTCTTACCAACAATAGTATATAACAGACATTCCAGAGGTCTTTTTGCCACCTCAGCACTATCCTGTAATTTCAAACTTCCAGAAGCTGTATTCCGTGGATTCGCATAAGGCTCTTCCCCAAGGTCAACTCTTTCAGCATTCATTTTTGCAAAGCCTTCATAAGGCAGCACGATCTCTCCCCTAATATGGAATTTATCAGGAAAATCATCTTTCAGTTTTAAAGGAACAGACCTTATGGTCCTTACATTATTGGTCACATCGTCTCCCTGAAAACCATCTCCCCGGGTTACCGCTTTTTGCAAAGTCCCATTTTCGTAAGTAAGACTTATGGAAGCACCATCATATTTAAGCTCGCAAACGTACTTTACTTTTCCTTCAACAACCTTCCTGATCCTTTTCTCCCAGTCTTCAAGTTCTTCTTTAGAATAAGAATTTGAAAGTGAATACATGCGGTATTCGTGCGGGACAGTCTCAAAATTCTTTGTGATCGCTCCCCCAACTCGCTGCGTTGGTGAGTTTTCATCTTTAAACTCCGGATGCTTATCCTCGAGCTTCTGAAGTTCTTCCAGCTTCATATCAAATTCATAATCGCTTATCTGCGGGGTATCCAGCACATAATAATTATAGTTATGTTGCTGTAATTCTTCGCGAAGACTTTTAATTTTCTTTTCTACATCCATTTGCTGAAAAGGGAATTTAATTTTCTGAAATTTCAAGCTGGTTATCGCTGAATTTCATTTGGTAGTTCTTTGATTCGTGTTCAAATTCCAGCTCGAAATCTGAAGCATATGCTTTATCACCGGTGGGAAACCAGTCTTTTTGATTTTTATTGATCGTGATAATTAAACCTGAAGGCTCTCCTACGGCACAAAACCTTTCAAGATTTCCATCAAATTTGCTTAGTTCACATCCAAGTTTTATCTCTTCAAATTTATTCCTGACATTATCTGTCGCCAGGCCTATTTCAGCTATCCCTACTATACTTTCCGCACTGAATAATGCTGAAGTGGGTTTAGAAAAATTCCTTCTAGAAATTAATTCCATAATATTCTTATCCTCATCGTAAAAATATACCGACTTTGCCTGCCAATTACTAAAATCTATGATCTTCTCCATATTGTTAGGAAGCGCTTTAAGCTCGTATTCCACCCACTTTAAAGCTTGCTCTTCCTGGTTGTCCGGAACATGAAAGGCTATATGATAGGGCGTGGCATTTTCACGATACTCAAACCTTAAAACCGAATAGCCCGTTTGCAGTTCAAAATTATTTTCAGAATAAGTATTAACCTTAAAATGGAGTTCATCCCGGTATAATTTAAGCTGAGCCTGTATGTTCGAGGAATAGATGGTGAGTTTATTGATCTTCATATCAGGTCTGATTTTTATTCATCCATTTGGGAACCGGTTTTGGTTCATAACTCATCATTTTGGAGAGCAATTCATCAAAATTTTCAGCAACCAGAAGAATTTCTAGATTTTCTTTTTTCAGAAGATCTTTTTCACACATCTTATTCAGCATATGCACCAGATCATCATAAAATCCATTGATATTAAGCAATCCAATTGGTTTTCTATGAAGGCCCAGTTGTGCCCAGGTAACTATTTCGAATAATTCTTCAAAGGTTCCAAAACCTCCTGGTAGCGCTATAAAAGAATCGCTAAGTTCATTCATGGTAAGCTTTCGCTCATGCATATCTGTGGTGGTAATGAGCTTATCCAGACCAGAATGAACAACTTCCTTTGTTTTAAGAAAATCGGGGATTACACCCGTAGTCTTTCCTCCATTTTCCATAACGCCCCTGGCAACCTGCCCCATCAATCCAAGTTTGCTTCCGCCATAAACCAAACCTATGTTTTTTTCGGCCATTTTTTTACCTACTTCAAAAGCGGTTTGGTAGATATGTTCGTCATTCCCATCACTACTGGCACAAAAGACCGCAAGATTTTCAATTTTATTGACTGGTTTACTCATGTTATTTCATCCTGGCTTTCAACATTCGGTAATTCTCAAAAATATCCTTTTTTAGTTCGGCTTCAAAACCAAAGTTTTCAACCATCACTTTTGTCTCCTCGGCCAGATACTGGTTGATCTCAAAATATAAGGTTCCACCGGATCTCAATGAATCCTGGGCCAGTTCGGTAATCTTCTTATAAAAAATCAGGGCGTTATCATCTTTCACATACAGTGCACTTTCAGGTTCATGGTCGAGGACGTTTTTCTGCATCTGTTCTTTTTCCTGTTCCCGCACGTAGGGCGGATTAGAAACTATAATATCATACCGCTCTGGTAGATTTTTCAAATTAAGAATATCAACTTTTTGAAAAGTGACATTTACCCTATTTATTTCCGCATTCTTTTTGGCAATTTTCAGGGCTTCTTCAGAAATATCAAAGGCATCCACCCCAGCTTTTAGATTTTCTGCCAGACTTATGGCAATACAACCGCTTCCGGTTCCAATGTCAAGAATTTTTAATTTGTCTTCTGAATCTTTAAAATTTTCAATAATCCACTCCACAAGCTCTTCAGTTTCGGGTCGCGGGATCAGTACATTTTTATTTACCTTAAAATTCAGGCTGAAAAATTCGGTTTCCCCGGTGATATACTGAACGGGTTCATGTTGCCTTAATCTTTCCAAAGCTGATTCAAAGGAATTTAGCTGTTCCTTATTTAGTATCAATTCTGGCGCCAGAGCCACCTCCAGCCGAGACATTCCCAAAAATCTATCCGCAAGAATATTAAAAAAAGATTCAATTTCCTTAGCAGGATATTCATCTTGCAGATGATCTATAAACTGGATTTTTAATTGAGAGAGACGCAAAGTATTCTAAAGATCTTTCAGTAGAAAAACGCTGCAATTATAATGACCAGTATTGCCCATGGGCCCCGGCAGCGTTTTAAAACCGGTTCTTTTATAAAGTTTACGGGCATTTTCCATAGAAGGCATGGTTTCGATATAACATTTACCATATCCATTCTTTCTGGCAAATTCGAGGCAGCGATCTATCATGGCCACTCCTATTCCACGGCCGCGTGCTTCCGGCAGGAAATACATCTTCTGTAGTTCACAGATTTCAAACTCCATTCCGGCGAGCGGAGCTATTCCGGCGCCACCAATAATTTTGGAACCTTCTTCTACCACAAAATAAACGTTTCCCCTATCGTCATAAGTCGCAGTCATATCGTCAAGCGACTTATCCTCATAAGCGGTGCCTTCTTTTGGAGCTCCCATATCCACAAGCACACTTTGAATTAGTTTTTTAACTTCCTGATTGTCACTCGTTTCAATTTCACGTATTTTCCAGGTACTCATTCTGCTTAATAATTCTATTTTTGTGATGTGAATATACACGAAAAATACATAAAACGCTGCATAGAACTGGCCAAAAACGGACTTGGAACCACCTATCCAAACCCAATGGTAGGCAGTGTTATTGTTCATGAAGATAAAATCATTGGCGAGGGCTGGCATCGTAAGGCCGGTGAGGCTCACGCCGAAGTAAACGCGATTAATTCTATTGAAGATGAAAAGCTACTTAAGAGTGCAACAATCTATGTTAGTCTTGAGCCCTGCAGCCATTTTGGTAAAACGCCTCCATGCAGCGATCTTATCATCGCGAAAGGAATTAAAAAAGTGGTGATTGGAACCATGGACCCTTTCGCAAAAGTGGCCGGCAGGGGTATAAAAAGACTAATTGATGCGAGATGTGAAGTGCAGGTTGGAATTCTGGAAAAAGAATGTTTAGAATTAAATAAGCGCTTTTTTACTTTTTATAAAAAACATCGCCCCTATATTATTCTAAAATGGGCACAATCCCAGGATGCTTTTATTGCTCCTGAATCTAAAGATAAAAAAAGACCGGTTTGGATCACCAATAAATATTCCGGACAGGTAGTTCATAAATGGCGCAGCGAGGAAGCTGCAATTCTGGTGGGTACAAATACAGTGTTTGAAGACAATCCAAAATTGAATGTAAGAAAATGGACCGGCGAAGATCCCGTAAGACTTGTGATTGATAAAGATTTGAAAATTCCGGGAAGTTTTTCGGTTTTGGACGGTAGCCAGAAGACCATTGTTCTATGTAGCTCACAGCCAAAAAATACTGAAAACAGGAATCTCATTTTTGAAAAAATAGATTTTTCTGAAAATATTTCAATGGCGATCTGTGAAGTTTTATATAAACATGAATTACAGTCGGTAATTATTGAAGGCGGAAGGAATATCTTAAAGCAGTTCATCGACAGTAACCTGTGGGATGAAGCCAGGGTATTTACAGGAAAAATTCAACTTAAAAAAGGGTTAAAAGCTCCTAAGATTACCGGAAAAATTTGGAAGGAATCATATATTGACACCGATAATTTAAAAATTTACAGGAATGATTGAAGCGATCATATTTGATTTTGGAGATGTTTTTATAAATCTTGATAAAGATGTTACCAGTCGTAAATTAAAAGAAATGGATATCGATAAACTTCCGGAATCCATCAGCGCTAAAAACCGTGAATATGAGCAGGGTTTTGTGACTTCAGATGAGATCTCAGATCAATACCGGGCTCAGTTTCCGCAACTTAAACAGGAAGACTTTTTACAGTCGTGGAATGCCATGCTCCTCGAATTCCCTGAATATCGTTTCCGCTTTATCCAGAAACTTTCAGAAGAAAAAGATTTTAAGCTCATCTTATTAAGCAATACCAACGAGAATCATATTAATCATATTAAAAGCAATGTTTCTTTCTATAATGAATTCCAGGAATGTTTTGATGCTTTTTACCTGTCGCATGAAGTAGGTCTTAGAAAACCGGATCCTGAAATTTTTGAATTTATCATGGATAATCATGGTCTCAAACCGGAAAATTGTCTTTTTATAGATGACACCAGAGAAAATACCCAGGTCGCCGCTCGGCTCGGCTTTCATATATGGAATATCGAGCCTACGCGTGAAGATGTCATAGATCTCTTCACCACTAAAAAAGAGCTATTTTGATCTACCTGTTGTTAAGCGTCCTCTCATCCACAGTTATTTTTGTGGTCTTCAGGCTTTACAAGCATTTTGGCGTTAACACCCTACAGGCGATCATCGTTAACTATTTTATAGCCTGCAACGTTGGTTTTTTTGGCTATATAGAGGGTTCCGCTCTTTCTCATGTACCCACTGAGAGCTGGTTCCCGGGAGCTTTGATGCTGGGTGTACTGTTTATAACAGTTTTTAATCTCGCAGCCATCACCACCCAAAAAAGTGGATTATCTGTAGTCGCGGTTGCGACTAAAATGTCGGTTGCTATTCCTGTTTTCTGCGGAATTTTCCTTTACCATGAAAGTACGGGGTTTTTAAAAATAACCGGGATCATCCTTGCGCTCGTAGCGGTTTACCTTACTTCTATAAAGACCAGGGATGGAATTAACATTAAACCTGAAAATTTTATTTTCCCCGTGCTGGTCTTCTTTGGCAGCGGAATTATTGATACCAGTTTAAAATACCTTGAAACATCCTATGTTTCGGAAACCGATGTAGGTCTTTTTTCATCCACTATTTTTGCAACTGCCGGAATTATTGGAACACTTATTTTAATTGGGCAGGCTTTTTTAGGAAAATTAAAGATCACCTGGAAAAATATACTGGGCGGTATCGCCCTGGGAATTCCCAATTACTATTCCATATACTTCCTGGTTATGGCCTTACGAAGTGAAGGTTTTGATAGTTCTACCATCTTTACCATCAACCACGTATCGATTGTCACTTTTTCCACGATTACAGGAATCTTACTTTTCAAGGAAAAACTTCTTAGGAAAAACTGGATAGGTCTTGTTTTGGCAATTATCAGTATTATCCTTGTAGCAAATTCGGCGCTATGAAAGACACTTATCAAAGCATCACAAAACCTTCACCCGAAGTTCTTTTTAAAGACAGGAACTCAAAATTCTATGGATATGCTTTTCCTATTAGAACCGAAGAAGAGGCAAATATCCATCTCGATGAATTAAAAACAAAACACCATAAGGCACGTCATTGGTGTTATGCCTGGCAAATTGGAAAAGAAGAAGAAAATTACCATTATCGTGCGAACGATGACGGTGAACCATCTAATTCTGCTGGAATGCCTATCTATGGGCAAATACAATCCTTTGATGTTACTAATATTTTGATCGTGGTGGTTCGCTATTTTGGAGGTGTTAAACTGGGAGTGGGAGGCTTGATCAATGCTTACAAGACTGCCGCGCAAATGGCTTTAGAAGCCTCCGATATTCTTAAGAGAACTATAAACGAGGTGTTTGTAGTAAAGTTTGATTACCCCGAAATGAATAAGGTCATGCAGGTCATTAAAAAAAATGATCTTAATATTATTGACCAAAAACTGGAATTAGACTGTAAGATCTATATAGCCGTGCGCAAAAAAGAGGCGGAATCTATTTTTTCGAAATTTGACAATACTTATAAAGTAGAAATTTCTATACCTGAAGATTAATCCAGTTTATCCAGGATATATTTTGGACACCTTATAGGTCTTTTTGTCTTCGCATCCATAAACACCAAAACTGAGGTTGCTGTAGTAACTAATTCCTCCTTTTCGTTATAAATATCGTACTCGAATGTAATTTTAACATTTGGTATTTCATAAAGACGCGTCTCTACCTTAAGATTTTCATCAAAGGTAACCGGTTTGATATATTTTAAATTTAATTCGTATACCGGCAACATAATCCCTTCTTCTTCCATACTTTTGTAGGAGATGCCAAGAGTGTTAAGCCAGTCAATTCGGGCTATTTCAAGGTATTGAGGGTAGTTCCCATGATGCACCACCCCCATTTGATCGGTTTCGGCATAGCGGACTTTTATAAAAGAAAAATGTGATTTCATGAAAAAAAATAGCCTATTTGCGAAAGGTTTTTTATCTTCAGGCTCGGGAGTAAGTATGAGGAAATTTTTCTTAAAATTCAACCCCTAAATGGTTTTTTTTTTACATTTTTTGTTCACATATTTGTCTCGCTCAAGTTAGTTACGATTGATTTTCTAGCTTTCTATAGAACTATACTACTAACCTAAAATAACGTTTAATAAATAATGTCAAAAACTGCGCAATCGGTTTGGAATAACTGTCTGTCTTTTATTCAGGATAACATTACACCTCAAGCTTATAAAACATGGTTTGAACCTATCCAAGCAGTGAAACTTACAGATTGTGCTCTAAGCATACAGGTGCCATCTAAATTTTTCTATGAATGGCTCGAAGAACATTACGTTAAATTATTAAAAGTTTCTTTGACACGTGAACTTGGCGATAAGGCAAAGCTGGTCTACGTGATCAAAATGGAGAACACCTACGGTAATAAACTACCTTTTACTGAAAGAATTCCGAGTACACAAAGAGCAAACATGGCTTCTCAGGAAGTAGATGTACCTATAAAAAACAAGAGTCCTGAGCTGAAAAATCCTTTTATCATTCCTGGAATTAGAAATGTAAAGATCGAATCTCAGCTTAATCCTAATTATAATTTTGAGAATTTCCTTGAAGGGGAATCTAACAGGCTGGCAAGATCTGCAGGATTAGCGGTTGCCAATAAGCCCGGAGGGACCTCTTTTAATCCACTTTTAGTATTTGGAGGCGTTGGACTGGGTAAAACTCATTTAGCTCATGCTATTGGAGTTGATATAAAGGATAAGTACCCGGAAAAAACAGTTCTATATATTTCTGCAGAAAAATTTACCCAACAGTATATTGAATCTGTAAAGAAAAATAACCGTAACGATTTTATACATTTCTACCAGATCATAGATGTGCTTGTTGTGGATGATATCCAGTTACTTTCTGGTAAAGCAGGAACTCAGGATGTATTCTTCCACATCTTCAACCATCTTACATCAAAATGGAAAACAGGTTATTTTAACCAGTGACAAGGCTCCTGTGGATATGCAGGATATAGAACAAAGACTGCTATCTAGATTCAAATGGGGACTTTCTGCTGAACTTCAGCATCCCGATTTTGAAACCAGAGTTTCCATAATTAAGAACAAACTTTATCGTGATGGTGTTGAAATGCCTGAAGATATTGTGGAATTCCTTGCAAATAATATTAAAACCAATATTCGTGAACTGGAAGGTGCTATTATTTCTTTGATAGCTCACTCCTCTTTCAACAAGAAAGATATCACACTGGAACTTGCTAAGAAAATTGTAGATAATTACGTTAAGAATACAAAACGTGAAGTTTCTATAGACTATATCCAAAAGGTGGTAAGCGATTATTTCCAAATGGATGTGGATACACTCCAGTCTAAGACCAGGAAACGCCACATTGTGCAAGCAAGGCAACTTGCCATGTTCTTTGCTAAGAAATTTACTAAAGCTTCTTTAGCGAGTATAGGCTCTCAAATTGGAAGCCGTGATCACGCCACTGTTCTTCATGCATGCAAAACAGTAGATAATCTTGCTTCTACCGATAAACAATTTAAAAAATTTGTTGAAGACCTCAACAAGAAACTTACTCTATAAAAAATATCATTTATGAAAACCAGGGTATTGATGGTGTGTCTGGGCAATATTTGCAGGTCACCTCTGGCCGAAGGTCTTCTTAAATCCAAGGTAGATCCTGCGAAAGTATTTGTAGATTCTGCCGGAACCGGTAGCTGGCATATTGGCTCTGAGCCTGACAGAAGATCCATCGCAACCGCCAAAAGAAATAATCTTGATATTACCGATCAACGCGGAAGACAGTTTTCAGAACAGGATTTTGACGATTTTGACCATATTTTCGTGATGGATAATTCCAACTTTAAGGATGTTATGTCTATGGCTAACACCGACGAGGATCGACAAAAAGTACATTTAATCCTGGAAGAGATCTTCCCTAGTGAAAATGTTGATGTTCCAGACCCATATCACGGTGGGGAACAGGGTTTCGAAAATGTATACCAAATGCTGGATGAAGCCTGCGAACAGATTGCCGAAAAATTGAATAATGGAACCTTATGAGTTCCAATCCAAAAAACTACGGAAAATTATACCTCATCCCAGTAGGACTTGGAGAATCAGACTCCAATAAAGTATTCCCGCCTCTAAATGAAAAAATAATTGATAGTATAGAGGATTTTATTGTTGAAAACGAGAAATCAGCACGGCGCTTTATAAAAAATATACTTCCCGAAAAGTCACAACAGAGCCTTAAATTAAAGGGGCTTAATAAATTCACAGACCCTTCAGAACTTCCAAATTTTCTTGACCCAGCCAGGGATGGTAAAAATATGGGTTTATTGAGTGAAGCAGGCTGTCCGGGTGTAGCCGACCCCGGCGCCGAGATAGTAAAACTAGCTCATCGCTATGGAATTCAGGTAGTTCCTTTGGTAGGCCCCTCCTCTATTCTTCTGGCTATGATGGCCAGTGGAATGAACGGACAAAGTTTTACTTTCCATGGCTATTTACCTATAGATAAGAAGGAGAGAAAGAATGAATTGAAATTTCTGGAAAGAATTTCTTTGGAAAAAAATCAGGCACAAATATTTATTGAAACCCCTTATAGAAATATGAAATTTCTGGAAGACCTCATAAATACAATGCATCCTACCACGAGAATTTGTGTAGCCTGCGACTTAACGCTACCTACCGAATTCATCAAAACCTCTACGGCCTCAGAATGGAAAAATATAAAAACCGATCTTCACAAAAGACCGGCTATATTTATCATTCAAAAAGATCTTTAAGCAGAAATTTTGTCGAAATTTACCCTGGCGTTCTTTTCAGTCTTTACAAATGATGTATCATAACCACCAAAACGCTTCATATAGGTTTTGATTGTCGTTCCAAATGCATCACTAAAAGCCTGAGCACCCCAGCTACGAAGGTATTTCTTAACACTTCCAGGACCGGCAAGATGAGCCGCAGCAAGAATACCAGATTCGGTAACCTCAACTCCATTGATGGTCTTACCTACAAACCTTTTGATATCCCTTTGAAGTATCCATTTATTACGAGAAGCATTGGCATAAAATGCAGCTTCCTGTAAGGAAGGAGAATTAAGGAAATCTATGGTATTATAGATTCCAACAAGTTTTAAGGTTCCCTTTCCAAATTGGTACTTCCCAAGATAACCGTAATGATTGATGGTCTTGTAGTTACCCTGAGATTCTTTGAATCCAAGAGCTTCTTTAAAACCAACATACGATTTTCCAAGAAATGGGGAGGTGTGGGAAACTTCAAAATCTGGTTCAATCTCGGCTTTGAGATCCTTTACTGTGTAATCCAGTTCAAGATCATAAGTCGAATAATTTTCCATATTTAACTTGGCAGCATCTTTAGTTGAAAAACTAAAAAATATAGAACCCGCTGCCAGAGGTAAGATTGAAAATTTTGCAATTTTCTTTCTCATTGCTTTTGTTTTTGAAAGGTAATTGTTCAGGCTAAAAAATTACCTGTACCCCTTTCATATTTGCCGGGCAAAGGTATAACAAATTTTAATAATTTGATATACAAGGTGTTAAACCTTATTTAAAATTATTTTGCCTTTAACTTAAATATAACCTTCTGAGGTATAAATGTTTAGAATATCCTAAAAGAAAAGGCTATTATCTTTTTATTCCCTGGCTATTGATCCAACGTATATATTCCTGCTTATTTCGGTTATGCTGGGCGAGGGTTTTAGCAAATTTATGATACCCGAAATTTTCTACATCGGCCACAAAATAAAAGTAATCATGGTGCTGATAATTAAGAACTGCATCTATAGAAGAAATATCCGGCATCGAGATAGGACCCGGAGGTAATTGTGCATATTTATAGGTATTATACGGCGAATCTAATTCCAGATCTTTATAGAGCACACGCTTGATAATGGTATCAAATTTTCCGGTTTTTTGCTTGATCGCATAGATAATTGTAGGATCGGCATCCAGTTTCCAGCCATTCTTATAGCGATTCATATAAACACCAGCCACTTTTGGCCGTTCGTCTACCTTAGCGGTTTCTTTTTGAACAATAGAAGCCAAAGTGATCACTTCCTTTGGAGTAAGACCTATTTCTTCAGCTTTATTAAGTCTTTTCTCATTCCAAAAACGATCATACTCTTTCTTCATTCGCTCCCGGAACTCTTCGGCAGAAGTATTCCAGTAGAACTCATATTTATTTGGAATATACATTCCCAGAGCTGTATTCTCCCTGAATTGATTCTGATCAAGGAACGATGAATCCTTAAAAGAATGCAGTAATTCTGTACTATCAGCTTCGATCTGATCTGCAATTCTTCCGGCCAGATCTTCAAGTCTTTCCTGATTATTAAAAATAACGTGCACTGGTTTATTACCAATTCTTAAGGCATTCACCAATTCATTATTATTCATCCCTTTTTTCAGAATATATCTCCCCGGTCTAACATTACTGGTATAACCTTTCTTTTGAGCAATAAGACTAAAACTTTCCAGATCCTTAACCAAAGGACGTAAAGAATCCATGACCGTTCTAAAACCAGCATCGGTAGGGATATAAACTATTTCTTCCTGAGCTTTAAAGCTGGTATTGGAAGAAAAAATACTGTTGTAGATATAATAACTAAAAATTGCCAATCCGATCAAGCCCAGAATGGCAATCGCAAACATTATCTTTTTAATGTACATTATTTATAAGTTGATAAAGGAACTCATCTTTAAATTCCCCATTGAACAATGTCCAGTCTTTTTTCAGGCCCACCTTTCTAAATCCGTTATTTTCAAAAACCTTCATACTGTCCCGGTTTCCTTCGGTCACATTTGCATACACCTGATGCAAACCCAGGTGCTTGAAACAATATTCACTAAGCAGTGCTAAACTCTCAGAACCATAGCCTTTTTTTCTATCCTTTTTATCTGCGATCAGGATCCCGATCGCGGCACGCCTATCTTTAGGTTCCAGATCAAAAACATCTATCAGACCCACGCTGCGATGACGTTTCGTAGATATTACAAGCCGCAATTGCTTAATATCATAAATATCTCGATGCGCATTTTCAAGATACTGCCTGATAAGAAATTTTGAATAGGGTGTTTGAGTGGAACTTATCTCCCAGAAGTACTCATTGTTTTCAATTTTATGTACAAAATCAAGGTCCTCCGGTTCCAGGGCCCGCAAATAGACTTTCTTTCCGGTTAATGTTAACATACAATTTCACCTTTAAAAACCTTCTCGGCAGGACCAGAAAGCCAAACATCTGAAAATCCGTTGTTTTCTTCTTTAAAACTAACCGAAAGTTCACCCCCCTGAGTCACCAAAGTAACTTTTTGAGAAGAAGTTTTTCCGGCTTTAAAAGCCGCCAGGGCCACAGCAGTCACTCCAGTCCCGCAGGAAAGCGTTTCATCCTCCACCCCTCTCTCATAAGTCCTGACCGAAAAAGAATCCTGAGAAAGCGGTTCTACAAAATTTACGTTGGCACCCTCCTTTTTATAAAGATCGGAATATCGAATATCAGCTCCTTTCTTTCTGACATCCATGGCACCTATATTTTCGGCAAATATAATATGATGAGGAGAGCCGGTATCCAGAAAGAGAAAATCTTCATTTTCAGAAATTTCTTTAACATCCTGCATTTTAAGACTAACGATCCCTTTATTTATAATCGCTTCATGAGGCCCATCGATGGCGGTAAATCTGGCTGAGTCCTGAATGATTCCCAGGAATCTTGCAAAAGCCACCAGGCAACGACCTCCGTTCCCGCACATACTGCTTTCATTCCCATCGGCGTTAAAATAGACCATTTTAAAATCATCTTCCTCTTTATCAGGGTTTTCCAGACAAATTAATCCATCTGCTCCTATGCCAAATTTTCGATCGCAAAGATGTCTTACCAATTTGGTATTGTTTTTGGAGATCATATGATCCCGGTTATCGATCATCACAAAATCATTTCCGGTGCCCTGATATTTATAAAAGCTAATTTTCATAGTCATTTAAAAGTGGCACAAATATACAATAATGAATAAGAATTTTAGGGCTGTTAAAGGCTCGTTAAACTAAAGAATATGTATAATAATAAATAGAACTATAAGTTTAATAATCAAATAAAATCACATCCGAAAATGAAAAAAATAGCCACATTACTATTGGTTTCTGTCCTGGGTGGAGTTCTTACATTAGGAAGTTATAAACTTCTTTTTGATGAAGAATCAAATCAATTTCTACCTCAGGATCATCAAACTCAACAATCTTTCTTACCCGTAAACAATTCAGAAAATGTTTATGGAACGAACGTCGATTTTACCGAAGCGGCCGAAAAAACCGTACATGCAGTAGTGCACGTCAAGAACGTAGCCGTATTTAAGCAACCACGAAATATGTGGGAGTATTACCAGTTTGGTAATAGTGGCGGCCGTGCCCTCCAGGGATCCGGTTCTGGAGTCATTATAACCCCAGACGGATATATTGTTACCAACAATCATGTTATTGAAGGAGCCAGCGAACTGGAAGTTACCCTTAACAATAATGAATCCTATAAGGCTGAAGTAGTAGGAAGCGACCCAATTACTGATGTTGCCCTTATTAAGATCGATGCAAATGAAGATCTTGATTATATCCCTTTCGGAAATTCAGACAATGTAAAACTCGGAGAATGGGTGTTAGCGGTGGGAAATCCTTTTAATCTTAAATCTACCGTTACAGCCGGAATTATCAGTGCCAAAGCGAGAGACCTAAACGCGAGGGATAATTCCCCTCAATCGTTTATTCAGACCGATGCGGCTATAAACCCCGGAAACAGCGGTGGCGCACTAGTTAATATCAATGGGGAACTTATAGGTATTAATACCGCAATTACTTCTCCCAGCGGGAGTTATATTGGGTATGCCTTTGCAGTTCCATCAAATAATGCACGAAAAATTGTGGAAGACATTATGGAATATGGTGATGTCCAACAGGGAATTCTCGGGATAAGAGGTGGAAGCATCACCCCACAAGCGGTCCAGGAATATGGCCTTACAGAGTCTCAGGGAGTATATGTTGGAGGCATTTCCTCTGGAAGCGGAGCTGAAAAGGCTGGGATTAAAGAAAATGACATCATTAAAAAAATTGACAATATTGACATTACTAAATTCTCTGATCTCACCGGATATATAAACTCCAAGAGACCCGGCGATGTTGTTAAAGTGAAAATTGTTCGGGATGGTGAGGAAAAAATAATGGACGTTACACTTTCAAAGCTTGAATCCTATAGTATTCCGGCAATAGGTCTTGAAGTGGCCAATGCCACACCGGAAGAACTGGAAAGACTTGATACCGGACATGGAGTAAAGATAAGTCGTACTTTGTCTGAAAACATGCCTGCTAATGAGTTGGTTGGTGGTTTGATCACTGAAATAAACAATCAGCCTGTTTCCAACGTAAGAGATGTGGAAGAAGTGATAAACGGAAGAAAATCATCTGATCCGATTGTAATCACCTATATCGATACTCAGGGTGCTAAACAAAGAATGATCTGGAGATAAATTTTAATTAGTTAAAGTGGAAAAGCTCTTCTCTCACGGGAAGAGTTTTTTTATGCATAAAAGTTTTTACGAAAACGTTTGAAATATATACTTTTGCCGCAAATTTATAACAACACCACAAAAAATGGACTTTAATAAAGTTTACGAAAAAGAGCTTTCTTTTCAGGCAGATCGCCGTAAAGCAACGGTAGAATTCATTAATATCGTTAGTGACCTCTGGTATGACAAATCTATTGAGCTTGTTTTGTTTAGAAACCAGCTTATAAATAGAAATGTAAGCGATATACTGGATCTTCATGAGTATGCAGGTGAATTTGTAGGAAAACCCATTTCCATATTTGATTCGGTAGAAATTGCAAAAGCAATCCAGGATCTTCATCTTCCTCCAGCGAAATTAGATATAGGTAAACTCACATACGAATATCACCTGGACGATCAAACCTATAGCAACGCTATGGCATTTGTATCCAACAAATTAAATGACGCCAAGCAAACAGAGCCTGTAAAACCTAAAGATGTTGTTCTTTACGGTTTTGGAAGAATTGGAAGGCTGGTGGCAAGAGAATTAATGACCCGAACCGGCAAAGGAAACCAACTCAGACTTCGAGCGATCGTTACCCGGGGAAAAGTTGACAAAAGTGTACTCGAAAAAAGAGCATCCTTATTAAAAAGTGATTCGGTTCACGGACCTTTCAGCGGAACCGTTAATATTGATGATAAAAATTCGGCATTGATCGTAAATGGGACAACCGTTCATATGATTTCGGCTAACCAGCCTGAAGATATCGATTATACCAAATACGGAATTAATAATGCACTTATTATTGATAATACCGGAGCCTTCCGCGATAAAGAGGCTTTAACAAGGCATCTATCGGCTAAGGGCGTAGCAAAAGTGCTCCTCACCGCTCCCGGAAAAGGAATTCCGAATATTGTACATGGTGTAAATCAAAAAGAATACAGTCCTGAAGAGATCGATATTTTTTCAGCAGCTTCATGTACCACAAATGCCATTACTCCGGTATTAAAGGCAGTTCAGGATTCTCTTGGAGTAGTCCATGGCCATCTTGAAACAATTCATGCGTATACAAATGATCAAAACCTGGTAGATAATATGCATAGTAAATACAGAAGAGGGCGTGCGGCCGGTTTAAATATGGTAATCACCGAAACCGGAGCCGGCAAAGCTGTTTCTAAAGCACTTCCTGTTTTTGAAGGAAAACTTACTTCAAATGCGATAAGGGTTCCTGTTCCCAATGGCTCACTGGCTATTCTGAATCTGGAAGTTGAAAAAGAGACCAGTCTTAATGATGTGAATAATATATTGAAAAAGTATGCACTTGAAGGTGATTTGGTGGAACAAATTCAATATTCTGTAGACAATGAACTCGTGTCTTCAGACATCATTGGATCTTCGGCTCCTGCAATCTATGACAGTAATGCAACGATCGTTTCAGAAGATGGTAAGAATGTGATATTATATATATGGTATGATAATGAATATGGATATAGTCACCAGGTAATCAGACTTGCCAAGTATATTGCGAAGGTAAGACGTTATACCTATTATTAGATTTTAAAAAAAATAAATGCTACGAACCCAGTGCTAACTACATTGGGTTTTTTTTATGAATTTTTAATCCCATAATTTTTAATTTTATTTCCTACTGAAACATTATTATGTCCAGGAAAAGAAAATTTTATATAAAAAAAAGATTTCATTTTCCCATTTTAATTGTGGTTCTCCTTCTTGCCTTCAGGATATATTTACCTTTTTGGATAAAAAAACATGTAAATCAGGTTCTTTCAGATATTCCCGGGTATTATGGAGAGGTTGAAGATGTAGATGTTTCCCTCATTAGGGGAGCTTATGTTTTAGAAGGTCTATACCTGAATAAAAAAACAGCCAAGACGGAAATCCCATTTCTCAATTTTCCCGAAAGTGATATTTCCCTTGAATGGAAGTCATTATTCAAGGGGAAAATAGTAAGTGAAATTGAAATGTTAAGCCCAGAAGTGATCTATGTTTTTGAAGATCATGAAGACAAAACCGATAGTACTGAGGCTGATGTTAACGACTGGACAAAGGCATTAAAAGATCTCGTTCCCATAGATATAAATCATTTTGAAGCCTATGATGCTAAGATTGCTTTCGTACAGTTGCAAACCAATCCAAATATAGATTTACATATAAATAAGGTTCATTTTGTTGCTCATAATCTCAGTAATGTTGTTAATAAAGAAAAAAAGTTGCCTTCCCCCATATGGGCAAGCGGAATTTCCATAGGTAACGGAAAGGTCTCCCTAAAAGGAAATTTAAACCTGCTAAAGCGAATTCCCGATATGGATCTGGATTTTTCAATTAAAGAGGCCCAGGCAACTGCGGTAAATGAATTTACCCGTCATTATGCGGGTATAGATTTTGAATCGGGAACACTTGGACTTTATAGTGAAATTGCGATTAATGATGGATATTTGAAGGGATATATCAAACCTTTATTACAACATTCAAAACTTATTAGTAAAGATGAAGGTTTTCTTACTAAACTCTGGGAAGGTTTTGTAGGCTTCTTCAAGTTTATTTTAAAAAACCAGAGTACCGATACCCTTGCTACACGCATTCCCATAGAAGGCGATCTAAATGATGTAGATGCCGGAGTATGGTCCACCATCTTTAATATTTTCGAAAATGCCTGGATACATGCCTTTAAGGGAGAAGTAGATCACAATATCGAATTTGGAGATGCACAGAAGAAAAAGGACAAAGTTTAAGAAGTGGCAGTATTCCATAAAGATATTTCAAAATAATTTCAAATAAGAAAGCAAAGAAAAACCTGTTGTTGTCAACAGGTTTTTTTATTTTTGCCACACTTTAAAAGTATTAAAAAACTGATTTATAACTATTTAAATTTTTACAAAAAGCGAATAACCTCCCGAAAATCTGAAATATACTAACTATATCATTCGCTCGTTGTTGTGTATGAAACCAAACAAAATCAATTCCCAGAAAATGAGTAACAAAATTTACATTCTTGCTGTTTTTGTTATTGCCAGTGTATTTCAGATGAATGCCCAAACAGACAGCCTTAAAGCCGACACTCCCGTGCAGGATGAGTTCACTGCACTTATCAAAGAATCCAATAACTACCAGGGATATAAAGTGGTAGATTATGATAAACTTATCGAGCTTCGAAACACCACAAGAAATTACATCACCGAATTAAAGGAAGAGATCATCGTTCAAAAAAACACGGTAGATCAGCAAAATGAGGAAATAGAGAAGCTTAAATCCGAACTAAGTAACACTCAGGAAGACCTGAAAAGAGTAAGTGAAGAAAAAGATGCACTGATGTTCCTGGGGATGCCTTTTAGCAAAGCTGGTTACAAAGGAATGATGTGGGGGATTGTTGCGGTTTTAATTATTCTTTTGGTGGTCATCTTCTATAAATTTAAAAGTTCACATTCTTCAACAAAAGAAGCAAAGCAGAAATTGAGAGAAACTGAAAAGGAATTTGATGCTTACAGAACCAAAGCTTTAGAAAAAGAGCAGCGCCTTGGTAGAATGCTTCAGGATGAACGTAATAAAACCAGTGGCAATTCTTAAAACCAGCAGACAATTAAACAGCCATAACCTATTTTAAATGCGCATCGATATTATTACGGTAGTTCCGGATATTCTTAAAAGTCCTTTTGAAGCTTCAATTTTACAAAGAGCTATAAGTAAAGGACTCGTAGAGATCCACCTTCATAATTTACGTGATTATACCACTGATAATTATAAGCAGGTAGATGACTATCAATTTGGTGGAGGCGCCGGAATGGTAATGATGATTGAGCCTATTGATAAATGTATCACCAAACTTAAAAGTGAGAGAGAATACCAGGAAGTAATTTATATGACACCTGATGGGGAGCGCTTACATCAAAAAATGGCGAACCGGCTTTCTATGCATGAGAACATTATCATACTTTGTGGTCATTATAAAGGAGTTGATCAAAGGGTGCGTGATAAATTCATTACAAAAGAGATCTCTATCGGGGATTATGTACTTTCAGGAGGAGAACTTGGAGCTGCTGTTTTGTGCGACTCCATCATACGCCTTATTCCTGGTGTGTTGGGCAATGAAACTTCTGCTTTAACAGATTCCTTTCAGGACAATCTACTCGCACCACCTGTATACACCAGGCCAGCAGAATATAAAGGCTGGGAAGTTCCGGAGATCCTAACTTCAGGGAATTTTCCAAAAATTGAAGCATGGCGGGAAGAACAGGCTTTGGAACGGACCAAAAAATTAAGACCTGATCTTCTGGAAAATGAATAAATTTTTGAAGAACAGGCTTGTGCAATAAATTTAATTGCTTAATTTTGCACTCATTCTAAAATAACCTCTGGCGATCACCGTGAATGTTGTTTTAGAAATTACTTTAAACTATCAAATATGGAATCGTTAGTAAAATACGTTCAGGACGAATTCGTAAACAAAAAAGATCTACCTGAATTTTCAGCAGGAGATACGATCACTGTTTATTACGAAATTAAAGAGGGTCAGAAAACGAGAACTCAGTTCTTCAGAGGAACAGTAATTCAGAAAAGAGGAACAGGTGCTTCACAAACTTTCACGATTAGAAAGATGAGTGGTACTGTTGGAGTGGAAAGAATTTTTCCTGTTAACCTTCCTGCTATTCAGAAAATTGAAGTTAATAAACGAGGTAAAGTAAGAAGAGCTAGAATTTTCTACTTTAGAGAACTTACTGGTAAAAAAGCTCGTATTAAAGAAGCGAAAAGATAATTGGACTTCCAATATTAAGAAGAATAGCCCCTTTATTAGGGGCTTTTTTTATGAACAAAAGTGAATAACTTTAGTTCACAAACCATTGAAAACTTAATAGTTAAATTATTGTGATTTAATCAGGTTTTGCCTTATATTTATACTACGGAATTGATATAATTAAAATGACAAAAGGATTTCTAATTATTTGTAATTCCAGTAAAGCAAAGTTCTTTACATACGGTTTTTATCTTCTATATAACACTTTTTAAGTTTTGCGTCGTCAAAATAAGTTTGAAAGATAAAAGCCCATTTTGATTCTCTTTTAATCTCATTAAAATTGAGTCAAAGGAAGCAGCATACACACAAAAGCTAAAACGCTTTTGATCATTAGAGTGATAACATGCTGTTTCTGTAGAAGCCATTTCATTTTAGCAATTAAGATGAAATGGCTTTTTTAATTGAATTTATGATTTCTTAACAACAAGCAGGGGATTCGTATCTAGGATAAAAGCCCTGAAAACCGTATATTGCGCGAACATTATTGCCCTGAATTCCCAGGGCTTTCTTTTAATTATATTGCAACCAAAAACATATAGAATGTCACAAAAAGAAAAAATAATTTATACTAAAACGGATGAAGCACCAATGCTGGCCACTTATTCATTTCTGCCCATTATTGAAGCTTTTACGAAAGCGGCTGGTGTAAGTCTAGAAACCCGTGATATTTCTCTAGCGGGAAGAATCCTGGCACATTTCCCAGATTATCTTAAGGATGACCAAAAAGTATCAGATGACCTTGCTGAACTTGGTGAACTAGCCAAAAGACCTGAAGCAAACATCATAAAATTACCAAATATAAGCGCATCTATTCCGCAGTTGAAGAATGCGATATCTGAATTACAATCTAAAGGTTTTGCAATTCCGGATTATCCCGATGAACCTTCTAATGATAAAGAAAAAGAAATTCAGTCCCGTTACGATAAAATAAAAGGTAGTGCGGTAAACCCTGTTCTTAGAGAAGGGAATTCTGACAGACGTGCACCAAAAGCAGTTAAGAATTTCGCCAGGAAAAACCCACACTTTATGGGGGAATGGAGTTCAGACTCTAAAACTCATGTTTCAACAATGAGCGAAGGAGATTTCCGAGCTAATGAAAAGTCGGTTACACTCGCTAACGATGATAATCTAAAAATAGAATTCACTTCAGAAAGCGGAGATAAGAAAGTACTTAAAGACAATTTGAAAGTCTTAAAAGGTGAAGTGATCGATGCTACCGTAATGAGCAAAAAAGCACTTCTTGAATTTCTTCGTAAGGAGGTTAAGGATGCAAAAGAAAAAGATGTTCTTTTCTCCTTACACATGAAAGCTACCATGATGAAGGTTTCAGACCCTATTATTTTTGGTCATGCCGTAGAAGTTTTCTTTGAAGATGTTTTTGAAAAATATGGCGAAGAGCTGGAAAAAGCCGGTGCCGATCCTAATAGTGGTCTTGGAGACGTTTTAAACGCATTGGATAATCTTCCATCAGATAAAAAAGAAGAGATCAAAGCTGCGATATCAAAAGACCTTAAAGAAGGCCCGGATATCGCCATGGTAAATTCAGACGAAGGCATCACCAATCTTCATGTGCCCAGTGACATTATCATTGATGCTTCTATGCCGGCTATGATAAGAACTTCCGGACAAATGTGGAATGCTGAGGGTAACACCCAGGATACTAAAGCGGTGATTCCAGATAGCAGCTATGCAGGATTATATCAGGCTACTATTGAATTTTGCAAAGAACACGGTGCTTTTGATCCAACCACCATGGGTACGGTGCCTAATGTAGGACTAATGGCCCAAAAGGCGGAAGAATATGGATCTCATGACAAAACTTTCGAAATATCCGGAGATGGCGTAGTTAGAGTTATCGATGGCAGTGGAAAAACACTTTTAGAGCATAATGTTGAAAAAGGAGATATCTGGAGAATGTGCCAGGTAAAAGATGCGCCTATTCAGGATTGGATCAAACTTGCTGTAAGCAGAGCCCAGGCGACCAAAATGCCTGCAGTTTTCTGGCTAGACAAAGACAGGGCACATGATGCTGAATTGATCAAAAAAGTAAATAAATACCTGCCTGAGCACAATACAGAAGGATTGGAGATCAAGATCATGGCTCCTACTGAAGCTACTAAATATACTTTAGAAAGAGTGAAGGCTGGAAAAGACAGCATTTCAGTAACAGGAAATGTGCTGAGAGATTATCTTACTGACCTCTTCCCAATTCTCGAGCTTGGGACTAGTGCAAAAATGTTATCTATTGTTCCATTAATGAACGGAGGTGGATTATTTGAAACAGGTGCTGGAGGATCTGCTCCAAAACATGTTCAACAGTTTCTAAAAGAAGGACATTTAAGATGGGATTCTTTGGGTGAGTTCCTGGCTTTAGCCGTTTCCCTTGAACATCTGGGTAATAAGTATGATAATGCCAAGGCCATCACACTTTCAGAAACCCTGGATGAAGCTACGGAGCGTTTCCTAAACGAAGGTCGTTCTCCATCAAGAAAAGTAAATGAACTGGATAACCGAGGAAGTCATTTCTATCTTGCACTGTATTGGGCAGAAGCTCTTTCTACCCAGAAAAGCAATACCGATCTAAATATTTATTTTGGGCGTCTTGCAAAGATGATGGAAGATAATCAGGAAAAAATTCTTCAGGATCTTCTAGATGCTCAGGGATCACCTGTTGATATTGGAGGCTACTATGAGCCTGACGAAGAAATGACCAAATCAGCAATGCGTCCAAGCTCAAAATTTAATGAAATACTCGCTACTAAAGCGTAATGTTGAGGTTATAACTTAAATAAGCCGGAAAATGATTCCGGCTTTTTTTTATTTGATCGTATTTTTAAACTTTTCAAATGATGGATTTGATTTCAATTATTATTCCCACTTATAATAGGAGCCATATGATTCGACACACACTTGAAAGTGTCGAGAATCAGACTTATTCAAATTGGGAATGTCTCGTAGTTGATGACGGTTCTGAAGATGAAACAGAATTTATTCTGCAAAAATTTTCAGAAAAGGACAATAGATTCAGATATTTGAAACGACCTCAGGATAGAAAAAAAGGGGCTGCTTCCTGCAGGAACATTGGGTTAGAAAACTCTAAAGGTGCCTATATTCAGTATCTTGATTCCGACGATATCCTAGCGACTAATAAACTTGAGGTCCACAAGGGTATTTTGGAGAAACTGGATAGGCTATCAATGGCTACCTGTAAATGGGGCAAATTCTATTCAAAAAGTGATGAAATTATAGTTCACAAACAAATGCCCACCTATTTCTCCACCAACAAACCTTTGGAACTTCTTAATATTTTTGGAAATACCTCAAGCTACCTACCACTTCATTCTTATTTTATTAGCGCAGAGCTTTCAAAAAAAGCAGGAAAATGGAATGAAGATCTTTCCAATAATGATGATGGTGAATATTTTACCCGAATTATCCTGAATAGTTCATCAGTTCAGTTTTCTAATAAAACCTGGGTTCTCTACCGTGCGGGGGCCAATAATCGGGTAAGTAATTTAAAAATAAGAGAACAGGTAGAAAGTTATATCAAAGGATGGAAAATAATTGACAAGAGCATACAGCCATATTCAGATAAAAATCCCCATACTCTAATTAAATATGCTGCAAGAAATCTCTACGATCAATTGAAAAATAGCGACAACAATGATCTAATAAAAGAAGAAAGCGAATTCTTCTCCAAAAGAAGAAATGCTTATATCAATATCGGTTTAAAAATTTTTTACAAACTGAAGATCTGGAAACCACTTAGAAAATTATCCTTCTAAGAACATATTTTAATCTTAAGTTAAACTCACCATAAAATTAGAAGAGGTACCCGGCTTTCCTGAAATTTGCAGCATGAATAAAATTCCGGGGGAAAGAAATAAAAAGCAGGAAAATATAATCCTACTGGTTTTAGGAACACTCATCGCACTGGGCCCCTTCTCTATAGATGCCTACCTTCCCGGATTTAAAAGTATTGCTGAAGATTTTGGAATTTCCGTTAGCCAGGTTGGCCTGACCCTGACTAGTTATTTTATAGGTATATCTCTTGGTCAATTGGCCTATGGCCCTATTATGGACAAGTTTGGGAGAAAAAAACCATTGTTAATTGGTTTATTAATCTATTTCCTTGCAGCAATAAGTTGCATGTATTCTCCTAATCTGGAATGGTTAGTGATTTCGAGATTCTTTCTTGCTCTCGGCGCAGCAGGAGGAATGGTAGCTGCTAAGGCGGTAGTTAGAGATATATTTCCCATAAATGAAGTTGCGGGGGCAATATCGGTTCTTATGCTTATAATGGGAGGCGCCCCTATTATAGCCCCAACGATTGGAAGTTTTATTAT
Organism: uncultured Flavobacteriaceae bacterium; assembly: GCA_963825045.1. Classification (GTDB taxonomy): domain Bacteria; phylum Bacteroidota; class Bacteroidia; order Flavobacteriales; family Flavobacteriaceae; genus Christiangramia. The sequence goes on along the minus strand of CAWGSM010000026.1, from coordinate 323,852 downwards.
TGAAAGTTTTGGATGGGAGATGATCTTTCTATTTCTGGCAGTTTTTTCAGTTCTCATGATCCTTAGTGTTTATAATTTTTTACCAGAGAGTATCACTCCAGATAGAAAAGTAGACCTGAAGCCTAGACAGGTAGCTATTAAATATTTTGGGATTCTAACACATAATAAATTCTGGAGTTTTGCCTTTTCAGGTAGCTTTGCTATTGGAGCCATGTTCGCTTATATTTCAGATGCCCCCAAGCTTTTTATGGAGAATTTCGATCTTAGCCAAAGAGAATTCGGCTTGCTTTTTGGCATGAATGCAGGTGGTCTTATTCTGGGTAGCCAGATAAACAGATTATTTCTTAGAAAATATTCAACCTTTGAGATCACTAAATTTAATAGCCTAGTACTAGTTATACTTTCAATATTGTTGCTTTTAAACAGTCTTATAGGATTTGGTTTTTATCCTACGGCGGGAATTCTGTTTTTTATATTGTTCCTTTTAGGATTTCAAAACCCCAATACTACGGCCCTTTCCCTAGAACCTTTTGAAAAAAAAGCTGGTCGTGCTTCAGCTCTCATAGGTAGTCTTAAAATGATTCTTGGTGCTTTGACCTCATTTATCATAAGCTTATTCCATACTTCAAGCACCATACCTTTAGCAATTATAGTATTAATTTGTTTATCCATAAGTTCTTTGCTTTTGATTCGATTTTCCAGAAGAGAAAAACAAAGTATACGCTTTAGGGAAGCCTAAACTTTTATATTTTTGAAGAAAAAATTGTTTTATCGCTATTTAGTTTGTTTCCTCCTGACATTGCTTGTCCAGAATAGCATTATTGGCCAGCAATCCTCCTATACTCTTAACGGAACTATTACTGATGCCTCCAGTAACGAAACCCTTATTGGCGTTAATTTAATTATTCCTCAAGCAAACACAGGAGTAGTTACTAACGATTATGGCTATTATTCCATCAAACTTTCGGAAGCTACTTATGAAATTATTATTTCCTATATCGGGTATCAAACTATTCGGGATACCATCATTATGGATAGCAATAAAGAGTTGAATCTTCAGCTATCAAAAGCTTCTGAAAATCTTGACGAAATATTAATTACAACCGATACTGAGGGACTGGACATTAGCAAACCAGAAATGAGCGTTAATAAACTTTCCATAAATACTATCAAAAGGCTACCTGTTGTTTTTGGAGAGGTTGATGTTGTTAGATCATTGCTTTTATTGCCCGGAGTTTCGAATGCGGGTGAAGGTTCTTCAGGATTTAACGTGAGAGGAGGCGCGGTTGATCAAAATCTTATTTTGCTGGATGAGGCTACTATCTACAATTCTTCACATTTATTCGGATTATTCTCAGTTTTTAATCCCGATGCCATCAAAGATCTTAAGCTTTATAAAGGAGGAATTCCTGCGGAATATGGCGGAAGAGTTTCTTCGGTTCTGGATATTTACCAGAGAGATGGGAACAGCAAGGAATTTAAAATGCAGGGTGGTATCGGCGTAATTTCGAGCAGATTATTAGCCGAGGGGCCCATTATAAAAGATAAGGGAGCGTTCCTCATAGGTGGCCGGAGCTCATATGCTCATTTATTCCTTAAGTTAACCGATAACGAAAATTCAGCTTATTTCTACGATCTTAATACAAAACTTACTTATAAAATAGATCACAGCAATAAACTGCTGTTTTCTGGATATTTTGGAAGAGACGTTTTTAATATTAGTCAGAATTTTGAAAATACTTATGGGAATGCTGTATTGAACCTAAGATGGAATCATATTTTATCAGATAATATTTTTACTAATCTTTCAGTAATCTATAGTGACTATTATTATGGTCTATCCCTTAATTTTGTAGGTTTTGACTGGGATAGTGGAATAAAGAACCTAAATTTAAAATATGATTTTAACCATTATATCAATGATAATTTCCAACTGGAATATGGATTGCAGAATACCTATTATGAATTCAATCCAGGAGAAATAAAACCCATAGACGAGGAGTCCGGTATCAATTATTTTAAGTTAATAAATAAATATGCTCTTGAAAATGCTATTTATATTTCTGCCGAACATAAGTTCAATGATAAATTTTCAGCCGAATATGGTTTAAGGCTTAGTAATTTTTTCAGACTGGGCCAGAAGAAATTCAACAGCTATGAAAATGAACCGGTAGCTTATGATCCGGAAAGAGATATTTATTCAGAAGCTGGAATTGAAGAAACATTAGATTACTCCAGGAACGATGTATTAAAGTTGTACACTAATTTGGAACCCCGTGTTGCCCTTGCTTATTCTATTAATGATAATGAATCGGTGAAAGTGAGCTATAACCGTATGAGTCAGTACCTGCACTTGCTTTCAAACACAAGTTCTCCAACACCACTTGATGTATGGGCTCCAAGTGGACCATATTTAAAACCTCAGGTGCTTGATCAATATGCAATTGGATATTTCAGAAATTCTACCAATAACAATTATTCGGTAGAAGTAGAAAGTTTTTACAAAAAAGTTAAAAATAGGATTGACTATATCGACGGAGCAAACCTTATAGCTAATAATGCCATAGAACGTGTGGTGCTTAACGGACAGGGAAGAGCATTTGGACTGGAACTCTTGCTTAGAAGAAATTCTGGTCGACTTAAAGGCTGGCTGGCCTATACTTTATCTAGGTCGGAACAAAGAACACCAGGAAGAAATGAAATAGAGCCTGGAATAAATAACGGAGAATGGTATAATTCAAATTATGACAAGACCCATGACTTAAGTATTACCGGCAGTTACGATTTGAATAAGAAATGGCAGTTAAATGCTAATTTTATATTTCAAACCGGGCTTGCTACTACCTATCCAACTGCGCAGTATGAGTATGAAGGAATCACAATACCAGTTTATGGAAATCGAAATGGCGACAGACTTCCTTCCTATCATCGTTTGGATATTTCGGCGACGCTTAGATCGGGAAAAAGAAAGAATAAAAGCTTCGAATCCTACTGGAATTTTGGAATATATAATGTCTACAACAGGCAAAATGCTTATTCGATAAGTTTCAGGGAAAACTCAGACACTAATGTGAATGAAGCAATACGATTATCTCTTTTTGGAATAATACCATCTATCACTTATAATTTTAATTTCTAAATGAAAAAACTTCTGAAATCTATTCTTTTCATCTTCATCCTCACGACTTATTCCTGTGAAGAGGTAGTTGATATTGAGCTTGAAAAAAGTGAACCTCGTTTGGTAATTGAAGCTTCTATCGTATGGCTAAAAGGGAGCGATGGAAATAGTCAGACAATAAGAGTATCAAAAACTTCAGGTTTTTATGAAGAAGAAATTTCAGGAGTAGAGGATGCACAGGTGAAAATTATTTCTGAAAGTGGAGAAATATTTGAATTTAGTCATGCCCAGAATGGTAATTATTTTAATATGGATTTTAAACCGGAGTTAAATAATGGGTATGAACTTGAGGTGGTCTATAATGACGAAGTTTACACAGCATCTGAAATTTTGATTCCGGTAACGGAAATTGATTATATAGAACAAAATGATTCCGGAGGTTTTTCAGGAGAAGATATTGAATTAAAGGCTTATTATACCGATCCGGCCGATGCAGAGAATTTTTATTTATTTAAATTTAAAAATGAGGATATAAATTTCGAGATCTATGAAGATGAATTTACCAACGGAAACCAGATCTTCGGTTATTATTCTAATGACGATATAGAAGTTGGTGATCTGATCGATATCCAAATAGAAGGAATTTCAAAAAGTTACTATGAATATCTTTTTATCCTCCGTTCACAGATTGGCACAAATAATGGCGGACAATTTGAGACAATGCCTGCCACGGTAAAAGGAAATATAATCAATAGAACTAATCCCGATAATTATCCTTTTGGTTATTTTAGATTATCAGAAGCTGATTCAACCATCTATAAAATTGAATAAATGAAACACACAGATAAAAAAATCCTATCAAAAGGAATAAAATATCTGGGCGCTGCACTACCACTATCGTTTATGGGGCCGGCAGTTCTTTATAGCGCTTTCAACAACCAGGAACATCCCCTCTATGTTGCAGTACTTATATTAGGAATTCTGGCAACTATGGGAGCCTTGTTCTGTATGTTTAAAGGTATACTTACGGTTGTGAAATCGATGTTTGGGTAATCAACTTATTCTTCTACCAATCTAAATTTGCCTTCCGTTATTTTCAGGAGACTTTGGTCTTCTGGATTTTGAGCGATAAAACTGAAGTTTCCCTCCAGCATTTTACCATCATCATTAATAACTTCTATAAAATTCCTTTCGTTTATTGAAGTTCCGGGATTGCGACAAACCCATTTACTAAAAGTAGAAGTATTTTCAAATTCAAAAGTATTGGGAAGCACGGTTCCCTTACCCATCAGGTAAATACTTTTACCAGAATAAGAAGGGACAATAAACCTCATATTTCCAGCTTCACTTAAAACCTGAACATCTAATTTAATAATCCCACTGGCTCCTATTATACGTTTTACAGTAAAAACAGAAGATTTAGAATCCATGTTGTAAGATATGCCATTTATGTTGGCACTCAAAAAATTATTGTCTATGCTGTTAATATTATCATCTTTAGAACAGGATGAAATAAAGCAGATTATTAATAATACTAAGATTGATGATTTAAAATAACTCATGATTGATGATTTTTAATTAAAAATGAAACATACAAGTTACTTCTGAAAATCAAAAATATGGATAGGGAGATTCCCTTATTTAAAGTACTGTATATCAATTATTTAAACCCCAACTATCTTATATCTGAATTATATACATAAAAAAACCCCTTCAGTAAGACTGAAGGGGTTTTCAAGAAGAAGGCGGCGACATACTCTCCCACAAATAAGCAGTACCATCTGCGCTAACGGGCTTAACTACTCTGTTCGGAATGGGAAGAGGTGAGCCCCGTTGCTATAGCCACCTTAAAAGGTAAGTTATAAGCCTCGAGCTTAAAACTGTCCCGACTCATCGGGACTAATATCGTTGACATACTTAAGAAACAAAAAATAAAAAGAACTGAGGTGATACATATATAATGTAAGCATTTGGCGGTCTGGGAGTTTTGCGGCTCCCAGACCATCTCGCATCAAGCTTTACGGAGTATTAGTACTACTCGGCTATGACATTACTGCCCTTACACCTGTAGCCTATCAACGTGGTAGTCTCCCACGGTCCTTTAAAGAAATCTCATCTTGTGGTGGGTTTCGCGCTTATATGCTTTCAGCGCTTATCCCTTCCGAACGTAGCTACTCTGCAGTGCTCCTGGCGGAACAACAGATACACCAGAGGTTCGTCCAATCCGGTCCTCTCGTACTAGGATCAGGTCCACTCAAATTTCTAACGCCCACTGTAGATAGAGACCGAACTGTCTCACGACGTTCTGAACCCAGCTCGCGTGCCACTTTAATGGGCGAACAGCCCAACCCTTGGGACCTTCTCCAGCCCCAGGATGTGACGAGCCGACATCGAGGTGCCAAACCCCCCCGTCGATGTGAGCTCTTGGGGGAGATCAGCCTGTTATCCCCGGCGTACCTTTTATCCTTTGAGCGATGACCCTTCCATGCGGTGTCACCGGATCACTATGCTCTACTTTCGTACCTGATCGACCTGTATGTCTCTCAGTCAAGCTCCCTTTTGCCATTGCACTCTACGCACGGTTACCAAGCGTGCTGAGGGAACCTTTAGAAGCCTCCGTTACTCTTTTGGAGGCGACCACCCCAGTCAAACTACCCACCAAGCACTGTCCTTCTGTCTCAGAAGTTAGGCTCTAAACAAGTAAAGGGTAGTATTTCAACAACGACTCCACGATACCTGGCGATACCGCTTCAATGTCTCCTACCTATCCTACACATCACTTGTTCAAAGTCAATACTAAGCTATAGTAAAGGTGCACGGGGTCTTTTCGTCCCACAGCGGGTAATCGGCATCTTCACCGATACTACAATTTCACCGAGCTCATGGCTGAGACAGTATCCAGATCGTTGCACCATTCGTGCAGGTCGGAACTTACCCGACAAGGAATTTCGCTACCTTAGGACCGTTATAGTTACGGCCGCCGTTTACTGGGGCTTCAGTTCAATGCGTCGCCGAAGCTAACATCTCCCCTTAACCTTCCAGCACCGGGCAGGTGTCAGGCCCTATACGTCATCTTTCGATTTAGCAGAGCCCTGTGTTTTTGATAAACAGTCGCCTGGATCTTTTCACTGCGGCCCCCCTTACAGGGGGCGACCCTTCTCCCGAAGTTACGGGCCAATTTTGCCTAGTTCCTTAGCCATGAATCTCTCGAGCACCTTAGAATTCTCTTCCCAACTACCTGTGTCGGTTTAGGGTACGGGTTGCCTCCACTCGCTTTTCTTGGAAGTCGCTCCTCTGGATTATCACGCCGGCCGTAGCTTTTGTGTACTATCGGGGTGTTACCACTCCCTTCAACGTACTATTCCGTCAGTACGCACCAAATTTACGCCTCCGTCCGCTTTAACGTGGGGCAAGTAGCAGAATATTAACTGCTTGTCCATCGACTACCCCTTTCGGGTTCGCCTTAGGTCCCGACTAACCCTCAGCTGATTAGCATAGCTGAGGAAACCTTAGTCTTTCGGTGTGCGGGTTTCTCGCCCGCATTATCGTTACTTATGCCTACATTTTCTTTTGTAACCAATCCAGCATACCTCGCAGTACACCTTCATCTCTGTTACAATGCTCCCCTACCACTCCGAATTAACTTCGGAGTCCATAGCTTCGGTAATATGTTTATGCCCGATTATTATCCATGCCGGACCGCTCGACTAGTGAGCTGTTACGCACTCTTTAAATGAATGGCTGCTTCCAAGCCAACATCCTAGCTGTCTGGGCAGTCCAACCGCGTTTCTTCAACTTAACATATATTTTGGGACCTTAGCTGATGGTCTGGGTTCTTTCCCTCTCGGACATGGACCTTAGCACCCATGCCCTCACTGATATACAACATTTTATAGCATTCGGAGTTTGTCAGGAATTGGTAGGCGGTGAAGCCCCCGCATCCAATCAGTAGCTCTACCTCTATAAAACTAATATATCGCTGCACCTAAATGCATTTCGGGGAGTACGAGCTATTTCCGAGTTTGATTGGCCTTTCACCCCTACCCTCAGGTCATCCCAAGACTTTTCAACGTCAACGGGTTCGGTCCTCCACTATGTGTTACCACAGCTTCAACCTGCCCAAGGGTAGATCACACGGTTTCGCGTCTACCACTACCAACTATGGCGCCCTATTCAGACTCGCTTTCGCTACGGCTCCACAGCTGAACTGCTTAACCTTGCTGGCAACGGTAACTCGTAGGCTCATTATGCAAAAGGCACGCCGTCATCCGCCTTAGGCGGACTCCGACCGCTTGTAAGCGTATGGTTTCAGGTTCTATTTCACTCCCTTGTTCAGGGTTCTTTTCACCTTTCCCTCACGGTACTGGTTCACTATCGGTCTCTCAGGAGTATTTAGCCTTGGCGGATGGTCCCGCCAGATTCATACAGGGTTTCACGTGCCCCGCACTACTCAGGATACCACTATGTTTTATACCAAGTTGCCTATACCGGGCTGTCACCGTCTTTGGCCAGGCTTTCCAACCTGTTCTAATTCCTTGTACAAACAATATTGTGGTCCTACAACCCCATAAGGTCCGTAAACCTTATGGTTTGGGCTTCTGCGCGTTCGCTCGCCGCTACTAGCGCAATCACTGTTGTTTTCTCTTCCTCCGGGTACTTAGATGTTTCAGTTCTCCGGGTTCGCCCCCGACAAGTCGGGTGACTATATCTTCAATATGCCGGGTTGCCCCATTCGGATATTCGCGGATCAATTTGTATGTGCCAATCCCCACGACTTTTCGCAGCTTATCACGTCCTTCTTCGCCTCTGAGAGCCTAGGCATCCCCCATACGCCCTTATCTAGCTTGTATGCGATTTGCTTAATGCTCTAATCTATTCTGATTGCTCAGAACAGAAGTATTATAATGTATTTACTTTTATTAAATATTTCTATCTAATAGTGTTCTCGTATTCTTTGTTTCTCAATATGTCAATGAACTTTTTTCCCGTAATAACGATACAATCTCGATGATCCTACAAACTAAAAAACTTTTGTTTCCTGGTTGTTTGTAAAAACTATCCCCTTTGTATCTCAAGGAATCGTGGAGAATATCGGAGTCGAACCGATGACCTCCTGCGTGCAAGGCAGGCGCTCTAGCCAGCTGAGCTAATCCCCCATTTTAGTGAATTCCGTAACAGTAATTCAGTTAATGTAGAATTAGAATCCTTCTCAACTTCTAGAATTTCCTTTAAATTATTTCAAATGAACTTCGTTCCAAGTTAAAACCTTTGAACTTTTCAACCTTCAACTTTAAACTGCAAGCTTCGCTTGCGTCGTAGTCTCAGGCAGACTCGAACTGCCGACCTCTACATTATCAGTGTAGCGCTCTAACCAGCTGAGCTATGAGACTGTCCATAAACAGCATAAAGCCTTAAGCTTTCAGCACTAAGCCTTCTTGGCTTATAGCTTACAGCTTATAACTTATTGCTATTTTTAATCGAATTGACGATAAGAATCAAGACCAAAAGGTCTGAACTTTCGAACTTCCCTTTCGTAATTGTCGCTAGTTACTATAAAGTAACATCGCTCTAGAAAGGAGGTGTTCCAGCCGCACCTTCCGGTACGGCTACCTTGTTACGACTTAGCCCCAGTTACCAGTCTTACCCTAGGCGGCTCCTTACGGTGACCGACTTCAGGTACCCCCAGCTTCCATGGCTTGACGGGCGGTGTGTACAAGGCCCGGGAACGTATTCACCGCATCATGGCTGATATGCGATTACTAGCGATTCCAGCTTCACGCAGTCGAGTTGCAGACTGCGATCCGAACTGTGATAGGGTTTGAAGATTCGCATCCCCTCGCGGGGTAGCTGCCCTCTGTCCCTACCATTGTAGCACGTGTGTGGCCCAGGACGTAAGGGCCGTGATGATTTGACGTCATCCCCACCTTCCTCGCGGTTTGCACCGGCAGTCTGGCTAGAGTTCCCGACTTCACTCGCTGGCAACTAACCACAGGGGTTGCGCTCGTTATAGGACTTAACCTGACACCTCACGGCACGAGCTGACGACAACCATGCAGCACCTTGCAATCTGTCCGAAGAAGGGTCTGTTTCCAGACCTGTCAGACTGCATTTAAGCCCTGGTAAGGTTCCTCGCGTATCATCGAATTAAACCACATGCTCCACCGCTTGTGCGGGCCCCCGTCAATTCCTTTGAGTTTCATTCTTGCGAACGTACTCCCCAGGTGGGTTACTTATCACTTTCGCTTAACCACCCAGCCCTCAATTAGGCCGGACAGCTAGTAACCATCGTTTACGGCGTAGACTACCAGGGTATCTAATCCTGTTCGCTACCTACGCTTTCGTCCCTCAGCGTCAATATAGTATTAGTGATCTGCCTTCGCAATAGGTGTTCTGAGTAATATCTATGCATTTCACCGCTACACTACTCATTCCAACCACTTCATAATAATTCAAGAACAACAGTATCAATGGCAATTCTACAGTTAAGCTGCAGACTTTCACCACTGACTTATTATTCCGCCTACGGACCCTTTAAACCCAATGATTCCGGATAACGCTTGGATCCTCCGTATTACCGCGGCTGCTGGCACGGAGTTAGCCGATCCTTATTCTTACGGTACCGTCAAACACCTACACGTAGGTGCGGTTCTTCCCGTATAAAAGCAGTTTACAACCCATAGGGCAGTCTTCCTGCACGCGGCATGGCTGGATCAGAGTTGCCTCCATTGTCCAATATTCCTCACTGCTGCCTCCCGTAGGAGTCTGGTCCGTGTCTCAGTACCAGTGTGGGGGATCTCCCTCTCAGGACCCCTACCTATCGCCGTCTTGGTAAGCCGTTACCTTACCAACTAACTAATAGGACGCATACTCATCTTTAAGCCATAAATGTTTACTATAATCTCCAGGTGAAGACTATAGACTATGGGACATTAATCCACGTTTCCATGGGCTATTTCCCGCTTAAAGGCAGATTGTATACGCGTTACGCACCCGTGCGCCACTCGTCATCAGATTGCAAGCAATCCATGTTACCGTTCGACTTGCATGTGTTAGGCCTGCCGCTAGCGTTCATCCTGAGCCAGGATCAAACTCTTCATCGTTAAATCTTAATGTTCCTCTTGCGAGGATGACATATAAGTTGGCTTTTAGGTAAACCTAAAAGACATTTGTTTATTCAACAACTACTAAAGAAATTGCTCAAAATGACTTCTTCTAGTCTTAATTCTTATACACTTGATCATAAAGTATCAATACTCTATAATCCTTGTCAATTCAATATATCAATGAACTTTCAGCCCCCTTCGCTTTCAGCACCTCCCCCAAGGGGTAAGCATCCACTGAACAAGCAAGGCTGCTTGTCTTAGTTAAAACCCAAGGACTCGAACCTCTTAACCATCGCCCCATCCGGCGGTCTCTCTTACTTTTTTAATCTGTAATCTTGAACGGCTGCTCTCTCTCAAAGCGGGTGCAAATATACAAGACTTTTTATTTCCCAACCAAAACTTTTTTAGAAAAAATTTTAGTTTCTTTTTAAAAGCTTCTAACTCAACCCCTAATACCCTCAAAACCTTCTGTGAACATCGCTTCAACTCCTAAGCGGGTGCAAATATATGACGACTCCCACTTTGAATCCAAATTAATTTATAAAAAAAATATTCATTTTTTTATATCCATTTCTTTGGTGTTGCCTATTGTCATTAACGTTAGTGAACATCTGCTTCCCTGCGAAAGCGGGTGCAAATATACAACCACTTAAAACTTATAACCAAATAAAAAAATGAGTTTTTTTGGATAAAATCCCACCCGAAAACATAATAGCCTGCACCTCAATAATTTTAACTGGAAAACTTTTTCAAAACTTGATAAATAAACGAGCTATTACTATAAGAACAACTTACTTCTTAAATAATATCGTTACCTAATATTTATATATGTATTGTGCAACCAAATCCAACACCTTATCTTTGTTGCTTCGAAAAATTGAATAAAATGATCAAGATTACTCTGCCAGACGGAAGTATTAAAGAGTTTGAAAAAGGCAGTACCCCTATGGAGGTAGCCAAAAGTATTAGTGAAGGTTTAGCCAGAAATGTGATTTCAGCTAAATTCAATAATGAAACGGTGGAAACAACAACTCCTTTAAATACCGATGGGAATCTTGTATTATTCACTTGGAAAGATAATGAAGGAAAGAAAGCATTCTGGCATTCTACCTCTCACGTGATGGCTCAGGCTATTCAGGACCTTTATCCGGGAGCGAAACTCACCATAGGCCCTGCAATTGAAAAAGGTTTTTATTATGACATAGATTTTGGAGATCAGAAGATTTCAGATAACGACTTCAAAAAAATTGAAGACCGTATGCTGGAGATTGCAAGAGGTAAACATGATTTCCAAATGAGAGAAGTCTCCAAACAGGAAGCACTCGATTTTTATAAAGGAGAAAACAATCAGTTCAAGGTAGAACTTATTGAGAATCTTCAGGACGGAGATATTACTTTCTGCGACCACGATACTTTTACCGATCTCTGTCGAGGAGGACACATTCCAAACACAGGCATCATTAAAGCTGTAAAGTTAATGAGTGTTGCTGGAGCTTATTGGAGAGGTGATGAAAAAAATCCTCAGCTTACAAGGGTTTATGGAGTTTCATTTCCGAAGCAAAAGGAGCTCAAGGAATATTTGGAACTTATAGAAGAAGCGAAGAAACGAGATCATAGAAAACTTGGAAAAGAATTAGAGCTTTTCACATTTTCCCAGAAAGTAGGCCAGGGTTTACCATTATGGTTACCAAAAGGAGCTGCTCTTAGAGAAAGACTCGAAAACTTCCTTAAGAAAGCTCAAAAGAAAGCCGGCTACGAAATGGTAGTGAGTCCGCATATTGGCAGCAAAGAACTATATGTAACTTCAGGTCATTACGCTAAATATGGTGAAGACAGCTTTCAGCCTATTAAAACTCCGAACGAAGGAGAAGAATTTATGTTGAAACCCATGAACTGTCCACACCACTGTGAAATGTATAATGCATCTTCGTGGAGTTATAGAGATCTTCCAAAGAGATTTGCTGAATTTGGTACCGTATATAGATATGAGCAAAGTGGTGAACTACACGGTTTGACAAGAGTTCGCGGATTTACACAGGATGATGCCCACATATTCTGTATGCCCGAACAACTGGATGAAGAATTTAAAAAAGTAATAGACCTTACCTTATATGTATTCCAATCTTTAGGCTTTAATGATTTTGTTACTCAGGTTTCCTTAAGAGACCCTGATAATAAGGAGAAATATATAGGCTCTGACGATGTTTGGGAAAAAGCAGAGAATGCGATCATCAATGCTGCGGAAGAAAAGGGACTTAATTATGTAATTGAAACTGGTGAAGCTGCATTTTATGGTCCAAAACTGGACTTTATGGTGAGAGATGCTTTAGGAAGAAGCTGGCAGTTGGGAACCATTCAGGTGGACTATAATTTACCTGAACGCTTTGACCTGACATATAAAGGAAGTGACAATGAGTCACACCGTCCCGTAATGATCCACCGTGCACCTTTTGGTAGTATGGAAAGATTTGTGGCTATTTTACTGGAGCATACCGGAGGAAACTTTCCTTTATGGCTAATGCCTGAGCAGGCTATTATTCTCTCACTCAGTGAGAAATATGAAAAATACTCACAAAAAGTTTTAACTTTGCTCGAAAATAACGAAATTCGCGCCCTTATAGATAACAGAAACGAGACTATAGGCAAGAAAATAAGGGAAGCAGAAGTAAACAAATACCCTTATATGTTAATAGTTGGCGAGCAGGAAGCCAAAGATGGTACAATTTCTGTTCGTAAACATAGTGAAGGAGATATAGGGACTATGAAGATTGAAGATTTCGCAAATTTGATAAATACAGAAATCAATAGTACCTTAAAGCCTTTTAAAACTGAAGTTTAATTAAAATTTTAAGCCATAGCTATACGTAGAAGAAAACCGAACAGATTCGGCAGACAAAAAGAAGAACAACACCGAATCAACGAGAAGATCAAAGCAGACGAAGTGCGTCTGGTTGGTGATAACGTAGAGATGGACGTTTATCCTGTAAAGAAAGCTCTTGCGATTGCAGAGGAACAGGGTCTTGATCTTGTGGAGATTTCTCCAAACGCTAAACCACCAGTTGTAAAGGTCATGGATTATAAGAAGTTTCTTTATGAACAAAAGAAACGTGAAAAAGCCATGAAAGCCAAAGCCAGTAAAGTGGTTGTAAAAGAAATTCGTTTTGGTCCCAACACAGATGACCATGATTACGAGTTCAAAAAACGAAATGCAGAGAAATTCTTAAAGGACGGTGCAAAGCTAAAGGCTTTTGTATTTTTCAAGGGGCGTTCTATTGTTTTTAAAGATAAAGGAGAGATCCTTCTTTTAAGACTTGCCCAGGATCTTGAAGAATATGGTAAAGTAGAACAAATGCCTAAGTTGGAAGGAAAGAGAATGACAATGTTCTTATCCCCTACTAAGAAATCAAAATAATACCTCTACCAACCCTGCAATTGCAGTGTTGCCCCCTCCAAAGGAGAGGAGTTTAAAGAGGTTTTTGAAGAGAATAAGAGAGTTAATTATAAAAAAGGACAGCAATGCCTAAGATGAAAACAAAATCCAGTGCAAAGAAGCGTTTTAAGCTAACAGGTACAGGTAAAATCAAAAGAAAGCACGCGTTTAAGAGTCATATCTTAACAAAGAAGTCTAAGAAACGTAAGCTAGCCTTAACTCACAGTACTTTAGTACATGATGCAGATAAGGACAATGTCAAACTTCAATTACGTTTAAAGTAAATTGAAGCTCTTGAGGTTTAATTAATTATTTAACCATGGAGTCGGGCCAATAAAAGAATTCAAAATTCAGAATTTTAAATTTTGAGTTATTGGATCGCCTGCTACAAAAAAATGTAAAATATGCCAAGATCAGTAAACTCAGTTGCCAAAAGGGCACGTAGAAAAAAAGTTTTAAAGCAAGCAAAAGGATATTTCGGACGTCGTAAAAACGTTTGGACCGTTGCTAAAAATGCGGTTGATAAAGCTATGCTTTATGCATACAGAGACCGTAAAGCCAAGAAACGCAACTTTCGTTCTTTATGGATAATGCGTATTAACGCTGCAGCCAGACAAGAAGGATTATCTTATTCACAATTTATGGGTAAAATTAAAGCCAGTAATATCGATTTGAATCGTAAGGTTCTTGCCGATCTGGCTATGAATAACCCGGAAGCTTTTAAAGCGATTGTCGAAAAAGTAAAATAATAACGATTATACTCTCTTATAAAAAAATCCTGCCAATTGGCGGGATTTTTTTATTTCAGATTTCCGTATGCGGTAAGAACTAGTTTTCTGGACCCACCCTGATTCCTGTGCTCACATAAATAAACGCCCTGCCAGGTCCCTAAATTCAATTCTCCATTAGTTATCGGTATCATAACTGAACTCCCGGTCAAGGATGATTTTATATGTGCAGGCATATCATCGGCCCCCTCCATGGTATGCTTATAATAAGGCTGATTTTCGGGGACCATTTTATCAAAATGACTTTCAAAATCTTCCAGTACCGTAGGATCTGCATTTTCATTAATTGTTAAACCCGCGGAAGTGTGTTTAATAAATACCTGAAGAAAACCGACTTCAATATTTCTGATTTCTGAAAATTGAGAAATAATCTCTTCAGTAATAAGGTGAAATCCACGTTGCCTGGATTCAAGTTTGATTTCCTTCTGAAAAATTTTCATGAATCAATACTTAGGTTTTTTGTTCTTTCTTTTTAGCAGCAGGGAACAGAACATTATTAAGAATAAGCCTATAGCCCGGCGAATTCGGATGTAACTCCAGTTCTGTTTTTGGATCCCCTACTCTATGCTGATAATCTTCAGGGTCGTGACCTCCATAAAAAGTAAAAAATCCTTTCCCTTTTATACCATGAATATACCGGGCTTCCCCATTTAACTTACTTTCCCCCATAATCAATACTCCCGGTTTAATGGTTTCCGGGTCATAACTGGTGGTCTGTCCCATAAATCCCTTCACCAATCTGGTGTGGTTCTGGGTAAGCATGGTAGGAACAACGTCCCATTTGGCAGAATAATCCATTAAAGTGAAATAATCATTTTCCTTTTGGATTTGTCTTTTTGCGGTCATATCTATACTCGAAAATTCATAGACCATAGGGCTTCTCTCGAGTTCGAAATTGGTAAAAGCGAAGGTCTTACTAAAATCAATTTTAGCCTGATATCCAGGTTCACTGGGATCTCCGTCAAACATAGGTTCAGCAATATCCACACCTTCTGCAGCAAGAGCAATATCAAAACTATCTGTGGCACTGCACATGGCAAACATAAATCCTCCTCCCACTACATAATCACGAATCTTTAAAGCGACCGCCAACTTTTCTTCAGAAACTTTTGAATAGCCTAATTCGGCCGCAAGTTCCTCTGCTTCTTTCTTTTCCTGAATATACCAGGGAACGGTTCTAAAAGTTCTGTAAAATTTTCCATACTGACCTGTAAAATCCTCGTGATGCAAATGCAGCCAGTCATAAAGCAACAAAGCATCATTTAAAACATCCTTATCATAAATAGTGGTGTATGGAATTTCAGCATAGGTGAGAGCCATAGTTACCGCATCATCCCAGGGTTTATTCCCACTTGGACTATATACTGCAATTTTTGGTGCTTTTTCCAAAGCAACAGATTCCATATTTTTTGAAGGACTACTGATCTCTTCAAGAATACTTTGCGCTGAGTTATCACTTATAAGTTCAAAATCCACGCCCCTGATCTGACATTCTTTACGAAGTTTTTCAGAATCTGAAATAAGAAAAGAACCTCCGCGATAATTAAGAAGCCAGTTAACATTCAGCTGATTTTCAAGAGAATAATAAACGATTCCGTATGCCTTTAAATGGTTGCTTTGTGATTCGGCATCCATAGGAATAAGCACTTTAGAAGCATAAATATGCGATGTAAACAGAAACAAAAAAGAAAGCAGCAAGGCATTTTTCAATGCTATACTGCTTTTTAAAAATTTAAATATAGAAATTTCCTTAGCTAAATTTAGCTTATGAATTTTAGAACGGAACGTCATTATCGTCATCATCAAAATCAGAGTTCATTGAACTTCCAAAGGCCTCATCGGCGCTTGGATTAGGTAAATTATGATTCCCAAATTCCTTATCATCATCTCTGCTATTCATACTAGACTGAATTTCAGATGGGAAACTAAAGTCTTCTAAATTATCAAATTTACCGAGTTCTCCAATGAATTTAAGTCTGATATTTTCTAATCCACCGTTACGGTGCTTGGCAACAATAAATTCAGCCTGGCCCTGGGTAGGAGTTCTTTCCTCATCATCCCATTCTTCGATCTTATAATATTCCGGACGATAAATAAAAGAAACAATATCGGCATCCTGCTCAATAGCTCCAGATTCCCTAAGGTCAGAGAGCAAAGGTCGTTTACTCCCTCCACGGGTCTCTACCGCCCTGGAAAGCTGTGAAAGTGCAATTACAGGCACTCCAAGTTCCTTTGCCAGTGCTTTTAGGTTTCGTGAAATTGTAGAAATTTCCTGCTCCCTGTTTCCACCTTTTTGACTTCCTCCTGCGGTCATTAACTGTAGGTAATCAATTACAATCATCTTAATCCCGTGTTGAGAAGCAAGTCGGCGTGCTTTCGCTCTTAAATCAAAAATAGATAAGGAAGGAGTATCATCAATAAATAAAGGAGCTTTTTCCAGATCTTTAACCTTCACATTTAATTGCTCCCATTCGTGTTGTTCAAGTTTACCTGTTCTTAATTTTTCAGAAGAAAGACCCGTTTCAGAAGAAATAAGACGGGTGATTAACTGTACCGAAGACATCTCCAGAGAGAAGAACGCCACGGGAATCCCTTGATCTACGGCAATATTTCTAGCCATAGACAGCGTAAGCGCTGTTTTACCCATACCAGGACGAGCTGCCACTATGATTAAATCTGAAGGCTGCCAGCCCGAGGTCAGCTGATCAAGTTTTTCAAATCCGGAAGGCACACCACTCAATCCTTCTTTATTAGAGATTTCCTGAATTTTTTTCTTGGCCTGAATTACCAAACTTTGAGCAGTTTCTGTAGAACGTTTAATATTCCCCTGGGTAACCTCATAAAGTTTTGCCTCGGCATTATCTAAAAGATCAAAAACGTCTGTTCCTTCATCAAAAGCTTCTTCAATGATTTCATTGGAGATCTTAATAAGACTTCTTTGAATATATTTTTGAAGGATGATCCTTGCGTGAAACTCAATATGCGCAGAACTCGATACTTTTTGGGTAAGCTGAATCAGGTAGTAATCCCCACCAACTTTATCAAAATTCCCATCTTTCTTCAATTGATTGGAAACCGTTAATAAGTCAATCGCCTCAGAATTATCGAATAATTTCTTTATTGCCTCATAAATAAGATTATGAGCCGTTTTATAAAACGCTTCGGGATGTAAAATATCGATAATTTCGTCTACCCCTTTTTTATCGATCATCATAGCCCCAAGTACAACCTCTTCTAAATCAACTGCTTGCGGCGGAACTTTTCCTTTTTCAAGATTTACTACATTGGATTTTTTATAAGTAAAATTCTGGGGGGAGGTGATTTTTTCCATAGTAACGAAAGTAAAAAATTTGTTAAGACATTCTTAAATAATATGCCTTTTCTTACTTAACAGGTAATGAACATTTCACCTGTTAATAACTAAATTTTCTTGTTAATAAGATAAAAAAATCCGAGAACAATATCCCGGATTTATGAATGATGTTATATAAATAAAGAACTTATCCTTTAAATACACCCATGGCCAAATACTTGTCCATCCTTTTTTCTACCAATTCGGCTGGTGATAAGTTTTTAAATTCGGAATAGGCTTTGGAAATTGCGGATTTTACCTTATCATAAGTTTCTTCTTTATTGCTGTGTGCCCCACCTAGGGGTTCTTTGATGATCTCATCGATAAGTTTCTGTTGCTTCATGTCGATAGCGGTAAGTTTTAAAGCTTCGGCCGCGACCTCTTTATATTCCCAGCTTCTCCATAGAATAGAAGAACAGGATTCAGGAGAAATAACCGAATACCATGTATTCTCCAACATCATCACTTTATCGCCAACAGCAATACCTAATGCACCACCACTGGCTCCTTCTCCAATGATCACAACAATGATTGGTACTTTTAGCCTGGTCATTTCCATAATATTCCTGGCAATGGCTTCTCCCTGACCTCTTTCCTCAGCTTCAAGCCCGGGATAGGCACCCGGAGTGTCTATTAAAGTTACGACAGGGACTCCGAATTTTTCAGCCGACTTCATCAATCTCAAGGCTTTTCTGTAACCTTCAGGATTAGCCATTCCGAAATTTCGATACTGCCTGGTTTTTGTATTAAAGCCTTTCTGCTGACCAATGAACATATAACTCTGATCATCGATCTTTCCAAGACCCCCGATCATCGCTTTATCATCTTTTACATTACGGTCACCATGAAGTTCAAGAAAAGTATCGCCACAGATAGCATTGATATAATCAAGGGTGTAGGGTCTATTGGGATGTCTCGAAAGCTGAACCCTTTGCCACGGCGTTAGGTTTTTATATATTTCTTTCTTTTTTTCTTTTAATTTCTTCTCGATCTGCTTGCAGGTAGCCGTAACATCTACTTCACTTTCTTCACCAATATTACAGGCTTTAGCATACTGCTCTTCGAGCTCTTTAATGGGTTGTTCAAAATCTAAATATTCCATACAGATTATGGTATTTATTTTTTTATAGCTTACAAATATAATAACTTCTAGAGGATAGAATTCCCCGACCGGACTTAATTTTTGAATGAATCTGTCTTTTAACGCTTAGCACGGAAAAGGAGTATGATTGCAAGGATTCCAAAAACAACATTCGGGAACCAAACGGCAATGAGGGGTGAAAAAGTTGATTTTTCGGCCATGGTTCCAAAAACTTTATCAAAGAAAACAAAAATGAACGCCAGTGAAATTCCTACTGCCAGGTTCACGCCCATCCCTCCTCTACGCTTAAATGAGGCTACGGCAACCGCAATGATGGTAAGTATAAAGGCCGAAACCGGAATACTCCATCGTTTATAGGCTACCACCAGATAACGGTTTATATTTCCAGATCCCCTTCTTCTCTCCTTGGCAATAAAGTCATTAAGCTCAGTATAATTAAGGGTTTCTGCAATATAGGTTTCGGGAGTAAGTTCATCAAATTCAAAAGGTAAAATTGTATCCAGTGTTCTCTGGTATTTTATACTGTCTTCTTTTTCTCCTATAATTCGTTTATCCACCCGGGTGAGATGGTACAGGCTGTCATCCTCACTGTACCTTAAATTAGATGCACTTATCTTAAATTTAAGTTCGTTACCCACGAAATGTTCCAGGGTAAAATTTCTCGCAGTTTTGGTTAGGGGCTGAAAATGACTCGCATAGATATATTCGTTATCATTAATCTGCCGGTAAACGTCACTTGTTTCCTGGGTTTGAGTCCCTTTTTTTAAATATTCGTAAAGAAATTCATTATATCCTTTATTGGCTTTAGGAGCCAGGAACATTGCTAAAGCAAGGGCTCCCAAACATACTATGGTCGCACCAATTAAATATGGTCTTAAGAATCTATAAAAGGAAACTCCACTGCTTAAATATGCGACAATCTCGGTATTCATGGCCAACTTGGAAGTAAACCAGATCACCGAAAGAAATAGAAAAATTGGAAATAGAAGATTGGCAAAATAAATAGTGAAATCTATATAATACCAGAAGACTTCCATAAAAGGAACTTCATTCTCGAGAATCTTATCAATCTTTTCCGCAAGGTTTACTGTAATACCAATGGGTATAAAAAGAATAAGCATCATGAGAAAAGTTCCCAGGTAACGCTTTAGTATGTACCAATCAAGAATTTTCAAATTGCGGAATTAAAGTCGTTTATCCATTTGTTTTACCATCTTATTCTTCCACTCGGTAAAATCACCGGCTAAGATATGCTTTCTCGCCTCTCTTACCAACCATAGATAAAAGCTAAGATTATGAATACTCGCAATTTGCCTGCCCAGCATTTCATTTACGGTAAATAGATGCCGCACATAAGCTTTGGAATATTGGGAATCTACAAAACTTGTACCTTCTTCATCAATGGGTGAAAAATCGTCTTCCCATTTTTTATTCTTGATATTTATGGTTCCATGAGAAGTAAAAAGCATCCCGTTCCTTCCGTTACGGGTTGGCATTACACAATCAAACATATCTATTCCTAACGCAATATTTTCCAGGATATTTATAGGCGTTCCTACTCCCATCAAATATCGAGGCTTGTCTTCCGGTAAAATTTCGGTAACAACCTCGGTCATCGCGTACATTTCTTCTGCAGGTTCCCCTACAGAAAGTCCGCCAATAGCATTCCCTTCAGCCCCAGCATTTGCGATATATTCTGCAGACTGTTTCCTAAGGTCCTTATAAGTACTTCCCTGCACAATAGGGAACAGCGTTTGTTGATAACCGTATAATTCTGGCGTTTTTTGTAAATGATTGACACAACGGTCAAGCCAGCGATGCGTCATATGCATAGATCGCTTCGCATAATTATAGTCACAGGGATATGGGGTACATTCATCAAAAGCCATAATAATATCGGCACCTATAGCTCTTTGAATTTCCATCACATTTTCTGGAGTGAATGTATGGTATGAGCCATCTATATGTGATTTGAATTTCACCCCTTCTTCCTTTATCTTTCTTCTGTCTGAAAGAGAATATACCTGGTAACCTCCGCTATCTGTAAGAATATTGCGGTCCCAGTTCATGAATTTATGCAGTCCTCCTGCTTTTTTCAGAATATCGGTTTGAGGCCTTAAATAAAGATGATAAGTATTTCCCAGGATAATATCGGGATTTATGTCTTCCTTTAGTTCTCTTTGGTGCACTCCTTTCACTGAAGCAACCGTTCCTACCGGCATAAAAATGGGCGTTTCAATTTGCCCGTGATCTGTAGTAATTTTTCCTGCTCTGGCTTTACTACCGGGATCGGTAGATAAAAGATCAAATTTCATATTTCTGTTTAAATCGGTGCAAAGATACTCAACTAAATATCAAATAAGAGCTCAATTAGAATTTAAGGATGTTAGTTGTTTTGAGAAAAAAGTTAATAACTGAGCTTATGTGACTTGGTCAAAGCTATTTAAAAAGTTATTTTTGCCAGCATTAAAACAACACAATTTAAAATGCCAGACATCAACGAATTACAAGATTTTGCAACCCAGGTTCGCCGGGATATTTTAAGGCAGGTGCATAAGGTCAATTCTGGACACCCGGGAGGATCCCTGGGCTGTACGGAGTACTTCACAGCTCTTTACAAGGTAGTGATGGACCACAATCCAGAATTTAATATGGACGGAAAAGGAGAAGATCTTTTCTTTCTTTCCAACGGACATATTTCCCCTGTATTTTATAGTGTTCTTGCCAGAACCGGATATTTTCCCGTTGAAGAATTAAATACTTTCAGACTTATAGATTCTCGTCTTCAGGGACATCCAACCACTCATGAAGGTTTACCTGGAATTCGAGTTGCTTCGGGTTCTTTGGGACAGGGAATGTCTGTAGCTCTTGGTGCTGCCCAAGCTAAAAAGTTGAATAACGACGATCATCTAATTTTCTCTCTTCATGGAGATGGAGAACTTCAGGAAGGTCAAAACTGGGAAGCGATCATGTATGCCGCCGGAAACAGCGTTGATAACATAATTTCTACCGTAGACCTTAACGGACAACAGATTGATGGTAGCACTGAAACTGTACTTCCAATGGGAAACCTTAGGGCAAAATTTGAAGCTTTTGGCTGGGATGTAATGGAAATTGCTGATGGTAACGACATTCAGCAGGTTATAGATGGACTTAAGGAAGCTAAAAGCCGAACCGGAAAAGGAAAACCCGTTTGTATCTTAATGCATACCGTAATGGGACATGGAGTGGACTTTATGATGCATACTCATGCATGGCATGGCAAGGCTCCCAACGATGAGCAACTGGAAAACGCCCTTTCTCAAAACCCTGAAACTCTTGGAGATTATTAATCCAGGGGAGTTCCTAATCCTAAATTCAAAAAATAATGAAAGAATATAAAAATAAAGGAAATAAAGATACACGTTCAGGATTCGGTGAAGGCCTTACCGAACTTGGGCGCTCAAACCCGAATGTTGTCGCCCTCTGTGCAGATTTGGTGGGATCATTAAAAATGCAGGATTTCATTGACGAAAATCCGGAGCGTTTTTTCCAGGTAGGAATCGCTGAAGCTAATATGATTGGGATGGCAGCCGGACTTACTATTGGAGGAAAAATTCCTTTTGCGGGTACTTTTGCGAATTTCGCGACCGGAAGGGTTTATGATCAAATTAGACAAAGTGTAGCATATTCTGGTAAAAATGTAAAAATTTGTGCTTCCCACTCTGGTGTTACCCTTGGTGAAGATGGTGCGACGCACCAGATACTTGAAGATCTGGGGCTTATGAAAATGTTGCCGGGAATGACGGTTATCAACACTTGCGATTTTAACCAAACCAAAGCGGCTACCATCGCCATTGCTGAACACGAAGGACCTGTTTACCTAAGATTTGGAAGACCAAAAGTAGCTAATTTCACCTCCGAAGATCAAAAATTCGAAATTGGAAAAGCG
Organism: uncultured Flavobacteriaceae bacterium; assembly: GCA_963825045.1. Taxonomy (GTDB): domain Bacteria; phylum Bacteroidota; class Bacteroidia; order Flavobacteriales; family Flavobacteriaceae; genus Christiangramia. The sequence goes on along the minus strand of CAWGSM010000026.1, from coordinate 301,028 downwards.
GTTAAACTTTATGAAGGGACGGACGTTACCATTATCGCAACCGGACATTTAGTGTGGGAGGCCGTCCAGGCAGCGGTTCAACTTAACGAAAAAGGAATCAGTGCTGAAGTTATCGATATCCATACCATAAAACCTTTAGATGAAAAGGCTATTCTTGATTCTGCTAAAAAAACAGGATGTGTGGTAACTGCTGAAGAACATAATTTCCTTGGAGGGCTTGGAGAAAGTGTTGCCAGAACGCTAGCCGAGAATCATCCAACTCCACAGGAGTTTGTTGCTACTCAGGATACTTTTGGGGAGAGTGGTACTCCAGCTCAATTAATGGATAAATACGGATTAAACGCTGACGCAATCATCAAGGCTACTGAAAAAGTTTTAAAAAGAAAATAATATTTAGGTATTCAGATAATTAAAGCCTTTACAGTGAAATCTGTAAAGGCTTTTTTATTGTATTTAGAAATAACATAGTTATATCAACGTTATATATAACCTAACTATAAATTGAAACAAATGAAAAAGTTAATGCTATTAGCCTTTATCCTCGCCGGTTTAAATATGACCGCTCAGGATGCTAAATTTGGATTAAAAGGAGGATTCAATTATGGAGCTACAGGAGAATATGAAAATCCCGGTCAGGTAGCGGGAGATGCGTCTTCTATAATAAACGGAAAAGAAAAAGCGGGATACCATGCTGGTATATTTGCTCAATTTGAGGTAATGGGAATCTTTTTGAGACCAGAATTAGTTTATACGAAACTCAATACAGAATATGAGGATTTCGATTATGCAGTAAGCAAAATAGACGCACCTGTTTTGGTAGGATTGAATGTATTAGGTCCTTTAAATATAAAAGCCGGACCTTCCTTTCAATATATTCTGAAAAATGAATTGGAAAAAACCAATTTCGAAATAGGAGATGTGGAAAATGAAATATCGGTAGGCTACCAGCTAGGACTCGGAATTGCCTTCGGAAGACTTGAATTTGACGCAAGATATGAAGGAGCGTTCAATGAGAACAATGCTTTTGGCGAATATGCTACCGACTCAAATTTTCGTATAGACTCGAGACCTTCTCAATGGATCTTGAGTGTCGCTTATAGTCTCTAATATTCAATATCAAAAATAAAAAAAGCCCCGACTTCGGGGCTTTTTTTGTTATGCTTACTTTAGATTATTCAAAGATATCTGGATCCAGATAATCGGGCGTTCCGTCAGTATTGGTGTCTATAAAATTAATAGTACCATCTTCAATTTCTATTTCATCTCTGGTGGGAGTACCATCTCCATCATCATCAGGGTCTGAATGATTGCTCAACCCATCACCATCTGTATCATCATTAAAAACGTCTCCGTCATTATTAAGATCCTCCATATAAGAAGGAATACCATCCCGATCATGGTCTGCCACATTAACTCTGTACATTTTAACCGTAAATATAAGCGGAGAATAAAGTGGAATAGAAGCCGGGGATGAGTTGAAATAACCAAGACCCGAAGGCATAAAAACAGCGCCTACCCCATAATCATTATTCCAGGTAATAGTATTATCAGGATTTACCACATAACCAGAAGCTGCTCTAAATTCCTCCAGTCCTTCAGAAAAGCCCTTTACTACACTTCCTACTTTGGATATAACTCCATTAGATCCTCTCACTTGGTAACCTGAAAGATTAAACCAGGACGATGATTGAAGGTTACTATCAAATATATCATCATTTAATAACTGTCCCTTGTAAGCTACCAGAGTAGAATCGGTAAAGTGTGGCTGCTCCCCTTCTCCTTCTCTAACCTTCAGAATATATAATTGCTGATCTACTCCTTCATAATTTACCGTTTTGGTAAGTAATTTATCAGAGTCTATAACAGGAGTCTTTTCAGAATTATCGCCAGCGATCGTATCAAATCTTACTACATAATCAAAATTCTCTGAAGGATTCTCGAATTCTTCATAATTATAAAAGTGAGTTGACAGATATGCAATAAGGGCCTGATCATCTTCTATAGCCTGTTCACCTCTATCTCTTGGAGGGACTATTTCCGGGCTATCATCCTCTTTATTACACGAATAGGTAAATACTGCCAGGAGACAGATTATCATTAATTTGTTCAATCTCATTAGAATGCTATTTTGGAGGCGCAAGATACAATAATCTTGTATTTTTGCTTAATTATGAACGTGGATTTAGGAGTCAAATTATGAGAGTTGATAAATTTTTATGGTGTGTGCGATATTTCAAGACCAGAAGCATTGCAACCACTGCCTGTAAGCAGGGAAAAGCAAAGCTGAATAATGAAAGTCTTAAACCTTCGAAAGAGGTATTTCCGGGAGATAAATTAACTATTAGAAAGAACCAGATCAATTATGAGATCGTAATACTCGATCTTCCACCTCATAGAGTGGGTGCGAAACTCGTGAATATCTATATTAATGATGTCACTCCAAAAGAAGCTTTTGAGAAACTAGACCTGCTTAAATATTCAAAAGACTATTATCGTAAAAAAGGAACCGGCCGGCCTACAAAAAAAGATCGTAGGGATATTGACGACTGGTTTGAAAATGCCGGGGAGGAAAAAGAAGAACCTAAAAAAGATGAATAAAGAATTTTGGGAAGAAAAATATAAGGAAGGCAGAACGGGTTGGGATGTAGGTCATATTTCAACACCTTTGAAAGTATATATAGACCAGTTAAAAAATAAGGATCTAAAGATCCTTATTCCTGGAGCTGGAAATTCTTATGAAGCAGAATATCTGTATCGAAATGGATTCAAGAATGTAAGTATTCTTGATATTGCCGAAGAGCCACTGGAGAATTTCAGGAAAAGATTTCCATCGTTTCCGGAGAGTAAAATTATTAATAAAAACTTTTTTGAAGCTGAAGAAAAATATGATCTCATTCTGGAACAAACCTTTTTTTGCGCCCTCCCGGTGGAGAGTAGAGAGAAATATGCACGGAAAGCCTGGAACCTGTTAAAGGAAAATGGTCAACTGGTGGGACTGTTTTTCGATTTTGAACTTACCGAAAACGGGCCACCTTTTGGCGGGAGTAAAGAAGAATATTTGACGTATTTTAGTCCCTACTTCAAAATTGATATTTTAGAACACTGTTACAATTCTATTAAACCACGAGAGGGAAATGAATTGTTTTTCAAATTCATTAAAAAATAAAAGATGAATAAAAATCATTCAATTTTAGACCAGGAGCAAATAAACCATAAGATTAGGAGAATTGCTTATCAAATCTATGAAAGCAACGTAAAGGAAACCGAAATTATCATCGCCGGTGTGGCAAACAACGGGTTTGAACTTGCCAAAAAGATCGAAAAGGAAATAAAGGATATTTCTCCACTCAAGACTTCTCTGTGCGAGGTTAATATCGACAAGAAAAACCCCTTAAAAGAAATAACTACTAGTTTAAGCCCTGAAAAATATGAGAATAAATCGGTAGTTCTTGTAGATGATGTACTGAATTCTGGCACCACCCTTATTTATGGAGTAAGACATTTCTTAAATGTACCCTTAAAGCAATTCCAAACAGCCGTTTTGGTTGATAGAAATCACAAAAAATATCCTGTAAAAGCAGACTTTAAAGGTATTTCTCTTTCCACTTCTTTAAGTGAAACGGTAAAAGTGATCTTTGATAAAAAAGGCGCAAGGGCTGAACTATCCTAATTTCGACTTAATTTCAGCTACTATTTCTTCAGGTGTTTTTGAATCACAATTAATTATATAGTCACTTTGATTATAATAGAAGCCTCTTTCAAAGAGATGTTTTCTTATAAACTCTTCCAGCTTAACCTTATCCTTTAGATGACTTATAAGAGGCCTATGATCTTTTTCCTTAAAAAGTCTTTTCGTTAAATTTTCAATACTTAATTTGAGATAAAAGCTCACAGAATCATCGGCGGTTTTTATTTTTCCCATAGTATCCCCATAACAGGGAGTTCCTCCTCCCAGGGAAATTATACTATTGCCATCTTTCTTATTTATTATTTCCTCAAGAAGAGCTCTTTCTTTTTTTCGAAAATACACTTCTCCGCGATTCTGAAATATCTCAGAAATACTGATTCCTTCCCGCTTTTCCAACAGCTCATCTAAATCTACAAAATCGGAATCCAGAGAGGACGCCAGGCTCCTTCCTATAAGTGATTTACCCGACCCCATATATCCTAAAAGAAAAATTTTCATTTGTTAATCTGCTTAAAATGAGATGAAGGCAAAACTATGATAAAATTATAGCAATTTAGCCTTGAAAAATAAATTAATGAATGTATATTTGCACCCGCATTCGCAAAACGACGGATGTTTTTTTATTGATCTGGTAGCTCAGTTGGTAGAGCATCTCCCTTTTAAGGAGAGGGTCCTGGGTTCGAGCCCCAGCCAGATCACTTTTTAAGTGAGATCTTTCTGGGCGAGAAGCCTGTCCTGAGCGAAACGAAAGTGAAGCCGAAGGAAGCCCCAGCCAGATCACTTTTTAAGTTCTTAAATAATATTATTCTTGATCTGGTAGCTCAGTTGGTAGAGCATCTCCCTTTTAAGGAGAGGGTCCTGGGTTCGAGCCCCAGCCAGATCACTTTTTAAGTGAGATCTTTCTGGGCGAGAAGCCTGTCCTGAGCGAAACGAAAGTGAAGCCGAAGGAAGCCCCAGCCAGATCACTTTTTAAGTGAGATCTTTCTGGGCGAGAAGCCTGTCCTGAGCGAAACGAAAGTGAAGCGGAAGGAAGCCCCCCAGCCAGATCACATATTTTTCAGAGAAATTCTGAAGTTCTTTTAAATTTTTAATGCCCCCTGGATCTTTACTAAAAGATTACCGCCCGGGTGCTGGAACTGGTAGACAGGCATGGTTGAGGGCCATGTGTCCATTAGGGCGTGCGGGTTCGACTCCCGCTCCGGGCACAAAATTATTTCCTTTTTATCAAATTTTTACTTTTCTATTTTCTGAGCTTCGTCCAGAGATAGCTTTTTATCTTTTTCGGATACCTTCCACCCCGTAAAATACATCCATTTTGTCATTTTCGTAAGCTTATCAAGGTCAATTCTGTCAGCTTCATCCTTGGGTGTATGGTAATCTGGATGTAGCAAAGTGGTGAAGAAAATGGCGGGCACATCTGCTCTGGCATATGGCAAATGATCGCTTCTAAAATACCAGAATTCAGGATGATTCTCATTATCCCAGGAAGTATCTACATTGAATTTAGTTAATTCACTATTAGCACTCATAGCCATTTCAACAAGTTGAGTAGAGTTTTTATGTGGTGAGATCGAACCAAGTAACGCAGCATTTCCAGATTCATTCCGGCCAATCATATCTCCATTTAGAACCGCAACCATATTTTTCTTTGGGATGGTAAGATTCTCAACAAAATATTTAGAACCCATCAATCCTCTTTCTTCGGCCCCATGCCAAATGAATAATGCACCACGCTTACCAGGCTTCTTTTTCCATGCTCTGCCTATGGCCAGAAGCGCGACACTTACCGAGGCATTATCATCTGCTCCGTTCCAGATAGAATCACCTTTTACGGGGTTTCCAACTCCATCATGATCATGATGACCACTGAATATTACATATTCATCCTTTAGCTCTGGATCTCTTCCGGGAACTTTTGCAATAACATTCGCTGAGGGATAAGTAAATTTATTCACCCTCATATCTGCAGTAAACTCAGCATTTTCTTTTTTTAGCTCCTCTCCATTTTTTCTGAGACTAGAAATACCGGGGTAGCATTTTCCTCATTTAACCACTTGCTTTTTTCAAGTTCATATCTTCCTTCTTCAATACCGTGACCAAAAAAGCCAATTTTAGAACTTGCTGTGGAATCTGCAACAAGAATAATCGCTTTTACTTTCTGTCTTTTTAAAATTTCTGATTGCTGTCTTATAGCCGAAAGTGCATATCTATAAACCCAAAGACTCATTCCTTCTTCCGGTAATTTATCAGGGGGAAGCAAGTCCATCACAATCGTTTTATCTTTAAGATCTGCGGTGGTATCTGCAAGAGTTTTCAGCCAAACGGGGGAAGCCTTTATTCGTGCTTCAACCGGCGTTACTTCCCATATATCATTCCATAATTCTACTGGCTCTCCATTGATCTTAACTTCGCTATTATTAGCCACAAGGGTTCTATAAAGTGGAAAAAACTGAAAATATGTTCCATCCTCTCCTGCAGGCTCCAAACCGGCCTCTTTCGCTTTTTGGGCAACCCAGGCTGCTGCTCTTAACTCATCTATGGTTCCCGCACGTCGTCCCCGCATTTCATCACTGGCAAGCTGAAAAATATCCTCTTTTAAATCGGTTTTTCGAATCGCTGATAAGCCGGACAGGATAACTGGATCCTGGTTGGTCTGAGCAATAGAAAAAGCTGGAATAAGAAAAACGATAGCAAGAACAAGAAATATAAAGTGTTTCATGATAAATTTTTAAAGTCAAGAAATTACAATAAATCCTGCGAGTTAGCTGTCTTGATAATATAAAATTAAGATCTATTATCACAAAAGGACGAACTGTTTAACTTTTATTTATTTTTATTAAACATTTAACATATTAAAAAGTCAAACAAACATTATTATTCTTTAGATTTGTTTAACCATATTAAAGTTACATGGAACATATCAAACAGAATTTCAGTATAAAAGATCTTGAGCACCTAAGTGGTATTAAAGCTCACACCATTAGAATCTGGGAAAAAAGATATAATATCTTAAATCCCGAAAGAACCAAAACCAATATCCGCACATACAGTGGTGAGAATCTTCAGAAGCTCCTCAACATAGCATTTTTGAATGAGCATGGTTATAAGATCTCCAGAATCTCAAAAATGAAAGAGGAAGAGGTAACAAGCCTTGTTAAAAAGATCACGGCGTCTTCAAGTGAAGAAAACCGGGCGAAGAATGCTCTTAAACTCGCCATGATGAACTTTGACGATAGGTTATTCCAGCGTACCTATAATAAATTAAGAGAGACACGCGATTTTCCCCATGTATTTTACGATGTGTTTATTCCGCTTCTGGACGAAATAGGGATGCTTTGGCAAACAGATACTATTAAACCAATACATGAGCATTATATCGTTGAGCTTATCAAGCAAAAGATCTACCTCAATATTGCAGAATTTAAATTTGAAAAGGTTTTAAACGATGATAAACTCTATGTTCTGTTCCTCCCCGATAATGAGATTCATGACATAGGGATCCTATACTTAAATTACGAACTGCTGGCAGCTGGTAAGAATGTCATATATCTGGGGTCCAGTTTGCCTTTGGATAATATAAGTTATCTTATGGAAATCCACGAGAACCTTATTTTCGTAAGTTATCTTACAGTATCTCCAATGAATACAGATCTTAATGATTTCATCAATGAATTCCAGAAAAAGATTTGTACCGATAAAAAAAGGGAACTAAATCTTTTAGGAAATCGGCTTAAAGACATGGATCAAAAAGACATCCCAGAAAATATAAAAATCCATACTTCCATTTCAAGTTTTACAAACAATCTCTAAGCATTAATGTCCAAAAAAGTTAACATAATTGGCTCCGGTTTTTCTGCCCTTGCTGCCTCCTGTTATCTTGCGAAAGCAGGTCATGACGTACATATATTTGAAAAAAACAGCAGCCTTGGAGGTAGGGCCAGACAATTAAAAAAAGACGGATTCACTTTTGATATTGGTCCTACCTGGTATTGGATGCCCGATGTTTTTGAACGTTTTTTCGCCGACTTTGGTAAAGCCCCAGGTGACTATTACAGTTTAACAAAAATGGATCCGGCCTATCAGGTTTATTTTGAGAATGCAAAATCCATAAGTATTCCAGGAAATCTGGAAGATATTTATCAAACCTTTGAAGAGGAAGAAAAAGGAAGCGCCTCCAAATTAGAAAAGTTTATTGCCAAAGCTCGTGATAATTATGAGATCGCCATAAAAGATCTCGTATATCGTCCTGGAATATCCCCCATGGAGCTGGTAAGTCCTGCGACTGCACAGAGACTTGGGAGATTTTTTACAAATATCAGTCAGGACGTTCGTAATGAATTTACAAATCCTAAATTAAGACAGATCCTGGAATTTCCAGTTTTATTTCTTGGAGCAAAACCATCTGATACTCCTGCTTTTTACAGTTTTATGAACTATGCCGATTTTGGCCTTGGTACCTGGCATCCAAAGGGAGGAATGTATAAAGTAATTGAAGGTATTAAAGCTCTTGCCGAAGAACTTGGAGTTCATTTCCATCTGAATTCTCCGGTAGAAGAAATTATAACCGATAGAGGAAAGGCAATAGGAGTCCTTTCAAAAGGAGAAAGATTTCTTTCGGACATTGTCCTTAGTGGCGCCGACTATCATCACTCTGAACAGCTATTACCTCAAAAACTCAGACAGTATTCAGAAAAATACTGGGAAACTAAAACTTTTGCGCCCTCTTCCCTGCTCTTTTATGTTGGATTTGATAAGAAATTAAAAAATATTTCTCACCATACCCTGTTTTTCGATAGCAGTTTTGAAGATCATGCCAAGGATATATATGATGATCCAAAATGGCCAGAGGATCCATTATTTTATGCTAGTTTTCCTTCTATTACTGATGAAACATGTGCTCCGGAAGGAAAAGAAGCAGGTATATTTCTTATTCCCCTGGCACCCGATCTAGTAGATACCGATGAAATAAGAGAGAAATATTTTAATATTATTATAAGCCGATTTGAGAAATTAACCGGGCAGGATGTTAAAAATTTTATTATTTTAAAGGAATCATTTTGTGTAAGAGATTTCAAAGAGGCTTATAATTCTTATAAAGGAAATGCCTATGGAATGGCCAATACGCTTTTTCAAACAGCATTTCTAAGACCGAAATTGAAAAGTAAAAAGGTAGGCCAGTTATATTTTACCGGACAGTTAACAGTCCCCGGTCCTGGAGTCCCCCCAGTCGCTAATTTCAGGAAAATTATCTGCCGGCCTGATTGAAAAAAATGAAAAAAATTGATATGAAATCCTTATTTGACATTGTATCCAGATCCTGTAGTAAGACCGTTACAAATTCTTACAGTACCTCTTTTTCCCTGGCTACCAAAATGCTTGCGCCATCTATTAGACAGGATATTTACAATATTTATGGTTTTGTTAGGCTAGCCGACGAAATTGTTGATTCCTTTCATGATTATGATAAGGAAATCCTCTTTAATGATTTCGAAAAAGACCTTCATAAAGCGATTGAACATAAAATAAGTCTGAATCCTATTCTTAATTCATTTCAGGAAACCGTGCATAAATACCAAATTCCGGCAGAGCTTTACAATTCGTTTATGGATAGTATGAGACTGGATCTTCATAAATCTGAATATTTAAGCATAGAAGAATTTAAGCAGTATATTTACGGGAGTGCAGATGTGGTTGGGCTAATGTGCCTAAAAGTGTTCGTTAAGGGAAATAACACGAAATATGAGCAGTTAAAAAATTATGCTATGAGCCTGGGTTCAGCTTTTCAGAAAGTAAACTTTTTAAGAGACCTAAAGGCCGATTATGAAGATCTGAGCAGAAGTTATTTTCCGCATGTAGATCTGGCAGCACTGGATGAAATAAATAAGCAGCAAATAATTGCAGAAATTGAAGAAGATTTTCATCATGGCCTAAAAGGAATTGCGAATCTTCCGGTAGAGGCTAAATTTGGAGTTTACACGGCTTATATTTATTATAAAAAATTATTACAAAAACTAAAAAAGGTTCCTTCACTGGAGATAAGAAAGCAACGTATAAGAGTGCCGAATTACGAAAAAGCCGGTCTACTCGCCAAATCGTACCTTTCTTATAGATTGAACCTTCTTTAAAAATTCAGAAATAATGAATGTGATATTATGGATAGTGATATTTCTGGGTACTTTCATGATGATGGAAGGAATGGCCTGGTTTACTCATAAATATATTATGCATGGTTTTCTCTGGAAACTACATAGAGATCATCATAAAAAAGATCATAGTAGCTGGTGGGAACGCAATGACCTGTTCTTTGTTTTCTATGCACTGGTAAGTATAGGTTGCTTTCTACTTTGGAAATATGAAGATGTATGGATAGGCTTACCTATAGGACTTGGAATCCTTGCTTATGGTATTACTTACTTTACCGTTCATGATATTTTTATACATCAAAGGTTTAAGATCTTTAGAAATGCCAATAACAAGTATGCTAAAGGGATAAGACGGGCGCATAAAATTCATCATAAACATCTGGGAAAAGATGAAGGCGAATGCTTCGGAATGCTCTTTGTTCCCTTTAAATATTTCAGAAAATAATAAATCGCAAAACATGATAGTGCCAGATTATTACTACGTGATTGTAGGAGGAGGTCTGGCAGGTCTTCAGCTAGCAGCCAGAATTAATGATGATATTTTTTTCAAGGGCAAGAAAATTGCCATAATAGATCCTTCAGAAAAAACCGGGAACGATAAAACCTGGTGTTTCTGGGAAAAATCTCCTGGAAAGTGGGATTCGATTATTTATACCTCCTGGCAAAAAGCTGCTTTTATATCTTCAGAAGTAAATGATGAAATAGATCTTGGGGAATATTCCTATAAAATGCTTCGGTCCCAGGATTTCTACCGGTATATAAAAAAGAAACTCGATAATTCCCCAGATATCACCTTTATTCACGACAGGATAGAAAAAATAGATCAGGTCACCCGAACAGCAATTGGAGAGAAATCTACCTATACGGCCACACACTTTTTTGATAGCCGACCTGAGAAGGGTTTTAAAACCGATGAAAAGTCTACACTTATCTGGCAGCATTTTAAAGGTGTGCTTATTGAGACAGAAAAAAACACCTTTAATCCTTCGGTTTTTACCATGATGGATTATCGCCTGCGATATAAGAATTCCACCAGTTTCACCTATGTCCTACCTATTTCTGAAAAAAAAGCCTTAGTTGAATATACCTTCTTTACTCCGTTTCTTACTGAAGAAAAAGTATATGATGAGATGCTGGATAAATACCTTCAACAGGTTTTAAAGATCAGCAAATGGACGGTTTTAGAATCGGAAAAAGGAATGATCCCCATGACAGATCACTCATTTTCAAAGGCTAATTCACCGCATCTCACTAAAATTGGAACTGGCGGAGGCTGGGTAAAAGCTTCTTCAGGTTATTCATTTAAAAATACCGAAAAGAAGGTTGAAAGGATCATAGAAAATATAAAATCCGGACGTCCAACTCACTACAAGTTATTCGAAAAAAAGTTTAAAAAATATGACGCTATTTTTTTAGATGTGCTTTCCAGAAGAAACGATCTGGGCGAAATGCTTTTTACAAAATTTTACACTAGAAATGCTATAGAGGATATTTTTCGATTTCTGGATGAAGAAACCACTTTTTCAGAAGATCTTAAAGTGATGTTATCTATCTATCATCCGCAATTCCTGAAATCTTTTTTTCGCAAGATCTAATTTTCAGAAATCAGTTTATCAATGGTCTTACGAAAGGATTCACTGTCCCAATTCGCGGAGCCTACTTTGTCCACCACAATATTTCCGTTTTTATCTAAAACGTAGGTAGTAGGTAATGTTCGTCCTTCCATAGGATCGGGAGCTTTGGTAAGCATCTTAAAAGTAGGAATAGAATAACGTTTACGTTTAAGGAAATTATCCACCGTTTCATGCTGTTCATTAGAAACAAATAGAAAAGTTACCTTATCACCATAATCTTCATAAAGTTTCTGAAAAGAAGGCATTTCGGCTATACAGGGAGGACACCATGTTGCCCAGAAATTAATTATAATCACGTCATTTTTGAACTCTGAAAATTCAATTCTTTTGCCCCTAACATCTTCCAGAACCCAGTTATAATCGGCTATTTTCTCCCGGTCTTCTTCATCATTTACCGAAGGAGCAAAAGCGATAACTTTATTGACAAATATTTGAATAGGCTTTCTGGTTTGTGGAAGGATCATGGCCACAATAAATACTCCAAGAAGAATATTTGACCATTGATTTTTGAAGAATTTCATAGCTTATTTTCTACTTGGCAAAGAAATAAAAAAATCTTCCAGTCTCAAGCCTTTTTATTCATTATTCCTTGTTAAGGAACTCAACTTCTTATTCATATCAAACAATTCCTGCCTAAGAACACCAACACTTTCTTCCAGACTCTGCATTCTGGCTTTTTCCTGTGTTTCTTGATGAGGGATGAGTACGCTACTTATTTTACCTCTAATCATCATTATTTTTTGCACATCCTTTTTTTTCAACTTGCTGGTTTCCCCATAGGTTGCATTATCATTTTCCATCACTAAATAATCAACGTTTTTATCCTGTCGTAACCTTTTAATCATAATCCCTTCCACAGTTAATATCACCACGGCCGAGCCATCCAGAATATTATCTATATTAGTATGAAGCTGGCAAATCAAAATATCACCCGGAAATATGGTTGGAGACATACTGTTGCCTTCCACTTCAAAAAGCGTTTGTTCTTTTGTAGGATCAAACCCAGGGATACGAAACCAATCCTTAATATCGTAAAGATCTTCGCTCTCAATACCATTTAAAAAACCGGCATGAGCCTCGGCCCGTAGAAGCGGAATAAATCCCGTGTCACGGCCTATCTTGATATAATTCTTTTGTCCTGTAAGTATAAAGTCGGCAGGAACATTATATAATTTGCTTAGACTTATAATATGGTCTGCAACAATTCCATTCTGAGAATTTTCGATCAAAGAATAAGCTGCTTGAGTAATGAACAAAATTTCGGCCACATGGGTTTGGGACAAATTTTTCTCCTGCCTTAATTTCTTAATTCTTTTTCCTATTTCTTCTCGTTGATTCATGCCTTATTAATTTTCTTTTTTCAGATCCAAAGATCGAATATTCAACTGTTAATGGCAATCCTATATAATTACAAATAATAATTAAACTTGAGTCTACAATTAATAATGTTAAATAATTGTTAAGAGTGAATTTCATTATGACTTAAATTACATTCTTATTTTTTTCAGATGTATTCATTTTTGCTTTTTTCACGCCTGAGTTTGCTTAGATGCTGCAACAACTACCTCATATTAATATATGACCAGCTAAGCGAGACAGATGAGCAAACTAAAACGATCTGTATTGAAAGATCAGGGAAAAGAAAAAAATTAAGGTCAGAAATAGAAGGAAGCCTATGTAAGATACGAAATGAAAAGGAGCTTTTAGCAGAAAAGACATTAATTTATGTGATTTCAAAGACCATTAGCCTTACATCCTCTGTGGTAGTGTATTTCCAGTCGGAAGACTGGGATAGTATTATTAGTTGGGAAAAAAGAAACCTCAATTTATATTATATCACCCTTTATACTCCAAATGCTCCGAAACCTATGGTGGATATGCTCTTAAGACAAAAAAGTTGTATTGAAGATTATTTAATGGAAGGGTATAGAGATATAATACAGGAAAAGAACAATATTAAAGAATAGATATTTTAGCTATAATTTTGGGGGCATATAGCAAAAAAACCTCAGGAAAATCCTGAGGTTTTTTTATTATATAGCCTTAAATTTTAAGCAGCATTCTGCTTTTTAATAAGGTTAAGTGCAGAACCGTGCTTATACCATTCAATTTGTGGCTGGTTATAAGTATGATTCGCTTTTATCGTATCCTTGCTGCCGTCTGCATGAACGATCTCGATCGTTAATGGAGTATCAGGAGCAAAATTCTCAAGATCTGTAAAGTTGAAAGTATCATCTTCCTGAATAAGGTCATAGTCATTCTCATTATCGAAAGTTAGACCCAACATTCCTTGCTTCTTAAGGTTTGTTTCGTGAATACGGGCGAAAGATTTCACCAATACAACCTTTACACCTAAGTGTCTTGGTTCCATTGCGGCATGCTCTCTTGAAGAACCTTCCCCGTAGTTATGATCACCTACCACAACCGTTGGAATACCTTCTTTTTTGTACTCTCTTTGTACTGCTGGTACACCATCATATTCTCCGGTCATTTGATTCTTCACAAAGTTTGTCTTCTTATTGAATGCATTTACAGCTCCAATCAAACAGTTGTTAGAAATGTTATCCAGGTGACCTCTGTAGCGTAACCATGGTCCAGCCATAGAAATATGGTCTGTAGTACATTTACCCCATGCTTTTATAAGAAGTTTAGCTCCGGTAAGGTTCTTACCATCCCAGGGCTCGAAAGGAGTTAATAATTGAAGTCTTTCACTATCTTCAGCTACTTTTACTTCCACACTGCTTCCATCTTCTTTAGGAGCAACATATCCTGCATCTTCTACGGCAAATCCTTTAGTTGGAAGTTCAATTCCCTGAGGCTCATCCAACATTACTTCTTCACCGTCTTCATTTAATAGTTTATCTCTGGTTGGATCAAAATCCAGTCTACCTGAAATTGCGATTGCGGCCACCATCTCTGGGGAACCTACAAAGGCGTGGGTATTTGGATTTCCATCAGCTCTTTTAGAGAAGTTACGGTTAAAAGAATGTACAATAGTGTTCTTCTCTTCACCTTTTCGGTCTGAACGATCCCACTGTCCAATACACGGTCCACAGGCGTTCGTAAATACCGTTGCATCAAGATCTTCGAAGATCTGAAGCAATCCGTCTCTTTCAGCAGTAAACCTAATTTGTTCAGATCCTGGATTGATACCAAAATCTGACTTTGCTTTTATTTTTTTATCTACGGCCTGTTTTGCAATAGAAGCGGCTCTTGTAAGATCTTCATAAGAAGAGTTGGTACAGGAACCAATAAGACCCCAATCTACATTGATTGGCCAGTCATGTTCTTTTGCCTTAACACCCATCTCTGAAATTGGAGTGGCAAGATCCGGCGTAAAAGGTCCGTTTAAGTGAGGTTTCAAAGTAGATAGATTGATCTCTATCACTTCATCAAAATGCTGCTCTGGATTTGCATACACTTCATCATCACCGGTTAAATGCTCTCTCACCTCATTTGCAGCTTCAGCCACATCGGCACGGTTGGTAGCTTTAAGATAACGTTCCATGGAATCGTCATATCCAAAAGTTGAAGTGGTAGCACCAACTTCAGCACCCATATTACAAATGGTACCTTTACCTGTACAGGACATTGAGCGGGCACCTTCTCCAAAATATTCTATAATGGCACCAGTTCCTCCTTTTACAGTAAGGATTCCTGCTACTTTTAAGATCACATCTTTAGGAGCGGTCCACCCGGAAAGTTTTCCGGTAAGTTTAACTCCAATGAGTTTAGGGAATTTAAGTTCCCATGGCATTCCGGCCATTACATCAACAGCATCTGCTCCTCCAACTCCAATAGCCACCATTCCAAGACCTCCGGCATTTACCGTATGAGAATCGGTACCAATCATCATTCCTCCAGGGAAAGCATAATTCTCCAGAACGACCTGGTGAATAATTCCTGCACCCGGCTTCCAAAAACCAATTCCATACTTATTAGATACTGATTCAAGAAAATCAAAAACTTCGCTACTGCTTTTGTTGGCAGCCTGTAAATCTATTGCAGCTCCCATTTTAGCCTGAATAAGGTGGTCACAATGAACCGTCGTAGGTACAGCAACCTGTTTCTTCCCAGCTTGCATAAACTGAAGCAAGGCCATTTGCGCTGTCGCATCCTGGCAGGCAATCCTGTCTGGGGCAAATTCTACATAGTCTTTACCTCTGGTATAAGCCTCCTTAGCTGCTCCATCCCATAAGTGAGAATAAAGAATTTTTTCTGAAAGTGTCAAAGGTTTGCCAACTATATGCCGAGCCGTATTAACACGTTCGGCCATCTGGCTGTAAACCTTTTTAATCATATCAATATCGTATGCCATATTCTTTGAATTTTGTTCTAAAAAGTCTTGCAAAAATAAGAATTTTCAGCCGATTTTGAAAATAACAACCAATACTCAGAATTTAGTATAAATAATTTTCGAAATTATAATTTTAATCGATGAAAATCCAATAAAAATCATTTTTTGAAGAATAAAATGAGAATTTGACAATTAAAGTGATTTATTTTGTCAAATTGAAATTTCGGCGATGCTCAGGAAAGAGATTTTTTCGGCGATAGATATAAACTACAGGTGCAAAAAAGGAAATAAAAAACATAGATAACACCCAGAATACCTTGTTCTTCACTCTGTGATTCATAATATCTACCATAATTACGAGCCAGATAAGAAATCCGAGAAATTTACAGAGGATATTAATAATTTCAGAAACCGACTCATCCAGGCCTAACATTTGAAGAAACAGACTATTTGCCCACAATACAAAATACAGAATACTTATAAGCAGTTTATTTCTAACAAAGAAATTGATCATTAAAAAAGTTTCTCAATAATATCTTCTTCGGTTATCCCTTCAGCTTCTGCTTTATAATTTCGAATGATTCGGTGTCTTAAGATGCCATAGGCAACCGCCTGCACATCCTCAATATCCGGTGAGTATTTACCATTAACAACCGCATGCGTTTTGGCAGCCATAATGAGGTTTTGAGATGCGCGGGGACCGGCACCCCAGTCTACATAATTTTGTATAATTTCAGGAGCCTCACTATTAGGTCTTGTTTTACCAACCAGACCCACCGCATATTCGATCACATTATCTGGCACAGGAACTCTTCTTATCACATGCTGAATATCTGAAATCTCACTGGCGTTAAAAAGCGGCTGTATTTCCTGAATTTCATCGGCAGTGGTACTTTTTACCACATCAACCTCTTCTGCAAAACTTGGATAATCAAGTTTTATAGCAAACATAAATCGGTCTAACTGAGCTTCAGGTAATGGATAAGTTCCCTCCTGTTCAATAGGGTTCTGTGTGGCCAGAACAAAATAAGGAAGATCCAGTTTATAATGATGTCCGGCTACGGTTACCGCTCTCTCCTGCATAGCCTCCAGCAGTGCCGCCTGAGTTTTTGGCGGGGTCCTGTTGATCTCGTCAGCAAGAAGGATATTTGTAAAGATTGGACCCTTGATGAATTTAAATTTTCTATTTTCATCAAGAATTTCAGCTCCCAGGATATCGCTGGGCATAAGATCCGGGGTAAACTGTATCCGTTTAAAATTAAGGCCTAATGCCTGGGCTATAGTATTTACCATTAAAGTCTTAGCAAGTCCGGGAACTCCTATGAGAAGAGAATGTCCTCCTGAAAAGATTGAGATCAGGATTTGCTCAACAACTTCATTCTGTCCAACGATCACTTTGGCGATCTCTCTTTTGAGTTCGCCATGTTTACTAACAAGTTTTTCTACCAAAGCAACGTCAGACATATATCTATTCTTTTTTAAGCCAGTCACTGGCATAATCACAGTCACGATACTTACCGTTCACTTTGATATAAGTATCCTTGATCTTTTCTTTCTGCCATTTCTCGATAGCCTTCAGTTGTTTATCTCTTAGGGCCAGTTCCTTAATTTTTAAATAATCTGTAGCATAATCGGCTTTATGCTCCGGAATTTTCTTAGTCACTTTTATGATCTTGAATTGAGGTCTTCCAGTTCTATCCTTCTGTGTAAGAACCAGGGAAACCTCTCCTTCTTTAAGGCCTTCTACCTGCTTAAAAAGTGCAGGATCAATTTTGGTAAGTTCAAACCTCGTATCACCGGTACGGGGATTTATAAGTTTTCCGCCTTCACTACTGGTTTCTTCTTCATCGGAAACTTCACGGGCAGCATCGGCAAAGTCCAACTCACCTTTTATAATTTTACTGCGCACTGTATCGATCTTTTTTCTGGCTGCTTCTACGGAAGCATTTGTAACATCAGGGATTAAAAGAATATGCCTCAGGTCAACTGTTTGTCCACGAATATCATCGATCTGGATAATATGGTAACCAAAGATCGTTTCAAAAGGTTTGCTTATTTCACCTTCCTGAAGGCTAAAAGCTACATCCTTAAATTCCTTTACAAACGCATCTTTGCGGCTTAATGTAATTCTTCCACCGTCACGTCCGGTAAGTTCATCATTTGAATATAAAACCGCTTTAGTTGCAAAGCTTGCACCGTTATCTTCAATATCTGACTTGAATTCATTCAGTCTATCTATAACTTTCTGTCTTTCAGATTCAGGAATTTCAGGCTCGATCACGATTTGTGAAATCTCAACTTCAGTTCCAAACATTGGCTTTTCATCCATCTTGGTAAAGTATTGTCTTACCTCTTCAGGGGTGATCTCAATATCTTCAATGATCTTCTGTTGCATTTTCTGAGCCAGTTGACGCTGCTTATTGATCTTAAAAAGTTCATCACGCAATTCGGCTTCGCTTTCCTTATTATAAAATTCCAACAGTTTATCCATAGAACCGGCTTGCTGCACAAAGCCGCTTATTTGCTGATCTATCATACCATTGATCTGGGAATCAGGGATAATAATACTGTCCTGTACCGCCTGGTGAGCATACAGTTTGCTCTCCATAAGCGAACCTGCAAGATTACAGTCGGTAACATCAGCCGTAGAAATACCCTGGCTCTGCATATCCTTATACATCATATCTATGTCACTGTCCAGAATAATATAATCTCCTATAACTGCAGCAATACCATCAACTTTCATACGCTGATTTCCTTTCTTGATCGTATCCACTTTCCTTACTTCAGCATCTGGCTGTATGGAAGTACTATCTGTAACCACCACCTCCTGCGTGTAACCGGAAACGGCAAGAATGGAAAAAACCGCGAAGGATATCGCTTTAATCGAATATTTCAAACTCATTATTTTTAATTGCATCTTTAGTAATATCTTTTTCTAATTCTTTTATTAAATTCTGCTTGCGCTTATTCAGCAATATTTCCCTGATGGTAGGCGAGGCATATTCTATAGGAGCTATGTCACTCCTACTCAATACATCATTTACGTACACAAGATACACATTTACAGAATCCTTTAATTCCATAAAATTGGATTTCTTGAGTAGGTCGCCCCCTGTCATCAGCTGAAAGCGGACCAATTTTATTGTAAACCGATTTGGTCTTTACCCAAACCGAATCATTCATAGAATAATTTTTAAACTGCAGAGCCATATCTGTAAGTTCTGCTTTATCCTCCTCATTGAAGCGAACAAATTTTTTCCTTATCTCTTCAATATTATTAGTATTCTCAGGTAAATTAATATAACGAAGTTTTACAAGGTCTTCGTTCAAAACAAAGTTCTCCTTGTTCAACTCATAATAATTCTCTATTTCCTCTCTACTTAACGAAGTATCAAGATCTCTGGAGACCAAAGCATCTGTATAGGCATTGGTATATAATTCGTTTCGGTAATTATCTACCAGGTCATTGAATTCCTTTTGCTGTGCTTCCGAAAGATTCAATTCAGCCCTGTCGATCAATAATTGCTGCGTGGCCCAACGGGTGATATAATTTGAAACTATTATGGCGCTATCTTCCGGAGAAGTATTTTCATTTATCAGAGCCCGGACATCATCCTCGTATAAATAAGAATCATTTACTCTTACTATAACTTTACGGTTATCGGTTTGCTGAAAATACTCACAACTCACCACAAGAAATCCGAGGGTACCAATAATAAGTCCGAAAAACTTTTGCTTCAAAATCACTGTTTTTATAGCCGCTCACAATTTGAGTGCCAGATAAAGATCGCTCCAGAGGAAAATCTTCTATCCGCGCAAAAATAAGAATTACTTAAGGTTCTGCAAGCTAAAAGGCTTAACGAAAACCAGAGATTTAAATTATAAATTTTAGAGAGATTTAATTAAAAACTATATTTAACCATCACAAATACAGATAATTATGAAATACATTCAGATCATAAACATAAATCTTCCACGGGAAGAGGTCGTTAAAAAGTTTTCAAACCCGGAAAATTTAAAGCACTGGCAACGCGGATTTATCTTTATGAAACCCATAAATGGAGAGCTCGGAAAGGAAGGTTCTCAGAATCTTTTAAAGTATAAAATGGGCAGGCGGGAGATAGAAATGACTGAAACTATCCTCAATAATGATCTGCCTAACGAATTTGACGCTACTTATGAGGCCAAAGGAGTATACAACATTCAGCGAAATAGGTTTGTAGCTGAAGAGAATGGAAAAACACAATGGATCTCAGAAAGTGAATTTAAATTCAGTGGGTTTATGAAAATTATTGGCTTCCTAATGCCGGGAGCCTTTAAAAAACAATCTCTTCAATATATGGAGGATTTTAAAGCCTTTGCTGAAGACGAAAAAAGCGTGCTTGATTAAGCTCTTATCATTTTTAAACTGAATTCTCTACTTATATTCTCTTCAGGCTGTTATATTTGCGAAAAAATATTTTAAAATGAAACGAATAAGTTTAGGAATTCTACTATTGTTTGTAGCTGTAACTGCTAATGCTCAAAGTAAAATAGGCACAATTGACGCAGAGTATATACTTTCTCAAATGCCTGAAAATACTGAGATCAACAAGGGTCTTGAGACATACAATAACGAATTGAAACAGGATCTTCAGAATTCTATCAATGAATATGAAGCTCTTGTAAAAGACTACCAGACAACAGGAGAAGGTCTTACCGAAGAAGCAAAAAAAGAAAAAGAAAGCAAGATCATCCAATTGGAGAATGAGATCAAAGGTTTCCGTCAAAAAGCTTCCGTAATGATACAAATGAAAAGGAATGAGCTTACCGGTCCTTTATATGATAAGATCGATGCGGCCATGCAAAAGGTGATCAAAGAGAAAGGTTATACACAAATCTTTCATGCCGGAGGTACAAGCCTGGCGTATTCCAGACCTGAAGACGATATTACCGAAGAAGTAATGGCTATCATGGGAATTGAACCAAAACCGGCTCAACCGGCTGCTGAAAATAATAAGTAATTCAGAATATTTCCCTGTAATAAAAAAGCCCCCGCTGGATAGCGGGGGCTTTTTTAATATTGATCAATCTTTTTATCTGCTATAATTTGGAGATTCCTTAGTGATCGTAACATCATGCGGGTGACTTTCATGCACACCGGCAGCAGTAATCTTGACAAATTTGCCATTTTCTTTTAGCGTTTCAATATCCTTGGCTCCGCAGTAACCCATTCCGGCTTTTATCCCTCCAACAAATTGGTGAATACTTTCTTCCAGATCTCCTTTATAAGGAACACGCCCTACGATACCTTCCGGTACCAGTTTTTTGATATCATCTTCCACATCCTGGAAATAACGGTCTTTAGATCCTTTTTGCATTGCTTCTACAGAACCCATTCCACGGTAAGACTTGAACTTACGTCCTTCATAAATTATGGTCTCCCCTGGCGATTCTTTTGTTCCTGCCAGTAATGAACCTAGCATTACACAATCGGCGCCTGCAGCGAGCGCTTTAGGAATATCACCGGTATAACGAATACCTCCATCTGCAATTACAGGAACGCCTGTTCCTTTAATAGCTGCCGCCACTTCGAGTACCGCTGAAAACTGTGGAAACCCAACACCTGCAACCACCCGCGTAGTACATATAGAGCCGGGACCAATTCCTACCTTCACGGCGTCTGCTCCAGCCTCAACCAGATATTTAGCCGCCTCGCCAGTAGCAATGTTTCCGACGACAACTTCAAGTTTTGGAAATTTATTTTTTACTGCCTTAAGTACCTGCACCACTCCTTTAGTATGACCATGAGCAGTATCGATAATAATTGCATCCACACCAGCATTCACAAGAGCCTCTGCTCTATAGACCGCATCCATGGTTACCCCCACCGCAGCAGCTACACGAAGTCTACCAAAGCTATCTTTATTTGCCATTGGCTTTTGGGTAAGCTTGGTAATATCCCTGAAGGTGATAAGACCCACAAGTTTATCTTCTTTATTAACCACAGGTAGTTTTTCAATTTTATTCTCCTGTAGAATATCTTCGGCTTCGTCTAACGAGGTTCCTTCAGAAACTGTCACAAGATTTTCAGAGGTCATTACCTCAGCGATAGGACGCTCATTATTTTTTTCAAATCTAAGATCCCTATTAGTTACAATACCCAAAAGCTTTCCATTCTCATCAACTATTGGAATTCCTCCAATACTATGCTCCCTCATTGACGCCTTGGCATCTTTAACTTTTGCTGAAATTGGCAAAGTCACCGGATCGATGATCATCCCACTTTCTGCACGCTTTACCTTTCGCACCTTCAATGCCTGCTGTTCGATAGTCATATTCTTATGCAAAACACCAATACCACCTTCCCTGGCCATGGCGATAGCCATACGGGACTCGGTAACAGTATCCATTGCTGCGGAAACTATTGGAACATTAATTGGAATATTTCGGGTGAATTTAGACTGAATGCTAACTTCTCTGGGCAATACTTCAGAATAAGCGGGAACTAACAATACATCATCGTAAGTAAGTGCTTCTCCAAGTATTTTTGATTCGTGTGCGGTCATTGCAATTAAGGATTTAATTGCGTGCAAATGTAAGGCTTAAAATTGAGAAAAGAGACCTAATTCCTTTTAACTCTGAAGAATATACAAATGAGCAAATATTTCCCGGACTTAAGGCTGCTTTTAACCAGCTTTCCCGAAAATTACATAAGCTATCCAGCTGAAGGTCAACAACCAAAAGAAAATAATAATTACAGCCATCCAGAATTTCTTAGGCTTATTCCACTCATAATTTTCGGCGTTCAATCTGGCTTCCACAAGTACTTGTTCCGGTATAAGTTTCAAGGCAAAGTACAATCCAATAGGGACTATCAGAAGATCATCTAAATAACCTAAAATGGGAATAAAGTCAGGAATAAGATCTACCGGACTCAGTGCGTAGGCTATCACTAAAAAAATAAGCGTTTTTGCATACCAGGGTGTACGCGAATCCTTGGCAGCAAGGTGAACGATCACCAGGTTTTTCTTTAGCTTACGCGCCCATCCCTTTATTTTCTTCATTCTTCATAAAACTAAAGTCTGATCTGCAAGGTCGTATACCAGGTTATAGGTTGTGCCGGAATGATTCCCGGACCAGGATATCCGGTAGCCCGTCTTGTAAAATAAGAATTATCAAGCAAATTATTGATCCCTGCCTCCAGTTTAAATTTCCCCAGACTGTAAGAAGCTGAAAGATCCAAAATGCCATAGGCCGGTATACTTCCCTCAATACCCCGTTGATTATCATTAACATCCTGCGGAGCGTTCGTTGCGTCGGTATATTGTTTTGAAAGATACGTGTACTGCATTCCGGCAAGAAAATTTTTATAACCGAAATTAAGACCTGTCTTTAGATTGATCTCCGGAATAAATTCTACCTGGTTTCCTTCTACATTAACTTCCTGGGAACTGGTATATTCAGAATTTGTATAAGCAGCATTTACAAAAACATTCAGCTTATAATTTTCGGCACTTTCAAAAAATGTATTTCTAAGGTTCCAGTCGGCAAATGTTTCCACTCCATAAATAAAAGCATCCCCGATATTTCCTCTAAAACGAACAATCCTACCGGTTTCTTCAGGTTCTCCGTTCTCATCTTCCCGAACCTCCGGTTTAAGCACCTCTCCTATTCTGTCATTATATTTCAAGGCAAATACACTGGCGTCATATGACAAAATATCTTTTAGCCTTCCTCTTATTCCTAGATCTGAAGTAAATCCTTCTTCATCTCTTATATTTGGATCTACCTGGTAAACGGGATTGATCACCCTAATATCATTAAAGGTGACCGAACGGTAATTTTGTGAAAAGTTTGCGTAAAGTTCGTTAGAGGCATTAAGATTATAACTCGCTCCAAGCCCTAATAATACAAAACTTCTGTCGAATTTTCGATCATCGGGAATGGTCTCATTGGCCAGGATATTTCCTGCCAGATCTTCAAGTATAAACTTATAAGTCCCTACTGCCTTTGTATTGATATATTCAAATCTAAAACCGGGAGTAACCGAAAGGTTATTGGTTAGATTAAAAATATTCTCTCCAAAAAATGCGAGGTTCTTATTGGGGAATGTAAATTGGGATTGTCTTGAGTAATTTGGAAAATCAGCATCGGCAAAATTAAAATCAGGGCCAGCCGAAGCACTTCCTGGTCCCTGCCTTTGGTTGTTTTCAGCATCGTAATATTTACTGCCAACAAGGAAAACAGATTCCTCACCAAACAGATTATACCTCGTTAAAAATCTGGCTTCCGCTCCCCAATTCGAAAAGTCATCCACCAATAATTCTCTGGGGGCCTCGGGATCATCAGCCTGTGACACCCTGTTCTGCCTAAACCCAATAGCCTTCCTGGAAGCATCGAGGCCGAAAATATTTAGACTAAAATCTGTTCTATCTGAAAACTGGTGTTTCAACTTAAAAGCAAAAAGATTCCAGTTCACATCAAACCAATTCCGTTCACGATTACTATAATCAGGATCTCTATAAAACTGAGCATCGGTAAGTCCACCTGCCTGCTGGGCGAGATAATCCAGATAGGTATATTCAAAACTCACCTGTGTGCGATCATTAAATTTCCAGCCCAAATGAGCAAAGGCATTATGAGAATCATATTTAGAATTTGGCCTGAAACCGTTTCCACCTTTATAATTATAAAAAGTATAATAACTGAATTTCCCCACAGTACCGCTCAGGCTATTAAAGCTGGTGAACATATTATAGGAACCAACCGACTGCCGGGACAGGAATTCCATCTTTTTATCTGGTACAGGTTCCTTAAATTTGAAATTTATAAGTCCGCCAAACTGTGTTCCATATTGTAAGGAGGCGGCTCCGCGAACGACCTGTACCTCCCTTAAAGCTTCGGGTGGAGGGGTATAATAACTTTCTGGATAACCTAGAACATCGGCAGAAATATCATAGCCGTTCTGTCTCGTGTTGAAATTCTGTGTTCTATTAGGATCAAGTCCACGCCCGCCAATATTCAGCTGAAGACCGGCATCTCCATTATCGTAAATATTAAGACCTACAACCTGATTGTAAATCTGCCGGGCATTATTGGCTGCCAGGTTTCCAACTACCTTATCCAGTAACACAACTTCACTTTTCTTCCCGGCATAAATGGCTGTACCTTCAACCTTTCTCAACTTTCTTAAGGCGAAGATCTGTTCCCTTCTATTAGTGATCATCACCTCACTGAGACTTTCAGCGAGGGGCGAAAGAACAATTTCGATACGGGTGTCTTTATTGATCGTGATCTGCCTTTCAGTGATCTCATACGCATAACTAAAAATAGCAAATGTATAGGTCCCTTCTTTTAATGAACTTATACTGAATTCTCCATCTTCCCCCGCCATAGTTAGCTTTCCGTTCGTCTTATTCCATATCTCTGCGTTAGGAACAGGCTCCTCGGTTTCTGAAGAGATTACAATTCCGCTAAGCGAATATTGGGCATTGGCGAAAATTGTAAAAAAGAAGAGTATACTAAAGGCCTTTAATTTCATCATCAAATGGTAAAATGAATGTTTTATGTTTAAATGAATCTTTATAATTAAGAAGGTTCACTTCTGGATCTATATATGGCTGACTTGGCCGCCCATTTAGAGCGACGTAGTTTTCTGCGTAAACCTCAATATTAGAATGTCCCCGTTTCCTGAAATGATCTGCCAGAAAATGAGCGTACTGTAGAATAAAATCGGGCTGAGTAGACATCTGTTTTTCCTGAAATGGAGTGAGAAAATCTGAATTATCCACGTAGAAACGTTTGCCGGTTTTAGAATCAACGATCTTGAACTGAGCATATCCAACCTTTTCCATAAGCATTACCCGCCAGGAAAACCTAAAACCTTCTTCAGTCCAGAAAAGCTCACCTGGATACAGTAAATATCTCCACGGAAAAAGAATCTGAATGACAAAGAATACCGAAAGGAATCCCAGTAATACTTTTCTCCTGACCGGTTTAAAAACAAGCTCCTTAGAATTGTCAAAAACCGATTTCTGGATTCCGCAAATTTTGGAAATCACCCTTAAAATTTGGTGATGTAAAGCCGGACTAAAAAATATAAGAGCACTCACGATCATTATAAAAGGGAACATTCCAATGGGGAAAAGCATCCTGGTAAGTACATGAAATACGATCACAAGCAGAAATGCTACAAAACGGGTACGTCTCCAAAGCAACAAGAATGGAATAAAAAGATCATACAACATTCCACTCCAGCTAAATGCATAATGCAGCCATTCCTGCTGCATCAAATCGCCCAGAAATGGAAGATCATACTGTGCGGGTAACCATATTTTTAATGGCATAGCTTTCAAGAGCCAGTCTGAATTTATCTTTGCCAGTCCGGCATAAAAATATACAATCGCAAGTAAAAGTTTTATACTATCCACGCACCAGGAAGGGACCTTTTGAAATGCTTTTTTCGTATCGCTACTGGCATCTACCGAATAATAAGAAGCCGCCGGAAGAAAGATCATTAGGAAGCTCAGAATACTTATAAAATAATAATGGTTTAGATAGGTAGATTTGTCCATGAGCTCTATATATGTGAAGCTCAAAAAGAAAAGAATGATGGAAAACCGGTATTTATATCCAAATGCCACGAGTAAGGCGGCAATCCCGCAAATACCAAAAATCAAATAGGTAAAATCGCCCAACGGCTTTACCCATTCAAATCCGTAATACGAAAAAAATAATTTTGGGCTTATGTATAATTTTTCTATCCAGCCATTCAACCAGAATCTAACTACACTCGCAAACATCATGAACCCGAAAAAAATCCTGAAAACCGCCAGAGGGGCGGCTTCAGTTTTTTGAGTAAAGTATTTGCGAAAGTTTGGCGTCATTCTAAAACACTAATCACCGTCAGAATCTACATAATCCACACCAATATAAAGTGCCTGGATCATGTCTACTTTAAGCAATACCACTTCCTTCTGAAGTTCATCAAAAGCGTCAATCATCGCAGAATTATCATTTTGCACCTGAGTGGCCAGGTCAGCATCAAGCCCCTGTGCCTGCTGTAAAAGAATACCAAACTGAGCATTAATCATGTCTGCAAGGTTTTCTTCAGCTTCTGAAGGCTGCATGTAATCCACATACTGCGCATAGCTTTTGCCTGTCTGGCTATTTCCAAAATATTTTCCGTTAAAAAAGTCCTGGACGCTTTGTAGTGATTTTATATATAAAGCCCTTGAAAGATCTTTTGAATAATAAGCTTCCGCATTTTCAGGCGATACAGTTCCCGTGAAAGCACCTGCCGGAAAACCAATTTTTCCCGATCTAATAAATTTCTCGAAATACATGATATAATCATTGGTAAAACGATCAATACTTCCGGTACTGGAAGAACTTGTATTATTAATGAATTCATCCCTGTAATCTCCATTCCAGGATGCCTTAACCTCAGCCGTAAGAGAATTAATTCTTGTTGCAAGGTCTAAAAGGTAATTCCTGTAATTATCAGTACTATAAACTGAAACGATTTCAGCATCAGTATCTGCAACACCGTTTATAAGGTAATCCAGCGCTGGAAAACCCTGTTGAGCGTATGCTGAAGCAGCTGACAGGTCATAACTTCCTGAAGCTATCTTATTTTCTATCTCAGATACATTTGCCGGATAGGTATTCAGGTAATTTCTGTAGTTCAACTCCATTGCCTTTCCCATTTCAAACATCGAAACAGTTTGAAAATTGAGGTAAGCGGTTTCAAAAGCAGCTCTTAGACTTAAGAGAGTCTCTTCGGTTGGAGTTTCTGTAAAAACCGTAGCCTTTGCTTCCAGATCCTGAGTGGCAGAACTAAAATTTTCAAAAGCCGGGATAATAATATTATCAGCCCAGTTAGCCAACATCGCCTCGCGATCAAAGTTATTGGGATTTATACTTCCACCATCATCATCTTTCGAGCAGGAAGTGGCTACTATAACCAACAATAAAAGAACTCTGGAAATCTTATTCATATTTAAAATTTTTAAAACCGACATCAAATTCGGTGTTTATTTAGACTGGTTTAAAATAACTGGCGGCAAATATATAAACCCGGTGAACTTAGCACAAGTTTATTTAGATTAAATTTAAATAAGATTTATTAATTGAATTTTTAGATCTAATAGGAAATCCTAATGATAGGAAGTAAAGATCTGTGAAGCACTATTATAGGCCGACTCAAAACTGGTCATTTTAATATTCGTTTCGGCTTTCGCGGCATTAAAATAAGAAAGCATACGTTCAGATGGCATATTCCCTGTTAGTTCATCCTTTGCCATGGGACAGCCACCAAAACCCTGGATTGCCCCGTCAAATCTTGAACAACCGGCTTTATAGGCCGCATCTATTTTCTCATGCCATTTAGAAGGTGTAGTATGCAAATGTGCTCCAAACTCAATATTTGGATATTTCGGGATAAGGTTCGAAAATAAATAATCAATAATATCTGGGGTCGAAGATCCCACCGTGTCTGATAGCGAAAGAATCTTCACTCCCATTGCAGAAAGTTTTTCGGTCCACTCCCCAACGATCTCCACATTCCAGGGATCGCCATATGGATTGCCAAACCCCATACTTAAATAAGCCACCACTTCTTTATTTGTTCGCTGGGAAATATCCAGAATTTGCTCTAAAACCTCAACAGATTCGGCAATAGTCTTATGGGTGTTTCTCATTTGAAAATTCTCCGAAATAGAAAAAGGATAACCTAAATAATCTATTTCATCAAATTTTGAAGCGTCTTCTGCACCGCGGGTATTGGCAACAATAGCCAAAAGTTTACTGGAAGTTTTGGAAAGATCGAGTTTATTAAGAACCTCAGCCGTATCCCGCATCTGCGGAATAGCTTTTGGAGAGACAAAACTACCAAAATCAATAGTATCAAAGCCACAGCGCAATAGCGATTGTATATAACCGGCTTTTTCTTCAGTAGGAATAAAATCCCGGATTCCCTGCATGGCATCCCGGGGACATTCGATCAGTTTAATTTCCCGCATACGCCCAAAGATAGTATTTTAAAGAAAATTGAAAAAGAATATGTTTTTATTACAGATATCAAAATCAAAAGTTTCTAATTATCAATTTTTTACTGATTCTTTAAAACAGAATTGCCCCTGCCTCCATTTCAGGAATAGCCACTTCAATATTAAAATTATGAGTTCGTTTCTAAAATTCGCTTGTTGATTTCTTTAATAAGTCCTGGTCCCTCATAAATAAAACCGGTATAAAGCTGTACCAGACTAGCGCCGGCTTCAAGTTTTTCCAGGGCATCTTCAGCAGAATGAATTCCACCAACACCTATAATTGGAAAAGATCCTCCGCTTTTTTCATGGAGAAACCTAATAACTTCTGTAGCTCTTTTGGTTAATGGCTTCCCGCTGAGACCTCCAGTTTCATTTTGCTTTTCTGATCTCAAGCCTTCCCGGGAAATGGTAGTATTTGTAGCAATTACTCCTGCAATTTTAGTTTCCTGAACGATCTCGATGATATCCAGTAACTGTGCATTGGTAAGATCGGGAGCGATCTTAAGCAAGATAGGTTTTGGATTGGGTTTCTTATAATTTTTATCTTGTAAAGTATCCAATAGATTCTTAAGCGGTTCTTTATCCTGAAGTTCCCTTAAATTAGGCGTATTTGGAGAACTCACATTCACCACAAAATAATTTACATAGTCAAAGAGCGCTTCAAAACTATAGACATAATCATCTACCGCTTTTTCATTAGGAGTAATCTTATTCTTCCCAATATTCCCACCTATTAAAACAGTTTTATTTTTACGAAGACGTTCAACCACTGCTTCTACCCCTTCATTATTAAAGCCCATTCGGTTTATAATGGCCGAATCTTTCTTTAACCGAAAAATTCTCTTTTTCTCATTTCCGGGTTGTGGTTTTGGAGTAACAGTACCCACTTCAATAAATCCAAAACCCATTGCTGAAAGCTCTTTATATAGCTTCGCGTCTTTATCAAATCCTGCAGCAAGACCTACCGGGTTCTTAAATTTTAATCCAAAAACTTCTCTTTCCAATCGTGGATCTTCAAGCTGATAGGTGGATTTAAGCAAAGAGATGGCTCCCGGAATTTTACTGATATTTTTAATAAAATCGAAAGTAAAATGATGAACCTCTTCCGGATCAAATTTGAAGAGTAATGGCCTAATAAATGACTTGTACATACGCTGGCAGGTTTATGCAAAAATAGAATGAAAAAGGTAAATCCTACATGAAATCGCCTAAAATCCTGGCGTATTGAATGCAGAATTAACTAGAAGATTTAAAAAACTAATAAAATTACTAGATGAAAACTTAAAAGGTTTTGAAGCAGTCCCCTATATATGTATTTTTGAATATAAATCTAACCAACATGACCAATAAGAAACATATAATTGAAAGATTTTTCAGTTACGTAAAAATTGATACTCAAAGTGACCCCGCCAGTGAAACGACTCCCAGTACTCCAAAGCAATGGGACCTCGCTAATAAACTGGTGGAAGAATTAAAAAAAATAGGTCTTGAGGATGTAAATATTGATGAGAATGCCTATGTAATGGCCACTTTACCGGCCAATGTACCACACAATGTACCGGTGATAGGTTTTGTATCCCATTTTGATACAACCCCGGATTTCTCAGGAACGAATGTGAATCCGCAGATTATTGAAAATTATGACGGAAAGGACATCATATTAAATAAAGAAAAAAATATCATTCTCTCTCCTGAATATTTTGAAGATCTGGAACAATATAAGGGACAGACTCTAATTACCACAGATGGTACCACCCTCCTTGGAGCCGATGATAAAGCCGGAATTACCGAGATCATGACCGCCATGGAATATCTGGTAGATAATCCAGATATTCCTCACGGAAAAATTAGGATCTGTTTTACTCCCGATGAAGAGATTGGTCGCGGTGCCCATAAATTCGATGTCGAAAAATTTGGCGCCGAATGGGCTTATACTATGGATGGCAGCCAAATTGGAGAACTCGAGTATGAAAACTTCAATGCTGCACGGGCAATTGTAAAAGTGGAAGGAAAAAGTGTTCATCCGGGTTATGCAAAAGACAAAATGATCAACAGCATTTATATCGCCCAGGATTTCATTAACTCACTTCCAAGATTGGAAACTCCTGAACATACCGAAGGCCGACAGGGATTCTTTCATCTAAGTAATATAAAGGGAGATGTAGAAGAGACCGTACTGGAATATATTATTCGAGATCATGATAAAACGCATTTCGAGGCACGAAAAAATATGATGCGAGAGCTGGTTTCTGAAATTTGCTCACAATATGAAAGAGAATGCGTAAGTATTGAAATAAAAGATCAGTATTTCAATATGAAAGAGAAAGTGGAGCCGGTGAAGCACATAGTAGACCTTGCCGAAGAAGCTATGAAAGAACTTAATATTAAACCAATTATTAAGCCTATAAGAGGAGGAACCGATGGTGCTCAATTAAGTTTTATGGGACTTCCCTGTCCTAATATTTTTGCTGGCGGACATAATTTCCACGGAAAATATGAGTACGTTCCGGTAGAAAGTATGATCAAGGCTACCGAAGTAATTGTAAAACTGGCCGCGCTCACCGCGAAAAAATACGAATAACCTCAATTATTCATTATGGCCGTAAAAAATGTAGAAGAATATATTAATACTCATTCTAACTGGGAAAATGAGTTACGTGAACTTCATGAGATGATGCTCACCACAGACCTAAAGCCTGGCATTAAATGGGGTGGACCCGTTTATATGATCAATGGCAAAAATGTTTTAGGGATTGGAGCTTTTAAAAATCATTATGGAATCTGGTTCTTTAACGGGGCTCTACTAAAGGAAAATACGGCCCTGCTCATGAACGCGCAGGAAGGAAAAACAAAAGCCCTTAGGCAGATCCGTTTTGAAAAGGGCGACGAGTTAAATACATCCTTGCTCCTGCCTTATGTGAAAGAAGCGATTCAAAATCAAAAGGATGGTAAAATAATTCCAAAAGCGGCCGTAAAGAAAGATATAGAAATACCTTACGAACTTGCGTCGGCCTTTAAAAATGACGGAGAACTGAAAAAATTCTTTCAGGCTCTTCCCCCTGGATGTAAACGCGAATATGTGGATTATTTAGTCGAAGCGAAAAAAGAAGAAACCCGGCAAAGAAGACTCAAGAAGATCATCCCTATGATAAAGGACAAAAAGGGTCTTCATGATAAGTATAAAAATTGCTAAATAAAAAAAGCAGCTTTTCAGCTGCTTTTTTTCTATCAGAAAATGATCTGACTATTTCTTTTCCTTTGCCGGCTCATTAAGCTTTTGGCTCATTTCCATAGAAATGGAAGATCTGTCAAAAGTGATTTTACCGGCTCCGGTTTCAATTATTACTGAATTATTTTTTTCACTAAAATCGATAATTTTACCATGCATTCCACTTTTAGTGATAATCCGGTCTCCTTTTTTGAGTTCGGCGGCAAAATTTTTCTCTTGTTTAGCTTTTTTCATTTGCGGGCGTATCATAAAAAAATACACCACTACAAACATTAAAATTATTGGCGCAAATTGCGTAAGTTGATCCATAAATGCTTTTAACTAGCTTTATCAGTTGATTCATTAGCTTCTACAAAAGCTTTGATTTTAATTTGTTCTTTTCCAGCTTCTGTATTTGCAGATACAGTTACAGTTTTAGTCACCTGTCCGTTTCCAGAACCATTATACTTTACAAGTAATTCTCCGGTTTCACCTGGAGCGATGGTTTCATTTCTTGGATACGTTGGTACAGTACACCCACAAGAACTTGTTGCGTTAGTGATTACCAAAGGAGCTTTTCCTGTATTTGTGAATTTAAAGCTATGCTCAACAGGAGTTCCCTTTACGATATTTCCGAAGTCAAATTCGGCTTCCTCAAAAGAAATTTCAGGATAAACAGTTTCTTTTGCATCACGTTCTGCAGCGGTTTCTACATTCTCAGCTTTAACCTTATCCGAAGCATTATCTTTACATCCGGTGAACAGCATTGCTCCAACTGCCGCAAACATTAAAATTGTTTTTTTCATGGTGAAGTTTTTTTTTGTTTAATTTCTAAACGCTAAAATTAATAAAATTTCTTTTTACATCAGGCCCCTTCCGGTTTTATTTAATTTCTCATCTGCCTGATATTCTTTTGATAGCTTATCCAGAACCCCGTTAATGAAAATACTACTCTTTGGTGTACTGTACTCTTTGGCGATTTCCAGATATTCATTGATCGTCACTTTTACAGGAATACTTGAAAAATGAAGAAATTCACAGATGGCCATTTTTATAAGAACCATATCCACTTCGGCAATCCGGTCCTTATCCCAGTTAGGAGTTTTCCCCAGCATTTCTTCTGAAAGTGCTTCGTCATTCAAATATGTCTTTCTAAAAAGCTTAACCGCAAATTCCTTATCCTCTTCATTTTTGAAAAGGCCGGCAATCTTTTTCTCCTTGCCGGTACTCTCTTTAAGCTTCTGAAGCATTTTAAGAATAGCCGTATTCACTAATGGAAGATCATCCAGCCAGGTTAGTTTTTTATCTTCAAGATATTCGTAAAGCTTTTCATTCGGCGCTATGATTTCCTTAAAGATCGCAATGATGAATTTCTTATCTTCATTGAAACTGCCAGAGCGGGTACTCATATATTCATCATAAATCAAACTGCTCCGAACTTCCTTCCAGATAATAGCCACATATTCATCATCCTGTTTCCAGTGATTGATTTTATGTTTTTCCAGAGCATTCTGCAAACTTTCATTCTCATTTAGAATGTCAAATATGGCATTATCAAGAAACTTCCTGTTAGGATCTTTCTCCTCACTGGTGGCGAGATGCTTTTGCTGGGATTTTTCTAAATAAGTTTCGGCGTGTCCCCTTATTTCTGAGATCAGACTTAACTGAAGCAAAAACAGGTCGTACATTTCCTGCATACTTTTGAGCAGGAATTTTTCTTCGGTGGCAAGGGTATCATTCTGGCTTTGGTTAAATGCGTAAAGCGACTGCATTACTTTAACCCTGATATGTCTTCTTGTCAACATAATTGTAAAAGAACTTTTTAGAAATTAGAAAGGGCGAAAGTTTTCCTTTCGCCCTGCAAAAATATCAAATAATTAGAACTGACTAATTTAAATTTTGATTTTTTCTATCAAGAATTCGTTGCTTTGCGATCTGTAAGG
The DNA here is from genome assembly GCA_963825045.1 of uncultured Flavobacteriaceae bacterium. Taxonomy (GTDB): domain Bacteria; phylum Bacteroidota; class Bacteroidia; order Flavobacteriales; family Flavobacteriaceae; genus Christiangramia. The sequence goes on along the minus strand of CAWGSM010000026.1, from coordinate 267,081 downwards.
CAGCAAAATGAGTTGTGATATCATCCTTAGCGGCCTTTTCCAGAATTCTTAGGGTTGTATTATAAATATTTTCTGTCTTGCGCATAATCTCCTTCTTGTCATAATTTTCAAGCTCGGCATATACATTTATTATACCTCCTGCATTGATAAGAAAGTCCGGAGCATATACGATCCCTCGTTTTTGAAGAATCTCTCCATGAGCAACCTCATCGGCTAATTGATTGTTCGCAGCACCGGCAATAATATCAACTTTTAAACGATCGATCGTATCGTCATTTATTGTTGCACCAAGAGCACAGGGAGCATAAATATCAACATCTGCCGAATAAATATCTTTTTCGCTAAAAATTTTAGCTCCATATTTTTTGCTCACTTCCTGAAGTCTTTCTTCATTAATATCACTTAAAAATACTTCAGCTCCATCATGTACAAGATAGTCTACCAGCGTCTCACCAACATGTCCAATTCCTTGAACCAATACTTTCTTTCCTTCAAGGTCATCACTTCCATATTTAAACTTAGCCGAAGCTTTAAGTCCCATAAAGACGCCATAGGCTGTAATGGGTGATGGGTTACCCGCACCTCCTTTTGCTTCGGAAATACCGGTGACATAAGGAGTTACCTCTCTTACTGTATCCATATCTGAAGTTTCCATTCCAACATCTTCAGCAGTAATATATTTCCCTCCAAGAGAATGTACAAACTCCCCAAATCTCTTCATAAGCTCTGGGGTCTTATCCTTTTTGGCATCGCCTATGATTACTGCTTTCCCTCCTCCAAGGTTAAGTCCGGTGATAGCGCTTTTAAAAGTCATACCCCGTGAAAGACGTAAAACATCATTTACAGCTTCCCACTCACTGGTATAATTCCACATTCTGGTACCACCTAATGCCGGACCTAAAACCGTATTATGGATACCTATTATTGCCTTTAAACCTGTATCTTTGTCGTTGCAAAAAACGATCTGTTCGTGATCGTCAAACGACACCTGCCCGAATACCGGAGCAGCTTTTTTTAGTTCTTTTGCATTTAGAACGTCAACTTGCATAATTTGTTGATTTTAAGTTTTAGGAATTCTGAATATGACAAAAATCCATTACAAAAATAGTATTTTTTTAAAAAATATGCTTTTAAATGCTGTTAAATTAAGAAATCCTCAAATTAGTGAAATTTAATTGAATGAAAAACCTCAGGCATCTAAACAAATATTTCTATAAATATAAATGGCGGCTGCTTTTAGGCCTGGTGATCACTATTGCAGCCAGGATCTTTGCTATTTATTACATTCCCTTAATAGGAAAAAGCACCAAGATCATTGAGAGGTACCTAAACGGGGAGGTCACTCAAATAGCAGAAGTCAAAAGTCAACTTCTATGGAATATTCTGCTTATTGTGGGGACTACGCTGATTTCAGCATTTTTCACATTTCTAATGAGACAGACTTTTATAGTGGTTTCCAGACATATGGAATATGACCTTAAGAACGAAGTTTTTGAACACTACCAGGATCTATCCCTAAATTTCTATAAGAAGAACCGTACCGGTGACCTCATGAACCGTATTAGTGAAGATGTTTCCAAGGTTAGAATGTATCTGGGACCTGCGATCATGTATAGTGTCACCACTTTTGCCTCTACCGTGGTGGTTCTTATTTTTATGATAAAGTCGGCCCCGGCGCTTACCCTGTATACTGTAATCCCTTTACCAATTCTATCGGTTGCAATCTATAAACTGAGCGTGGCTATTCACAAAAGAAGTACGGTGGTTCAGCAGTATCTGTCTAAACTAAATACCTTCACACAAGAAAGCTTCAGTGGAATTGCCGTGATAAAATCGTATGGAATAGAGCCACAAACCAATAAAAATTTTACAGAACTATCCAATGGGAGTTTACAAAAGAATATAGACCTTGTAAAGGTCCAGGCTTTCTTTTTTCCACTTATGGTATTATTGATCGGGATCAGTAATATTATCGTGATCTATATTGGAGGACGTAAAATTATCTCCGGCGAAATAGCCAATATAGATGTCCTGGTAGAATTTATACTTTATGTAAATATGCTTACCTGGCCAGTAGCTTCCATAGGTTGGGTAACTTCTTTGGTGCAGCAGGCAGAAGCTTCACAGGAACGTATCAATGAATTTTTAAGTGAAAAACCCGAAATTACCAATCCTAAACCTGAACCCGATACCATAAATGGAAATATCGAATTCAAAAATGTGACCTTCACTTACGATGACACCAATATTACTGCCTTAAAAAAGGTTTCATTTGATGTGAAAAAAGGGGAAACCCTGGCAATTATAGGGAAAACAGGATCCGGTAAATCAACGATCCTTGAACTTATTGGAAGGCTTTATGATATTGAGGATGGGGAAATCCTTATTGACGGTAAAAATATACAGGAGCTTAATCTGGAAAGTCTTCGGAAAAGTATTGGATATGTTCCACAGGATGCATTCCTCTTTAGTGATTCCATAAGGAATAATATCAATTTTGGAAAAACCGAAGCAGATGAAAAAGAAATAATTGAAGCTGCTAAAAATGCTTCAGTTCATAAGAACATTGTAGGATTTAGCAAAGGTTATGATACGGTTCTGGGAGAACGTGGGATCACTCTTTCTGGCGGCCAGAAACAGCGTGTTTCCATAGCCCGAGCGATTATCCATGATCCTGAAATTTTACTTTTTGACGATTGTCTTTCTGCCGTAGACACAGAAACAGAAGAAGAGATCCTCAATAACTTATTCGAGATCACTAAGAATAAGACTACAATTATTGTAAGTCACAGAATCTCTTCCGCAAAAAATGCCGATAAGATTATCATTCTGGAAGACGGTAAAATCCTTCAGGAAGGTACGCATAGCGAGTTATTAAGACAGGGAGGATATTATAAGGAACTTTACGCAAAACAACTAAATGAAAAAGAAATGTGAAAATTTTTTGTTAGATGTTAAAATTTTTTAGATTTTTGAGGTCAACAAATCAAACCATTAAAGAATCTATTTTATGAGCGACAAGGGAATGATGGAGAAAGAGGAAATATTCTCTAAAGTTTTAAGAGCGGGAAGAAGGACTTATTTTTTCGATGTGAGATCCACTCGTGCAGACGACTATTATCTAACGATCACCGAGAGTAAAAAATTCACTAACGACGATGGCTCTTTCTATTACAAGAAGCATAAGATCTATCTTTACAAAGAAGATTTTGATGGTTTTAGAGAGATCCTGGAGGAAATGACAGACTATATCATCAACGAAAAAGGTGAAGAAGTGATCAGCGAGCGTCATCAAAAAGATTTCAAAAAGGAATATGATGATAACGAAACCGAAAAGGAAACTGCCGGTTCTTCCAATCCTGAGAAATTCACCGATGTAAGTTTTGACGATATATAAACAACAACTACACTTATCATTAAAAAACCGTCCCCAGAAAGGACGGTTTTTTTTATATTAGGCATTCCAAAATCTAAACAATGCGAATTTTACTAAGTTTTCTTTTCTTAATATCATTTGGCGCATTCGCCCAAAAAGATACTCTAAGCCTAAAATATTACCTGCCCCAGGATGTCACTTACAATGCAGAAATACCTACTCCGCAAGAAGTTATTGGCTTTGTACCGGGAGAATGGCATGTTAGTCATGACCGGTTGATGACCTATATGAATAAACTGGCCGAAGTTTCTCCGCGCATAAAAATTGAAAACCGGGGTTTTACCTATGAAGGCCGCCCACTGGTGCTATTGTTCATTTCTTCTGAAGAAAATATCAAAAACCTGAAGGCCATAAGAGAAAACCATCATGCCCTCGTTGAGAAAAAATCACAATCTTTAAATACCGAGAAAATGCCCATCGTAATTAACCAGGGCTTCTCTATACACGGGAATGAACCAAGTGGTTCCAATTCCGCTCTTTTATATGCCTACTATCTTGCTGCCGCCCAGGGAAATGCTATACAAAATACACTAAAAAACACCGTAATATTACTGGATCCATCTTTTAATCCCGATGGATTACAGCGCTTTGCTTATTGGGCCAATACCAATAAAAGTAACAATATCAATGCCGATCCACAGGACCGTGAGTATGATGAAGTGTGGCCCGGAGGAAGAACCAATCATTACTGGTTTGACCTTAATCGTGATTGGTTACCGGCCCAATTACCAGAATCTCAGGCAAGAATAGCCACTTTTCACAAATGGTATCCAAATATTCTCACAGATCATCATGAGATGGGATCGAATTCCACTTTTTTCTTCCAACCGGGGATTCCTGAAAGAACTCATCCTCTAACTCCACAGATGAATCAGGATCTTACAAAGGAAATTGGCACTTATCATGCCGCAGCTTTCGACAAACTGGGATCTCTTTATTTTACCGAAGAAAATTATGATGATTTCTATTATGGAAAAGGATCTACTTTTCCCGACATAAATGGAAGTATTGGAATTTTATTTGAACAGGCAAGTTCAAGAGGACATGCTCAGGAAACTGAGAATGGCACCCTGACTTTTCCATTTACTATAAGAAATCAGTTTACGGCAGCGCTTTCTACCCTAAAAGCCGCTCAGGAAATGAGAGTGAAATTATTGAACTATCAAAGGGAATTTTATAACAACTCAAGATCTTCCGCCGGAAGCGGCGCTTACGCTTTTGGAAGTTCAGAAGACCCCATGAGAGCCTACAAACTAGCAGAAATTCTAAAAAGACACCAGATCGAGATTCACAAATTATCAAAGAAATTCTCTGAGAATGGAGAAAACTTTGAGCCAGGTGCTGCTTATATAGTGCCTAAGAATCAGCGTCAGCATCGACTTATAGAAGCTATGTTTGAAAAAAGAACGACTTTTAAAGACAGTCTTTTTTATGATATTTCGGCATGGACTTTTCCTCTAGCCTTTAATCTAGATTATACCGAAAACGCTTCGCTGAAAAATGCAGGTGAAAAGATCGAAGAACTTGAAATACCAACTCCCAAGGCACCCACGAAAAGCAGCTATGCATATTTGCTAAACTGGAATGACTACTATTCTCCAAAAGCTCTGAACAGTATTCTGGAAAAAGGGCTCAGGGCCAAAGTAGCAATGAAAAATTTCCGTCTTAATTCTGAAACCTATGATTATGGGACAATTATGATCCCTGTTCAGAATCAAAAACTAACTAAAGAAGAGCTTCATAAGTTTCTTTCAGAAATTGTAAAAAATAGCCATGTTCGTATCACCGCGATTAATACCGGAATGACTTCAGGAATAAATCTGGGTAGCGGAGCCTTTGAAGCATTGAAACCTCAAAAAATTGCTCTTATCGTAGGAGAGGGAATTACTTCTTATGATGCCGGGGAGATTTGGCATTTATTTGATCAGCGTTATGATATAAAGCTTACCAAACTGGATGTGAAAAACCTGTCACGAGCCGAACTCAGCCGGTATACAGATATCATACTTCCTAATTCCTGGAACAGCAGCCTGGAAAATAAGGAAGTTGATCATCTTAAAAAATGGGTCCGCGAAGGAGGTAGTCTTATTGCCTACCGCAATGCTGCCAACTGGTTAAAGCACAACAAATTCATGGATCTAAAAACTAAGAAAACCAGATCTGAATAGCCAAAGATGTAAGTTTTGAAGAACGGGGAGATTTTCGGGGAGCACAGGTGATAGGCGGTGCTATTTTTGAAGCAAAACTAGACAGGAGCCATCCTATCGCTTTTGGATATAAAAATGATAAGATTGCTCTTTTTAGAAATACCACACTATTTGTGGAGCCTGACGAGCAGAGTTATAATAACCCTATTCAGTATACAGAGAATCCTCTTCTAAGCGGTTATATAAGTAAACCGAATCTCGATTCCATTGCTAAAACAACTCCTTTTAAACATGAAAGTATGGGCAAAGGGGAGGTTATTTTATTTACCGATAATACCAATTTTCGTGCATTTTGGTATGGTACAAATAAACTCCTGATGAATGCTATTTTCTTTGGAGATGAGATGTAATTCTCCCACTATAGTTTAGGGAAATTTTAGGAGTCTTCTTCTAAATTTGGATAACTTTGCAGGAGTTATTGGGCCAGGCTGGATTCCGAAAACCTTAAGTTTTGCAACCACTTCTGGCTTAAATATCCTCTCATAAATGATTAAAATTACTTTTTATTGAAATTTTCAGGGTTCAGAAGCTGGCTTCAGAATGAACGGTTTTTAAATTTCCTTAACCGCTTCTCATTTTTTTTAAGCCTGATAACTATACTGGTTGCGATTTATGACCTGGGCTTTCGCCATATCCAATCTGAAGAAGAGCAACTTCGGACCTTCTACTTTTTAGCTCTTATTATTGGAATTAGCGCTATTATTCTGCGATATTTCTTTTTCCGAATAAAATTCCGACTGAAAGTTCGCATTTTTGATATCATTTTGGGAATACTTTTTTTCCTGCTTATTCTGGTAAAAATCGATAGTTTAAGAGAAAGCCTGGAAGTGCTCCAGTTTCTGAATAAAATGGTATATATATACCTCGCAGCGCTGATCTATTTTATTAGAGAATTTTCTACGGCAGAATTCAACTTTCAAAGAGAGTATCTTAATCCCGCACAGCTTTTCATAGCCGGTTTCCTAAGTATTATTTTCGTGGGAACCGCACTCCTTATGCTTCCTAAAGCCACTTATGAAGGAATAAGCCTGCTGGATGCCTTATTTACTTCTACAAGTGCCGTATGTGTTACCGGACTCATCGTAGTGGATACAGGTTCCTACTTTACCCTTTTTGGCCAAAGTGTGATCCTGCTTCTTATGCAACTCGGCGGACTTGGAATTATGACCTTTGCAAGTTATTTTAGTTACTTTTTCCGCGGAAGAACTTCTTATAAGAATCAGTTAATGTTGAAAGACGCGACAAATTCTGAAAAGATAGGAGAAGTAATAGGGGTCCTTAAAAAAATCCTTTATATCACCATGATCGTAGAGCTGCTCGGTGCCTTTTTGATCTATATAAGTTTAAGTAAAAATGAAATTTATCATATTGGCGATCGCCTATTCTTTTCCATTTTCCATGCGGTAAGCGGATTTTGTAATGCGGGATTTTCTACCCTGGAATACAGTCTTTATGATCCAGATTTCAGGTTCAATTATCCTTTGCAACTAATTATCGCTGCACTTTTCATCCTAGGAGGAATTGGATTCCCTATAGTGTTGAACTTATATAAATATGTGGTCTATAGTGTCCGCAACAATTTCCTGAAGATCAGTAAAAAAAGAAACAAAGTACATTCACCCTGGGTGATCAATCTCAATACCAGGATCGTCCTTTTCACAACCAGCATTTTACTCCTGGTAGGGACCATAGGATTTTACGGTTTTGAATACGATAATACCCTGGCTGAACATAACTGGTTTGGAAAGATTGTAACGGCATTTTTTGGTGCCGCCACTCCACGTACCGCAGGCTTTAATTCTGTAGACACAGGAGCTCTTAATTTTAGTACGTTAATGCTGCTCTTTTTGCTCATGTGGATTGGGGCTTCCCCTGCCTCAACCGGTGGTGGTATAAAAACCAGTACGATCGCTATTGCGACCTTAAATTTTTTCAGCCTGGCGCGTGGAAAAAACAGAATTGAGGTATATAAAAGAGAAATTTCCGATTCATCGCTAAGAAGGGCTTTTGCTATCATTTCGCTTTCCCTCATGGTGATTGGAACCGCAGTATTTATGATCGCTTCCTTCGAAGATGATAAAACACTATTGAGTATTGCCTTCGAGTGCTTTTCGGCTTATAGTACCGTGGGGCTTTCAACAGGCATTACGGGAGACTTTACCGCTTACTCAAAAATGGTTCTTATTTTTACAATGTTCATTGGCCGGGTTAGTATGTTGACCATTATGATTGCGCTGTTAAGAAGGGTGAAACATTTGAATTACCGCTATCCAACCGATGAAATATTAATAAACTAAAAAAACAGGTTCATGAAATATATAGTGATAGGTTTAGGAATTTTTGGAGCTTCGGTTGCCGAAAAACTAACCGAAATGGGTAATGAAGTTATTGGCGTTGACATAAGCATGAGCAAAGTGGAAAGTATAAAGGAAAAGATCACTCATGCCATAAGTCTTGACGCGACCGATGTGGAGGCTGTAAAAAACCTTCCGCTTAGTGATACAGACATCGTGATCGTAGGGATTGGAGAAGATAAAGGTGCAAATATCATGGCGGCTGCGCTAATGAAGCAAATGCACGTTAAACGGCTGATAAGCCGTGCAGTTGATCCGCTTCAAAAAATGGTGCTGGAAGCTATGGGAATTGAGGAGATCATACATCCTGAAAAAGAAACTGCCGATCGCTGGGCACAGAGGCTTAATCTGGAAGGTGTGGTAGACAGCTTTGAACTGGATAGTGATTTTAGTATTGTGGAAACTAAAATTCCGAAGGAATATCACGAAAAAACAGTTAAGGATCTCGACTTAAAAAAACAGTTTAATCTACTGGTATTAACTACCATGAAAGTCTCGAAGACTAAAAATGACCTGGGAGCCTACACAGAAAGTGCTGCTGTGCAGGGAATCGCCAGAGCCGATACAATTTTATATAAAGATGAGATCATGGTACTCTATGGCCATAATAAAGACATTAAACATTTACTGGAAGAACATAGAAAATTTAAAGAAGGGATGTGATCAACCTATCTTTAATCCATTTGGCACTTTCTGTCCCGGAGAGAGTAAAACCACATCCTCATTATCACCCATTACTCCTAAAACCAGGCATTCACTTTCAAAACCTGCGATTTTCTTCACAGGAAAATTAACGACACCAACCACCTGCCTTCCCGCTAGCTCCTCATGGGTATAGCGCCTTGTGATTTGAGCTGAAGATTTTAGCGTCCCTATTTCATTTCCAAAATCTATGCTTAATTTGTATGCAGGCTTTTTAGCTTCGGGAAATACATCTGCCGAAACTATGGTTCCTACCCTCATTTCTATTTTTTCAAAATCTTTCCAGTCTATCTCGTTCATACCCGGGTTTTAGATCTTCAAAATAGATAATATTCGGCATTAAATAATTATTTTTAAAGAAAAAAATGTCACGTACTGCTTCTAATATGTTAGAACTGGGAACCAAGGCTTCCAATTTCAAATTAATGGACACTATTACCGATCATCTCCTCACTCTTGATGAAGTAAAAGGCGAGAGAGGCACGCTCGTCATGTTTATTTGTAATCACTGCCCTTTTGTAAAACATGTGGACGAAGAAATAGTGCGACTGGCAAATGACTACCGGCCGCGAGGTTTTGGGGCTGTCGCAATAATGAGTAATGATACAGAGAACTATCCCCAGGATAACCCAGCAATGATGAAAGAACATGCGATGCAGCATCAGTATTCCTTTCCATATTTATTTGATGGAACCCAGGAAATAGCCAAAGCGTACGAGGCCGCCTGTACTCCAGATTTTTTCTTGTTTGACGATGAACTTAAGCTGGTATATAGGGGCCAGCTGGACGACAGTAGACCTGGTAACGGTATCCATCCCTCGGGAAGGGATCTTCGTGAAGCCATGGATGCAATTTTGAATAACCGTAAAGTTTCAGAAAAACAAAAACCAAGCATAGGCTGCAATATAAAATGGAAGTAAGAATTTAACCCAATATTACAACCCTTTGAGATCTTATTTCTTAAATTTATAATCCCATAGATTTAATAGGAATTAAAAGCAATATTAATTTAAATACAAATAAGATGAGTGAGTTGAAATTAGGTGACAAAGCCCCAAACTTTGATGCAGAAACTTCGGAAGGAAAGATCAATTTTTATGACTATCTGGGAGATAGCTGGGGAATCCTGTTTTCCCATCCAGCCGATTACACACCGGTATGTACCACAGAACTTGGTACCGTAGCCAAATACAAAGATGAATTTAAAAAGCGTAACGTTAAAGTTATGGCACTGAGTGTCGACGGGCTGGAGTCTCACAAAGGCTGGATAAAGGATATTAATGAAACTCAAAATACGCAGGTGAATTTCCCCATTATCGCCGATGAAGACCGGAAGGTTTCCAACCTCTACGGAATGATCCATCCAAAAGCCGATGACACACTTACGGTTAGGTCAGTTTATGTAATTGGTCCGGATAAAACAATTAAATTAACGCTCACCTATCCAGCCAGTACAGGAAGGAATTTTGATGAACTTCTAAGGGTTATTGATTCACTTCAGCTCACTGCCTACAACAAGGTAGCAACTCCTGCAAACTGGAAAAGTGGGGAAGATGTCGTGATTAGTCCCTCGGTAAGTAACGAGGAAGCAGGTAAAATGTTCCCAAAAGGTTTTAAAGAGATAAAACCATATCTAAGAACTACTTCACAACCCGAACTTAATAATTAAAATTTCAAAGTTGATTGAATTAAAAAAGGCTGGGATTTAACCAGCCTTTTGCACTTATTTGATTAGTTATATGCGCGTAATGATTTCCCGAATGCCTATACAATTATCAAAATTTTTGAGGAAAGCTTCAATATTCTCTCTCCAGTCATCAATGAAAGATGTTAATTCTTATATAGGAAATTCAAATTTCCTGGGAATAAAAAAAAGCGCTGAATATTCAGCGCGTTCTTATAATTAAAATATCTATATTTATTTTACATCCATAAGCTCTACATCAAAAACCAGAACCGCATTTGGTGGGATCACTCCGCCAGCTCCTCTTTCTCCATACGCAAGATGAGATGGAATTACCATCCTTGCTTTATCACCTACCTGTAGTAATTGTATTCCTTCATCCCAGCCTGGGATCACATGCCCTACTCCAACCGGAAATTCAAGAGGTTTATTTCTTTTATATGAGGAGTCGAACACTGTTCCGTCTGCAAGTTGACCTTTATAATGAACGGAGACATTATTTCCTTTTTCTGCCTGCTTCCCATCTCCCTTCTGAATGATCTTATATCGCAGTCCGCTATTTGTCTTTTCGAAACCTGAAGCAAGTTTATCCATTTCTTCTTCAGATTTTTTCTTTTCTTCAGCTTCACGCATCGCTTTCTTGGCGTTAAATTCTGAAAAGGCCTCTGCGGCATTGAAATTTTCGGCTGATTCTCCTTCCCGAAGGATCTCTAGTTTTTCTATCTTATCCCCTTGCTGAATTTTGTCCACTACTCCCTGGCCTTCCACCACACTACCAAAAACCGTATGCTTTCCATCCAGCCATGGAGTTTCTACATGCGTAATAAAAAACTGGCTTCCATTGGTTCCAGGACCCGCATTCGCCATGGAAAGTTTTCCCGGAGCATCATGCTTAAGATCGGGATGGATCTCATCTTCAAAATTATAACCCGGACCTCCGGCACCGGTTCCCTGTGGATCGCCTCCCTGGACCATAAAATCCGGGATTACGCGGTGAAATTTTAGTCCATCGTAATAAGGTTCTCCTTTAGCTTTTGGCTCATTTTCTATTTTGCCCTCGGCAAGACCTACAAAGTTTCCCACTGTTCCCGGGGCTTTTTCATATTCCAGTTCTACAATAATATCCCCTTTCGAGGTATGGAATTTAGCGTATAATCCGTCGTTCATTTTGTTGATTTTTTTGATAGACTGCAAAGATACCCAGATTAATTTTTATAAACCTGTTCTCCATTAATAAAGGTTCCAATCACTTTAGTTTCGGGAACACTGTCTATTTCCACCTCCATGATATCACGATCCAGCATTATAAAATCGGCATATTTTCCCGGTTCTATACTCCCCTTTTCGTTTTCTTCAAAATTTGAGTAGGCCGCCCATATGGTCATCCCTTTTAAAGTTTCTTCGCGGCTTAATGCCTGGTCTTTCATAAAACCATCTTCAGGGTAATTTTCGGTATCCTGGCGATCTACCGCGGCATAGAATGTAAGGAAAGGGTTTACCCGTTCTACAGGAAAATCTGTTCCTAAAGCAACCAGGCCTGCCTGGTCAAGTAATTTTTTATAAGCATAAGCCCCTTTTATACGCTTTTCGCCTAAGCGATCTTCAGCCCAGTACATATCACTGGTAGCGTGCGTAGGTTGAACCGAAGGAATAATATTCTTACTGAAATAATGAAAATCTTCCATATCGATCACCTGTGAATGCTCTACTCTCCATCTACGATCCTCCCCAGATTTAAGTAAAGAATCATAGGTTTTTAGTACAAGGTAATTTGCAGAATCACCAATTGCATGCGTGTTCATCTGGAATTCTGATTTCGCAATTCTCTCTGCGGTAGTTTTTAATTCTGAAATAGGTGAAAGAAGTGCTCCAAAATGATGAGGTCTATCAGAATATGGAGCCTTAAGCGCAGCTCCACGTGAACCAAGGGCACCGTCTGCATAGAATTTAACCGAACGTACATTTAATCTTTCAGTTTTATAGGGCCCTTTTGGCAAATAATAATCAAGATTGGATTTACTATTACTAACCATCGCATAGATCCTTATCTTCATTTCTCCACTTTTCTGAAGGGTATCCATCATTTCGATGGTAGAACGATCCAATCCCGCGTCATCCACGGTAGTCAATCCGTAACTTAGGCATAAGTCTTCAGCCTCAAGCAGGGCCTGCTGTTTTGTTTCATCATCTAATTCTGGTTGCGCGTTATGCATAAGGTCCATTGGGTTATCTATCAGTATACCCGTAAGCTTTCCATTTTTTTGCTCAATATCTCCACCCTGAAATTTAGTTTTTGTTGTAATCTCCGCCCTGTCCAGTGCCGCCTGGTTTGCCAGAAGTGCATGTCCATCTATACGGGTGATCGCCACCGGAGTTTCAGGGAATAGCTTATCCAGAGTGTCTTTCACAGGAAATTCTTTATCCTCCCAGTCATTCTGATCCCAGCCTCTGCCGGTAATAAAATCCAGGTTTCTTTCTTTCTGAAATTCAACGATACGAGAAACCACTTCATCAAAACTTTTGGTACCGGTAAGATCCACAAGCTGCTGTTGTAATCCTAAATTATAAAAGTGTGCATGTGCATCAAAAAACCCCGGGTATATCGCGTTTCCTTCAGCATCAAAATTTTGCACTGCTTCGTATTTTTCCTTGAGGTCTTTAGAGTTTCCTACTTCCAGGAACTTACCATCTTTAACAACAAAGGCTTCAGCTTTAGAAAATGTGCTGTCTACCTGATATACTTTTGCATTGAATACTAAAAGATCTGCCTTTTCCTTTTCTGAATTACAGGAAAACAGAATTAAGGCAAGACCAAAAAGGCTTAATATTTTCTTCATGAAGTTTATTTTAAGCTAAAAATAAAAAATGCGCCCGAAAAAGACGCATTTTAAGGTTTTATTTAAGTTGATCCTAATCTAAAGTCCAATCGCTTTAATAACCGCAGAACGAATATCCGGATTTGCAGCGGCAGCCAGTGCGACAGAAACAAATAATCCTATCATGGCATAAGAGAAGTCCTTAAAGATCATTTTACCGGCTTTCTTGCGGTGTTTTTTACCTTTTTTATTTCTTGCCAGACTTATTGCGATTTCTCTACCCCCAATTATACCTAGAAAAACCCAGGTGGTACTCATTGGAACGGTACTAATAAACAGTTTATAGATAAGCAAAACAACATAAGTAAGGTCTACAAGTGTCGCCGCCCTTATATCTGAAATTCGTGATTTTTCACTTACTACTTTCTGGATTCTATCCCCACGCAGATAAAAAAGCAGACCCAGCCCTAAAAATATTGTCAAGGCGAAAATAATGAATTGAAAAAGATTCTGTTGTCGTGGTAAATAAACGGCAATGTTAGCACCATCCTGCATCACCCACACAGCCCACAGCGAACCACTCACTATCCATTGGGCAATCGTCCAGCTGCGATGGAATTTCCGGCTTTTAAAATATTTCTTTATAACGTTATAAGAAAGATACCATACCAAAAATGATAAAATGAATGCGAGTATATAACCTGTCCAACTCTTCCATACCACAGAAGTGATCCCAGAAGTATCGGCACTAAAAACACTTAAGATTAAGAAGGTGGTAGATACCGGCATACGAAGCCTGGTAAGAATCAAAAGAATTAGCGGTGCTATGATCTGAAAGAAACTAAAACTTTCGGGGTGTGGATAATCGGAGGTTCCATCGGGGTTAAGCAACCGCTGGTAGGTTACGTCACCATCAAAATAGATCCAGCTAAAGCTCACCGTAAGAAGAAAAATCGTCCCGACAAAAAGCCATAAGATCCACCATTTTCGTGTCTTATTGCTTTCAATAAAAGTACCCAAAGACTGGATACTGTCGTTTGCAACTGTAGCGTAAGCGGCAAACATAAACCCCAACCACATTGCGCCGCGTGGGTAACCGGTCATGATCCCAGCCAGGATAATCCCTATAATTACTATTGCCAGGAAAGTCTTTTCCTGAACTAAAAAATCAAGTAAGTTAAGATACGGGCGATCACGATCTATCCGTCTAAATTTCCTAGCCATTCTAAAAAATTATAAATTGTTAATTTATGGTTTGAAAATCGCTTTTCAAATTAGCTGCAATATTAAACAAATAACAGGGCTCAAAATAAAATAATTATAAAGAACCAATATAAATTTAGCATACGAATTTCTTAACCCAGGGAGCAGCGAAATAATTCGATTAAAAATGATAATTTAGACAAGCTTCAGAACCTATTAATAGTTGTAAATAATATGAATTCTATTAAATCAAGATATCTATACCTAATGTTCCTGATACCTTTTTTAGTCCTGGCACAGAAGTCGGAAACTAAAAAGACACGAGCATTTAATGATTCTATTGGCTTTGCAAAACATGGCTGGCAAATGGATAGTATTATCTCCCGGATCGATCCAACTGATAAACCTGAAACCAAGGCCACCTATAAAGCCGTTATCAATCCTCATGATGATTACTCTTATGCCGCAGGATTATACACTAAAACCCTGGCAGGAATTAAAGCCAATACAGTGGTATTGATCGGCGTTGCACACAGGGCAAGAAATTATGACTTACAGGATAAACTTATATTCGGCGATTACGATACCTGGGAAGCTCCGTACGGAAAAGTGAAAATATCATCACTGAGGGCTCAGCTTGTAAAAGAGCTTAAAAAAGAATCCTACATAGTTCATGACAGCATGATGCAACTCGAACACTCTCTTGAAGCGATAGTTCCTTTTCTTCAACATCAAAATAGGAAGGTGAAAATCCTACCAATTCTTGTGCCGTATATGAAATTTGAAGATATGCAGCGGTATTCTGATTTGCTGGCGGAAGCATTATCTGAGCTCATGAAGAAAAACAAACTTGAATACGGAAAAGATCTTGCCGTCGTGATCTCTAACGATGCGATCCATTACGGAAGTGAAGACTGGGGAGACAGCGACCTTGCACCATTTGGCACTGGTCCGGAAGGAAACACTAAAGCACATGAAAAAGATGAAGAGATCATAGCTTCCACGCTCCAGGGTAAATTAACCGAAGACAAAATCGAAACCTTTAATGATTATACCGTTATGGATAATAATTATAAAGAATACAAATGGACCTGGTGCGGAAGGTACTCTGTGCCTTTCGGACTTCTGTTTGCCAATAAACTAAATAAATTAACCTCAGGAGAAGATCTTAATGGTGATCTTATAGGCTACAGATCAAGTTTGCGCAATGAACACCTAAAAGTTAAAGATTTAGGAATGGGAACTACCGCTCCCTCAAAACCTACCCATTGGGTCGCCTATGTTGGTATGGCCTATAAATAATCGAAAAATAAAAATCATGCGACATACTTTTCTGCTCTGCCTTTTATTTGTTTTTGTGTTGATATCCTGCGATGGTAAAAAGGATAAGGAATATGACCTGCTAATTACCAATGCGAATATTGTGGATGTAAAGCATAACTCCGTCCTTAGGAATAAACTTATCGCAATTTCCAGAGATACCATTAGGTTTGTAGAAGATATGAGCGGTATTTCCACTTATGAGGCTAAAGAAACTTTTGATGCCCAAAATCAATTTGTAATGCCCGGTCTTTGGGATATGCATGTACACTTTAGAGGCGGAGATACCTTAATAAATGAGAACAAAGATTTTCTACCACTTTTTCTTTCTTATGGAGTAACCACCGTAAGAGACGCCGGTGGTGACATCACCCCTTCGGTACTGGAATGGCGGAAAGATATCCATGAAGGTAAGATTAACGGGCCCCGCATTTTTTCTTCCGGTCCAAAACTGGATGGGGAAAATCCTGCCTGGCCTGGATCAATAGTAGTAAAGAATAAAGAAGATGCCAGCTCGGCACTGGACTCTCTTCAGAAGTTAAATATTGATTACGTAAAAACATATGATGGCAGTCTAACCGCAGAAAATTATTATGCGATCATTCAGGAGGCGCAAAAAAGAAAGATGAAGATCACCGGACATATGCCGCTTTCAGCCAATTTTTTAACGGCAATTCGCTATGGCCTGGACGGAACAGAACATATGTACTACTTGATAAAAGCCTGCTCTCCGGAAGCCGACAGTTTATCCAAATCTGGTCAGGGCTATGGGATAATGGAAGAACTTATAGATTCTTACAATCCAAACCTTGCTGCCAGAGTTTTTTCAAAAATGAAAATTCAAAAAGTGAGCATTACTCCAACCCTGCATATAGGCAAGACATTAGCCCATATCCTGGATACCGATCATTCTAAAGATAAAAGTCTTAAGTATATAGGAAAGGACATTCAGGCTACGTACAAAGGAAGAGTTGAAAGTGCTAAAAGAGCAAAGGCTTCAGGAAGTAAAATGAGAGAAAAAACCGAAAAGTTAAGCGCTTCCATGATCGTTCCCATGTATGATGCCGGAGTGAATATCGTGGCCGGTTCAGATTCCGGGGCCTTTAATTCATATGTTTATCCTGGGGAATCCTTACATGCCGAACTTCAGGAGTTAGTGAATGCAGGTCTCACTCCACAACAAGCTCTAACGGCTTCTATAATCAATGGCCCTAAATTCTTCGAACTTGACAAATATTACGGAAGTCTCGAAAAGGGGAAAATCGGAGATATTATTGTCCTGGAAAAGAATCCACTGGAGGACATAAAAAATACCCGGAGCATAAAAAATATCATTAAAAATGATAAGATTTATACTCCGGATAAGTTGTTGGAAGATTAAGAGTTTCTCTTAAAAATCAAATTTATAAGTAGCACCGGCTAATACCTGGATTCCCTGGACATCATAGTCCATCCATTTCTGGTAGTTATTATCCAGCAGGTTACTTCCTTTTACAAAGGCAGAAAGTTGTTCGTTAAAGCGATAACCTAAATGTGCATTTATGTCGAGATAGCTGTCCAGCTTAATGGTTTCTGGTTCGGTAGACAGGCTAATGGAACGAAATTGATCATAACGCTCCCCAACATAGAACAAATTCGCTCCGGTATACCATTTTTCAGTGATTTGATAATCTGCATTTAGACTGGCTTTCATATTTGGCAAATTCCATGCTTTTACTTGTTCATCGGTACTATAATCAAAGAATTGTCCGTTGATGCCTAATCGAAAATTACGGTTCACATCTACATTTAATTCGGCATAAAAAGCTAGTGTTTTTACATCGTCATAAATGACCTCAAAACTATTTCCATAAGTATAAACTTCTCCTTCAAGCACCGATGCATCATAATTTCTTCGAAACAATGGCTTATTAAATTGTGACTGGTAGCTTCCTCTTAAATTATAAGAAACCGCATTGCTCAGTTTTCCTTTTCCACCCAGATAACCGTTATACTCATTATCTGTAGGCTGAATTAACAAGGTTGGAGAAACATAAGGGTTCTTATTATAGAAACTATAGTAGGTGTTTTGATCGAGTCCTCCGTCAAGACCGGCATAGGCTGTAAAATAATCTCCTGCCAGGCGGTAACTTGCCGAAACTGCCGGATAGATATAAAAGCTGTTATCACTTGCTTCAATATCCATTCCGTAAACGAAATTCACACCCAGATTCACGCTTAGATCATCCCGTAAGATCAATAAACTTGGTGTGATATTAAAATTAAGATAGGTATAGTCATAGCCTGCATCAGAATTATATCCCTGATCAATAGCTCCATTTACAATATCAGCTCCGATTCTTGTGGATATGAGTTCATCGGCAATGTTAACTTCAAAAAGTCCTTCGGTAGTAAAGTGATTTTCAGAGGTGCCAAAATCATCCCCTGAGTGACGAAAACGTGCCTTTGCCTTATCAAAAAAGGAGTCGTATAATTCTATATCACTGCCCAGGTATACCGAGTAAAAATTATGAGCAGGATCTATAGCGGCAAGCTGGGAATCGTCAAGAATATTATTCTCCGGCAACCCATACCAGTTAAAAAGCTGGTGCTCCCCGCCTACTTCGGCCTTCCAGCTCAGGTCGCGGTTACGGGTAGTATAATTTAAATTGAGCTCTGTATCATAGAATTTATCATCAAGTTGTACATCTTTAATGCCTCCCTGAGAAGAATTATGAGTTAGGAAAATCCCAAAATTACTGCTTCGGTCTATTTCCAGATTGGAATAAAATTCTGCCAGTACATTGGAATAATTTCCGAAGCCAAGCGTCGCGTAATTATCATAAACCTTAGGCGGGCGTTCCCTTTCTACGGTAGTTGCTCTTCCCTTTGCCGGTGTAAAAGTAGAGGCAACAGGAACCGAAAAAATGGAATATTTCACTTCTTTTTTCTGAAGACTTACAGAATCATTCCTGTTTGGGGTCTGCCTGATCTTACTCGCATCTCTAACCGACGGAGTGTAAGGCTTAACTACAGTTACCGTTTCGCTACCTATAGGATCCTGGGCATATAGGATCCCACTAAATATAAACAGACTACAAAACAGACTTTTCTTGATCGATTTAAATCGCATATAGCAGTGAATCTATTAGATTAAGTTTAGTTATTTGTTTCTACGGAAGAATTGGTTTTTGCTTCCTGGGCTTTTATTTTGGCTAATTCAGCTTTCGCTTTCTCAACGATTTCAGGATATTTCTGGAAATTCTTGATCAGGTTATCCAGAATATAAGTGGCCTGGTAGGCATCATCCAGGGCATAGAAGTTCTTCGCCATTAACAGTAGTCCTTTTGCTCCCCATTCCTTATATCCTGAAAAATCCTTTGCCAGGATCTGTACCGCAGCATTGGAAGCTTCATAATTAGCATCCTTATTTTTGAAATAAGCATCATAATAAAGAGCCTCTGCGGCTAATTCCCCTTTCGCGGTTTTCTGAACTTCTTTATAAGCAGAACGCGCTTTAGAATCATTTCCTGATTTTATCGCGGCTCTGGCAACCATTATCCTGGCATCGTTTCTTGCCTCGGTTTCAGCAGTTGAATTGCTCAATACTTTTTCAGCATATTCATTGGCTTTCCCAAAATTACCAGTCTCATAGTACGACTTCATCAGGTTTTGCTGTGCAAACACCACATTTTGTTCATTATCTGCCTGTTTTTCGAGCTTCTCAAGAAGCGGTAATGCCTGAGCATAATTCTTTTTCTCCAGATAGATCTGAGACAATCTCGCCAGTGCCTGTTCAGAAAATTCATTCTTAGGCTTGGAAGTCACATATTGATAATATGGAATAGACTTCTCTACTTTTCCGTCGCGATAATACAACTGAGCCAGATAAAAATTGGCGTTTATAGAGTGGATTCCA
This sequence comes from uncultured Flavobacteriaceae bacterium, assembly GCA_963825045.1. Taxonomy (GTDB): domain Bacteria; phylum Bacteroidota; class Bacteroidia; order Flavobacteriales; family Flavobacteriaceae; genus Christiangramia. The sequence goes on along the minus strand of CAWGSM010000026.1, from coordinate 247,461 downwards.
TTTGGAAACTCCTGAACATATTTTTCGAAATTAGAGATCGCTTTTGCCGTATTGTTATTCAGATATTGATTTTCTGCGGCTTCATAAGTAGTGTTATCAAGATCGGCATCACTAACCTCCACAAAATCGATGTTCCGAACCCAGCTGGCATATTCATCGGTACGACCAAGATCTACGTAAACGTTTCTGGCGGTTGAAACAGCCTGTTTGGCTTCCGGAGTATTAGGATATTCGGCAACTACCTTTCTTAGTCTTTCCAGGGATTTATTCCCTTCATTCTGATTGTAATAGATAAGACCCTGTCTCAACATAGCCTTAGGAACCAGGGCACTTTGGGGCACATCCCGGATCAATCTATTATAAGACTGAATTGCCTGTGAGGTATTATTAGAGGCTACATAAGTATTCCCAAGTTCATACATCGCATCATCACGGTAAGGAGAACGAGGATACCTGTTCAAAAAACTATTAAGATCCTGGATCTTGGTATCATTCCTATCTACAAATCCATAACTGATGGCCTTTTGGAAAGCGGCATAATCTGCATTGCTGACTCCATTATCAATGGCTTTTTGATATGCTTCCATAGCCGGCCAGTACTGGCTGGTCACATAATAAGTATCACCCAGTCTTAATAGGGCATCATTCTTTCTGGCACCTTCAGCATTTGCACTTGAAGCATACGACTTAAAGTAGTTTACAGCCTGGGAATAATCGTTCTTTTTAAAATATGCATATCCAATATTATAATCCAGGTTTTCATATTCCTCAGTATTCCTGGCCGCGCTCATCCCTTTGAACTCCCTATATCCAATAAGGGCATCTTCCATACGGTTTACATTATATTCACTTTCTGCCTTCCAGAAGGTAGACAGGGCTGTGATCTGCTGATCTCTTGGCTCCTTTAAGGCTTTATTGAAATTCTCGATCGCAGCGTAATAATCTCCTTTTTCGTAAAGTTCCAGCCCGTAATAATAAGCTACTTTTTGGTAAGCCTGTTTATCACTGAAATTACGGTTATTCTCCAACAATCTCATGGCCTCCTCATAGTTCCTGGAGGTGATAAATGAATCTATAAGCAGCGTCTCCATTTCCTGTTTATTTTCAGAATCTGGATATTTATTAAGGTAATTGATCAACACCTGAGAAGGACTTTCATAAGAATTCCCTATTTCATAGCTCAGTTTTGCGTAATTAAGCAAAGCGTCCTGCTGAATTTTAGGATCAAATTCCATTTCGCTGGCATTTTTAAATGCGTTCAATGCCTGTTGTTTTTGATCGGACTCCAGGTAAGACTGCGCCAGGTGATAATAAGCATTCTGGGCGATCGCATTTTTACCGTCAACGATCTTATTAAATTCGTTGATCGCAGCTTCATAATCACCCTGCTTGTAATAAGCATAACCTAACTGGTAATAATCGGTGTTATTCCACTTGCCGCGTAATCCCTGGTATTCCTTTAAATATGGAATCGCTTCATCGTATTTTTCCAGATTGAAATAACTTTCACCAATGATCTTGTTTAGTTGTGAAATTTCCTGCCTGTTAGCCGTTGGAAGTTGTTCAAGGCCTTGTTCTATAGCTTTTTCAAAATTCCCCAGCTTAAAATTCATATCGGCCTGGAAGTAGGAAAGATCTTCAGAATAACGATCATTCCCTTTTACTTCTTCAAAGTATTCATTTGCCTCTTCATAATCATCACCTTCATAGGCTATATATCCCAAATAATATTTGGCCTGAGATCCATACTCTTTGGAATCCCGAACTCTGTTAAAATAGGTCTGAGCCTTTTCCTGATCATTCGATCGAAAATAAGCATAACCGTTATTAAAGTAAAAACGCTCGCGATCCTTGCGGCTCATCGCATTTTCATCTACACGGTCGTACCATCTTCTGGCAAGGGCATATTTCCCGGTTTGGAAATAATAATCGGCAACATCAAGATATGCAGAATTTGTCTTGGTACTGGTGGGGTAATAAGTTACAAAATTCTCCATTAATCTGTCGGCGCCAGGCTGATTAAGTCTTACTGCGGCATTGGCAATGTAGTAGGCGGCGTCTCCCTTGATCTTCTCATCCTTGGTTTCTTCTTTCACTTCTGAAAAAAGATTCTGAGCAGCCAGATATTGCTCGTTATTATACAATTCCAGAGCACGATTAAAATCGACTAACTCGTGAGTATAAGCAGCAGATTGCTGGCAAATGGCGGAAAATGAGAAAGATATGAAAACGACTAGCAGAAAAGCTTTCTTAAGTGTCATTTATTGTGTTTTAGATTGGAATTCAAAGATAATTTAAAGCCTGCATCTATAACGTTGATAAAGTTCTATAATTATGTTAATGGAAAAAAAAGTATGCTTCTGCCTTTTGAAAAATGTATATTTGGGAATAATTTTATAACCCGAATCAACGTTAGAAATTCATGGCTGAAACTGTTCTGGAATTAAAAAATGCGGCAATTTACCAACGCGAAAGTCTTATCTTATCTGAAGTAGATGTTACTGTAAATAAAGGTGATTTTGTTTATCTCATAGGAAAGACCGGAACAGGAAAAAGTAGCTTTATGAAAACGCTCTATGGCGATCTACCGCTTACCGAGGGTGAAGGCCATATTGTAGATTTCAACCTGCGCACTTTAAAAGAAAAGGATATTCCATATTTACGCAGAAAGCTAGGCGTGGTATTTCAGGATTTCAAATTGCTTACCGACAGAAATATAAAAGACAATCTTTTATTCGTGCTTAAGGCGACCGGCTGGAAAGACAAAAAAGGAATGGACAGTAAGATCGATGAAGTCCTGGACAAAGTGGGAATGAAAACCAAAGGTTTTAAATATCCCTATCAGCTTTCGGGAGGTGAACAACAGCGTGTGGCCATCGCCCGCGCCTTACTCAACAATCCTGAACTAATCCTTGCCGATGAACCCACCGGAAATCTTGACCCACAAACTTCAGTAGAAGTAATGGAAGTGCTACAAGAGATCAGTAAAAACGGAAATACCATTCTTATGGCTACTCACGATTACGCACTTTTACTTAAATATCCATCCAAAACCCTAAAATGTGATGGTCAAAGAGTTTTTGAAGTTGTTCAGAAATCAGTTTAATAAAAATGAGCAAGATAAAAATCGCTTACATTATAGGAGTCGTTGCAATCGTACTTTTAATTGTAAATTTTATAATTGCCTATCCTGATAATTTTGACAAGGGCTTTTTTCTAAGGGCCTTTGCTAATTTGATGATAATTTTATCTATGATAATTTCTGTGAGGCATATTAAAAAACAGGATCAGAATTCTTAATTTCAGATCTAAAACAATAAAAGTTTTAGCATAATTCTCTGAATAAACATTTCTAAAAATCTTTCTGAAGAACGGCAATTTTGATACCTTGTATAAATCTTTAAAATTTTCAATGGAAATATTAGGAATAGATATAGGTGGCTCTAGTTTAAAAGGCGCAATTGTAGATACTAAAAGCGGTAAAATGAGTACCGAAACCTATAGAATTCCAACCCCCGATACCCGAGATCCCGGTGGTATTGCCCATTGCGTTAAGAAAATGCTTGAGCATTTCAAATATACAGGGGTCGTAGGTTGTGGATTCCCAACCATTGTAAAAAAAGGAATTTGCAAGGACCCGGGGAATCTTAGCCGGGAATGGCTGGATGTTGATGTAGACGCGCTTTTCGAAAAAACTACCGGGCAAAGTTTTACAGTTATCAATGACGCCGATGCAGCGGGTCTTGCCGAAGTGAAATTTGGTGCTGGCAAAAATGAAGACGGATTTATTCTAATGATCACCGTAGGAACCGGTTTGGGAAGTGGTGCTTATCTGCACGGAGAATTGATCCCTAATTTCGAATTAGGCCAGATCCCCTATAAGGAATTTCAGAAAATTGAACAATGGGCTGCCTCTTCCATCAAAACAGAGGAAAACCTAACTTATAAAGACTGGGGATATAGATTCAATATTTTCCTAAATTATGTGCATACTATTCTAAATCCCGATGTTATGATCATTGGTGGAGGAATTTCGAATGATTGGGTTAAATTCAATGAATTCCTGACCGTAGATACCAAAGTGGTCCCGGCACAGTTACGAAATAATTCAGGGATTATAGGTGCGGCAATGGCCGCACATACCAAATACAATGGCTAAGCTACTTCTCTAAGCCGTTTGAGCCTGACGTTTATTGATAAAAAGATAATAGAAATTTACACTTACTATCGCTGCATTGGTGATGATTATAGGCCATGAATCCAGTAAGACACCATAGGCTACAAAGAAAAGGCAGCCTATACTATTCACGTAACGCAGAGTGATAATATTCCGCATAAGAAAGGAGATCAACACGAAGAAAGAAGCCAGATACCCAATCCATTCAGTGATCGAAATTCCTAAAAAATCAGTCATAATTCAGTTTTATTGCTATTCATAAAAAAGCCTGCCTTTCGGCAGGCTCGTCTATCTTATATATTTAAAATTAGATCGCTTTTGATCTTTTTCGTTCATTTTCTGTAAGCAGGACCTTTCTCAAACGTAAGTGATTTGGCGTTACCTCAACATATTCATCTTTCTGAATATATTCCAAAGCTTCTTCCAACGAAAATTTAATCGCAGGAACAATCTTCGCTTTATCATCAGCTCCCGAAGAACGTACGTTAGATAGTTTCTTGGTTTTGGTAATATTCACCGTCATATCATCCTGGCGTGAATTTTCACCTACCACCTGACCTTCATAAATATCTTCTCCCGGATCTACAAAAAACTTACCTCTATCCTGTAGTTTATCGATAGAATAAGGGATCGCTTTTCCTTTTTCCATAGAAACTAAAGAACCATTCTGTCTTTCAGGAATTCCCCCTTTTAAAGGCTGATACTCTTTATAACGGTGAGCCATGATGGCTTCCCCGGCAGTAGCGGTAAGCAACTGGTTTCTTAAACCTATTATCCCTCTTGAAGGGATCAAAAACTGAATATTCATTCGATTACCACGCGCTTCCATGCTTAGCATCTCCCCTTTTCTCATCGTAACCATTTCTACGGCCTTACCAGATACATCTTCCGGAAGATCAATAGTAAGCTCTTCTACAGGCTCACATTTCACCCCGTCAATTTCCTTGATAATCACCTGTGGCTGCCCTATTTGAAGTTCATAACCTTCACGACGCATAGTTTCGATCAAAACAGATAAGTGAAGTACCCCGCGACCGTAAACCAAAAATTTATCGGCACTGTCAGTTTCGTTTACACGAAGTGCAAGGTTCTTTTCCAGCTCTTTATAAAGTCTTTCCTTGATATGTCTTGAGGTAACATATTTCCCATCTTTTCCAAAGAAAGGAGAATCGTTAATGGTAAACAACATACTCATGGTAGGCTCATCGATACGGATGGTTTTAAGACCTTCCGGGTTTTCAAAATCGGCAATGGTATCACCAATCTCAAAACCTTCCAATCCAACGATAGCACAAATATCACCGGCCTGTACTTCTTCGATCTTTCTTCTCCCAAGACCTTCAAAAGTATGGAGTTCTTTAATTCTTGTTTTTTTAATACTTCCATCTCTCTTTACAAGCGAAACCTGCTGGTTTTCTTTCAAAGTTCCTCTTTGTAGACGGCCAATGGCTATTCTTCCGGTAAAAGAAGAAAAGTCAAGGGAAGTAATAAGCATTTGAGGAGTTCCCTCGTAATCTACATCAGGACCAGGAATATGTTCCATCACCATATCAAGCAAAGGTTCAATATTCTCTGTCTGGTTCTTCCAGTCTTCACTCATCCAGTTGTTTTTCGCCGAACCGTATACGGTTGGGAAATCCAACTGCCACTCTTCAGCTCCCAGTTCGAACATAAGGTCAAAAACCTTTTCATGAACCTCATCAGGCGTACAGTTTTCCTTATCTACTTTATTGATCACCACGCATGGTTTCAAACCTAGGTCTATCGCCTTTTGAAGTACGAAACGTGTTTGAGGCATGGGACCTTCAAAGGCATCTACTAAAAGAAGCACACCATCTGCCATGTTCAATACTCGCTCTACTTCTCCACCAAAATCCGCGTGGCCGGGAGTATCAATAATATTGATCTTGGTATCCTTATAGGTAACCGAAACGTTTTTGGAAGTAATGGTAATTCCACGTTCTCTTTCCAGATCATTATTATCAAGAATTAAATCACCCGTAGATTCGTTTTCACGAAACAATTCACAGTGATGCATTATTTTATCAACCAGGGTAGTTTTACCGTGGTCAACGTGTGCGATAATCGCGATATTTCTAATAGCTGTCATGTAGCCCTATTTTTAAGGCTGCAAATGTACAGCTATTTTTCGCTAAACCATCGTTGTTTTAAAAGATATTTAAAACACTGTTAATCAGTGGGTTTTGAATTCTTTTTAAGTTTAATGAAGAATATTGAAAGGTGTACCAAAGCACCCAAAATGAGAATATAGACTTTCCAGTCCATTTCTATTCTGGTATAAAGAAACAGACTTACGCCAAGGAGGACTAATGCATTAATGAGATAGTTAGACATTTTTATCTAACTATATAGTGCAATCTACAAATTTTATTGCTCATCTGCCGAAGGTCCATAAGTGGCAGGCACCGAAATATCCAGCAGCCTGAAATATACTCCCAGTTGAGCGCGATGATGCGGAAATTGATTCATTACCATGGTCTGCAAAACATTAAACTTAGGCATTTCAAATAGCGTTTCGCCGTCTTTTGTCATTTTCCAGGTATGTTCATATTCTTCATCTTCTTTTCTCAGGGATTCCTCTGCGGCCGCGGCATTCTCCTTAAGTGTTTGAATTATAGCCTCCATGGTTTCCTGATCGGGAGCTTTATACCCGGCCACATCCCATTCCCCTGCCTGCATAGTTCCCGTGATCCAGGTAGGTATTTCTGCAAGATGGTTAGCCAGTTGCTTAATGGTCATGGATTTTTCGTGAGGTTTCCACCCCAGTTTATCTTCAGGTATGCGCTTTAAAAATTTTTCGGTAAGGGCAATTTCCTGTTTTAGCTGGGGAATAAGGAACTCATGAATTTTCATAATGTATAAATTAAAGTAATATTCTAATTTACATAAAAAATATCTTTGATTATTTCATTTATAGAAAACAATGGCTAATTGCAAGGCCGTTAATATTCAATTATCTTTGCTCCAAAATAAAAAGAATGAATCTTAATAAAATACCTCATATAAAACATATTGAAGCAGATAACTTTTTCCTATTATCTGGGCCCTGCGCAATAGAAAACGAAGACATGGCCCTAAGGATAGCCGAAAAAGTTGTTTCCATCACAGATAAGCTTAAAATCCCGTATGTCTTTAAAGGTTCTTTTAAAAAAGCAAACCGTAGCAGGATAGATAGTTTTACCGGGATTGGAGATGAAAAGGCTTTAAAGATCCTTAGAAAGGTTTCAGAGACTTTTGATATTCCAACCGTAACAGATATTCACGAGATCAGCGATGCTCAAATGGCTGCTGAATATGTAGACGTTCTTCAAATTCCTGCCTTTTTAGTACGTCAGACGGATCTTGTGGTGGCTGCTGCCGAAACTGGCAAAGTGATAAACCTTAAAAAAGGTCAGTTTATGAGCCCAGAAAGCATGAAGCATGCGGTCACTAAAGTAACCGACTGTAATAACGAACAGGTAATGGTCACCGATCGCGGAACCATGTTTGGGTATCAGGATCTAATAGTGGATTTCCGCGGAATTCCAACCATGAGAGAATTCGCGCCTACCGTATTGGATGTGACACACTCGCTTCAGCAACCAAACCAGAGCAGTGGAGTAACAGGTGGAAGACCGGATATGATAGAGACCATCGCCCGTGCAGGTATTGTGAATAATGTTGATGGACTCTTTATTGAAACTCATTTTGATCCTGCAACTGCAAAAAGTGACGGGGCAAATATGCTAGATCTGGCACATTTGGAGAAGCTTCTCAGCAATCTTGTGGCGATTAGAAAAACAGTGAATTCTCTATAATCAAATTCTTTAATATAAAATTATAAAAGCTCCTATTGAAGGAGCTTTTTTTTATTTGTTTTTCTTCCAGAGCTATAGGTCTGGACATTAAAGTATCGTTAATAAAGGATTCAGAAATAGGATTTCATTCAATTTTCCATTAATTTGAAAAGATACTAACGGACCTTTACATGAAAAGAATATCTCCCCTACAGAAATTCCTATTCATACCCATTTTCCTTATCGGAATTTTCTCCCCTGGAATAAATTCTATTTACTCACAGGAAAAGCCGGAAATTTCGGTTGGCGGGGCTTTACGATTCAATTATAATCTTTCTTCCTGGAAAGAAGGTCAGAAAAACAGAGGTGGTGACTTTGGGTATGATATGTTCCGCGTTAATTTTAATGCATCCTGGAAAGATCTGTACCTGGATGCTGAATACCGTCTTTATTCTGAAGCCTTTGGGGGTGGATTCATGAAACAGGGCTGGATAGGCTATCGCTTTAATGAACAGGATGAGATCCAGCTTGGACTAAGTCAGGTTCCCTTTGGTATACAACAATATAATTCCCATAATTGGTTCTTCAACCTCACCTATTATTTTGGTTTGGAAGATGATCATGACATGGGAGTGAAATTTATACATGAAGATGAGCAGTTCGAATATGACCTGGCCTTCTACAAGAACGCTGAAGAATTACGCTTTGGCGGAGATACTGAAGCTTCTTCTAACAGATACTCCTACGATGTGGTTGGAAGGAATAAAGAAGTGAATCAGATAAATGGTAAACTGATCTATAAGTTTGGAGATTCAATAAGAAACCGCCTTGGCGTATCGGGCCAATATGGCGGGTTATATAATCTGGACACTAAGAAAACCGGATCTCACCACGGGCTTGCACTGCATTATGAATTGGATTATAAAAACTGGAATTTTAAGTTGCAGGCAATGACTATCAATAACAATCCTAAAAATTTACCGGGAGAGTCTAATGACATTCTTCAAATGGGAGCTTATGGGGTACCTTATGAGGTAGCCTCAGAGTTCAATATTTATACTTTTGCATTTTCCAAAAGTATACCAGTAAAAATAGGTCCCATTAGCAATTTTCAGCTTTATAATGACTTTGGATATATGGATAAGGAAGTTGAAAGCTTTGAAGACTCCTTTATGAATGTAACCGGCGTTCTGGTAAGTGCAGGCCATGTTTACACTTATATAGATTACGCCGCAGGATATAATCATTCCTGGTTAGGAGGAAATTTTGTAGATGATTTTGCAGCAGGAAATCCTGATGCGAAATGGGAGGCCAGATTCAATATTAATTTTGGATATTATTTTTAATAATCAACAGAAACTAGATATATGGCAGAAAAAGTAACAAGAAGCGACGAGAAAAAGTCAATATTCGGACTTGAAGTGAATGGCCCAGTCTTTTTTACTTCGGTCATTATTATCACCCTAAGTATAGTTTTAACGCTCGTATATAAAGAAGGAGCCGAAAAGTTTTTTGAAGATCTACAAACCGGAGTTGCGAATAATGCCGATTGGTTTTTTATTCTCTCTATTAATATCTTCCTGATCTTCCTGATGTATCTTGCTTTCAGCAAATTTGGTAACCTAAGGATAGGTGGTCAAAACGCCAAGACAGAATTTAAAACTTTATCCTGGTTTGCAATGTTATTTAGTGCCGGGATGGGTATTGGATTACTATTTTTTAGTGTAGGAGAACCGGTTATGCATTTTAATAACCCACCTTTAGCTGAAGCCGGAACAGCTGCTGCTGCTACAGAAGCTATGAACTTTACCTATCTGCATTGGGGGTTTCACGCATGGGCAGTTTACGCATTAGTTGGCTTGTCCCTGGCGTATTTTACCTATTCGCGAGGACTACCTCTTACCATCAGGTCTATATTCTACCCTTTTCTGGGCGACCGTATTTATGGCAAAACCGGAGATATTATCGATATTTTTGCTGTATTGGCCACCCTGTTCGGCCTAGCCACTTCATTGGGGTTCGGGGTACAACAAATTGCTTCAGGCCTAAACCACGTTTTTGGGATTTCAGCCGGACTTACCACCCAGATCATACTAATTGCCATTGTAACTCTTATCGCTACCACCTCTGTGGTTCTCGGAGTCGATAAAGGGGTTAAGATTTTGAGCGAGTGGAATATGAGAATTGCCTTAGTTCTTTTAGTTTTGGCTCTAATTCTAGGACCAACCATATTCATTTTCAGATCTTTTGTGGAAAACACGGGGAGTTATCTTTTTAATTTCCTGGATATCGCAACATGGAGTGAAACTTATAGCAATGGCTCCTGGCAAAACGACTGGACAATATTTTATTGGGGCTGGTGGATTGGCTGGTCCCCTTTCGTGGGAATGTTCATAGCCCGAATCTCCAAAGGCAGAACTATAAGAGAATTTATCCTGGGGGTATTACTAGTACCCTCACTGGTAACCTTTTTCTGGATGTCAACCTTTGGTAGCACTGCAATTCAACAAATCATGAATGGTAATGATGCTCTTAGTCAGGCTGTGAATAATGATATAGCGACTGCTTTATTCGTTTTCTTCCAGGATTATCCGCTGGCCATGGTGATTAATGTAGTGGCAATCATATTAATTGCAGGATTTTTTATAACTTCTTCAGATTCGGGATCTTTGGTAATAGACAGTCTAACTTCTGGGGGAAAAATAGATGCACCGGTAGGACAGAGAATTTTTTGGGCACTGACTGAAGGAACTGTGGCCGCAGTACTTCTTATTGGAGGGGGGCTTCAGGCCTTACAAACAGCCACCATTGTAACAGGACTTCCTTTCGCAGTTATATTAATGGTGATGTGTTATTCCTTATACAAAGGACTTAATGAAGATTTGAAAAAACTGGAAGAAAAACGGTCTCAGAAACAGATAGATAATTATGAAGAGATCGTAACCGAGATCGTCAAAAAAAGAAATATTACCCACACCAATAAAAAAGAAGATCAATGAAATCTATAAAGAATATTTTAGTAGCGCTGGACCTTTCAGATATTGATAAGGATCTTATAGAATATGCCTCCTTCATTTCAGAAGCCCTAGATATAGAAAAGGTGTATTTTGTGCATAATATCAAGAAGTATGAAATAACAGATTTATTTTCGGATCAATTAAGAGAAATAGACCTGGATAAATTGATAAGTGATGAGATCGATGAGAAGGTATCTGAATATTTTACTTCTAACAAAGATCACAAAGTTTTAATTTCAGAGGATTCTTATACCGAATCGCTAATAAATTATATTGCTAATAAATATCAGATCGATCTTGTTCTGGTGGGCAATAAGAACAATCATATTGGTACAGGGATTATTTCAGATAAACTCATGAGGCTTTTGAAATGTGATATTCTTGCCATTCCCAGAGGAGCCCATTTAAATCTTGAGAATATTTGGACTGGAACCGACTTTTCTAAAGAATCCAGAAAGGTATTCCAGCTTACAGAAATACTTCGGAAAAAAAGCGGTTCAAAGATCACCGCAGCCCATATTTTTAATGTTCCCATTCAATTTGCGCCATATCTTGATAAAGAAGAAACGATACCAAGAATTGAAAAACATACGAATGAGAAGTTTCAGAAATTTCTTTCTAAAATTGATATGGAAGGGATCGAAACCCGTAGCATCAGAGGCCGGAACTCGAGTATTTCTGAAAAACTAACTGAAGAGGCTGCAAGAGCAGGAGCCGATCTTTTGGTAGTCGCAGATAAAGGTGGAAATGTATTTTCTTCTCTAATGGTAGGTAGTGTAACAGATGAACTTTTTAGTTCTAAACTGAAAATTCCACTGTGGATAGTAAAATAATTTTTTCAGATCAAAGAGTTAGTCATCGATTTTCAGAAATATCTTTGTCTGGAAAGCAATTAATTCTTTAGTTTTATGGAATTATAAACCACTATCTAACTTAAAAATGAAAAACTTAACCCAATTATTGGCGCTGGCTCTGCTTGTTTTATTTTCTTCCTGTGAAGATGATAAAATGCAGGAAGATGAAGGGATGGACATGGGAAATCTACATATTTCCAAATCTAAACCTCAACCGGGTGATGAAATTTTAATAAAATATTCCGGAGAATTTGATGATGAAACTGAAGCAACAGTCAATCTTATAGATGCAGATAAATACTATCCGGTAGATCTGGATTTAAAAGATTCCGCGAATGCCTGGTATGGTACTATGGTGATTCCTGACACCATAAAGGCAATTTCTTTCAATTTCAAGAATGAGGATATATTCGAAAATAATAATAAGAAGGGATATGTATTAAACCTATATAATGGAGAAGGCAAAGAATTATCTGGGAGTAATGCTATAATCGGAAATTTTTACTCGAGGTATGGTAACTCATTTGATATAGAGATGGAGAAAGACTCTATAATTTCTTTGATGGAAAAAGACCTTAAAGAGAATCCGGAATTAGCAGAAGATTTTGATATCCAGTATTCGAATGCTATTCTGGCAAAAGACCCAAAAAAGGGTAGCTCCTATCTGGATGAAAGAATTGACTTTTACCTGGAAAAAGATAGTCTTTCTGAAGATAATTTTACCACTCTCGTAGAACTTTACAACTTGAAAAAAGACAAGAAAAAGAGTGATTCCCTTACTGCTGTTGCTATTTTAAAATTTCCAAAAAGTACACTTGCCAAACGTGACCTCATGATGAAGGTTGTTAGAGGAAATGACATCGAAGAGAAACTTCAGCATTTAAACACTTATGAGGAAGAAATAGGCAACAGCGGTTATGAACACGATATTATGTTAAGATATATCGCTAACAGCTATGCAGAGAAAGAAGACTGGGATTCTTTTAATAAGTACGTAACCAAAATAAATGATCCTATGGCCAAAGCCAGTATATACAACTCTGTAGCCTGGGAAAAAGCTGAAAAAGGGGAAGACCTGGAAAGGGCCAGGGATATTTCTAAAAAATCTGTAGAGCTCATTTCTAATACCAAACCGGATGGGAAGCATAAACCAGAATATTATTCAACAAGTCAATTCAAAAGATCACTGGATTATAATCTGTCTATGTATGCCGATACCTATGGTCTTATTTTATACAAACTCGGAGATCTTGAAAAAGCGATAGAAATGCAGGAGAAAGCTGTTTCTGATGTTTCCAGTGGCGATGTAAATACCCGTTATATAAAATTCCTTACCGAGAATGAGCAATATGAAAAAGCGCTGAGTAAATCTGAAGAATTCATAAGGAAAAACCGTTCTTCTTCTGAAATGGAAGAATATTTAAAAACCGCCTATTCTGAAACAACTAAAAATGCAGATTTCGATTCCTTCCTGGCGGAATTAAAAGAAGAGGCAAAGCAAAATGCTCTGGCAGAACTTGAGAAGAAAATGCTGGATGAAGAGGCTCCCACATTTGCTTTAAAAGACCTGGAAGGTAATGAGGTTGCATTGAGTTCCCTTAAAGGAAAAACGGTAGTTCTTGATTTCTGGGCTACCTGGTGTGGCCCTTGTAAGGCTTCCTTCCCTGGTATGCAAAAGGTCGTAGAGAAATATAAAGACAACAAAAATGTAGAGTTCCTGTTTGTAGATACTTTTGAGAATATCCCTAACAGGACTGAAACAGTTTCTAATTTCATTGAATCTAAAAATTATTCTTTCCATGTAATAATGGATGAAACGCTTAATGAAGAAAGCAACTCTTTCAAAACTGCTGCAGACTATGGAATTAGTGGAATACCCACCAAAGTGATTATAGGTCCTAAGGGTCGCCTCAACTTTAAAAAAGTTGGTTATAGTGGTAACAATGAACAGATGGTTCAGGAAATTGATCTAATGATCGAATTAACTCAGAAAAATAAAAAGCCAGAAGCATAACAAATATTTGAAACTTAAAATTTAAGCCCCCTTTCTAAGGGGCTTTTTTTTAACAATTCCTAAAACTATTAAGCTTTTACGCATATTATATTTAAACTATTGTTAATCAATATTATAATACTCGTTTATCGAGTATCTTAAATCCAGTACTAACTTAATTCAACTAATTATGAGAAATGAACTGGAACACATCGCTGTGCGTATTGGCGATTTCTTACCTGATCTACTTGGAGCTTTACTTGTTCTTTTAGTAGGTTGGCTAATTGCAAAAGGGATAAAAGCCCTTATTGTAAGATTACTAAAAAAAACTCATTGGGACGAAAAGGTATTAGCCCGCACGAGCGTTGGTGATTCCAACGTTTTTATAGCTAATATTTTTTATTACGTAATCATGATCATTGTAATAATGGTCGTTCTTGAGATCCTGGGAGTGAACCAGGTGCTCACGCCATTGGAAAATATGGTTGGAGAATTTTTAGGGTTTATCCCTAACCTTATAGGTGCTATCCTAATTGCATTTATCGGCTACCTTCTGGCTAAGTTTGTAGCTAACCTTATCAATATAACCGGAGGTTTTCTAGATAAGATGGTAGACAAAACCGGTTTTAAAGACACGGCTCAAATAATTGATATTATTAGAAAAGTTGTTTTTATTATCATATTTATCCCCTTTCTAATCCAGGCATTTAACGCTTTGGAACTGGAGGCGATATCGGGTCCGGCAAATGATATTTTGACCGATTTCACAAATATGATTGGTGAAATTATAATCGCAGCCGTTATCTTGATAATTTTCATTTGGGGAGGTCGTTATTTAGCTAATTTTCTTGAGGATCTATTCAAAAGTCTTGGATTGGACCGAGCTGCTGAAAAAATCCAGATCCATAATATGATTGGGGCAAATCAGTCCCTGTCTAAAATTGTAGCAAACCTTGTTTATTTCTTCCTGGTATTCTTCGGAATTATCACGGCAGTAAATATTTTAGGACTTGATCAATTGACCGAAACCCTGGACCAGATCCTTGAAGTAACGGGACAAATTATTTTTGGCCTTATTATACTGGCTGTAGGTAACTATATCTCACTAGTTATTTATAATACCATGAGTAAGACCAGAAGCAATAATTTTATTGCCAGTGTGGTAAGATGGGCATCGTTAGCTCTTTTCCTTGCTATTGCCCTTCGAACTATGGGTATTGCCAACGAAATAGTTGAATTAGCCTTCGGACTCATTCTGGGAGCTATTGCCGTAGCGGTTGCGCTGAGTTATGGACTTGGAGGACGTGAGGCTGCCGGAGAACATTTTAAAGAGATTATCCAAAAATTTAAGGAAGATAAATCTGTAAAAGGTTCAGAACCTGGTTCAGGATCAACTCCAAAACCATCTAATCCTTCTAATCCACGAAGGGATGTCAACGATCCAGCGAATCCAAATAAACCAGATAAACCACGAGACCCAAATGATCCACGACTGGATCTATAGAATAAAAAAAGCCCTGCGAAATGCGGGGCTTTTTCTTTAATATACTGCGTTTTTAATCTTCGAACTCTGCGATTACTAAAACAGGAAAATGATCAGATGGATATTTCAGATCTTTTGAGTCACTCAACACGCCATATTTCTCGACTTCTACTTTATCATTCACAAAAATATAATCGATTCGGCGGGTTACGGGTTGAGAAAAATCATAGCCATTAAAAGTACCTGAAGGCCCAAAAGTAAATTCAGCTTCTTCCTTAGAATCATCCAGAAAATTAAGAATGATCTCGATTCCTTCTTTTTCGGGTTCAAGGTTGAAATCTCCCATTAAGAACACCGGAAGTTCCTCCTTATTCAGTTCCTTTATTTTTTTAGTAATCAATTTTGAGCTTTCCAATCTAGCCTTATCTCCAACATGGTCAAAATGGGTATTGAAAACGTAGAATTTATCATTTGTTTCTTTATTCTGAAATAAAGCATATGTGCATATTCTATTATAAGCTGCATCCCAGCCTTTACTAATCTCATGAGGCGTTTCTGAAAGCCAGAACGTATCAGATTCCAGTATATCAAACTTTTCATCTTTATATAGAATTGCACTGAACTCCCCTTTATCTTTTCCTTCCCTGCCTACACCAAGCACCTTATAGGTATCAATGTTTTCGGTAAAATGATCCAGCTGAGATTTCACCGCTTCCTGCACTCCCAGAACATCAGGTTCATAAAACTGAATCTGATTGGTTATCCAGTCTTTTCGCTTAGACCAGCTATTCTCACCATCATTCTCATTGGCATATTTAATATTATAGGTCATGATCCTAATTTCCTGACTATTCACCTCTGTCAGGAAAAACAAAATACTCAAAAATAGAAGTAGATTTTTCATAGCATACATTTTTTAATGCATATCCGTTTTCTATCCTAAAAGTTCTTACGTCACCCCTGAATTTATTTCAGGGTCTCAATATCTGAAACAAATTCAGAATGACGTCATTTTTCAGTTTAGGATACGGACAAACAAAATTTTTATAAAGTTCGGAATATTTCAAAGAAAATAAAGTTGATTGAAGTTTTTTAAAATTTAGTTTCAATAATTGAACTTTTTTAAGTTACTTTGTTTTTCAAAGTACTTTAAAATGGAAAACGAAAAGTATCTTCAGGATCTCAGTGAGATCAAAAATATGATGAACCGTTTATCGCGTTTTATATCCCTAAGCGGACTCGCTGGAGTATTCGCTGGATGTTATGCCATTATTGGCGCCGTGATCGCAAAGATGCTTCTGGCTGAAAATGTTTCAGTTTATAATGAATCCGTTTCCACTGGAACTATAAATTCTGAGCTAACTTTCGATTTATTCCTTATCGCCATGGCAGTTTTGATCCTGGCAATTGGTACCGCAATTTTTCTTACTACCCGTAAGGCCAGAAAAAATGGTCAGAAGATCTGGGACAGCACTAGCAAAAGATTAGTGATCAACTTTTTTGCCCCTCTGGTGGCAGGAGGAGTTTTTTGCCTGGTTCTCTTACAATATGGTCTCATTGGTCTTATTGCTCCCTGCATGCTTATTTTTTACGGATTGGCATTAATTCATGCAAGTAAATATACCTTTGCAGACCTTAAAAACCTTGGCTATGCAAATCTGGTTCTCGGTCTTGTGGCCACTCAGTTTATGGGGTATGGAATCTATTTCTGGGCGATCGGTTTTGGACTCTTTCATATTATTTACGGGATCTGGATGCACAATAAGTATGATCGAAAAAGCGCTTAATGAAGAACATTATAAGTAATATAAATAAAGCTTTTGACCACCGGATCAGGCTTGGGATCATGAGTGTGCTAATGGTTAATGATTTTGCCGATTTTAATACGATGAAAGAATTGTTAGGAGCTACCGATGGCAATATCGCCAGCCATACCAAAGCCCTGGAAAAACAGAAATACATAAAAGTGGAAAAGTCATTCATTAACCGAAAACCAAATACCAGATACCTGGCGACTGATACAGGAAAAAAAGCATTTCGGGAACATCTGGACGCATTAGAAAAACTCCTCAGCTCACCAAAAGACCTGGATAATTAAAACAAAAAAAATGAACTAGAATATTTTTTTAACCTTATACTTTGAATTTCAAAGTACTTAATTAATTAACTAAAAACTTCACATCATGAAAAACACACGATTATTTATCATTCTAGGGATTGCAATAGCAATTTTACTCATCCCTTTTTTCGCGATGCAATTCGGTACTGACGGAGTTGACTGGGATCTGAGAGACTTTATTATTATAGGAATTTTACTTTTTGGGTCCGGGCTGGCAATTGAGTTTGCACTTCGCAAATTTACTACCATTAAAAGCAGAATTATTGCCTGCGGAATCATACTCCTGGGACTATTCCTGATCTGGGCAGAACTGGCCGTTGGAATTTTTAAAACCCCTTTCGCCGGAAGTTAAAATTTAAAAATAATAGTCATGCAAGATTCAATAATATCAAGTCTGGACAATCCTTCTGTACTGGAAAAACTTTATAGGAAAAATAAGGCAGCGTTTAAGGAAAACTTCAATATAATTTATACTGAATATCAGGATAAACCGTTGGTGCAATTCTGGAACGAGCGACTGAATTATGATTCCCAGAATATTTCCTGGGGTTCTAACAAAGAGCTTAGATTTGTGATAGCTGCATGTATTATTGCCGGAATTCTGGCAAAATTACCCGATATATTTTCCATCGAAGAAGATTTCTTTTACATGAGAAATATGGGTTTTCTGATCTTTCCATTCCTTAGTATTTTCTTCGGATGGGTGAATAAATTATCGATTAAAAAAAACCTGATCTTAGGTGGTATCATCCTTATAAGTCTGCTCTATATAAATCTTTTACCAAATAACCAGAATAGCGATACCCTGATACTGGCGTGTTTACACATACCACTTCTACTTTTGGGAATTTTTGGAATTACATTTTCGGGTAACAATATGTATGATCAATCTAAACGTCTAGACTTTCTGAGTTTTATGGGAGAGTTAGTGGTAATGTCGGCAATGATTGTACTTGCAGGTATATTATTAACGGGAATAACCATAGGTCTCTTTGAATTGATAGGCCTTGATATCGTGGAATTCTATTTCAGATATCTCGTTGTTTTCGCATTTCCAGGGGTTCCTATAGTTGCCTGTTTTCTGATACACAGCAATCCCAATCTGGTAAGTAAGGTTTCTCCGGTGATCGCAAAAATATTCAGCCCTGCCGTTTTGCTCATGCTGTTCATATATTTATCTGCAATTATTTATTTAGGGAAAGACCCATATACCGACAGGGATTTTTTGATAATTTTCAATATGCTTCTTCTT
The DNA here is from genome assembly GCA_963825045.1 of uncultured Flavobacteriaceae bacterium. Taxonomy (GTDB): domain Bacteria; phylum Bacteroidota; class Bacteroidia; order Flavobacteriales; family Flavobacteriaceae; genus Christiangramia. The sequence goes on along the minus strand of CAWGSM010000026.1, from coordinate 228,769 downwards.
GGAGTCATGGCGCTTATCTTTTTCTCGATAACTGAAGGATGGAAAGAAAACAGATTTGGATCTAATAAATATGTGCTATTACCGTTGGCCATAGTTACAATTATTATAAACCTGATCGCTCTGTCTGCAATTATTTTCAGGATCTCCGAATGGGGCTTCACCCCTAACCGACTTGCTGTATTAGGAGGAAATATTCTAATGCTTATACATCTGTTTATGGTGAGTATAAAAATTGTGAAGTGTACAAGCAGGAAGATCCACATTTCTGAAGTTGGAAGATCTTTAGCAACTTACTTGCCGGTATATTTATTCTGGACGGGAATCGTGATCTTCCTGTTTCCTTTAATCTTCAGCTTTGAATAAAATCTTAAAATTATGGTGACCAATTTTGTGAAAAAAGGATCTATTGTCCGGGAGATCTGGGGAAAGGGAGATACTATCCTATTCATTTTCGCCGGAGCCTCGGCAGAATTCGCCCTGAATAAGGCGGTAGACTGGCTTTATTATACTGGGAAACTACCTGCCGATCCCCTGGCACGGTTATTTTCCACGGTAGCCTATGCCAGAAAGATCGTTTTTTCCGATGCCGTATCTGCAAGGAAGGCAATAGAAAATATAAATGCCATACATTCTGGGATAGAATCTAAGCGTGGAAAAAGTATTCCGGACTGGGCTTACCGGGATGTGCTGTTTATGTTAATAGATTATTCCATCAGGGCCTATGAAATAATGGAAAGACCACTTAGAATTGAGGAAAAAGAAGAAGTCTTTGAAGTCTTTTCCCGAGTAGGAAAAAATATGAAGCTAAAAGATCTCCCTGAAACTTTTAAGGCCTTTCAAAGAATGCGAAAAACCCATATTGAACAGCACCTGGAATATGGAGTATATACCCGGGATCTTTACCAACAATATCGCAATCATCTTGGATATTTCAGATATCGCCTACTAATTGAAACGCAAAGTCTAATAGTTCCCCAAAAAGTTCAGAGAATACTTCACCTTAGAAGTTTTTCTTTACTCTATCCTTTCATTTTTATATACAAAATGAGCAGGAGGATCAAATTGGATTTGGTGATGAAGTCTCTCATCTTACCTGAAGCCTATAAAAATGAAATAAGGTCTTTAGATTATCAATCAAATTAATATGAATTAAATTCAACTTCTAAACAATGAACTTATCGACCAGATTGGATGCGTTTCATCAACGCGTTCGTAGTATTAAATGGCTTGGATATTTTACTATTTTCGTTAGAATCCTGCTGGCATATGCATTTTTATTTGCTGGATTCATCAAAGTCAATGGTGAACGTTTCACCTCTCTGGCTAATAACCACCCCATGGGTCATTATCTGGAAGCGCTTTTTCATACCGGGTATTAATATCCATTCATAGGGGTTATGCAAATGCTCGCGGCAATATTATTATTGATTCCCCGCACGGCCTTACTTGGAGCAGTCGTTTATTTCCCGATAATTCTTAATATTTGCATCCTTTCTTTTGCGGTTCGTTTTGACGATTCTGTTCTAACCTCTCCATTGATGGTGATAGCAAATATCTACCTGCTATGCCGGGATTACCACCGTTGGAAATTCATACTTCCTTTTAAAAAATCAGCATTTGAAAATGTTCTTCCTGATTTCAAGGATCGAAATACTGCATTTCCTTTTAAATTTTTTACTGGAGTTTTTCTTACCATGGCTATTGTAGTCGCATGGGTCTTTACAATGAATAAAAAAGTTATTATGCCAAGGAATACAATTTCCGATTGTAATAACCAGTGTTCCAACACTAACAATCCCGGAGCTTGCGCTGCCTTTTGCGAATGCATTCACCAGGAAGGAAATTCTCTGGATGACTGTCTTGAAAAATTTGGCAACTTCTCAAAATGATGAAATAAGTAAGAAATTATCTATTTTTAATCGGAAAAAAATCAATTCGCTACCAGCAATTTAAATTTATGAGCAACCTGAAAAGAAACCGCAGGCCTTACTATTTCCTGGGATTTTTATTCCTGCTGGTTATTGAGATCCTCATCGCAAGGTTTGTAACCGATGATTTTATCAGGCCGTATCTTGGTGATTTCCTGGTGGTGATCCTCATCTATTGCTTCCTGATGGGAGTTACCAGGATTACCGTTATTACTGGGTTGACCTCGGTGCTCCTATTCTCGTTTGCCGTGGAATTTTTTCAGATGATCAATATCGTAAAAGTGCTTCAATATCAAATACCAGAAGTGATAATGATCGTTTTAGGCAGTAGTTTTTCTGTCTGGGATCTGTTGGCATATTGCCTGGGGCTTATTTTCGTAGCCGGTCTTGAATATTATTTTAATTCAGCCCTGATCACAACGCAAAGATAATTATCCCTATTGAAATCCTTCCTGCTCGTGTATTTCCCCTTTGACGTAACTCTCAAGATATTTAAATCTATCTGTTAATTCTCTGTTTTTAGTCATCCGGGCACGTGCAAGAATGTCTTCAATATCATTATTAAAGAAAGCCGGGATCACATGTTTTAAAAACATCTCCCCAAAACCTTCACTGGCATCTTTGGGCAATTCACATGGGAGGTTATCTACTGCCATTACCCCGATAGAATTTTCAGTAAAAAAATCGATTTCAGTCCCCGTTTGTGGGTCATAGCCATAAAATGGTTCAGCAATTGTAGAAGGACGAATCGTACTAGCTATCGGACCGGCTATGTCGCAGGAAATATCGGCTACATATTTTATTCTGAAATTCTCTTTTTTTGCTTCCCCGGCAGTAAAAAATACCGGCGCACCCTGGCCATAGAAATGCCCTGCGATGAAAACATCACTCTTTTTGGCAAATTTGAAAAAGTCGGACACATAATTCTCCGGCTTATTGTAAAATTCTTTTCGGCTTCCAAGTTCACCGTCTTCTTTTTTGGCGTAATCCAGCACGTCTATCAAGCAATAAACCGGTTCCTGAAAATCGGACTCCAAGTATTCTTTTGGTCTAAGCTGCCTTATATTTAAGTGGTCAAGAATCTGCTTTGCTCCATAGGCTACTTTCCCGCTTCCGGAAAGAACAAAATTATAATTGGGAACTTCAATCTTATCCAGCTCTGCCAGCATGGCATTAAGATCTGGCAGTTTATCGGCCTTCGGTAATTCGAAAAGTTTTTCTTTTAAACCTATTCCCCGTATGCAGTTATAAGCACCAACCAGACCGGCATATCTTCCAAATCCAATGAGTCTGGCTGATTTTTTATTCACTATGACCTCATGATCATAGAGTTCAATATTCTTATTTAGAATTTCCCTTAGCAGATCACGATTATAAGGTTGTTCCTTAATGGTATGAGAAAAGAAAAAGTATTTTTTATCCGGAATCAGTGCCGGGATGGGTACTTCTTTTACTCCCAGAAAGACGTCACAATCTGACACATCCTCACTAACCTCAAAACCGGCAGCACGATATTCCTGATCGCTAAATATCCTGATATCAGAACTTTCCACTTTAAAAGAGGCTTCCGGAAATTTAGAAACCACTTTTATAAGCATCTGGGGTGAAAATACCACTCTCCTATCTGGCGGAGTCTTTCGTTCTTTGATCAGGGCGAATTTTATCATTTATGGTATAGGTTTTGCATTATTTGAAGTGTCTCAAAGATATAAATTTAAATGAGTATCTTTGCTGGCCCGATTGGAATTTCCAATTGGATTTCTTTGACCTTCGGCTATGCTCAGGGTTTGAGGATTTTGAAATTTTGCGTTAGGGATAGCAGCGGAAATCCTTTTTTGGACGTGCTGAGCTTGTCGAAGTGCGACAAAAAGATTGAAGCGAATAACCCGACCGCCGAGCTTCCTGAGCTTGTCGAAGGAGCGAGGTGGGAACGCCATCATTGAAATTAGAAGTAAGAGGGACGAAATACGAATTAGGAAAACTTCGTAACTCATACTTCAAGATGTTCTTTATTTTATGGGGTCGACTTGGTTTTGACAGCGAGTCTAATTGAGTTGTAAGCACGTAGAGCGCTGGGATATAGCTCTTAAATCTCATATTTCACACTTTTTTAAACGGCGAGAATAACTACGCCTTGGCTGCGTAACCGAATCACAGTAGGTTATACTTAGTCCCTGTAAGACAGGGAGCCGAGATGTCTCGTGGAGGCCTTGATTTACGGCATCCACACCAGAGGCACCGATAAAGTAAATATAGTGACCGCAGGGCCTTGATGCGGTTGCGAAACTTAAGTGAGGATACGTGTAAGATTGGTGGTTTTCGGCCGGTCTTGCATCGACAATCAAGTGAAAACTAAACGTGTAGAAAGCATCTGAATTGCTTGTTTGGACGAGGGTTCGAACCCCTCCGACTCCACAATTAAGCGCAGCCAGGCTGCGTATTGAAACAGGAAAAACCTGCCAAGCCCTTTAGCTTGAGCAGGTTTTTTTCGTTTTAAGACGCCTGGACTGAAAAGGACAGCTGGATGTATTTACAGGATTGGAGTTTGTAGGGGAAGGCGAAGCCAGCCCCTCCGACTCCACTTTTTGTGTACTAAACTCAATCAAAAAATCCTGGGATTTATAGGTTTTTTAATTCTTTATGATGGCATATTACAACCAATTCCCTCTGACTAAAAAATAACCATTCGGGATTCTTTTAATTGTTCTTAATTATTTTCAGATTTTTCCTTAAAAAAACCGAGGAAGGACCCGCAAGTCAAAAATTCTTTAAAAAAAATCAACCTTAACTTCAACAGCAAGCCTTTAAGAGTAATAAAAAGAAAAAATCCAAAAGACCTCAACCTGAGCCCCGAATACCCTCCCAATCGTGATTCTGTACTTATTGCAAAAACGACAGGCAAGACGATGAGCTCTACTTATGAAAGGTATGGATGCTTCGGGATGCGACTTCAGAATAAAGAAAATTCTTCCGGGGGATATAAGTATTTTTGGAATTTACCGTGATGGAATTAGAAACAGATACAGATACTTTGGTCCTGGATATTCCCAAGCATAAAGAGCACCCCTCATGCTTATTGCCATAAATGTGAAAAAGAATATTTCTATTTTTCATCAGCCAGGATTTGAAGTAATAATTCTGGCTCATTGGTGGTAATAAAATCTGCATTCTCATCAATCATGTACTTCATATCCTCACGGGTATTGACGGTCCATCCAGTTATAGACATTCCTAATTTATGTGCCTCCGAAATCCATTGAGGATTTTGCTGATACTTTCTGAATTGGTAATTTAATCCCGTATATCCATCTTTTTTGGCCTGTGCCGGGCTAATATCTCCTTGTAGGTAGGCTATTTCTGCATCAGGGGCCAGCTCATGCACCAGCCTCCCGGCCTCATAATCAAAAGTGATGTAATCAACCCACTTCTGGACATTTATTTTTTTAACCAGGCTCACAACCTTCCTAGTGAGCTCCAGTGTCCGTTCCTGTGATTCTGCCTTCTTGATTTCGAGAATAAGCTTGGTAGTATGCTGCTTTGACCCTTCCTGCAGGTACTCCCACAGAGTAGGTATTTTTTCTCCATTAGACAGAGTTTTGGTAATCAACTCTTTGTAAGGAGTCTTTTCAATAACCATTCTATGAAAGGCATAATCGTGATTCACTACTATGCTATCATCAGCAGTAATATGGACGTCAAACTCAGAACCATACGTTCCGATAGCTACAGCCTGTCTTAAAGATGCAATGGAATTCTGAGGAAGTGAATTCGCCTTCCAGGCTCCTCGATGGGCCACAACAATATTATCATGAAATTTCGGCTTTGGAATGCTTCCGCAAGAGACAAGCAGTGTTGCAAAGAATACGAAGAAAAGGTTTTTCATTTCTTTTTTTTAATTAAAATTCTATTTACTTGATTATTTTGATCTGTTACACATCATCTTCCTTCCCATTGAACATTCTCTCCCTTGCCAAACTTTGATATTACATTCCAGACGATAACTTCGTTTGGCATAATGCACTTGCTCCAATATATCGAAGACTTTCACTTCTACGTCGTGCATTCTGACAACAAGCCTGGTAGGTAAATCCAATGGCACAAATACTATTATTTACCGGAATTGAAGGTCTTCTTTTCTCCGGGTATTCCGGGCCGAATGCGAACGGCCGATTCTTCAAGGGCAATTTCCTCAAAATTCCTTCCTTCTTCATACCATTTTTTTCAGTCAATCCCACCGACAGAGAAAATTATATCCGCTGTATTTGAATTTTGGCCTCTTAGTTCTACTTAAAAGTGAGCAGGCAATTCTAAAGTTATGAATATACTCACCATCCTCTGCATTCACCAGTATTTTCTCAAAAGGTAAAAAGGATTCAAACTACTTTCTTATTTACCTTTCTTTTATTTTGTCATTTAAGGATAAAATCAAATACATTAAATAATTAAAAATTGAAAGTCTTTGTTTAGTATTGATCCTAAAACTCCTTCTCCCCAAATTCACTTTTAATGAATCTGGATTTGTTTTTGTTATTGTTAAAGGTGTAAGATAGGTTAAGAGTGAGCATATCAACTTCATAGACATAGTTCGTCGTGGTATAAAATTCTCCCGGCCTTCTAGTAGTAATACTTTGTTCGTTGGCATGTAATAAACCCATATCTATATTTTGCCACTGTAGAGTTGCGGTTAATTTATTATCCAAGAATGATTTCTTTAGTATCAGGTTAGGTGAATAGAACCTTGAATCTTCACCTTGCGCGGTATTGGTGTCAGACAAATAATTAAGCGAAAACTGCATCGAGGCACTTTTCCAAAAGGAGTAGGTGGAGTTGACATTGAAAGAATAGATCATCGCACTACTGTTTACGTAATAGTTTCTGATAACCCCATCGCGGTGTTCAAATTTAAATAAACCGTCTATACCATATTTATAGATATTTGTCCCAATAAAGTTGGACCAATTTTTCGTGGGTTCTAACTGTGCCCCAACTTCTAAACCTATGGCGTTGCTTTTCCCAACATTGGAATATACCCGGTTTAAAATAGTATCAATTACGGCACCATTGCTTTCATAAGCCAGAGTATTTACCCTGTTTATCACATTGTCCACATGCCTGTAATAGGCCGTTGCGTAAAACGAATTCCCTCCTTTTAGGTTTTTGGCAATCCCTAATTCTACGAGATCAATAAACTCCGGTTTCAATTTATTATCGCCCTGTTCAAAAACTTCCGAGTGTTCCCGTTCAGCAAAGCTATTCATTTTAAAGGTAGTGGTACGTTCTACTCTTTTACTGTAGGCGGCTTTTATATCTGTTTTACTATTTATGGCGAATTGTAATGAGGCCGAGGGAAATAATTTAACATAATCGAACTTATAAGTTTGTGCCGGCTCCGAGGTCCTTAATTCTTCAGTGTACGACCGATCCATCGATTCCAAACGTGCACCAGCAGCATAATCCCATTTATCCTTTTTTCCAGTGAATTGCAAATAACCAGAATGGATTATCCGTTCTAGCTCAATGTTACTTGAAAATTCTGGGACCAATTCACCATCACGTTGGTAAACAAAATCTCCTGAGTGGTCTAAATACCTGAATTGGTAACCGGTTTCAAGGGTTCCAGATGAAAAAGGTTTTAATTGGTAATCTAAGTTAAACCTAACACCGTTTAAAGGATTATCGTTAGTATTATATTCTTGTTGATATACGATCTCATGATCGAAGTACCCTAAATTATCGTTATGTGTTGGCCCTCCTAAAAAAGTATATTCATAAAGTAAGGAAGTGGAAAGTTTGGATTTATTATCAAATTTGTGCGCGTAATCAAAACTTCCTAAAGCAAAATCACCTTTCCTGGTTCTTAAATTGTGATTGTAATACTGAAAGCTATAAACTCTATTCTCACTGCCGAAAGGAGAAACGGCATGGTTAACGTAATAATTCAGATCGGCCAATCTGTCTTTCTTATGCTTTCCGGCATATAGGCCTAATGAATAGGCATCGGCATCGTTTGGAGTATAATCTGCATTGAATCTTGCATTGTAGCTCACATCATCAAAACTACGCTCGCCATCCGAAGGTAAAAAGGTTTGTTTATTTTCAGGTCGGTTGATCACATATACGTTTCCTTCTCGTCTTCCGGAGCGGTCATTGCGTTGGTAGCTTGCACCTAAAGAGAAGTTCCATTTTTCCGATTGGGTGTTCAGTATGGCATCAATACCGTATCGTTTTATCGGCTCCTTATTACCATAAGGTTCAATGGAGGGAAATCCTCCACGAACATTCAATTGCGTAAAAGTTCCATCTGTGGCGCCCTTTTTTGTGATAATGTTCAAAATACCTCCTTTACCTTCGGGATCGTATTTAGCCGATGGTGCGGTAATCAATTCTACCGTTTTCAGAGAATTAGCTGGTAATTGGGCTAAAATTGCGGTTGCATCTCCCTGGGTAGGATTTCCATTAATCAACACCGCAAAACCTTTACTGCCTCTTACGCTTATCTCACCCATTCCATCTACGACTACCGAGGGTAAGTTTTTTACAACATCTATGGCATTACCTCCCTGGCTATTTTGAAATTTTTTCGAATCAAATACCTGCCGGTCTATTTTACTCACTACTGTTGCACGTTCGCCTTCCACAACAACTTCACTAAGCTGGTTTTCACTAAGTACCAGGGAAACTTCACCAATATCTAAACTGCCATCTACAGTGTTAATCTCAATATTACGGACTATTCGTATTTGATAGCCTATAAAAGATGCTTCCAGATAATAGGTTCCAGGAGGTACTTTGGAAATTTTAAAAGTCCCGGTGGCATCTGTAATTACCCCTTTAATTAATCGTTCGCTTTCTGCTTCGAACAATGCGGCCGTAGCATATTCTAATGGATAGTTATTCGAAGAATCTGTTATTTTACCCCTCACCTGAGCGGAAGAAATGGTAGGTAAAAAAAATAGAAATAGCAAAGGAAAAAATCGCATGATTAAACGTAAAATGTATTATAAACGTCAAATATACGTTTAAAAATATATTTATGATCTACGGGAACAAAAAAGAGTATCTATGTATTGAAAAAGAGATGCATCTGACAATTTAAGAGATGAAAATTATTAGTAATTCATCTTTTAGTCGTCTTTAAAATAATCCACGTAATTTTAAAAATATTCCTTGCATATGCAATCACTGGTTTGTTCAGAATAAATTTTTCCATAATTAACAGTGTCGGTTGGTTTGGGAGTTATTTCACCAACAATATAATATTGTGCATTTACCTTATCATATTCTCTAAAACGTGCGGCAACTGGAATTGCATGCCAATGATTAGAAACCACATATAAGGAATCTCCAGGGAGGATAAGTAAATTTCCCGCTTCATCTTTTAGTATGCGCGAATAACAATAATTTTGAAATGTGCTTTTGGACTTTTCCTCTTTATAAATTAAATTTTCTGATACCCCTTTGTTTTCTAGCAACTGTTTCATTTCTGACGCTTCACAAAATCCCGAATCATGCGCATCACATCCTCCGGAAACTATTATATAGTCAACATCTTCTATAGATTTAAATAATTTGTAACCGGAATTTAATCTTTCATTTAAAGTTGGAATATGGTTAGAACCCAGAATTAAGATACCCGTTCTCGAATTATGTTGTTGCCCTTTCATAGAAGTGCAACATAGAACCAGACCGATTAAATAAATGTTTAATAATTTCATATAATCAAAAAGAAAAATTATTTAGAAAATTCAATATTGTTTAATATTGAACTTATATACAATTAATATTTATTAAATTTTCTGTTTTAGCACAATATTACTAGCTTTTAGCTTTTTTGTTATAATGCTTTGAATTATTGATCTTTATATTTATTCTTTTAGATATAATGAAAGAGAGAATTATTCTATTCCTTTTTTTGGCTTTAGCGAGCTTAAAAATCAATGCTCAATTTAGTAAAACCCATTACATTCCTCCTATCACCCGAGAATCTAATGATGAGGAATATTTTTTGTATATCTCAACTCCTACCAGTAGCAATGTAAATTTTAAAATTATTGAAATAGGTGGTTCTGTTATTTCCGGAACAGTGAACAATAACAATCCATATATATATAATGGGAATTCGGTTAATTCCTCTCAGTTATTTATAGACAACTCGCAAATTGGCATCGTTAGTAACAAAGGATATATTATTGAAGCTGAAGACCTGGTATATGTAAGCCTGAGAATTAATATAGATCAGAATAATAACGGCTATTTACAGGGAGGAGGAATTGTTTCTAAAGGCAACAGTGCTCTGGGAACCCAATTCAGGCTTGGCGCAATGATTAATCCTATTTATCATCCAAAATTCCTGAATTTCGCTTCTATTTTATCTACTGAAAATGATACGAAAATTACTATTTCCAATATCGCAGATGGGACAATTCTTACCGACGGTACCGTAATTAATGGACCCATAAACATAACCCTGAATAAAAATGAAAGTTATGTGATTGCTATGAAAAATTTTGATGACGGCACCATAGGCAATTCAAACAGCTCCAACCTAATTGGAGCTTTGGTATCCTCAAATAAATCGGTTGCGGTTACCACCGGATCATACGAGGGATCAAATAGCAGTGCCGTAAATAATCAGGGCAATGCATCTGGCAGGGATGTAGGTTTTGACCAGATTGTTCCATTTACAAAAACCGGGAGCGAATATATTTTTGTTAAGGGTAATGGCACAGACGATCTTGAACAAGTACTTCTAATCGCCCATAAAAATAATACAGAAGTTTTTCTTAACGGTAATAATTCGGCTTATACAACATTGAACAGCGGTGAATATATACTTATTGATGGCAGCGAATTTATAAATGGTAACTTATTTGTTTCCACTTCAGAAAATGTATTTGCTTACCAAAGTATTTCAGGAACCGGGGCTGCCCGGAACCAGAATATGTTCTTTGTACCACCGTTGAATTGTGCAACTCCCAATATTGTTGATAATATTCCTTTTGCCGAATCCATTGGAAACATCAGTTTTAATGGGAGTATTAATATTATTGCGGAGACAGGTGAACCGGTGACACTAAATAATCAGTCCATCGGTTCAGCTATATCAATTACCGGAAATCCGGATTATGTAAGATATTCCATAGATAATCTCTCTGGTAGTATAGCCGTAGAATCTACGGGGCAGGTTTATGTATCATATTTTGGAAATAACGGAGCTGCAACTTATGGTGGATATTATTCAGGATTTGACACAAAACCAGAAATTGTAACTGAAAGAATTGCGGGAAGCGCATCTTCCTGCCTTCCTAATGTGACCCTTAAAATAAGTTCCTTTTCATCTTATGACACCTTCGAATGGTATTTTAATGATAAAATTATCCCAGGTGCGACCAGCAACACTTATATTCCTACTCAACCCGGATATTACCAGGTAAAAGGTAAAATTTCTGATTGTAAAGAAGGTAGTCTATCTGATGTAATCCCTGTGAGCCTTTGCCCGGAAGATACAGATGAAGATGGTACTAATAATAACTTGGATATTGATCTTGATAACGATGGAATTATTAATTCCGTGGAAGCAGCACCACAGTTCCTAAATCATTCCGATCCTGAAGGCGGATCAAATTTTAACGGAATAATCTCCGGTACCGGAAGTATTACAGGAAAACCTAATTATGGATTCTCTTCGCAGGTACCTGCAGACATGGAAAACCATCTAACTTACACCTTAAATTTTCCCAAGCCAAAAATCGTCACTTTAGAATATATCGCAACTAACGTTCCCAATATTTCTGCTAGCGAATACCTAAATTATGAAGGAGATTTTATTATACGTGTTCCTCCAGATAAAACAATTACCCTACAAGATCCTTTAGATCAGTTAGTAGTTGATACAAATTACGATGGAATTTATGAAAGTGGGGTAACGGAATTTTCTTCTTTTGAGATACGATTCAGACTCAAGAGTACGATTCCTTTAAATCCGGGAGCTGGCAAATTCTCCTTTAGCTCCTATCTTACGAACTCTATTACCTTAGTCCATAAAAACTTATCTGAAACGCATTCCAATGCTGCCACATTTATGGTGAATATTTTAAATACACGGGATTCAGACTCAGATAACATTCCCGATCTTTTGGATGTGGATAGTGATAATGATGGTATAACTGATACTCTTGAAGCCCAGGGAAAAGATAAATTAAGTTTTTCTGGAAGTGATAGCAACCACGATGGATTGGATAATGCATTTGAACCCGGTCTAAATCCTATAAATTCGGATAATGATCAACATCCAGATTATCTGGATCTGGATTCTGATAATGATGGGATATTCGATCTTTTAGAAGCCAATCGTGATAACAGCGACACCAACAAAGATGGAATACTGGATGGATCTATTTCTGATTTTGGCAGTAATGGACTACTTAACAAAATCGAGAGTTCTACTGATTCCGGAAAATTGGCAAAATATCCTTCAGACTCAGACTCCGATTCTTTATTCGATTATATTGAAATTGATAGTGATGATGATGGCTGTTATGATGTTATCGAAGCTGGATTTACAGATGATGATGGAAATGGTACTTTAGGAACTGCCCCGGATTCCACAGATAATTTTGGGCGTGTCACTCAAACTCAGGATGGGTATACTACACCATTAGATATTGATAGTAATGGAATTTATGATTTTCAGGAAGATAATCTTTTAAGTGCAGGGACCAGCAACGAGATTACTATATGTAGCTCTGATGATATAATTGATCTTTTTGAATACCTGGGAGATGCAGATCGCGGCGGTAATTGGGACAAAACCACAATCAACGGTGACGGGTTACTTGATCCTGCTTCAGATGAAGAAGGAATATATACTTATACCGTAGTCAATCCAACATGTGGAAATCAGTCAGCCGAAATTAAGGTTACTATAGAACAATCACCCAATGCGGGAACCGGTACAACTGTATCGTTTTGCACAAGTGCTGAGCCAATAGATCTTTTTAGCTTACTAGAAGGCGATCCAGATACTAACGGTTCATGGACACCTCAACTGTCGAATGGAATTTTCGATCCGGCTACAGATGAGCCTGGATCTTATGTTTATCAGGTTGATAGTGAATTTTGCGATCCGGCCACTTCAGAAATTAAAGTTACGGTAGATGAGGCCCCAGATGCGGGAGAAAATAATTCCATCAAACTTTGTATTAACGAATTACCCGTAAATCTTTTTGAAAATTTACAAGGAAATCCTCAAACTGGCGGAACCTGGACACCTCAAACAGCCTCAGGGAACGGGATATTAGATCCCTCTAGTGATCCCGAGGGAACCTATACTTATACAATTTCGAATGCTTTGTGTGGCGAAGATGTGGCCACCATCATGGTAACTTATGAGACACCGTATGCGATTACCAATTACGAAATCAATACCGAAGAGTTCAGTGACAATAATAGCATAGAAATTATAATAACCGATGATGGGTTTTATGAATATTCTCTGGATGAATCTACGTTTCAGGAAGACAATAAATTCGGAAATCTCGCTGGTGGAGAATACAATATCTACGCAAGGGAGATTAACGGATGTGGATTTTTACAAGAAACCGCGATTATTCTTGATTATCCAAAGTTTTTTAGTCCAAATAATGATGGGTATAATGATCTATGGAGGATTCAAGGTTCTGAAAAGGAATACACAATTAAGATTTTTGATCGCTATGGAAAACTCCTTAAAACCTTAGCTACTAATCAGGGCTGGGATGGTATTTTTAATGGTAAGCGACTTCCAAGTGATGACTACTGGTTTGAATTTTCTTTAATTGACGGCACGGTTAAAACAGGACATTTTAGTCTAATTAGATAATATTAATAGAATGGTAAATATTAAATAGATTTTCTCAAAAAATTACCCTTTAAAAATTTAAATATGGATCGTTTTTTAAACAATAAATGTCTGATAATTTCATTCACCTTTTTAATACTAATCATCTTCACTTATAAATCTTACCCCCAGAATGCTAAATTAAAAAAACCAAATTTTATAATTCTATTAGCCGATGACCTGGGATACCGGGATATAAGTAGCTACGGAGGAGTTTCAAAAACACCTAATATTGACGAATTAGCACAAAACGGATATTTATTTACTAATTTTTATGCTGCTGCGCCTAATTGCTCCCCATCAAGAGCGGCTCTTTTGACAGGAATTAATCCATCCAGATTAGGTATGTATAATTACCGTGCTATTAATGATCCTATGCATTTAAGAGATTCGGAGATTACAATTGCCGAAATGCTAAAACGAAGAGGGTATCAAACGGGTTATTTCGGAAAATGGCATTTAGGTTCATTAAAAGATCAGGATAAGTTAGATCATCCATCACCAAGAGACCAGGGCTTCGATTATTTTTTTGGAACTGAGGCAAACGCCCAACCCTCTCATTTAAATCCAACTAACTTTATAAGAAACGGGAAAAAATTATCTATAAAGAAAGGATATTCCTGCCAAATAATCGCAGATGAAGTAATTGGATGGCTTGAGAATAATAGCATGAACACTCCCTATTTCATGGAAATAGCATTTCACGAACCTCATAAGAAAGTAGCTTCTCCAGAGAATTTAATTGCACATTATCCCGGCTACCCAAAAGTGGATGCCAAATATTTAGCCAGCGTTGAAAATCTTGATCTGGCAATAGGCAGGATATATCGATACTTAGAAAAAACTGAACAGCTTAAGAATACATTCATATTATTTACCTCAGACAATGGTTCTTATCGAGATGCTTCTAATGGCGAATTAAAAGGAGTTAAAAGTTATTTGTACGAAGGAGGTATCCGTGTTCCAGGAATTATATATTATCCGGCTTTAAATAACCAGGCAACGATAATTGAGGAGCCCGTAGGGCTTATTGACATTTTTCCAACCTTAGATGAGATGACCTCAACTGATTACTCTCGTGAAAATAATCTTGATGGCACCAGTTTTTTAAATTTATTAGAGGGAAGAAAATTCAATCGTGAGAATCCATTGTTTTGGTTTTTTTACAGAACCTCTCCAGAGATTGCAATGAGAATCGGTGATATGATGATAATGGGAAAGGATTTTGATAGTGTTCCAAGATCACATTCATTCGCAAAAGAAGATATGGATTACATCGAGAAAATTGAGTTAGATGATTATGAATTATATAATCTTGCAGATGATATAAAAGAATCTAATAATATTTTTAAAACTTCTATTCAAAATGCATGGTTTAAAAAAAAGATCGAAACAAAATTAATAGAAATTCAGAAGGAAATGTATGTATGGAAAAATTTCCCAAAAACATCCAGGAAGAAAAAAATTAAAACTAAATGGGTAGAATTGCCAACTAATTAAATTATTTGTTCAAACTAAATCTGGAAACTTCGCTGGTTTTAAACCCAATGCGTTCTGCTCTTGATAATAAATATTTTCCTTTTGAGAGAGTTACCGGTTTCTTATACAACTTCCATTTTCCTTCTAACCCTATTTCCGCATCTTTATTTTCGGTAATCATATAAACAATGGAAGCGCCCGGCGTATTATCAATAATTTCAATCGTATTTTGAGTCTTTTTAAAAATCGGTTTTTCTGTTTCTGGTTGGATATTTCCCGGCCACATGATTGAAATTAATTCCGCTTCAGGAATCTGCCCTAAATCCGGATTTTCTAAGAGGAAATTCCTTAGAATTCCTCTCATTTCTTCAAGTTGTGCCTCTTTCGATTTTTGATTCACCACATTATTAATATCATGAGGATCATTTTTTACATCATACAGCTCTTCAACCTTCTTCTTTTTAAACCATTTCATTTGAATAGAGTCCAGAGATCCATTTTCTTTCATTTTCAACATAGGTTTCATCATGGGTATATTCAGTCTATAAGAAATATTTTTATATCCCGCTTTCTCAGGATAAAAATTGTGTAGATACAGATAATCCTTTGTACGAACCGCTCTTATTCTATCAGTCACCTCATCAAACCTGTCTGAACTTGCTATGATGTATTCCCGCGGTTTTGTATTAAATGCTCCGGCAAAAGCACGACCCTGCATATAATCTGGGGGTTTAATTCCAGCAAGACTCAACATAGTTGGTGCCATATCTGTAAATGAAATCAGCCTGTCCGTTCTTCCTGATTTATTAGCATTGGGAAATTTAATAATTAATGGTACGCGCAGACCGGAATCGTAAATAGCTCTTTTTTGTCTTGGTAACGGGCCGCCATGATCACTGAAAAATACAATAATGGCACTTTCATATAAACCATCTTTTTTTAGCTGCTGAATAATTTCTCCGACCTTTTCATCCATGATTTCTATATTGCTATAATGTCGGGCGATGGTTTCCCTGGTTATAGGCGTATCAGGAAAATACGGTGGAACAGGAACATTCTCAGGTTTTACAGTTAATGGTTTGTCTTCGTATTTCCATAATTTGCTTTCATGAGTATCCTCAATATTAAAAACGGCGAAAAATGGCTGTCCTTTTTTACGGTTTCTCCAATGAGCCTTTCTACTATTCTCATCCCATGCTGAAATTGGAGCCGCGAACTGATAATCTGTTTTTTTATTATTTGTACAGTAATATCCTCCTGCCCTTAAAAATTCTGTAAAACACTTTACTCCGATGGGTACTACTGCTGAATATTCTCTAATCTTATTTCCCTCAATATCGTCCCTGCCAATGTCTTCTCTATATTTTCTTTTTCCCCAACCCTGTGCATCTTTAGCGGTTCGCATATGAACGGTTCCTAAAGACATGGGCTGCATTCCTGTAATTAAAGAAGAGCGACTGGGCGCACATACACCTACAGTGGTAAAAGCATTTTCGTATATAAGAGATTCCCTAGCTAAGGAGTCGAGATTTGGAGTTTTGGTTGTATTATCGCCGTAAAAAGAAAGATTGGGACTAATATCCTCAACAGATATCCATAAGATATTTGGCTTTTCCTGAGCAGTGATGGAATAACCTGATAAAAATAGACTTAGCAAAATTAAAATGTTCTTCATAAGTCATATTTTAGAAATATCATTTTATCTGGAAAGACTTATTTCCACTTTTTGACGAATATCTTGAGAGGAACTGCCAATGCCTACAACATATTTACCGGGTTTAAAATCCCAATTTTTAGTGTCAATATTCCAGAAAGAGAAATCTTTAATATCCAGATTGAATTCTAAATTTCTGCTTTCTCCAGCTTTAAGAAAAACCTTCTTATAACCTTTAAGTTCTTTCTCCGGACGGTCGTTATCATCTTCAGGGCTAAAGACGTATAACTGAATAACTTCCGCCCCCTTGAATTCTCCTGTATTTTCAATTTGAAGTTGCACAATAACTGAATCATTTTTGGTAATATTTTCTGAGGAGAAATCAATTTTATCATATTTGAAAGATGTATATGATAATCCAAACCCAAATGGAAACTGGGTTTCTATATCTCTTCGGTCATACCATCGGTATCCTATGTAAATTCCTTCATCATAATTTAGTGAAAGATTACCGTATTTTTTATAAATTTCTTTGGATCCACCGCGGTTACCCTTTCGGAAAATACTTCCATCGGGAAGAACATTATAACCAAAGGCCGGGCTATCCTCAAAACTTTTTTCTATGCTGAAAGGCAATTTGCCTGAAGGATTCACTTTTCCGCTTAAAACATTCGCAAGAGCAGTACCAGCTTCCTGACCTAGCAGGTAATTGAAAACCAGAGCTTTCACATCTTCCAGCCAGGGCATCGAAAAACCGTTTCCACCAGAGAAAAGTACTACCAGATTCTCATTCTGTTTTGAGTATTCGCTGATCTTAGAATCATTTTGGTCATTATCAAAAGGAATATCCCTTCCTTCACCTGCAGGTTTTTCTATAAAAAGCAATACCACATCTGCAGATTTTATATCCTTATTTTTGGGATTCTCAAGGTACTTAAGGTTTGCCCCATACATCCCTTTTAAACCATTCAGATAATTAACATGCTCATAACCTTTTACTCTCCCGCTACCCCTTCCCGCATATGCTTCCATTGCTTCTTTTGAGCCGGTAACCAGTATTTTTTTAGAATCTGTTGGCTTTATCGGCAGAATGTTGTCGTCATTTTTAAGAAGTGTAATGGCTTCCTCTGCAGTTTGCCTGGCGATCTTTTTATGGTCTTTAATTTTATCAACTAATTCGGGGTTACGATATGGACGATCATATACTCCGGCTTTAAAAAAAGCATATAAGTTATAGAAAACCATATTTTCCAATCCCTTTTCAATTTCCGGCTTCTTTTCTGGATGCTCGCTGAACTCTTTTTTCAGGTATTCTGCAAAAAGATTGTTATTCGACATAAGCAGGCTCTGGCCGGAACCAATAATTTCATCTTGTTTTCCTGGCCAATAAATACTATTGGCCCAATCGCTCATAACAATTCCCTTAAAATCATATTCATCTCTTAAAACTCCCTGTGTTAATTCTTTATTGGCTGCTCCCTGGTAGCCATTTATCATATTATTTCCGTTCATTATAGCCAAAGCTCCTCCTTCTTCAATGGTAGACTTAAATGGCGGTAAATAAATTTCGTGAAGTGCTCTTTCTCCAACATTCATATTAGCCACGTGACGAGCTAATTCCTGTTCATTGGCAATAAAATGTTTAACGGTTGCAAGGGTTCCAAGGCTTTGGATGCCTTTTACATAAGCCACGGCAATTGATGAAGTTAGGTATGGATCTTCACCATAATATTCATAATTTCTTCCACCTTCGGAGTTTCGATACATGTTAACTCCTGGGCCCAGTAAAACATTAATACCCCATGCCCTGCATTCTTCACTAATACTTTGAGCGTATTTAAAAGATAATGAATCATTCCATGTGGCTGCCAGCGCAAGAGAAGATGGAAATGCTGTTGAAAATTCAGCCTGAATACAACTTTTTCTTGCATTTATTCCCTGTGAAGCATCAGAAAAAAAAACAGGAGGTATTCCAAGCCGGGAAATATCCGGAAAATACATATGATTCCAACCGCCCGTTAATTTTAACTTTTCATCAAAACTCAATCTCTTAATAACATCCCAGGCTCTAACTTCTGCTGAAGCGGTGGTATCGGCATACACTTCGCCAGAAGCTTCAGGATGCATATATATTGGCCGAAAATCCTTATCGCAAAGATCATAATTAATCTCCTGAGCATCCAGACAATTTATACTGGCGAAAATTATAAATAGAAATGGAAGAATTTTATTCATTTAATTAATTGTTTCTCTCTGAATTATCCTTTATTAGAGATTGTGGAAATGTTGCGGCGGGAGAGCGGGATTTGTTACGAAGGTTATGCTGCCTTCCGGAATCTGGATATAAAGGAATATACATTCCTCCTGTTTCTTCCAAAATTCCAAACATCTTATCATTCAAAGTCTTGATAGTATCATTCAGATTTTTCTTGTAAATCAGGTTTTCAGATTCGTATGGATCATTCTTTAAATCGTAAAGTTCATCAGAATCCCATATTCCGTAATAATGGATGTATTTATACCTGTCACCCCTTAATGCATCCATGGTTGGAGTCTGCGGAAAATTGCGCTCCCAGTAATATTCATATAATAAATTTTCACGCCAGGAAACATTTTTTCCTTTTAAAAGAGGTAAAAAGCTTTGGCCATCTATATAATTTGGAGAATTCAGGCCCGCAACCTCAAGAAAAGTAGGAGCAATATCAATATTCGCCACAACTTCTTCTACTCTGGTTCCTGCCCTAATGATTTCAGGACAATGAGCAATCATAGGAACTTTCATGGAAGCTTCGTAGGCAGTTCTTTTATCTATGAGACCATGCTCTCCAAATTGAAAACCATTATCTCCCATGTAAACAATTAAAGTAGATTCATATAATCCATTCTGCTTTAGATAATCCATTACTCTTCCCACATTTTCATCTACGCCGTACAATGTTTCCATATATCGCTGGTAATATTCCTGAATATCCAGATCGCTGTAATAAGGGAAATCAACTCCATGCCAGGAATTTCGCTGATTCTGAACCCACATTGGAGCACCTTTATGATTAGAACTATCCATCGTCATCGGCGGTATAAATTCTTTTCCTTTGAACATATCTTTATGACGTTCTGCCGGAATAAAATTGCTGTGTACTCCCTTATGGGATAGATAAAGCATAAATGGTTTGCTCTTATTCCGAGACTTAAGGAAATCAAGAGCATAATCTGTAAGCTCATCTGTTATGTAACCATTTTGAGGTACATGTTTCCCATTTACATTTAATCCGTTTTTAATAGGATAATAAGATCCCTGGCCTTTAAATGAAACCCAATAATCAAAGCCTCTCTGGGGATCATCATGGTTTCCCCCAATATGCCATTTACCAATCATAGCTGTTTGATAACCTACTTCCTGAAGATATTGTGGATAGAATACCAAATCCTTGGAAACCGGATGCTGATTATCTATCACCTTATGTTTGTGCGCATATAAGCCTGTAAGAATTGAAGCTCGGGAAGGTGAGCATAGAGACGTTGTTACAAAGGCATTTGGAAGATAAGCACCTTCCTTAGCCAGTTTATCTAAATTTGGAGTCCTAACGAAAGAATCCTTTTTCAGAAAACTTAGAGCGTCATAGCGATGATCATCGGTTAGGATAAATATGATATTCCTGGGTTTTGCATTTGGAATTTTTTCCAGGTTTAGCGATCCTTCTTTCTGCTGGATGCTTTTAGATTGAGCTAATAAAACTCTTCCAGATGGAATACAAATCAATAGAAATAATCCAACGAGAAAATTCTTAAAAGTCATGATTATTCCTGAATTTTTTTCACCATTTCCGGAGTTGCTACGGCTCTAAACCCTAAATGTTCATGTGAAGAATCCAGGGAATTAGCCATACGTGCAGATATTCTAAAGCTTGCGCAGTAAGAATCACTACATAGAAACGAACCTCCCTTAATCACCTTTTCCTTGATTCTGGGGTTATTGGGATTATAAGCCACATTAGCGCCTCCTGGGTTTCTTGCCGTTCCACTATTTTGTTGTTCGGAATAGTAATTTACATTGTACCAGTCTTTGGTAAATTCCCAGACATTGCCTGCCATATCGAACAATCCATATTTGTTTTCAGGATAAGATTTAACCGGAGCGAGGCCTTCAAATCCATCTCTTTTGGTGTTATTTTTAGGAAATTCACCTTCCCAGGTGTTAGCCATTTTTGATAATTGAGTTTCATCAGTTCCCCAGGTAAAGTAGGCATCCGGATTTCCTCCACGAGCCGCATATTCCCATTCGGCTTCTGTAGGAAGTCTTTTCCCTGCCCATTCACAGTACGCCTGGGCATCTTCAAAAGTTACATGAACAACAGGATAATTGTCTTTCCCATCCAGATTACTATCGGGACCTTTTGGATGTCTCCAGTTCGCACCAATTTTCCACTCCCACCATTGAGAATAGTCATAAAGATTAGGTACACTTTCCTTGGTTTTTTTGAATATCAAAGAGCCAGGTTGAAGAATAGAATCAGCCGGCTTGGGGGTTCCTTCCGGTAATTGTTTTTTTATTTCTTCCCAGTCTAATTCTCTTTCTGCAACTGTTACATATCCGGTCTCATCAATGAACTTTTTAAATTGAGCATTGGTGACTTCAGTTTTATCTATAAAAAATCCATCTACAACAACTTCGTGGGCGGGTTTCTCGTGATCCATTGCCATTTTATCTCCAGGTCTTGCTCCCTGAACAAATTCTCCTCCGGGAATCCACACCATACCTTCAGGTGCTTTAACATCTTCCGGCTGCTCTCTAATGATTTCTTTTGGAGTATTAGTATTCTGTGAGACCTCAGAATCTTTAATCGATTCAACCTCTTTCTTTTGATTTTTACAGCTAATACAAACTATTATAAATAGTATTATTAAAAATGTATTTTGATTTTTTTTCATAACCGCTTTTTGAATTTTTTCAGCTTAATGTAAAATTGGAGCGATATATTGGGGTCTCAAATCCTCTTCTTTCTTTTCCCACGGAGTTGGATAAACAGGAACTTCATCTGCCCATTCATTCCACATTTGCACCATTTCATTTAATTTTTCAGGATATTGACCTGAAATATCTATCGCTTCTGCTCTATCTTCTTCAATATTATACAATTCCCAGGGACCATTTTCGTAATATTTCCATTTTCCATAGCCACCGTCCATTAGATTTCCGGTTGAAACCAGTTTCCATTTGCCCATTCTCACCGCTCTGTTCATCTCATGTTCCCAGAAAATAGCTTTTCTATCCAGTTTTTTATCTGAAAACGCCGGAACCAAACTAACACCAGCAACCGGGGTTATTTTATGACCGTTATAATTTGATGGATATTCGGCTTCTGCAATATCAAGCAATGTTGGCATAATATCTATTACATTCCCTATCTGTTCTCTATATTCACCATGGCTTTTAATTTCCTTAGGCCAGTAAGCTATTAAAGGTGTGGCAATACCGCCTTCATGCACATAGTGCTTATATTTTTTGAAGGGTGTATTTGATACCTGAGCCCATGGTTTTAGATAGGCCAGATAGGTATCAGCCGGCCCAGCCATTACTTCTTTTCCTGCCATCACAATTTCACCTGCCCTGGTGAGAGCGGGAATACCATCAGGTTGAGTTTCATTCTTACCTAGTGGTTTCATATTTTTCGCATTGCCGTTAATTGGTCTCGTCTCACCTTCCGGTCCTCCAAATCCAAGTCCTTCAGCATTTCCGCCATTATCTTCAAGGAAAAGAATTATAGTGTTTTCCAGTTTTCCCTCTTCCTTTAATTTTTGAACTATTTTTCCGATTCCCTGATCCATTATATCCACCATTGCAGCATATGTTTCCATTCTGCGAATCATGGCTTTTTTATCTTTTTCATCTTCCCATGCGATCGCGTCGCGTGGAGGTAAAATTACATCATCATCTATCAGCCCGATATCCTTCATCTTTTCCAGACGTTTTTTTCTAACAGCATCCCAACCTTCATCATATTTTCCTTTGTATTTGGCAATTTCATCTTCTGGTGCCTGCATAGGCCAGTGTGCAGCGGTATAAGACATATATAGAAAAAATGGTGCATCTTCTCCGTCATCTTCAATGAACTTTAGCGCATTATCTGTAATAGCGTCTGTAAAATAATAATTATCCGGTTTATATTCAGGATCGTTATAAGGACTTATCAGCGTATTGTTACGACATAGTGTTCCCGGATCGTAAAAGCTACCTGCCCCTTTTAAAATTCCGTAGAATTTATCAAAGCCTCTCTGTATTGGCCAGTTATAATTCGGACTATCCTGTGTTGTGTTTTTTTCAACCTGAAGATGCCATTTCCCACTCATATAAGTATGATAGCCTGCCTGCTTCAAAACCTGGGCAATTGTAACACTATTTTCATTCAATTCTGCCTGATACCCGGGTAAATCATGATCTACTGCATCCATCCAGCCCATACCCGCCTGATGCGGATACAAACCGGTCATCAAAGAAGCCCGTGTAGGACAACATCTTGCCTGATTATAAAATTGTTTAAATCGAATTCCATTTTTTGCCAGATTGTCCAGATTAGGAGTTTCTATTTCACCTCCATAACATCCAATATCAGAATATCCCATGTCATCTGACATTATTAAAATTATATTCGGTCTTTCCTGAGCATAAATGGAGAAACATCCGCAAAAAAGTAGAACTAAACTGATTTTGAACTTATGCATACTTTTATAAATTTTGGACTGTCTAATCATTTTTTTTAGATGGCGCAGCCGATTGCTCTTTGTAGGGAGAATAGTAATTATGCGGATCTTTTCTAAAACCATATTCCCGCTTATTGGAAGGATGAGGAAGTGGCAGTGGATCCTGCGCTCTTAATTCCCAGGCTAAGAGATCTTCCAGTAATTCCATTTGTTTTGCGGCATATTCCGGGTTTCCAAATAAATTGTTGATCTCCTCCGGATCTTTTGCGAGATTGTATAACTGGCCATGTCCCTGCATATCGTATGCGAGTTTCCAGTCATCTTTCCTCAACATCCGTAAAGTCCCACTCTGAGTCCATGTATTAAGTTCGTCAAACTCAGTTTTTCCTTTGGTAATGTTTCCATCTTCTGTATATGGATCATATTGTTCCAAGTTTGTAAAGTGAAGACCTCCAAATCCCTGCTGAACCATAATGCTGGAAAATTCTTCTTTCGGATATTCCTTACCCTGCAACAATGGCCATAAACTTCTCCCCTGAACACCATCAGGAAATTCAACATCCATAATATCACATATAGTTGGCATAATATCAATATTACTCACATGCGCGCTGTGCGGATCTTTATCCTTTTTTATGCCGGGACCGTGCCAGAGCATCGGAATTCTGGTAAGGCTTTCCGAAACTTCCACTCCTTTTTTAATAAGTCCGTATTCCCCTGTAAAATCTCCATGATCTGCAGTAAATATGAAAATAGTATTTTCAAAATCGCCGGTTTCTTTTAAATGATCTACAAAGTTTCGCAGCTGATCATCAATAAGCCGAAGCATTCCGTAGTAATTACTTCTTACTCTGGGAATCATTTCCTCATAACCAGGATACCCCATTTCCATCATTTTCTGCTGAACCACCCATTTTGGACCCTTTTCAGCCAACACCTCCGGACCGGCCTTAAATTGTGGTAATGACTCCGGTGGAAACATAGAATAATAAGGTTCAGAAACCTGATAGGGATTATGAGGCTCAGGAATAGACATATATAAGAGAAAAGGTTTTCCTCCTTTTTTACCACCATTATCCACCCAGTCTTCTGCGGTTTTAACAATTTGCGCGGGCAATTGCATTTCTGCAGGAAATGGAGCTGGATCCTTATCCATATAATAATGGGTTGTCTTCAAATAGTCATTAAAAGCTTTTTGTTCTTTGGTCTCTGGATTATCAACACCTAAGTGGAAATATCCTTTCCAATAATCCAGGTCTTCAGGTTTTAAATAAGTATGATTTTTACCGATTAGAGCAGTATTAAAACCCTTTTCTTTGGCAACCTGAAACAAGTCTTTAGTAAATACGGCATCCTTAACATTCATATTCGATTTTACCCGTGTCGAAGTCGGAAATCTACCCGTAATCATAGATGTCCTGCTTGGAACACATGCAGGAGAGGCACAATACGCTTTATTAAACCAGGTTCCGGTTTCGGCAAGACTGTCAAGAAAAGGTGTGGTGTTCAATTCAAAACCTTCTCGCTTACTGGCATCTGCCCTGAACTGATCTGTAATTATAAGAACAATATTAGGATAGTCCTTTAAATCCATTTCAGCCTCATTTTCTTCCTGAGATTTTTGACCGAGAACATTAAACGTCACCAGGATAAAAACTGGAAATATTATTAAACTGAATTTATTTCTAATCGTCATCACTAATTATTTTTATTATTCTTTCTTTTTGGAAAAACATTGTGACTATTAGCCCATTCTTGCCAAAGTGCTTCTAATTCATTTACTTTTTCCGGATTATTTTTAGACACATCATTGATTTCGGTTGGATCTTCTTTTATATTAAAAAGATGCCAGCCACCATCATTTTTAGTAGATCTGGCGACAAGTTTCCAGTCACCTGACCGTACATATTTAGCACCGAAATGTTCATTGAACAATGCATCGTGTCCCTTTCTGGTATCTCCTTTAAATACAGGCAGCAGACTTATTCCCTGTATCGGGACAATATCATTATTTTCAAATGAATCTGGATAATGAGCTCCAGCAGCTTCAGTAAAAGTTGGCATAAAATCCATTACGTGTCCTACGTTCTTAATGATACTTCCCTTTTTCAATTTAATCCCTTTCGGCCAGAAAGCAATCATGGGTGTATGGACACCACCTTCATAAGATTCAGATTTCCAGTATCGAAAAGGCGTATTACTAACATTAGACCATCTTTTACCAATAGAAGAGTAGGTAGTTTGAGGTCCAGGTAATACCTCCTTTTCTGTTGCATATACAATTTTTTTGCCAGTTCTGGTTTCGCTTGGTCGATCAAATCCAGGACCATAAGCAGCAGCATCTTCGGGACTGGCACCGTTATCGCTTAGGAAAATTATGAGTGTATTCTCAAGTTCTCCGTTCGCTTTCAAAGCTTCAATAATTCTTCCTATTCCCTGGTCCATTCGATCCACCATAGCGGCATGAACGGCCATAGCTCTGGCATCCCATTCTTTTTCCGTATTATCACTCCAGCTTAAATCATTTCCCCAACGTGGTGACAATTTAGTTTTCGTGGAATCTATAATCCCGAGCTGTTCCATTTTTCGATATCGTTGTTCGCGAATTTTATCCCATCCGACCTTATAGGTGTCTTCATATTTTTTTATATCCTCCGGAAGAGCCATCAGTGGCCAGTGTGGTGCCGTATGAGCAACATACAGAAAAAATGGATTTTTAGATTTACTGAATTCATTTATGTAAGCAACTGTAGTATCGCTAATCGCATCGGTATGATAATAATCTTCAGGTACTGTATCGACCGGTTCTGTTCCGTTTACAAGACTAAAGGGATCAAAATAGTCTACTACACCCCAGATATTTCCGTAATATTTTTCAAAACCACGATTAGTGGGATATTGTTCAATTGGCGAAAACAATGGATGGGATTCCTGATGATTTAACCATGCCAGTTGTTTTTCAGGAGTATCCTGCACCACAGTATTTGAAACATGCCATTTTCCAGTCATTCCCGTGTGATAGCCAGAAGATTTTAACACTTCTGCCAGGGTTACCACATTCTCGGTTATATGTCCGCGATAACCGGGAAGATTTCTATCTCTAGTCATCTCTCCTATACCCGCCTCATGATTATAAACACCTGTGAGTAAAGAAGCCCGGCTGGGACAACATCTAGAAGTGTTATAAAATTGGGTAAAACGAACTCCATTTTGAGCCAGGTAATCTAGGTTTGGAGTATGTATTTCTCCACCATAGCTACCAAGATCTGAATACCCCAAATCATCGGCAAGGATAAGAATAATATTAGGTGATTTTTGTTCTGCGATATTGCTTTTTTCTTCCACAGAAAATTTACAAGATATGAGTAATGAACTAAAAGCTAAAAGAAACATTAGCTTCTTTATAAGTGAATTAATCTTCAGAAACCTCTTTTTAAAATTCATTTTCTATTGATTGAACACTGTTTATTACATAAAACTAGCAGGACATTTTCAGCAATTATATTACTTAAGCGAACTATAAAACTGTTCCGCCCTTTCCAAGTCAGGTATAAGTTTACCTTTAACCCATTTTACAGGTACTAAAGCGGGTCTACAGGTAACTTTAAATTCGTTTCCCTTTATCCCTCTAGGATTAAAAAAAGTGGTAGACCACCACTCCCCTTCTTTATCCTGAAAAATATTATTATGCCCCCCTTCAAGAATAGCAGTATACCTTGGTCCATATGGGCCATAAATATTTTCGGCAGTAGAAATTACCACATCGTAACTATTTAAACCTTTATTACCTTTTCGAAGATAGGTATAGCTTTTATCGTTTTGCTTAACAGACCACACTGTTTGCATTAAATGGTATTTCCCCTCATTTTTAACTATATAGACCCCCTCAATATAGGGTTCGGGATTAAAGGGGGTCTCACCGAGTCTTTTAAAAGGCTCGGCTATATCACTTAAATCATCTTTCATCCTGGCGATAAAATGGTTATGAGCTACCAAATAAACTTCACCATTTGTATCTTCAAAAATACTGAGGTCGATATTATCAAAAATTGGTTTTTCGATATTTCCTTCTATATTCTTATAAGGTCCTTCGGGTTTTCCTGATGTACTTTCTAATACAAAAGAACCCTGATCTCCATTTAAACTTGCCGTTAAAAGCCAGGTTTTCTTACTTTTTATATAATGAAGTTCAGGAGCCCATAATGCGCGATATACAAGTTTTGAATTTTTATCGACCGGATTTCCTTTTTTCTGCCAGGTTGCAGCATCTTTCTCATAGGACCATACAATACCTAAAGAATCCCATTTTTTAAGATTTTTACTTTTCCAAAGAAACAAGCCACTGTTGTAATCGCCGTATTCTATATTTTCTGGAACAACCTTTCCTTTATTAGCAGTTGTACCAACCATATAGTAATTTCCATCCGGTCCTTTTGTTACATAAGTATCTCTCATCCATACGTCCATGATGGGATGTACGGTTTTTGGAACTGTTAGCGTTTCGTCTCCAACAGGAGCAGTTGGATCGCTAAATTTAAGAGGATTGGTTTGATTTTGAGCACTAAGAAAAGAAGTGAAAATTAATAGTAATATGGCTAACCTGTTTCTCATAAGTTTAAATTTCTCTCATTAGAATGAATACACTCCGAAATCAAAATCGGAATCTTTTCGTGCATCCTTTAACTCAACAACGATAGTATTCATTCCTTCCTTTAATTTAGAAGAATATGAGCTAAGATTAATTTCATCGTAGTGACGCTTTGTTCTTAAGAATTTATCTAAAACCTTCTCGCCATTAATAAAAACTTTAACGTCACCCCATGCATAAATTCTGAGTTGTAATGATTCAGGTAACTCCTCCTCTAATTCAAAATTTCTAACTACCCAGATATGATCATCTTTTCTAACTGAAACAGGAGCTTCAATTTCTTTCAAATCTAATTTTTTAATATTTGCCAGCTTCTTCATATCGGGCTGTTTCCCAGTTACGTAAACATTCTGTTTTGAAACCTCAGAATCGGCGATGATTACACTGGAATTTTCGGGGTCCCGATACATCATTTCATTTAATTTCCTGATTTTTTCTGGAGCAATCTTAACCACCTTACGGTCGTAGGTCATAAGGCCGTTTACTTCTCCTTCTACATCGGTTGTTTGAGTATAAATAGCGGCTGAAAGCCCCCGGTTAACCATAGGATACATATTATCAATAAGATCTTTATACTGCTTGTAGAGTTCTTCTCTGGAATGATAGGTTCTATATCCCCAATTTCTCATTCCAGGATTCCATAAATGATTTTCCACTGGTAATCCAAGTCCACCAAATTCTCCAAGAACGGCAATCCTGCCTTTATTTAACTGAGTAGGTTCCATACCTGGTCCCGGATACTGATGTACATCCATCATATCTCCTACTCTCCTATCAGTCCAGCCAGATACACCGTCTACCAGCCTACTAGGATCATGTTTCTTGGTCCATTCAACAATTCTTTTTGTTTCAAACTGTCCCCAGCCTTCATTAAAAGGCACCCATGTCACAATAGAGGGGAAGAATTTTAAATGATCCATGATAGACTGCCATTCAGTTTCAAATTGCTTCACTGAAGATTCAGGTCTCTCCCAGTCCTCTTTTGCTGTATCCTTTACATGTTGTACATCGCTATGCTGCGACTGAAAACCAGTCACCATGTCCTGCCAGATAAGTAAACCTATTTTATCGGCATAGTAATAATATCTTGAAGGTTCCACTTTGATATGTTTCCTCAACATATTGAAACCCATTTTCTTCAACATATCCATGTCATATCTCATCGCTTCATCTGAAGGCGGAGTTAATAAACCTCCAGGCCACCATCCCTGATCAAGTGTTCCGTATTGAAACTTAGGCTCATTGTTTAAGAATATTCTTTCATAACCTAATTCATCTAATTTTTTCGAAATTTTTCGCATTGCGAAATATGAAGTTACCTCATCCACCTGGGTCCCATTATCACTAAGACTAATTTCAAGATCATATAGAAATGGATTTTTAGGGGACCAGAGTATAGGATCTTCTATTGAAATTTCCATTTTCTTATTTGCAGATCCGCTTTGTTGCGCTATCACCTTTCCATCCTTTTTAACCACAACGTTTATCTGGGCTTTGGGTGATGCGTTTTTAACAGTATTCTGAATGCTTATAGTTTCATTATCAATATCGGCAACAGGATTCACGCTTTCAATAAACATTTCATCCACAGGCTCTAACCAAACAGATTGCCAAATGCCAGTTACCGCTGTATACCATATTCCTTTAGGTTCCAAGACCTGCTTTCCTCTTGGCTGCATACCTGTATCGGTTGGATCCCAAACAGATATCTTTACATTCTGATCACCTTTGACAATATAATCTGTAATATCAAAATAGAATGGATCACTTCCGCCCTTGTGGGTACCAACAAGTTCATCATTTATCCAAACTTTTGTTTCCCAGTCTACGGCATCAAAATGTAATAATATGTTTTTACCTTTCCAATCTGAAGGTATTTTAAAACTGTTACTATACCATAATTCCTGATCTGGCATAACTGTCTTCTCCACTCCGGAAAGTGAAGACTCTACACAAAAAGGAACTAAAATTTTTCCCTGGTAGTCTTTTGGCTCAGCATTTTTATCTGTAATGGCATAATCCCATAAACCATTCAAACTTTTCCATTTCTCCCGTTCTAATTGCGGTCGGGGATATTCTTTCCAGGCATTCTCAGAAGTTAATTCCTTGGCCCACTGAGTTTCTATTTTGCCTTCTTTTAAGCTCTGGGCATTCAATGCCAGGAAACCTGACAAAAGGAAAATATAGATGATTAAATTATTTTTCATCGATTAATACATATTAAAAATTGCCATTATATAAGTGCTACAATAATAATTCCAGGCATAAATAGAGGTTGTCAATTTTGTAGTAATTCCTATAATAAATTATTAAAAAAGTATTTTTCAATCTCAATATTGAACATAAATCCCTCTAATAATGAATATTAATTAAATTATTCTTTAACTATCTTCCAGTCTTTAGGAGCTTTAAAACCCTTGCGACCTTCCCCGTAAGGCGGAACAGATTTTTTAGGTTTTATAGAATCATAATCTTCTACTTTTTGAAGTAAGTCTTTATACTCCTTTGAAAATTCACTTTTTTTGTCGTGAGACTCGGTTGGATCTAAGAGAATCTGGAAAAACTGATCTTCTTTAATCTTCATCCTGTTATTACCACTATTAGCTTTAACAATTTTCCATTCATCATATAGCATACTACCATAACCTAAATAGAAATCCCTTTCCACAACATCCTTTTGCGATTTAAGTACCGGTAAGATATTCATCCCGTCCAAAGGCATTGGATTGCTATCTTCTGAATTTATAATTCCCATGATTGTTGGAACGACATCAATATACCCTGTAATCTGGTCAATTCTTTTTCCGCCTTCAAAGCCAGCCGGCCATTTAATGATTGCCGGTGCCCGTACTCCTCCATCCCATTCCTGAAATTTTGTACCTCTTAGCGCTCCACTGGAACCTCCACCTTCAGGCGCAGCGCCGTTATCACTAAAGAATAAAACCAATGTATTTTCAACAATTCCCTGCCTCTTTAATTCGTTAAGAATTCTTCCTATTCCCCGGTCCATATTGGTTACCATAGCAGAATATGTTTGGCGTTGAGAATTCCCTTTACCCTGACTTCCTTCTCCATTTTTCTTTCCTATGGTAGGTTTAGATTCGTCAAATCCATATAATAAAAGATCCTCCTTTTTTGCCTGTAATGGTCCGTGAGGTGCATTATAAGCTACGTACATGAAAAATGGAGAATCTTTAGAAAATTCCTTTATATTTTCCACAGCTTCATCGCTGATTAAATCTGTACTATAGCCCTCATCTCTAGAAGTTTCCCAGTCGTCATGCCAGTCTAATTCTCCTTCACGGATGTGTGTAAAATAATCTATAGCTCCATTATAATGGCCATAAAAATGAGTGAATCCTCTTTCTAAAGGTAAAAACTCCTTCTTAGCATGTCCAAGATGCCATTTACCCAAAGCAATTCTATGCTCATAGCCCGATTCTTCGAGATATTGCGGAAGAAATTTTTCATCTAGATCAACTCCAAATTCACTCCATGGCGGAACCACAGTTTCACGTAATCCAAACCTATTTGGGTATCGTCCGGTCATAAGTCCTGCCCGGGTAGGAGAACATACTGGAGCAGTATAAAAATGGGTTAGTACCACCCCTTCCTTTGCCAGCTTATCCAAATTAGGAGTCATAATTTCACTACCATGAAAACCTACGTCCCCCCATCCCAAATCATCTGCAAGAATGATTATAATATTAGGTTTATCGGTTGCTGCTTTCGATTGAGATTTCACTTTACATGAGCTGAAACCCAAATTAACTAAAAACAGGATTGCAAGAATTTTGCCTTGCATGATTTTATTTTTCATAAATTAAAAATTAATCTTCGTTTGTAACATCTTTCGCAGTCTTCTCTTTATTTCCTCCAAGAGTACCTGCAAACTGATCAGGAATATTTTTTGAAAGTTCCTTTTTTATATCATTAAATTTCGGATTTCCTGCAAGGTTGGTATGCTCATAAGGATCATTCCTATGGTCGTATAATTCTTCAGAACCGTCAGGATATTGAATATATCTATATCTGTTATTTCTTACTGAAGAATAATTGGCACCATAAAAAGTCATACCGGGACGATTCCAATCATATTCCGGGTTTTCAAATAAAGGAACTATACTCTTTCCGCTTAATTCATGTGATGGCTTGTCGATTCGACAATAATCAATCAGTGTTGGGTAAACATCCAGTAAACTAACAGTTTGTTCACGCTTACCTTCAGTTTTCTCAGGTAAACGAATTAAAAACGGGACGTTATCTGCCTGCTCCCATAAAGTACTTTTAACCCAGTGATTTTTGGTACCATTATGAAAACCGTTGTCCGAGTAAAAAACTATAATTGTATTATCAGCATACGCACTTTTGTCCAAAGCTTCAATAACTCTCCCGATATTCCAGTCTGCAAAAGAATAGTTAGCACAGTAACCTTTCATCATTTCCAGCAAAACTTCCGTTTTTGTAAGTCCTTTTTTATGATATTGTTTTAGAGAATCTACAAGCTGTCTCCCTTGTAAAGGTACATCTTCCAGATCCCCTGGTAAATAACCCGGGGCCATGGTAATCTTAGAATTTTTATATTGGTCGTAGAATCTTTTTGGTGCTGTATAGGGAGTGTGGGGACGGTATAAACCATAATACAGAAAAAATGGTTTATCATGACTCTCCTCTAAAAAGGAAACTGCGGCATTCGCATTTTTAACATCTGGAAAATCTGTATCCGGCCCCGTCCAGGGTTTAACTGAAAACCATTTAGAATTAGCGTAATGGTACTCTTTCTTTGCAAATGGTCCAAAACCGCCTTCAACTACATTATTATCGAACATTTTCTTTTGACGATTCCCATTGATAGGAGCATGAAAAATTTTACCTCTTCCCCAAGTGGTGTAACCATTATTTTTAAATGTTTCCGGCATTACTTTTACTTCAGAAAGCATATTATCTTCCCAAGTTCCTCTGTAGTTCACATAGGCACCCGATTCATGTGGTGAAATTCCACTAAAAAAAGAGGCTCTGGAAGGTATACATACAGGCGCCGCACAGGAAGCGTTTTCAAAATATAAAGATTCTGATTTAAGTTTGTCAAGATATGGAGTTTGAAGGGCCGCATAATTCTTCAACATACTCCACATATTCATATCATCAGCCACAATAACTATCACATTCGGAGGCTTTTTTAAAGTCTTTTTCTGTGCAGAACAAGAGCACAAACTCAAAAAGGATACAATAATTAGTGAAAAATGCTTTATAGATATTTTAGTCATTCCTACGTTATTTATTTAAGGAAAACTAATGTATCCTTTTTAAACCCGTTCTATTATCAATATTGTGGAGAATTATACAAGAATTGTATTTATCGCAATAAATTAATGTCCCTGGGCTGTTTTTAGATTTTTTTCTAGAAATTCTGAAGGTGTAATATCAAATTGCTTGTAGAAGCATTTGGAGAAATATGAATGTGAGTTAAACCCGCTCATATATCCAATTTCAGAAATTGTATACTCATTCTGAAGTAAAAGTTTTGCCGAAAGCTTTAAACGCACCAGCCTTATGAATTCATTCGGGACTTTCCCTGAAACTGATTTTAGTTTCTTATGAAGACTGGAACGGCTCATTCCTAACTCTCTACTCAATTCTTCTACCGAAAGTTTCGGATCCATTATTCTATCTTCGATAATTGTAGTTATTTTTTCTAATAATTTTTTATCTCCGGAATTATTAGTTAGAGCATCTGCCTTAAAAAAAGGATGATTTGCAAATTTTTCTTTTAATTTCGCACGTGATTTTAATAAGTTCTTGATCACGGCTTTAACGTGCTTCCATTTGAAGGGCTTGGCAATATATGCATCGGCACCATTTTGAATTCCCAGGATTTCTGCTTCAGAATTTGTTTTAGCAGTTAAAAGAACTACCGGAATATGGCCATATTCCGGAGAATTTTTAATTCTTCTACACATTTCCAATCCATCTAATTCAGGCATCATTACATCGGAAAGAACCAGACTAACTTCTCTTTCTTTTAATATCGCAAGAGCTTCAGCACCATTTTTGGCCAAAAGGGTATGATATCCCTCCTGAATAAGATTTTGTTCAAAGAACTCCAGCAGAGAAAAATCGTCTTCTACTATCAAAATAGTTCCGTAGCTGGAATCTTCAGCTTCTTCAAGAATATTTTCTTCGCCTTCGGCAAGCTCAATAATTTCTTCAGTCTTCGGCTCGACAGTTTCTTTATATGGCAGGTAAACTTTGAAGATGGTATTTACATCGGGAATACTTGTTACTTCCAGATAACCTCCATGTTTCTCGATAAGAGACTTAGCCAGAGAAAGTCCAATCCCTGTACCAATTAGGTTGCTATAAGGTCCATTGGAAACTTTAAAGTACTTTTTAAAGATATTTTCAAGCTCTTCCTTCGGAATACCAATCCCATCATCCTTAATGGTAGTAAGTGAGAATTTTTGACCTTCTTCATTAATGAAAGGTTCCTGAATGCTTATTCGAATCTCAGACCGGGTAAATTTAAAAGCATTTATAAGAAGATTATTAAAAATCTTGGTAAGAGCTTCGGGATCTGCATTTAAGGGAAGGCTGCTCACTTTGGTACTTAGCGTAAACCTTACATTTTCCTGGTATTTCATTGCTGAAAAACGGGAATATATAGACTGTATTAACACTACCAAATCCAGCTTTTCTTTATGAATCTGGTATATATCGCTCTCTATTCTTCTAAAATCTAGCAATTGATTGACCAGGTTTATCAATCGATTGGAGTTTTTATTCATAATCTCCAACTGTCTGGCAACCTTATCCGGAAGCGACTTAATCTCCATGATCTTTTCCAGTGGCGCAGTAATAAGCGATAATGGAGTTCTTATTTCATGAGCCATCGTGGTAAAAAACTCAATTTTTTGATTATAGAACTCTTTTTCATGCTGTACACTTAGTCGCTCAAGCCTGATTTTATTTTTCTTTTCGGCCTGATTAATAACCATTTTTCTGATAAACAAAAAGATCCCTACCAAAAGTAGTAGATAGAAAATATAAGCCACGGGATGAAGATAAAAAGGGGGAGCTATGGTAATACCCATTTCGGTTACAGGAACATCCCAATTCTTATCATCATTAGTAGCTTTAACCTGAAATGTATAATCTCCTGGGGGTAAATTGGTATAAGTCGCTTTGCGCTGAAAATTTACATAATTCCAACGTGTATCAAAACCTTTCATTTTGTATGCATACTTAATCTTTGCGGGCGTTTTAAAATTAACAGCGGCATATTCTAAACTAATTACCGATTGTTTATGAGAAAGTTTTAAATGATCTGTATAGTTTATTGAATGATCTAAAACTTCTTTTTGATCGTGTACCGAAACATCATTGTTAAATAACTGAAAGTTGGTTAATACAACATTACTCTTTATTGAATCAATTTTTATATTTTTTGGATAAAAGGAATTAAAGCCCTTAATCCCTCCCAGAAACATTTTGCCGTCACTTGCTTTATAACCGGCATTATAGTTAAACTGGCGACTTTGTAAATTATCCCATTCTGTAAAATGTGTAGACTTTTTCTTTTGGGGATCAAAATGATACAGACCATTATTTGTAGAAAGCCAGAGGGTTCTATTCTCATCCTGCAGGATTTCATAAACCACATTCGCATCTATACCAAACCTTTCATTGAAAACTTCAAATTTCTTGGTTCCGAAATTAAATTTTACAAGTCCCCGCTCTTCGGTCCCTAACCATAAATTACCAGCATGGTCATCTATCATGCTAATAATTGAACCAAGTATAAATTCTCCTTCATCATTCTTTAGCCGGTATTGCTCCCACTCATTAGATGCCTTTTTCTTTGCAATTAGACCTCGACCATAAGTAGCAAACCAGATAGTACCCGTTTCATCTTCATAGATATCATAGGCAAAAGCATGCCCCATTCCCATTTCTGTAATATGAATAAATCTATCGTTCTGCTCATCATAAACATTCAATCCTTTTGTGGTACCAACCCATATTACACCATCTCTGTCTTCGTAAATACAAAAAATATTATTGTTCGTAAGAGAAAATGGATCATCGGGATCGTGTCGATAAACTTTGACTTTGCCAGTTTTTTTATCATAAACATTTAATCCTCCGGAAAAAGTTCCAATCCATATTCTGCCATGCTTGTCTTTGTAAAGTGAGTGAATATTGTGATAAGAAAGTTCTTCCTGATTTTTTTCAAATGGATAATTTTTAAAAGTTTTATTGTTAGAATTAAAATAACTTAGTCCTGCATCCTCGGTCCCAATCCAGAATTCGCCAGGTTCATCTTCCAAAAAACAACTTACGGCACCACCATTTAAAGTATTGTCCTCTATGGTGGGATAATAATTTTCAAATTCTGATCCAGCTTCTTCAAAATAACTGACGCCTCCAAAATAGGTCCCCAGCCAAATACCTCCATACTTATCATTAAAAATAGAATAAACCGCATTACCGCTTATTCCGTGAGGATCACTTGCATTATGAGTATAATTACTTATCTCTCCGGTGTTTAGGTGCAACACATTAAGCCCCTGCTCCGTACCTATTAAAAGTTTATCTGGAGAAGCCTGGTATATAGACCTGACAATATTATCGTTTATGCCATTTTTATCTTCCTTAGTATAGGATTTGAATTTCTTAGTTTCGGGATTCCACATATTCAAACCACCTCCAAAAGTCCCCACCCACATTCTGTCATTCAAATCTTTATAAACCGTGAGCACCGTATTAGTAGAAAGGTCGGCATTAGTGGAAGAATAATTTTCAATCGAGAAATCATTAGTATCAATGACATCGATTCCTGTCTCAAAAGTTCCTACCCAGATATTACCAGAACCATCAACGGCCAGTTTTCTAATCTCATTGGAAGATAATGAGTTAATTTTATCCTGTGAGGCTTTAAAATTTTTAATATCATCATTCTCTGGATTATATCTATAAACACCATTTTGCTGAGTGGCGACCCAAACCATACCCTTTTTATCACGCTTTATATCAAAAATTAGATTTGTTTTTAAAGCCTTAAAATGCTGAAAAGTATCTGTTTCTAAATTAAGAATATAAACTCCTCTGGAGCTTCCTATCCATAATGTTTTATCATCGTACTTAAATATGGAATGTATAAAATTGCTCCCAAGACCACCATCTACCTTTGTAGAAAATTTATAAGATTTGAACTCATAACCATCAAATCGACTAAGACCATTCTTAGTGGCAAACCACATATATCCCTGGGCATCCTGATTGATATCCCAAATGGTATTGGATACAAGACCATCTTCAACAGAATAATTTTTGAACGTGAGATCCTGCTGGGCAACACCTGAAATAAGGCTCCCAAAGAATAAGAGATAAAAAAGTAAATTTTTAAGCTGCATTAAAGCTATAGTTAATTCTGCTAAAAATAGCAAATTCAAACTTCTACTCGTCTTTATTTTTAATAGATTCTGATAAAGTAGGACCTTCTACTCGTAGAACTCCGTTCTCATCAATATCCATTTTATTCATAAAAACTAAACGTTTGTGTCCGGTCTTTTCTGTTCTTCCATGATAAACACAAATCCATCCGTCACCTTCAGGGGATTGTATAATACTATTATGTCCTGTCCCTGTAACTTTCCCATTTTTTTCAAGAACGGGATTGTTTTCGGCCTTATCAAAATCTCCAAGTGGAGAATTAGAAGTTGCGTATCCGACAGCATAATTTTCTCCGGCAAAATTATTTGCTGAATACATCATATAGTATGTTCCGTCATGTTTTAACAAAGCTGATCCCTCTGTCCACCTCCTGTTTGCTTCATGAGTAGTAACAGACCGACTCTCCCATTCAGTGTTCGGATCATTCATTTCAAGAGGCGGTCGCAATAATAGTTTTGGTTCACCAATCACTCCTGTAAAATCAGGTTTTAATTCAACACCATAAACCCAACTTTCTTCAATTTCCTTATACCATCCCTTCTTATGAGCCCATGCTGAAACTTCGCTTTCTACAGGATGCTTATAACAACAACGGGAAAAATACAAATAGGCCTGGTCATTCTCAAAATAAACATTTGCATCAATGATTGGATAACCCGGATCAAAAATTGGTTCAGAATTCATATCTACAAAAGGACCTAATGGATTATCTGCAACTGCTACACCTATTTTAAAATTTTCTTTTTCATTGGTAGGGTTTACTTTCCACTGAGCACTATAAAACATGTAATATTTACCATACTTTTCATAAACTTCCGGTGCCCAGAAAGAGTTGATACCCCAGCCATTTTTATTATCTGAGAAATATACCTGGCCTTCAGATTTCCAATTCTCTAAATCGGAGGAAGAATATGCCGAAAAACCCTTCTTAGCGCCTCCACCAGTCCCATACATATAATATTTTCCATCAGTCGATTTCAATACGAACGGATCACCAAACTTTACATCCAGAGGATTGTTAAAAGAAATTTTATTACTTGTATTTTTCTTTGATTTTTCTGACTCTTCTAAATTATTATCTGTTTTCTTTTTATCTCCACAGGATTGCAATGTGATTGTTAACACAAAAAGAAAAAAATACAAGGTTTTAGTTTTCATATACTTACTAGTTAATTTTCCAATCATCAGTTCTAAAAGAAGATGCCGGCAATCCTGTCTCGTTAAAAAGATTTCCTTCAAAATAATTTTTAAAGCCGTATCTCGCTGCAACCGGTTCTTTGACCTGAGAAGAATAAAGTATTAATTTATTATTTTCTATCATCGCGTCTGCGGGATAGAACTTTTTATCTTCTCCGGCTACTTCAAAATTTTTGGTATCCTTAGGAGTCAATTTTAGACCATGCTTGTTTTTAAATTTGATAATCACTTTATCATCTTTCACCTTAAAAGATTTAAATTCAGGTCCGGAATATTTAAAAACCTTTTTGCAATAGGTATTATTAAGAGCTAAATTGGACAACCTTCTTGCTACGGTGGTTTTGTCTGGAGGGTGAATGGTATTATTTGAACCTATATCTGAAGTGACCACCATTCCTGCATTTTTCATCTCTGAAAGGGAATTCAATTGTGCTTCTCTCATCAAAGGAGCATATACTTTACCCTTATCACCTCTATAATGGAAAGGTGCAATTTGTACATAATAAAATGGAAGATCATCATTGTTCCAGTCTTCTCGCCATTGATTTACCATAGCAGGTAATGCTTTTGCATAGATATTGGAAGTACTGCGATCATTTTCTCCCTGATACCATAAAAAACCTGCAACGGAATAAGAAGTTATAGGTGCCAGCATAGCGTTGTATAGAACTGAAGGTTGTCGGAACTCGGCCCCATCATTAGATTTTGAATATTCAGGAAATTCGGTTAATTCATCTTCACTCATCCAGGCCCTAATGGGAGTTCCCCCCCAACTGGAAACAATTATTCCCACGGGAACATCAAGTTCTTCTTGCAGCATATTTCCAAATTGATAGGCAACCGCGCTAAAGTGAGCAACCGTTTCAGGATTTGCCTGGCTCCAGGCTCCATTAAAATCATTCTGAGGGGATGTTTTAAAAGCCCTTTTAACATTGAACAAATGCAATCCAGAATTAGATGAATTCTGGATTATTTCCTCCGAATTCAGAATAGGCTGATTCTTTTTACCAAGCATGGGCATCTCCATGTTCGACTGTCCTGAACAAATCCAAACTTCTCCAATAAAAACATTTTTCAGCTCAACCGTACCATCCTTATCGCTGAAAGTTATGGTGTATGGTCCTCCTGCCTGTGGTGTTTTCAAATTCAATTTCCAATCTCCCGATTCGGCAACAGGAATCTCGTAACTTTTATTATCCCAAGATGTAGTAATATGTAACATGGCATCAGGCACAGATTTTCCCCATAGTGCGGCTTTACTTTTTTGCTGTAACACCATATTATCAGCCAGTATTGCAGGTAATTTTACCTTAGCAAAGGTTATCTGATAAAAACATACTAAAACAAATAATAGCGTAGTCTTCTGGATCATTTTCTATTCTTTTTTCTCTGTAGAAAATTCATATTCAGAAACTGTATGATACTCTTCTCCGGGGTTTAAAACCGTAGTTGGATATTCTGACTGGTTTGGGGAATCTGGGTAATGCTGAGTTTCCATAGCAAACGCAGTACGGTATTCATCCTTACTCCCATTTTTGAAAGTGTTTTTACCTTTCATGAAGTTTCCACTGTAAAATTGCAATCCGGGCTCCTCTGTATAAATATCCATTTTAATTCCTGTTTTTTCACCTATTACACTGGCTGCATGAGTCATTTCTTCTTCGTCACTCGTATTTAAAACAAAATTGTGATCGTATCCCTTTCCATTTTTCAATTGCTCATTATCCTCGTCAATTCTTTCGCCAATCGTTACAAATTCTCTAAAATCGAAAGGAGTTTTATCTACAGAAGCCATTTTACCCAGCGGAATAAGAGTACTATCCACCGGAGTATAATTTTCAGCATTAATCATAACTTTATGATTTAAAATAGTACCGCTTCCTTCACCATTGAGATTGAAGAATGCATGATTCGTCATGTTCACAACCGTTTTCTTATCTGTAGTTGCCTCATATTCCATTCTAAGGCGGTTATCGTTTGTTAGCGAATAAGTCACTTTAGTTTTCAAATTACCGGGAAATCCCTGTTCCCCATCTTTGGAAGTATATATAAAAATAAGTGTGTGCTCGTCCGGCTGCTCTACATTCCAGTATTTAGATTGAAAACCTTTCTTTCCTCCATGAAGCGTATTTACACCGTTATTTACAGAAAGATCAAATTCCTGTCCATCCAGTGAAAATTTTCCTTTAGCAATTCGGTTTCCGTATCGGCCTATGGTCGCACCAAAATAGGGTTCGGTAGAATTAACGTAAGCTGCAAGATTGTCAAAGCCAACAACTACATCGGTTGGATTGCCATCTTTATCTGGTGTCCATAAACCTACCAGTCGCGCTCCATAATTTGTAAAATATGCAGTTATATTTCCATTTTCAATCTTTTTAAGCACACCTTCTTTACCATTAATAGTATCCTGAAAATTCTCTGCTACCATTTTTTCATTAGAGGTATCTTCAGATTTTTCGACATTCTCATCCTTCTTTTTGTCGTTACAGGCAATGATCATTATTGCCATTAGAAGGGAACAAAATTTTAGAATTTTCATGGTATTACTTTTTATTATTTAATTTCTTAATTAAATTAACTTCATCCTGGCGGTAAGGTGTTCCATCTTGTCTAAAAACATCGTGGAACCATTCATTTGGCTGCGAACCATCTTCGACAGGAGTATCCCAGGCATAAATCGTATTCGTTTTTCCGGAAACCAGCCCCCAGTTAATAGCACCCACATTTTCTTTTTTTAACATCGGCATAATATTTGAAAATCTACTGTTTCTGGTTCTCGCCATATATTCTGTACATATCAATGGGCGATCATGAGTCTTTAAAAGACGAAGAACTCTGCGATGTAAATTTGGTTCTTCGTAATCATGATAGGTTATAATATCTGAATTCAATATCTGAAACTGATTCAACTCTTCAAAATCCCATCTCCAGATTCCAGCGGAAATTGGTTGCTCAGGACCTACTTCTCTAGCCCATTTGAAAATACTTTGCAAAAGGTCCATAGAGGTAGTTAATTTACCCGAATTTCCCGGTTCATTATATAAATCCCACAATAGAACTCTTTGGTCAGACCCAAAGGTTCTCAAAATATCCTTCACATACATTTCCAACTCCGGGAAGTTCTCCTTCAACTTATAAGCAGGATCTCCCGGATCCTGCACCCAGCCGGAATTGTGCGTCCCCGGCTTTGGATCTGGTTGTTTTCCTGCCTCGGGACTTTTATTCCAAACATCATCAAAGAATACAATTATGGTTTTGATATTATGATTATCTGCAATCTTCAAATACTCTTCCATCCTGTCTTTAAAACCTTCTCTATCCTGCTTGTAAGCAATACTGTGCAAATAAACTCTCATCGTATTAAAACCGATATCTTCTGCCCAGCCAAGTTCTTTATCTATTGTCTCTGGATCAAATGTGCTCTCCTGCCACATTTCTAACTGATTGATGGCGGTGCTTGGGATGAAATTAGCTCCGTTTATCCATGGATGAGCATCATACCATTTTTTCGCTTTTTCTCTACTCCATCGCTCACTATTTTGTGATTGACCTGCAATAGAAATTAAAATCAATAAGAAGAAAACAATGCCTTTTCTATTTTTCATGTTTAGTTATATTTATTAGATGAAGGTTCTTTAAGTAAAACTCCGGGTTGCACAGGTTTCCCAAAAACAGGTTCACCATTTTCGTCCCAGAAGAATTGTTGAGCTCTTACATTACGATTCCATCCGGGTTTGGTAGAAATTTTTGAATGGTATATAATCCAGTATTCCGTGTCATTCGGCGAGGTGGTAAAACTAGCATGACCAACACCATGAATGATATCATTACCTATAAAAACAGGTCCCTTTTTCTCCCAGTTTTCAGCCTTCATGGGATCACTCCCTTTTTTCAATTTCAGCTGGCCTAATCTGTACTGAGGAGTCCATGATTCTCTGGTAGAATATATGATAAAAATATCTTCACTATGTTTAAGTACCTGAGGCCCCTCATTTAAATTGAGTGGTCCGCCGGTTTCCCAATCCTCTTCAGGACTTGAAATTTTGACTCTCTCTGAGCTGATAGTATATGGATTACTCATTTTAGCTATAAAAAGATATTGTGGAGTTTTATGAGATTCTACATTTTTATCCCAACCAGACCAAACACCATAAAGCTGACCATCAATTTCTAATAAGGTAAGATCTATAGCCCAAATTGTACCTGTATAATCTTCGGGATCTTTGCCGGTTTGCAAAACTCCTTTATCTAGATATTCTCCCTGCGGATCGCTGGTAACAGATTCCAGAACACCTGTTCTTTGATATAAAAAAGGTGGACCAGCCTTGCCGGCCGCGTAATAGATATACCATTTTCCATTGTAATGATGAAGTTCCGGCGCCCAGATATTGGTTAAATTCCACCCCGTTTTAGGCGTAAAAAATACTTTTTCCCTTTTACCAGGATCAACGAGTGATTTAGATTTGCTTACTGTTATAAAATGTTGCTCCTCATTCCCGCCAGCAAAACAGAAATAATAGTCTCCTTCATATTTTGTTACCCAAGGATCTGCTCCACGAATTATAGGATTGGTAAAATAATTTCCCGAAACAATTTCAGTTTTTTTAATGTTTTCCTGCTTATTCACTATACAGCTCATGAAAAAACTACTTACCACTACGACAATAAAATATTTTAAGGTTTTCAACATTACTTAATTCAACTATTAATTGTGAGAATTTTGTCTGTGTTCGGCTTTGGCTTCGGTTTCCATTCCTTTATCTCCTTGTTGAAGCATAAATTCATTTAATTTATTGTCCATTTTTTTCAGAACAGGTTCCACTTCAGGGTTGTCTGCGAGATTATGAAGCTGATAAGGGTCATTAATAACATCATATAATTCTATTGAATCTCTATTTACATAATCGTTAGCTCGATTTTCATCAGCCTCAAACCAGCTTTTAAATACCTTGTCTTTAGTGGCAACATTGCTAAATGTCTCCTCTGCATTTAGGTTTTTTATATAAAGATATTTCTCATTCCTTACAGATCGAACCGGATAGAAATCGTTCCCGTTAAGTATTCCT
This sequence comes from uncultured Flavobacteriaceae bacterium, assembly GCA_963825045.1. Taxonomy (GTDB): domain Bacteria; phylum Bacteroidota; class Bacteroidia; order Flavobacteriales; family Flavobacteriaceae; genus Christiangramia. Next base: position 184,764 of record CAWGSM010000026.1, on the reverse strand, counting down.
CTTGTAGTGTGCACCCCGTAAACATAATCTCTAAATTTTTCTGAGGAACCTAACACTAAAGATTTAAAGCTTTTTCCGTCAAAACCGTCGTACCCCTTTGCATCTTTATTCCCTGTTTTTATAGATTCAGGATTGACACCTATAATATCAAGTAATGTAGGAACCACATCCACATACTGCGTAAGAGCTTTATTTCTGGTCCCTTTTTCAATATGATCTGGCCATTTAACAATAAAACTGGTCTTAAGGCCTTCATCGTAAAGGGTCCATTTTGCAAACGGAAATTGGGCTCCCTGTTCACTGGTAAATATTACGATCGTATTTTTAGCCTTATGCGATTCTTCGATCATCTTCATACACTTCCCAACAGTGCTGTCCAGGTATGTGATTTCGGCATAATATTCTGATAAAGCTTTCCGGGTTTCTTTGGTATCTACTAAATATTCCGGAACATCAATTTCTTCAGGTGGATACTGTCTTCTGTCTCCTCTCAGCCATGGCACATGAGGCTGGTTACTCGCAACCACAAGAAAAAATGGCTTCTCTGTTTGATTCATAATTACTTCGGCATTTTCAAGCTTTATATCCTGGCCTTTACCAAAATCCATATTCCTGCCACCAAGAAATTCAAAAGGAAAAGACTGTTCATTTCCAAAATCTCTTTTTCCCACTATGGCAGTTCTGTAGCCTTCATTTTTCAAATAATGAACCACGCTTTTTGTACCCTCATAAACAAAACTATGATTAGGAAAAGCACCATTTCTAACCGGATATAATCCCGTTAAAATTTGCTGCCTGGTTGGCGAACACATAGAAGTGGAAGTGAACATATTGTCAAAAGAAACACCTTCATCGGCAAGCTTTTGAATATTTGGCGTTAGTACCTGTTCACTTCCGTAGGGTGAAATATCGCCATATCCCAAATCATCAGCAATGATAAGAACTATATTAGGCTTCTGATTTTGAGCATATGCATCTGAAAAAAAGCCGCACTTAACAATCAATATCCCCAGTAAGCATACCTTTTGACTAATATATTTCAAAGACCTATAATTCATTTTCCTCAATTATTTCTTCTTGTAATGCCTGTCCATAGAAGCACCTTTATCTCCCTGGTCATCCATCCACTGCGTTAATTTTGAATTAAATTCATCAATTATATCAGCGTATTTTGCTTCATCGGCAAGGTTATTCAATTCATACGGATCATTTTCTAAATCATAAAATTCCATTGCCGGACGCTTCTCTATACGCCGATAAAGTTCTTTAGCATGTGCTGAATTCTCCCCTTTCTTAAGCCATGACATCCAGATAACATTATTTTTTCTTGGTCTCATGAAATATTTTATAAAATAATTTTTATCTGGAGTGAGATTTTTAACCAGTTTATATCTTGTGTCTCTTATACTCCGTATAGGATAAGCTGGCCCTTCCGGAATATTGTTATGCACTCCAAAGGCATATTCCCTATGTTTATTGGATTCCCCTTTTAATACAGGTAAAAAACTTTTCCCATCTAAATTTTCTATCTTCTCTCCGCCTGCAAGATCGATCAAAGTAGGCACAATATCTTCATACTGAACAACGGCATCTGTAGTTAATGCATTCTCCACAACCTTATTCCATTTGACAATCATAGAACTTTTTTGACCATCATCCCATAAATTCCATTTTCCTCCAGGAAATTGTGGTCCCTGCTCCCCTAAAAATATTACAATGGTATTATCATAAAGGTTGATTTCTTTGAGTGTTTTAACCACATCTCCAACCTGGTCATCCAATCGTCTAACCTCTGCGAGATATTTTGTGAATTCAGTTCGAGTTTCCGGAGTATCTACCCAGTGTGGAGGAAGTTTCAATGTTGATGCGTCAAATTCTGAAGGATCTCCCACCGTCCAGGGTGCATGAGGATTGATACTCATAACGAAAAGACAAAATGGATCTTCTGAAGTTTTCATAAACTCCCTTATTTTATCCAACGAATATTCATCCGTTTTTTCTACACATCTTGGTTCAAAACCTTCAATGATTTCAAAAGGAAAAACAGATCTGGGAGTAGTACTGTGGTCTTTACCTGTAAGTGCCACACGATACCCCAAATCGCCTAAATAGTGGCCCACACTTTTAATCTGGATACTATCATAAACCTTCTTATGATTTTGGAAAGACCCATGTCTAACTGGATATAAACCTGTAAATAAAGAAGCTCGTGTAGGAATACACATTGCTTCTGAACAGATGATGTTATTAAATTTCATCCCTACATCTGCCAGTGCATCAATATTTGCTGTATTGATATTTTTCCCTCCATAACTGCTTAATTCTCTACTGTCCAGATCATCTGCCATAATTATTACCACATTTGGCTTTTTTGATCTCGTTACATCATTTTTCTCATCTTTTTCATTATCCTTAGCACTATTACAGGCAGAAAGGACAATAATCGCCAGAATGGCATAGAAAACTTTTGAATATTGGAATCTTACTTTTGTAAAAATTTTCATCTTTTATTATTCTACTTTCAGAATTTCTTTATGGAGTTTTCCGTCTTTCGATTGGAAGTTAAGATCGAGAATTTTAGAAATTAATGGAGCAACATCCTGAATCCCCATCTCAAAATCAATTTTTTTATCACATCCTTCTACATCCGGGCCACTCATTATAAAACCAGTTTGTATTTCTTTAAAATCAGGATAAAACCCATGTGCTGCCACTGGTTTACGATCCTGGATGATTTTTCCATTCACCTTAGAATTAGAAACATATCCTTTTTTCATTCCTAGGGCTAATGCTGCAGAGGGATCTGCACCTATTTTATCAAGTTCATCCCGATCATAAATAGTAAATAATTTTCTTTGATCTTCAGGCAATGCTTTAAGTATATCTTTTACCTGCTCTGTATATTTTTGGTCTTTTACATACAAAAAAGCCGCACCGCCAGGAGTTGTGAATTTTGCCTTCCAGGAATCATCAGATATCAATCCTGCATTTTTAAGTAATACATTAGGTGACATCACCTTATTTATGTCTACATGACCATGATCTCCGGTAATTATAATATCGGTACTAGCGTATAATTTTTCTTCTTTCAATAACTGAATTATTTCCCCAATCTGGGTATCCACAACATGAATAGCTTTCTTAACAAAAGGATTGTTCCTTCCATGTAAATGCTGCATGTGATCTACATTAATAAAATGAATAGCCATTAGTTCAGGCCGATGTTCTTTTATAATAAAGCGAGCCATACCTCCTATTGTCTGATCAATATTCTCATGGTTAAACTGATTCTTATCTTTAATAATGCCTGCAGTTCTAAATTCGGGCATTAAGGTACCGGGTGTTACAAGTGGCTCGGTTACACTCAATTGATTTCCTTTCTCTCCTCCATAAGGTCTTCTTACAGGAAAATTATAGGTGATCGGTGCTCCAACAGTGACTGGCCACATGACCGCACCTGTAGCCAATCCTTTGTCCTTAGCCGCATTCCAGAGCGTTTTTGTTTGTATACGATCATATTCCCAGAACCAGTGATTATTATCGGAAGTACGTGGTTCATTAAAAAAAATACCGTGTTCACGAGGAAAGGAACCTGTAATAAGAGTGGTATGGGAAGGATAAGTAACGGAAGGAAAAATACTGTTGATTCCTTCAGAATAAACACCCTTTGTCATTAAAGATTTAAGGTTTGGTGTATCCCATTCTTCATCGAGATAAAAATCAGGACGTAAACCGTCAATACTTATTAGAACGACATTGTTTTTTTGTTGGGCATTCGAATTGTAAATCGAAATAAACGCAACAATTATAAAAAGAATCTTTTTCATCATTTAATTTATCATTACTATTTTGAGACGATCTCTACTCCATCTAACCATAACTTCTCACCTGCCTTAAGATCGCCAAAGTAAAACGCAAGTCTATAATTGCCGGACTCCGGAACTTTATCAATTTCTATAATATGATCTTCTGTACCACCGCTTAAACCAACTTTTTGTACAAAAACGTCATCCTTCCCCTTAATTTTTTCCAGCTGCAAGGTAAAACCTGTAGGCTTCATAGCTTTACTTTTGAATTTAATCGAAAGCTTTTCACCTTTGGTTGCAGGAAATTTCCATTTCATCACTAAATCATTAGATTTACCTGCAGGCTTATCCATTTTCACCAAAACGGAATTATTTCCGTTTAGCATTCCATTATTGTCGGCTAAAATATTGCCTTGAACTTCCTTCGACTTTCTTAACTGCCAGTCGCCTAAATTATCATCAAATTCTCCGTTTATATTTCGATTATAGAAATTTTTACGATCGCCATAAATTCTGGTGTCTAGTGGAAAAACTTTGATCTCTTCCCCCCATGAATACCATTCTTTATACATTTCCTTAAGTTTTTCCGGATATTCATGAGAAAGGTCATTCATTTCGGTAGGATCCTTTTCCAGGTCATACAATTTTAAAGAGGATTTGGAAAAATTCTCATCAGGCTCGGTTTTAGCAACCATTTTCCATTTCCCATCTCGCAGCGCAATGTTAGCTTCATGTTCCCAGAATATTTTACCTCTTTCAATATCATCACCTTTAAAATTACCCAGCAGACTTTTACCCTGCATGGAAGTGATTTCATATCCTTTAAATTCTGTAAGGTATTCAGCGTTTCCGACCTCAACACATGTCGCCATAATATCCATGATTTCTCCATAGCTATTGGCAAAACCTCCGTTTAAATTTTTCTTTATCCCAGCAGGCCAATGGGCAATCATGGGCGTAGCGATACCACCCTCGTAGGTGTAATGCTTGTATTCCTTAAAAGGAGTACTACTCACGTTAGCCCAGTTGATTCGGTAACTCTCAAAAGTATCTGCGGTCCCGTCTATTTTCCTGCTTTTTCCGCTGCTTATGAATTCAGCACAGGCGCCATTATCACTTAAGAAGAAAATTAGCGTATTATCCAGCGCATTATTTTCACTCAGCTCATTTACAATTCTTCCGATTCCCTGGTCCATAATATCTATCTGCGCTGCATAAATAGCCATACGCATTGCCATTTCTTCCTGCTTGGCCGGAGGAACATCGCTCCATGCCGGAATTTCTTCATCACGAGGATTCATAGTAATATTTTCGGAAAACAAACCGAGTTCCTTTTGCTTATCAAAACGTTGCTCCCGAAGGCTGTCCCATCCAATCTTATACACCTCTTTATATTTATCGATATCCTTTTGTAAAGCATGTAAAGGCCAGTGAGGAGAGGTATATGCCACATACATAAACATGGGATCTTTCTTTTCTTCAGAATTAAAATGCTTATTTATATAAGCTACCGAAGTATCACTAATCGCATTGGTTAGATAGGAAATCATTAGGTGCGCGATATTTCTTATTTCCACTGTAAATTATAGGGGTAAAATAATTTGCGCCACCGGGAATAATTCCGAAATAGCGGTCAAATCCTCTTTGTTTTGGCCAGTTCTCTTTAACTTCTCCGCTTATTTTTCGTTCATTGGTGAGGTGCCATTTACCCGTCATATAAGTTTTATAACCGGCACTTTTTAGAACTTCGGCAATCGTCACACTGGAATTGTTCAAGTTCCCTGCATATTCAGGCGTTCCAAGATCTGCCGCTGCCATCCACCCCATTCCTGCCTGATGCGGATAAACTCCGGTCATAAGGGCAGCTCTTGTTGGGCAACATCTCGCTGCGTTATAGAATTGTTTATATCGAATTCCCTCAGAGGCCAGCTTGTTTAGGTTCGGAGTATCGATTTCCCCTCCATAACACCCAATATCTGAATACCCCATATCATCAGCCAGTATTACAATAATATTAGGCCTCCTATCCTGTGCATTTACCATAAAGAATACGAAACACAAAAGGAAAGGAATAAATAACTTTTTGTAGGGTTTGATCATTTTTAAATCTTATTTTGGATTCATTCTTTCCGGAGTCAAAGTAGGCATATACATTCTCCAGGTAACTAATTTAGCCTTCAACTCTTCCACTAAATCTTTATGATCCTTAGCTACATTTTTAGTTTCAAACTTATCATTCTCCATATCGTATAATTCCACATTATTTTGATGATAGTCTACCAGCAATTTCCATTTCCCTGAACGAATGGCAAGGTTTGGACTTTTATCTCTACCCCCTGGAAAATTAAAGGCATACGGATTTCTACCGTATTCCCAATACATATCTCCTTTACGACTAATTTCCTCACCCATAAATGCTGAATGAACATCCTCCCCATCTCCCTTATAATTAGGTGGAAGTGGTACATCTGCCATTGCAGCCAGACTTGGCAGTAAATCTGTAGAATTGATCACTGAATTATTGTTGGTTTTTCCTGCCGGGACGTGACCTGGCCATTTAATAATAAACGGCATACGAATCCCACCTTCATACAGAGATAATTTAGTACCTCTTAAACCTGCAGCACGACTACCTCTAAAACTCGGAAGAGGTCCATTATCACTGGTGAATATTATAATTGTATTGTCTTCAATCCCCATTTCTTTTAATCCATCAAGCAATCTTCCCATTTGACGATCGTATTCTTCGAGGACCATCGTGAAAGCTTTTTCCTCTTTTGGATTCATTGGGAATTTACCTGTATATCTTTCCTGAACTTCCGGAACCCATGGGGTATGCATATCATCAGGCCAAAGGTTTATAAAAGAAGGTTTTTTACCTTTATTCTTTTTAAGGAAAGCTAAGGTCTTATCTACAAAATAACGGGTACGATCCCATCTTTTAATACTATCCTGTGGAGACCATATCCAGTCTGTTGCCGTAATCAGGGGATCCGGGTCAGGGCTTTCGTAAGTGCTTACATGCTCATCGAATCCATAATTCTCAAATCCTGGAGCATTCTGTACATCACGACCACCTCCCATATGCCATTTTCCGAAATGACCCGTAGCATAACCAGCCTTTTTAAAAATCGTAGCCATAGAAGGAGCTTCCGTATTCAGGTAATTTGCCTGTTCTGCCTCCAGGTTACTTTTTCGATCGTTTAAAAATGTGGTGAAATTCCAATTCGCCGGATACATCCCGGTTAACATGCTCACTCTGGAAGGTGAACAGATCGGTGCTGCCGTATAGTATTGGGTGAATTTTGTTCCTTCCTCCGCAATTCTATCAACATTAGGAGTTTTCATATACTCACTATTAAAAGCACTAATATCACCATATCCCATATCATCTGTCAGGATTATGATAATATTGGGTTTTTCCTGAGCATAGAAATTGCACGACAGTATTAAAATTAAAATGAAAATGTATTTCTTAAATAAAGCAGACATAACTCTTAAATTTATGAATTTTTAGGATTCTCGAATTTTGTGACAAATTATGCACAAAGTTTTATTCAGATTATCACAATCGTTTTTTACGATGTAAAAAATGTAGTATTATTAACTAATTTAAGATTTAAACCTCTGCAGAATAAAGGTTTCGGATAATAATATAAGAATACTCTCTTAAAATCCCTCACTTCTTATCCCAGAAGGTTTCCAATTCTTCCAAAGATTTTTGTTTGGTTTCAGGGATAAGATAATGAGTGAAAATTATTGTTGTAAAAATAAAGAAAATGAAAAGAAAATATGGGAGAGACCCATTCCAGGAATCAATATTAATAGAACTTTCTACTACTATCGGAAAAGTTTGAGACACTAAATAATTGGCTATCCAGGTAGCTGCTACAGCAACAGACATTGCTATACTTCTTATATTATTCGGAAACATTTCTGATAACAATACCCACACCACAGGCCCCATAGACAGCGCAAATGAACTTACAAATAACAGCACCCCAATAAGTGAAATGAGCCCAACATTTATAAAGTATAGTGATAGACCCAGCATCAAAAACCCCAGTATCATTCCAGCCGAACCAATATAAATTAAAGCTTTACGTCCAATTTTATCTATTGTGAACATGGCAACAAAGGTAAATAGCAAATTAAATGCTGCGAGTAAAATTTGCTGACTCAAAATATCATCCCCGTCCATTCCAAGGGAATTTTCAAAAATATCTGCACCGTAATAAAGGACTGCATTAATTCCGGTGAATTGTTGAAGAATGGCCAAAGTAGCTCCTATTGCTAATATTTTAATATTCCTGGGTCTAAAAAGAGAGTTCACCAAAAATTTTTCCTGTTTTTTAAATGATAGTTTAATTTCATTAAACTCTTTAATGGCCGAGGTAGTTCCATGAACTAGTGTTAAAACTTTTAAAGATTCATCTTCTCTTCCCTTAAGCAAAAGCCATCGTGGACTTTTAGGAATAAAGAATAATAGAATGAGAAAAATTGAACTTGGAATAAGCTCGGACCAGAACATATAACGCCAACCTTTTTCTATATTATCTGTTTCAGGTAATACTTCTGCAACTTCATAGGTCACCAGGAAAACTAAAAAGAAACCTACAACAATGGCTAGTTGATAATATGAAACAAGATTTCCTCTTATTTTCGCGGGCGCTATTTCGGCGATGTACACCGGTACATTCATAGATGCAATTCCAATGGCCACACCACCAACTATACGGGATATAACTAAAATTGAGACGGTTTGAGGCAGAAAATCAGGCAAACCAGATCCCCATGCAGAAAGCGAAAACAGTATTGAGGATATAATTAAAGAATTCTTTCTTCCAAATTTAGAACTTAAAAAACCTGATATGATCGCTCCAGAAAAACAACCCAGCAACGCACTTCCTACAACCCAGCCTTTCATTATTGCATTTAGATCAAAGTATTGGCTTAAATAATATTGAGAACCATTAATAACTCCGGTATCATAACCGAATAAGAGTCCTCCAAATGAAGATACAATGGTTATTAGAAGTAAATTTCCAGGTTTTTTCATTGGCTTATAGAATAGGCATCGAATTCAGACTCCAAATGTTTTCTTTAATTTCGGCTATAATCATCAGAATATCTAGTTATATCATCCTGCTGCCAGTTGCCGAAAGCCACTTCCAAAACTCTAATAGGTTTTTCACTCTCACATGATAATCGATGTTTTGAATTCACCGGAATCCAGATTTCATCCCCGGTGTTATACCTTTTTGTTTCTTCATCCACCTGAATCAAAGCATCATCATCCAAAACAATCCATAATTCTGCTCTTCCGGTGTGGGATTGAAGACTAAGTCGCTGTCCCGGTAACACCTTCATTAAACTAACCGTGCAATCCTCATTATTTGCAAATTGTTTGAACGAACCCCAGGGTCTTTCTACATATTTGATTTTAGGTTTGTTTTGAGGTATTTCCTTGGTCTTAAATTTTGACATATCTTAAATTTTATTATTAAATACGCACATAGGCTTTAACCGTTGCACACCCTTCTCCTTCACTTAAACCAAACGGACTAATAGAATATTCTTTTACATTTTCCGGTATGATGAATGTTTCAGCAAAATGAACAACAAAAGGATCAAAAGTATTATAAGGGCTTTCTACTATAGCCTCCTTTCCTGAAACAAGATTTAAAACATTCACACTTCCATTAGTTTTATGAGTGACTTTATTCTTAAACCAATGTCTTCTTGTTTCAATAAATTGTGAAAAATGAAGCCCGGTTTTTTCCTCTTTCACACCTTCTTCATTAGAAATAACTTTTAAATTATTAATCAATTCATTTTTTACATTGCTAGTTGTTCTGTCTTGATCCAGTACATCAAAACCTCTCTCAACATTAATAGGTCTTGGCTTCCCATCTAAACCCAGGCGGTTCCAGTCCCAGAGTTTAAAAGTAAAAATATAGGGAGTTGCGCTAATTTCTAGAACTACAGTATTCTTACCGGAGCAGTGGATAGTCCCTGCAGGAATTAAGAAATGATCATGCTTTTTTGCTTTCCATTTATTCACATATTTCTCAGCATCAAAATCTCCTGTTTTTTGAGATTTAATCAAATCCTGTTTCATTTCATTTAGGGAAACATTTTCTTTTAAACCCAGATATACATTGGCATCTTCTCCCGCATCAAGTATATAGTAACTTTCATCCTGGGTATAATGCATTCCAAATTCCTGCTGAATATATTGAACAGTTGGATGTACCTGTAAACTAAGATTCCCCCCTTCCATGGTATCTAAGAAATCAAATCTTATCGGAAATTCGTTACCGAATCGAGCCTGTACAGCTTCTCCCAGTAATCTTTTAGAAGAATAAAAAAGAAGATTAATTCCAGGTGTTTCAAATAACTCGTTTCCAACTTTAAAAAAAATACTATTTTCTTCAGGAACGCAGTCAAATCCCCAGGCGAAATTCATTTCCTTTTTATCCAAATCGAGGTATTCTTTCATCCACTGTCCACCCCAAGGTCCGGGATCAAAAAAAGGAACCATTCTGAAAGGCTGAGAAACCAGTTTATCAAGACCACTTCTTAAACTATCACCGGTTAACATCTTTGGATTCTCTGGTATTGTCGTATCTATTACAAAATCCCACTTTTCAATCCCTTTCTTTTTATGTTTATCCAAAACCCGCCAGTCTACAAAATATGATCTTTTATACTGTAATGAGGTCTTTAAATCTTCATTTTGAACACCGAGGTTTGGAATTAAATTATTACGAAAGCGCTGTTGTATTTCCCAACGTGGCATATCAAAAAAGATAAATACATCTGGATTGGGATATACAATTGATGCACCAGCACCAAATACTATAATTATTTCAGAATTCTCTTTGGAAATTTTATTACGAGTTTCTTTAAGTTTTTCTGGATCAAAGAAGTGGTTTAAATTTAAACTTGTGAGATATCCAAATACGGCATCATCGGTTACATGAGGAAACACTAAATCGTCAACTCCTTCGGCAGATATCATTAACTCTTCACTATAAAATATTGTAGAGGATAGTGATTTCTTGAAGGCTGAAATAATATCATTTTTTAAAACTCCCTGGTAGCAGTCAACTGTTATAACCGTCCTTGATTTATTTTGGTGATTAATTTTTGCATTAATCACTTCCATAATCTTGTACCATCCCGCCCAACATTCAAAATCTTCTGATAATTGAACAAATGGTTTCTTATCGTAATTTGAGGGTTCTTTTAAATACTTGTTCATATCTATTAAATGGAATGTTGTAGTGAATAATTTAAACCGAATAAAGCCGCAGAATTTTTAAGTTGAGAATCTCTAATTGCAACTTCTCCCCAGGGTGTCCATGATCTTTTATTTACCAATTTTCTCACTTTTGGAAGAATCAGGTCACTGCTTCCAAGGATACCTCCACCCATCACTACAACTTCCGGATCGTACGCATGGATAAGGTTTACAATCGTTGCAGACCAGATACCTATACTTTCTTCTACAATTTTGGAGGCCAGAAAATCATTCTTTTGAGCAGCTTCGAATAGTTCCTTATAACCTATATTTTCTATCTTAGAAAGTATACTTTCATTATAAGTTACGTCATCTTTTATTCGATCGTTAATTGCCCAGGAAGAAGCATATGCCTCGGCGCAACCGTAATTTCCACAATTGCATAATTTACCATCTACATGTATTACAAAATGCCCCCCCAGACATCCAGCCTGAAAGTGTTTCCCTCGTAACAATTTACCGTTGATAATAGCCGCAGAGCCTATTCCCGTTCCCAATGTTATCATTACTAAATCATTAGTTTCGTTACCACCCCCAAACTGCCATTCTCCAACCGCTGCCATTCTAGCATCATTATCAATGAAAAAAGGAACTTTCCAATTATCGTATACCCAACTTTCAATATCTATCGTATTTGAATCGGAATATTTATCATTGGTATCTATAATAGTTTTTCTCTGAGTATCCACAAGTCCTGCAAAAGCAAAACCAATACCTGCTAGTTTCTTCTCTGCGTTTTGATTTTGTAGAATTTCTTCAATTTCATTTGCAAATAAGTCTAAACTTGAAGAGAAATTTTGATTTGATAAGGCTGGAAACATTTTGGAATCTACCAGTTTATTATCGCTAAAAACTCCAAGCTTGACATTTGTACCACCAATATCAAATGCTATATAATATGCATCCTTCAAACTTCTATAGATAAATTAGTTAATTAAGGAAGGTTTTCCATTTAATTTACAAAGTCTTTTAGCAAATCCCTCCTTGGAAATAATATCATATTTATGTCCCGCATCTGCAGGCCAGCAAGCGCCAAAACTTAGTTTACTTTCTCCAGTATTTGCGACTCTATGACCTGTAAATCCCGGAATATAATGTAAGCTTCCCGGAAACAAATCTTCAGTCCATACATTTCTATCCTTATCCATTAAAATCAGTTTACCTTCGCCTTCTATTCCCCAATAATATTCACCTCTGTTTTCTATCTCGTGAAAATGACCGTGGGTCATAAAATATTCGTCACCTACAGTCCCAGGTAACAAATGAGTTATTCCAAAGAACAATCCTCCTTCAGTCCCATTTTCAACAGGCATCAAACTGTCAACTTCATAAATTACCTGTTCAGGATTCATTTTACTAAAGGCTTCTGAATCTTTAAATACACCAGAAAGCTGAAAAAGTAATTTTTTGCTTCTTCTAGTATTAGGACCAGTTAAAGTATTATTTTTAAAAAGGTTGATGGTTTCAGATTTCATTTGTGGCATTTTAAAAATTTGATGAGGCATTTGGTATAGTGTAATTAACAGGCATCTTCATTTCATAAAAATCGTAATTTTCTTTTTCGCCAATTTTTATATACCTTCGGCTTAATGATTTTATATCGGTTGTATTTTCTTTGAATTCACTTACCAGTAAATATCCACCGGAAGTGTCTGGAAGTTCAAATTCATAAGGGATATCTATCCTACCCGATGCAGGCAATACCTGATTGAAAGTATCTGAATAAACTGTGTCTCCCTGAGAGTCAAGAAGTTTAACGGTTACCTCTCCTTCAAGTTCTTTAATCTCATCGTTTATCCCTCTCAGAGAGAATTTAAAAATCTCACCATTTTTATGTATTGGCTGTCCTAATGCATAACGTTCATCTGCAACATTTAGAAAAACCGTTGTAGGATCAAAACTATGTTTAAGCCAATATAGTGTCGGGCTTATTTTTAAATCTTTTATGTCGTCAACAAACCAATCACCAGTATATCCATAATTATTAGTTAGCAGGCAAAAGGCCAGCACTCCTGCAATAGATTCATTGCTCCGCATCCATTCCGTTTCACACTGAAGCCAATAAGCCTGAAAATCGCGTCGCTCTTCGATTGTTGACTGAGGGCCAAGGTAAGTGTTGTAAATAAATTTACTAAGTTTACTGGTACTTCCGTCCCGCCATAACCAAACCCATCCGTATTCATTTACTAGTTGAGCGGAATTTGATTCTTCAATTTCCTGGACAATTTTTGGTTTGAAATCAAGTTTTCCCAGAGGATATGGAGTTTTTTCAATACCGTCTTTTTTTCTTCCCTGATAGGTATGAGGTTCATCCATATCATCATTTGTCATCTGAGAAGCCGTCATATAACCTGCGTCCCAAATTCTGGTAGGATCCAGAAGTTTTAACTCAGGAATAAGCGTGTTACCTATGTAATCGTTTCTATTTTCATTGATTGCATCCCAAATAACGATGCTGGGATGTGAGCCATCACTCCAGACCCAATCTGTATATTCTTTACTTATTTGTGCATCCCATCCGTGCATTTGCCAGTACATCCATTCATTTTGCAAGAGAATACCATACTCATCTGCCAGATCATACCAAAAATCCGGGACGATTCCAACGCATATTCTCATGGTATTCCAGTGTAATTCCTTTGAAACATCTATCATCATTCTTTTAACCCACTCTTTGTCCCAAGCAAGATCTCGACTTTTAGGATCTTCAAAAAAGCGATGTAACGTGATATTAGAACCGCGTAAATAAATTTTTTCACCATTCAAATAAAAGGATTTACCATCTCTATAAAAATCCCGCATTCCAAAAAAATCGGAAGCAATGTCAGATTGCGAATCTTCTGAATATACAATTAATTCCGCTTTATATAAGAAGGGATCATCCGGACTCCAGGCATGTGCATTCGCAATAGGAACATTAACATTAATCATACTTATCTGATCTCTTGATATTGCTGTATCCCCTGTTTTTTCAGCAATCTTTTTATTACTATATTTTTCGTAAATATTGATGGTATATTTTACTTTATCGGTTCTAGGGTCGCCCGGGGTACTAAATTTGTTTAAGTTGCGAAGTTTCGCCTTTAGATTTAAGCTCCTTTCCTTCAAATTAGGCAGAACCAATAATCTATGAACCTGAATTTTTTTACTGAATGAGATAGTAACGTCATCCCAAATACCGGCTATATAATGTTCTTTTTCTTTATCAATACCACCGGCAGCACTACTTGGTAGCCAGTATCTATCGCCTAGTTTAAATAAAATCTCATTCTCTTCTCCAAATTTTAGGGCATGTGTAATAACTGTGTTTATTGGAGTATAACATTGAATATAGCTCCCCAAATCTATCCCATTCACATAAACCTGAGTTACATATTTGCTTTTATTAAGTGTAAGAATTGCCTCTAAGTCCTGAAGATCTTCATTTATAAACACCTTTTTTTTATACCAACTATATCTAGGAGTATAGTCCATTTTCAAAAGTTTTCTGCTCCAACCTCCATCGCTAGTATCCCCTGAATACTTAAAAAGTTTGTCGTACTCTTCAATTCTAGGACTTGCCAAATGCACCAGTCCAGGAACCTGGATTTTACGACTAAAGTTATCTGGCCTGAAGGCTTCTGTTGTTTGTTCGAATTTCCAGATGCCATTAAGTTTAATATCCTGTTCAATTTTTGATTGTGCAAAGGAGCTGCTGGAAATAAAAAAAGTTAATATTAAAAAGAAATTTCTTGTCATAATGTTGAAAAATTATTATTGTAACCTGCTTAACTGCTCTATGAGTCCATTAGCAATTTTTACGTCATGAGGAGCAGTCCATAGTTTATTTGGATTAACCTTTTTAGCCAGTCTTTTCTCAGCCAATTTCTTAATTTTTGATAAGGCCGAATATGCATCATCTCCCATTTCTTCCAAAACAGTTAAAGTATTCAGTCTTACAAACAAATTGTCATTCTCTAATAAATCTTCAAGAGTTTCTATCGCTTTTTTATGATCTCCCATTTTATAAATAGCTGCGGCAGCTTCAATTCTCACTTCAGGTTCAGTGTCTTGCAATAACTGTTCAAGATTAAGTTTTGCCTGACTTGCCTTCTCTCCCAAAATTTTACAACCTATAGATGCCCAATATCTCACTAAAGAATTTTCATCCTTCAATCTTTTATTAAGTTCAGGAATATAAACAGATTCTCTTGAGGTTGCCATTTCAGCGGTTTTAAGAATTTTTTCTAAAGGATATTTTTCACTTCTTGCAAATTCATAAATAGTTCTCGTTTTTGAAATTTGCTCCTTCATTGATTCTGGGATAAATCCGGTATCGCGGGTATCAAGAATAATTTGTCTGGTATCTTCGCGCATTTCATTTAAAATTTCTAAATAAGATTCGTCAGTAGCGAGGTTGTGTACGTTATAAGGATCTTGAGAAATATCATATAATTCTTCGGAAGGCTTTTCGTTCCAGAAAGCCGATTGAATTTCATTTAAAGTATCCGCTTCAAAAGCTTTTTCCCATGATCTCAGGGATGCCGCCTGCCATTGATATAGCACATGCTGGCCATAAATTTTATTAGGCATAAAATTTCGCACATATCTAAAGTTTTTATTTCTGATAGATCTTACAAAATCAACTCTTTCGTCTATTCTACCCCTAAAAGCATATGCATATTCCTCCTGTTTACATTCATTTCCAAGAAATGGAGTACCCTCCATATAATCAGGTATTTTAACATTAGCCAGATTAAGAACTGTAGGCGCAAAGTCTTCAAAAGACACTACTTCATTTGTTCTTGACCCAGATGGCTGAGAAGCCAGATGTTTAAATTTTTCCGGTATATGAATTATTAGAGGAACTCGTAGTCCCGAATCAAATATGTAGCGTTTGCTACGCGGAAGAACTCCACCGTGATCGCTGTAATAAAAAACTATAGTATTCTCAGCTAAACCTTCATCCTCCAGTTCTGTTAAAATTCCACCTACTATCTTATCCATTCTTTCTATATTATCATAAAAAAGCGCGCGATCCTGTTTCATTTCAGGTGTTGCTGGTTGATACGGTGGCAATTTCACTTGATTAGGATCATGATTTAATTTCTCTGGGTGCCTGTGAATTTTGCTTTCATGGGTAGCACCTATATTATATACTGAGAAGAAGGGTTGGCCAGGCTTTCTATTCTTATATGTAGCTTTATGACTAGACTCATCCCAAGCCTTAGTCTGATTTGGAGTATTATAATCTTCCTTCGCATTATTGGTGGTGTAATAACCTGCTTCTCTTAAATACATCGGAAAAAATTGAACAAAATCAGGAATTGGATAGCTGCTCCTCATATTTTCAATACCAAGCGAACTTGCATACATTCCTGTTATTAGAGTTGCTCGAGATGGAGCACATGCCGGTGCCGTGGAGAAGGCATTTTCGTAAAGAATGGAGTTTTTAGCAAAACAATCAATATTTGGTGAAGCTGCATAAGTATCTCCATAACAGCCTAACAAAGGACTGGTATCTTCACTTACAATCCATAAAATATTTGGTCTTACTTCTTGATTCTGAGCGAAACAGTTTAAAACAGAAATTAGAAGAGCATATATTAATGAGTGGCGAATCATAGTGAATTTATATTAAAAAGAATTGTCTTGATACTTAAGTTGAAGTTCCTTTAATTTAGATTTTAAAGAGTCTGTTTTTTCAGCATATTTTGGCATCCCATACAAATTTTTCATTTCCTTTGGATCCTTTTTTAAATCGTAAAGTTCCCAGGAATCTATGGGATCATAAAAATGGATAAGCTTATACCTTTTTGTTCGTATTCCATAATGTGCTGTTAAACCATAGGCAGTTTCATAATAGTGATAATACACACTCTTTCTCCATTGCTTCGACTCATCTTCTAAGAGCAACTTTTTCATGGATTCTCCCTGCATTTCGGAAGGAATGGAAACATTGGCAAAGTCGAGTAAGGTTGGAGCTATATCTAAATTCAGAACAAATTCATTTATTTTTTGGCCTCCTTTAATTTCTTCCGGATAGCTTAAAAGCATTGGTGTCCTGAATGATTCTTCATACATGAATCTCTTATCATAGAGTCCATGTTCTCCTAAATAAAATCCTTGATCAGATGTGTAAACTATCAAAGTATTTTGAGACAAATTATTCTCTTTCAAATATTTTAGAACTCTACCCACATTATCATCAATAGATTTAATACACCTGAGATAATCTTCCATAAATCTTTGATATTGCCATTTAACCAGTTGTTCCTTATTTTCTAATTCCTGGAACTGTTTTATATCTTCCTGATAAGCTCTATCCCAAATCTTTTTTTGTTCAGGAGAAAGTCGACCCACTTCTCTTTTGTAAGCTCTCGGAATTAACTTTTGACCCTCAAAAACCTGGCATGTATCACATTTTAATTTTGTATCAAAATCAATAGCTAAATTATCTGCCATTTTAATACCATTTCGTTTTAACGCAAGCCTATTTTTATAGTCATCATAGAAATTTTTTGGCATTTTGAATTTTCTATCATTATAAAGATTCAGAAATTTTAATGGTGGCATTTGGTTACGATGGGGCGCCTTTTGGTGGATCATTATGAAAAAAGGATTCTCCTTATTTTTATTAATCCAGTTGAGTGCCAAGTCAGTAGTAATATTCGTTACGTAACCCTTGTAAATAGTATCTTTACCTTGTTTTATAAATTTAGGATTATAATAATTTCCCTGTCCAGGCAGCACGTTCCAATAATCAAAACCAACCGGTTGACTTTTCAAATGCCATTTACCAACTATAGCTGTATTGTAACCTGCTTCCTTTAAAATTATAGGTAAGGTCTCCTGATTGCCATTAAATTCATCCATATTGTCGGTTAAACCATTCATATGAGAATATTTTCCGGTAAGTATTACAGCTCTACTTGGAGCGCAAATGGAATTGGTAACAAATGCCTTTTTAAAGATTACTCCCTGTTTGGCTATCTTGTCGATATTTGGGGTTTCGATAAGACGATCATTGTATGCACTAATTGCCTTATAAGAATGATCATCTGACATTATAAAAATTATATTTGGCCTTTTTGGTCCAGATTGGGCAACAATCTTCCCACTAACAAAGAGCAATAAAACCAGAATAACAATTGAGAAAATACCTTTATCCAAGAAAACCTTTTTCATATTTCAAAAATTATAAATGCCATTTGTTCAAACAAATATACATTTAGTAAATTTGCAAAGCAAGTTTAAATAAATTATAATGAAATCTTTTAATCATTTATTTATCTCGAATCCAAACTCGTAAAAAATTTGATAGCGAATAATGTCAGGATTTGAATTCCAAAAATGAACCCTATCTTTGAAAACTGAAATACTTCGTTTGGAATAATGTAGTTTGTTTACCAGTAAGTATTGAAAAGCAGGTTAAAGTAAAATGTATGTCCATTCTTAAAAATCCGAAAAATTTCCTAATAAACCATGACAGCCCGGTTCCTTTGCATGCCCAGGCAGAAATACTTTTAAGAAAAATTATAGAATTACCCGAGTATAAAACCCAACGGGAATTCCTTCCAAAAGAAGTAGAACTTGCGAAATTATGGGGTATTTCCAGAAATACGCTTAGACAGGCAATTAATAAGTTATTGATTGAAGGGAAACTCGAACGAAAAACCGGGGTTGGTACCAGGGTTATTAATAAAAAAATCACCACGAATCTTGACAATTGGGTCAGCTTTACCCAGGAAATGAGTCAAAAGGATATCCCAATGACGAATCTCTCTTCAGAAATTAAGTATATTAAAGCAAATTCTACTATAGCAAATGCTCTTGATATCGAAAAAGGAAAATCTATTCTATGTCTAAAAAGGGTAAAAGGCCTTAAAAATGTACCTGTAGTTTATTTTGAATCGTATATTCATCCAAGGATTGAATTATCTATGGAGGAAGATTTTAAAGGATCTTTCTATGAATTGCTCGAAAATAATTACAATATAATTCCATCAATTTCTAAGGAAGAAATTAAAGCAGATAAGGCTGATAATAAAATAGCCAAAATCTTAGGCATAGAAAAGAATGAAACTGTCTTAGAAAGGATTAGATTGGTGCTGGATATTGGAAAAAAACCTGTAGAATATTGTTACTGTTATTATAAATACGATCTATTTACTTACAGTATTGATATTAAAAGAAATATGTGAGATGGACCACCTTCTATAAAATTATAAAGGAAGTCATTTAATGACTTCCTTTATACCTAGCTAACTAAAAATATAAACAACTTACTACTAAATCTTTTTTACCACTCCTCAAAAACAGATCTTGTTTAAAAGATCCAGAAAATTTTTGGGAATTTAGTGGTGAATATTTTTATTAACTGTTGACTGAATTTTATTAACCGGAAAAGTCAACCTACGCAACAAGGTGGTTCCATGAGGTACCAAAGGAACTTTCAGAACCTCTCCCTTCTTGTTTACCATAGCTCCTAATACTCCTGACGGAGATTTCGTCCATGGATGCAGTTTATCTTGGTCCTGAAATTCAAAGAACCTAAATGGACTATCCTTTTCCAGTGATAATTGCCAGTGATCACCGTTTTCTTCGGGAGTTACGGAATATTCGAAGAAACCACTCTTCTCGTTTCCTATTAGTTTCAATTCTTCGGTTTTCATCACCTTAGCCTCGATTGGGAGAGAATAAAGCAAAGGACCTCTTGAAACATAATAGGTGCTATCCTTAGCCTCTTCTACCCGGGTTTGAAAATCAAAATCTACCTTGACTTCCTGTGATCCTTCCCATAGGTTTTCAATAGAAATGACCTTGTCATTCCGTTCAACTATGGCACCTTTTCCGGCATCAACACTTACCTCACCTGCACCTTCAGGAATCCTGAGTTTCAATTTGAATTTTACAGGACTTTTCGGCTTAACATTAAAAGTCAGCTTATCCTCAAATGGATAAAATATACCCTCCTTTATATGTATATCTACCCCTTTTATCTGGGTTTCCAAAGAACTTTCGCCGTAAAGCATGGCGAAAAGTCCCTCTCCGTCTTTTAAAGCATACCACATCCCATCTACATAATAAGGCATGATCCTGGTAGAGTTAAGCGTGCAGCAGGCGGCGGCGCGATGGTAACCTGCATACACAGTCCTTCCATTATGAAGATCCCTATCAGCTGCCGAAAATTGGTTATCCCGGCCTAAATATTGAACGGCAATATTATTTGGGTGAAATCTGGCAGCCTGGGCGGCATTCATCACCGTATTTTCAATGCGGTCAGCAGCTTCTAGAGAACCTCCCCAAGAAATAATCTTGTTCAGGGAAGATACTCCTTCGGTCATAGAGCAATATTCTCCCCACATTTCGCCGGTTCCTTTTCTACCTCGAACAAGTTCGTCTCCCACAAAATTCCCTGCAGGAGTGGTATGGTACTCCAAGCGCTTTATTACTGTGGAAGCAGCCTTTTCATACTCCTGATTTTTGGTCAACGCGGCTATGATCTGAGGGGCATGCATCCCTTCCATTATATGCGGGGTGTGTCCCTGGAAAAGAACATTTTTATTCAATAAGGTATTAAGCTGAAGATCTTCATATTGATTAGGGTTATTTGAAAAATCATTATAGAACCAGATAAGCCCATCCCTAACCTTCTTTTCTCCAGTGAGCCTGTATAACCACTCAAGGGTGTCAAAGAAACCCACTGCATGAGAAACTCCGCCATGCCTCGCCACCCCTTTTCTTCCAAAATACGTTCCTATCTTGTCCTTATAGGTATGAAGGGTTAAACTGGCCGCTTTTTCAACGGCATTCAGGACTTCAGTATCGCCGGTAAATTCATAATAAGCAAGCATGGCCTGAAATATCCGGCTCTGGGTCCATAGCTCTCCATCGGTATGATCCGCAGGGAATCTGGAATCTGGTGAATATATCCCAATATAGCCACCATTTTCTTTGGCCGTGGCCATAATGTCTTCCATCCATTTTTTAGCACGGGCCTGAAAACTTTTATTATCGGTAAGAAAAGCCAGCCTTACAATAGCATCCTTCCAGTAACCTTCATGTTCTCCGGCCCACCAGGCGGGCTGATGTCCCACTTTCTCACCACGTAATACCTTTACATTACCAGGCTGACGTTCCTGATGAGCAAAAAGGTCCAGGGCTACGTTGGGCCATATCTTTTCATAAGATCCTGCCAAACCGCTTTGCAGGTCCGTCTTCATCTGTTCAAGCATCCAGCCGGCCGGTTTAACACTTCCGGCCTTTAGCGGAATAAGAGCTAACTCATTTACTGCTATAATGTGCTCTTGATTATCTTTTTCAGACTGAGCTTTGGTCAGATACAAAACTAAAGCACTTAAAATAAAAGCCAGAAGAATCGAGATGTATGTTATTCTTTTCATTTTAAAAAATTTAATGTATTTCAATATTGAGATAATTTGATCAAAAAAAGGAAGCCATTTTAATGACTTCCTTTAACCTAGCTAATTGAAAATAAACTAATTATCACTAAAACTACTTTCTTCTTTACCATTCTTCAAAAAATAGGTCCTTTTCAGGAGCCTGCCTTAATATTAAAGTATCCTGAACGGCATATTCTTTTGGTCCTCGAATAAAACTATAATCCAGATAAAAATTTCGGTTTTCAGGATCGTATGTTCCACTGCCTGAAGTTACTTCTATGTTAGGTCTTCCTGAGGTTATATCTACAGAATTATTGTCTTTCACTTCAATTACAATACTTCCATTACCAAAAACACCTGCTGCAGGTGTTTTAATAGTATTTGCATCAATAGTTGAAACATTCCAGGTCTCATTATCATTTAAATCGTCATAAGAATAAATGGTTTCATTCAACACAGTTCCTGTAGAATCGATCTCACTTTGTTTGCCTTTATGATAGTAAGTTCCATCATATTCACTTATGTATTTCACTACCAGAATCGTATAATCTTTATCTGCAAGAATAGTATCTGTAGATGCACCCGTTATCCGAAAAGGCAGTGCATATACATTTTCGGTTGCCAAGCTGTCAGAAACGAATGCATCTCTATTCAGAGTAACAGTTACATCTCCAATAAATTCTCCAGGTAGTGCAATCATACGGCTATCATTACTCAAAGTATAATAGCTTGAGGGAAGGAGCTGAAAATCGTTTCCTTCAGTAAGTTCTTCATCATCCAGTAAGGATGGATCTATTTGGAAATCTGCATATTCCTCAACATTATTTTCTCTTTTACCTGCAAGTGCAACACCTACCTTAAATTCCATTTCATCATAAGAAACTATAGTTCTCAATGGCTTTTGAGTTGCAAAATAAACCGCAGAATACTTATAGTCTACGAGATATTCTTCATATGGCTCACATGCTGTAAAGCCAATAATTAGGAGCAAACAGATAAATATTATATTCTTTGTATTCATAATTTTTTTATTAATGTTACCAACCTAGATTATTAATCAAATCACTTTTAATTTGCTCATTATAGGGTATTGGCAAATAGTAATCTCTCATCTGATTAAAGGGTCGTTCTTCAACTTTATATTCCTGATAATCAAAAGCATCGTCTCCGGTCTTGGTAATTCTCACTCCTTTTACTTCTTCATTAAGTGGAAGAAGCCAACGTCGCATATCGAAGAATCGATGGTTTTCAAAAGCTAGTTCAATTCTTCTCTCATTCTGTATTAATTTCCTAAATTCATTTGTTCCTGTTGCCGCTACACTTTTACTTTAATCCTGATTGTTAATACCGGCTTTTTCTTGTTAATTTCATAGCATCTAAAGCAGACATTACTACTCCCTTCGCCTATCCCTAGTGGGCCATACGCCTCATTTGGAAGCTTCCGCAAATATTAAGCAACTTCCGTTTTTCTAAAGAGAACATAATAGCTGATGCTCTGAACCAGATTATTCGGGTCTAAAGATTTTCAGCGCCAACCATTTCTCACTATAATCCTTCCAGTTCTTTTAGCAGGATAATAACTTTTATCCTTAGAGTCTTTTCCTCCGACAAAGGTTTCTTAAAGGAATCTCCAAGAAATTTCTCCATTATACCATCATTTAATTCCAGTTTCGGATTTATTTAGCGTAAGGATTTTCCGGATCATAATTCGCTTATGGACTATCTATAGGATATCCGTTTTTAGCAGGGAATGAATTTATCAGGTTTTGTGATGGACTAGTATAGCCATTACCATAATCTAAGCGGTGGAAAATTAAGATTTTCCATGACCCTGTCATTATGATATTTTCGCCAAATAAACTGAGGGGGGTATTGTTGTTTGTAAACATTCCTTCCTTTAATCCCGGAACATTTCCTATGAGGTCTAAAGCTTCCTGAGCGGCATTGGTTGCTGCAATCCATTTTTTCCTTATACTCACCTCTATCCACTACCCCGAAGATCCCATCCCATATAATTTGGTTATATCATCGTTCTGATATGCCGGACTAGCAGCATATAATAGAACTCGAGATTTTAATGCCATCGCCACCTG
Source organism: uncultured Flavobacteriaceae bacterium (assembly GCA_963825045.1). Lineage (GTDB taxonomy): Bacteria > Bacteroidota > Bacteroidia > Flavobacteriales > Flavobacteriaceae > Christiangramia. The sequence goes on along the minus strand of CAWGSM010000026.1, from coordinate 161,174 downwards.
ATCATCGGCACGTCCTAAACCGGTTTGACCTGTAACATTACTTCCTCCTTTATACTCATACGGTAGGAGGGCCATAGCAGACTCAATATCACTAAGGAATTTGGGCCACACATTCTTCATAAGTATTGCGTGAAATATTTTTAGGATTTTCAAGTTCTGAATCAGTAGGAGTTTCTGTAACAATAGGATATCCCAGAGCTATTCCTGAATCGGTTTTACCCCCAAATTCCTGTAATAGCTGAAATCCCCACCATGCTCTTAGGTAATAGGCTTCACCTTCTAGTCTTTCTCTGTATTCCTGATCGGCAGTTTCATCCGTAAGGTTATAAATTACATTATCACCAAGTCCATTCTCTAGAAAAAGGTGGATATTTCTAAATTGATCGTATGCTTTATTCCAGTTTCCTACCGGATTAAAACTAGGAGTGATCCCACTGGTAGCCACCGTATAAATATTTGACCCATAATCATTAGTAACAGCATTGTCTGTAGCTACATCCAGAAAATTACTATCGTAATTAATAAATCTACCGGGGATGGCTGCATAAGCATTTAACAATACTCCTTCGGCATAATCTGGAAAGCTCCATGTAGAGTCATCTCCAAAAGTGTTTTCTACCTGTGGATCTAGGTCACATGCAGTAAACACTAAGGATAGTAAAGCTAAACTGTAAATTAAATGTTTTATTTTCATGATAACTTTTCTTTAAAAATTAACGCTTAAACCTGCAGTGATGGTACTGAAAATTGGATAGTTATTAACCCCCGCATCCAAACCTTCCGGATCAAGAAAACTATTTTCTGTCGCTACAAGAAGGTTTGTTCCTCTTGCATAGATCCTGTAAGCTTTAACTACGGAAGATTCTGAAGTTGGAATTGAATAACTTAATTCTACATTTTTAAGTCGGAAAAACGAAGCATCCTGAATCCAGAAATCTGAATTCCTAAAATTATTTGCTCCCGAAGTAGTAGATAATGCGGGATAGGTGCCATTTGGATTATTAACCGGGTGATAACGATTCGCCGCAATAACTGAATATTTCCCTTCTCCACGATTCCAGTAGAAACTATTATTACGCATATTATCCACTCCTAATTCTGCTGTTCCCAAAACAAACAGATTAAAACGATGATAATCAAGGTTTAAGTTTACTCCCAGACTTGTTCGTGGGAAACTATTTCCCAGGGCTTTTCGATCAAGATTATCAATAATACCGTCACTATTCAAATCCCTATAAGCAATACTCCCGATTCCGTAGTCTCCTAAGGTTTGATAAGCATGACTATCTACCTGATCCTGTGTGGTAAAAAGCCCTTCTGAAACATACCCGAAATAAGTGTCTGAAGGTCTATCAGTTTGTTCTATATAAGATTGTGAGTCCGGATAAATAATCTCATTGGTCTTAAGAATTTTATTTTTTGAATATATAATATTACCTCCAATGGAATAATTCAAATCTCCAATTACATCTTTCCAGTTAATCATTGCCTCAACTCCGCGGTTTAAAGTTTCACCCTGATTAATTTGAGGATATAGATCTCCAGAAGTGATTGAATATCTGTACCCCGGAGATTGAATGATATCATATCTAAATTCATTAAAATAGTTTGCTTCAAAACTTAATTTATTATTAGAAAGCAATCCCTCTACTCCAATATTGAATTCCCGAGATTTCTCCCAATCTAGATCAGGATTTCCTATCGACTGTAAATTTGTTTGGGTGAAAGAAGTATTATTTCTCTCATTAAACTGAACATTCCCGTTAGTATTCCAGCGATTTTCGTAAAGATAATAGTCGGTACTTCTATCATATCCGAGAACCCCATAACTAGCTTTTAGTTTAAGGAAATTGAAGAAATTATTTTCCTTAAGAAAGTTTTCTTCGCTCAAGATCCAGGCTGCTCCAAAAGTCGGGAAAACCCCATATCTGGTATCCGAAGGTAATTTATTAGTGCCCATATAGGCAACGTTGGCTTCAGTATAAACCTTATCATTAAAATCAAACTTTAGTCCAAGTACTGTGTTTGTAAACCTTAAATCCTGTATCCAGTTATCATGATCTTTATTAGAGTAAAAATGAGATAATTTAGCTGAAAAATGATTGTGGGAGAAATCCCTGTCATAAGCTAAGGTTCCATAAAACCCACTATTATTAATGAAATTTTGATTTTGACGGCGTTGATTATCTTCAATAATCCTTCGGGTTAATGGATAATATTCAACACTTTCACCATTCCACCGTTGTGCATAAGTTATCGCACCTTCATTTTTCCCATTTTGGAAATATTGAAAATTATCTGTAGTATAATAAACCTGACCTGTAAGACCATTCAACAAAAAGTCTGAAAGATCTAAATCGAATCCTACGTTTGCCTGTCCATAAAAGGCCTGAGATTCACTAAAGCCTCCGTAAAGCAAATCGCCATATAAATTATTCGGCCGTAAAAAACTACCCCCCAGTGGTGGAATTTTAGCTGTATTTATTCCATCTGAACTCTGTAAGGATTCATCATCTATAATGAATGGATATTCATTGGGTCTATGAGAAGACAATGCAGAAAGTACCTGCGAATTATTTAAAGCTCCCCATTCCTGATTTTCAACATATCCGCTTGTACCAATATGCGCACTGATGACATCATTTATAATAAAATCAAGATTTCCTCTAAGATTAAACCTGTTTAAGGTTGGAGTAGTTCCTACTTTTTCAAGTCCTTCTCCTCCCTTATAAGCCAGAACTAACATATACTGACTTTTCTGGTCACCACCGGAATATTGTAAGGCGGCTTTTTTATAGCTTCCCGATCTATTAAGAAAATAGTCATAATAATCTACCTCCGGATATCTTTGATCCATAGGACCGGTTGTGGCCTGGTAACCTGCTAGTTCCTGTGCTGAATAAAAAGGATCCAAACCATCGTTAGCTCGTGCTTCATTATAAAGCCGAGCATATTCGTAACTATCTAAAAATTGAGGTTGACGTGTGGCAATGGATGCCCCATATTCAACACTTGCATCAAGAACTTTAGTATTGGGCCTTCCTCGTTTTGAAGTAATGATCATCACTCCGTTCGCAGCTCTTGGCCCGTATAAAATTTTAGTCGTAGGATCTTTTAATATCTCAACACTCTCAATTTCTTCTGCTGCCAAATAATCTATAGGTCTTTCAACTCCATCAACTATGGTAATTATACCATCTCCTCCGCCTCTTGCTAATCCTCTTATATATAATGCGGCATTATTGTTACCCAGACCATTTACCGTTTGTCTGGCAGTTAGCCCCATTAATCTGCCTTGAAAGGCATTGGACAAGCTTAAATCTGGATATGACTCTAATTCTTCCCCGCTAATTTTGCTTACCGCTCCCGTTAAACTACGCTGATGAGTTTGCAAACCCAAAGGAAGTTCAATAACATCGTTATCTGAGGAAAACAGTAATTGCTTAACCAGCACAACCTGACCCTCAATATTAGCTTCAGAAAGGTCCAACCATTTACTTTCATAGCCCAGTGCTTCCACTAGAAGCATACTATCCTCCTTTGCCCGAATAGTATAATTGCCATTTTCATCAGTACTTGTTTGGATAAGTCCCTCACCAATAGTTATGGTTGCGTTTGGGATACCGTTTCCTTCCTCATTTACGATTTTAGAACTTACAGTTACCTTTTTTACTTTGTCTTTCTTGTTTTGAGCGCTAATACTTCCTGGAAGTATAACGGCTAGAAGAATTACAATTGCTAAATAATAATATTTCATTGTTTTTCGGTTATATCGTTGATCAATTATTACCATCCTGGATTTTGCTGGAATTTGAAAAGGTTTTCAACATCATCCTGCGCTACAGGATACCAGTAATTTCTTGTTTCAAACACCCGTATTTCCGGGGTTAATTCAATTACTTCGTAGCGAAAATCTGTAGGCGCATTTTGTTGTTCAGGGTACGCACGAATACCTTTGATAGGTTCTTCGAAAACTTCTACAGCAATCATCCATCTTCTTAGATCATTCCAACGGTGAGGATGTTCGAACATTAATTCTACTGTCCTTTCATTTCTAATTCTTTCTCTAAATGCTTCTTTAGAACCAGTGTATTGGCTTAGTACATCAGGCATACCTACCCTGTTACGAATTATATTAATAGCCTCAACGGCTGTCATCCCATATCCTTTTGGATCTGCATTTGGACCGTATGCTTCATTCATAGCCTCAGCAAAATCCAGGTATAACTGAGAAACTCTTATATAGGACATATTATAAGTGTACTTATTATAATTGTTGGTGTATCCATTTGCTTCATCCCATGTATACTTATTATTTGCGTATCCAGAAATCATACGGCTCGAAGTAGTATTTACGTTCTGAGCCTGGCGATATTCTTTTCCCCCAACATATGTTTCAAGATAGAGGGGTTTATTCGCTCCATTTACTCCCCATTGTGATCCGGGAACTCTTATATTATTTGCAAGTCTGGGATCTCTGTTATCATAAGGATGCTGAGGATCATAACCGGAGGCAGGATCTGAAATTGGATATCCATCTAAGGTTTCAAACTTATCTACAATATTCTGAGTGGGATTTGAAAAATTCATTGCTGAAGCACCTTGTCCTCCATCATTATTAATCCTTCTAGGTATGTATAAAGATCGCATATCACGTACATTTCTTCTTCCTACATCGGCCTTGAACCAAAGCTCTTCATCACTGGCATAAGCTTCATGGTAAAAAATGTGTTCATATTCATCCCCTCTCATTAGCCTATACCTATGTCCTCCCGTGCCGTTTTTCACATACTTTATGGCTTCATTAGCATATTCTGCCGTTCTTTCGCTCCATGCAATATCATAGCCATTGTTGACTATAGAATTTAAATCGTTTTTCATTAACGGACTGGAAGCGTATAATGCAACCATAGACCTTAACCCTAAAGCAGCTCCTTTAGTAGCTCTTCCGTATTCTACATCTGCCCACGTATCAGGCAATAATTCAATAGCTTTATCTAATCCCTGGATCAGCCATTCTGAGGATTCCTGATAGGTTAGTCTCTGAAGGTCAAGATCATCATTTGGTTTGAAAACATGATCAAAAATTGGCATTCCACCCCAACGCTGAATGATTTGAAAATACCACCAGCTTCTTAAAAAATATGCCTGACCTAATAAACCATTAAGATCCTCCTGGGAAATATTAGGGATCAATTCAGCATTTGCTATGACTTTATTAGTGATTCTCAGGCCAGTAAATGCTCTACCCAATATTGTAGACCTTACCCCACAGCAACCATCCCAGCCAACTTCTCCTTTATTAGGTTGATCCAACCATTGCCCTGCATTTAATGGAAGAAGAGAAAGAAAACCTTGATCATCGACAATTGAAGCAGTTTCATCGGAAAGGGAGGTCATATTATAATTTCTTATATTCTGACTATCCCAATTGTGAAAATCTTCCAGCATATCATAATTTTGATCCAGAAAACCTCTGGCCGACTCAAATTCAGCAAAAACATCCTCTTCTGTTAGTCCAAGTTCAGGAGCCTTGTCTAAATAATCTTCACAAGCTGTAAAGGCTAAAATTGTTAAAAAACTTATAACTATTCTTTGTTTCATATTTTTATCATTTAAAATGTCAAACGTAAGCCCAAATTATATCTTTTCACTACTGGATATGAGTCTCCACCAAAGGCTTCAGGATCCAGTTTTGTATCATTTTTAACCCAGGTCCATAAATTATTTCCGTTAGCGTAAATCTGCAGATTGTCAATATCAAGATTACCAATATTAGGATTTACTTTATACGATATTTCGGCACTTTTTAATCTTAAATAATCCCCATCTACAAATTGATAGGTACTTGCTGTTGTATTATGCGAAATATTACTTCCCAAGTGCAATGAGGGTTTACCAGCAGTGGCAGCGGTTTGAGGAGTCCAACGATCCACAGCATCTGGATGAGCCAGTAATTCTCCACCTTGAAAATCCCAAAGCAACGCGTAACCAATGGTTCTGCCTACTTGAGAAACACCATAGAATATGGTATTAAAACTGAAATCTTTGTAATCAAATCCAAAATTGAAACCGTATACAGTCCTTGGATATAGCTGATACTTCATTGCCACCTGATCTTGAGAATCTACAATCCCATCAGCATTATAATCTACGAACATAAGATCCCCAGGAATCAGGTTTGATTGTTCATTACCAACAAATGCCGGGGCTTGATTATAAATATCATCCAGTGATGAATAATATCCTGAATTAATTAAACGTGGAGCCTGTCTGTCCCAACGGATTGGCTTACCCGCATGTTTCAGATAGTCATCCTGCCCACGTGGATCATCATAAAAATTAATTCTATTTTCAAATTGAGAAAAATGGGCTCCTAAATTATATCTGAAATTCTCCCCTATATTGTCTTGCCATCCTATTTGAAGCTCATACCCTCTGTTTTTAGTAGAACCTAAATTTGCACTCGGCACATCGTTTCCAAACCAAATCGGAACGGTTCTTCTCGTCATTAAGATACCGTCACGCTTTTCATCATAAAAATCTATGGTAGCAGAAAATTTATCAAAAAGTTCCAGTTCTATACCCAAATCTCGCTTGGTACTTGTTTCCCAGGTTTGATCTGGGTTCGCTGCTCTTCCTTCATAATAAAGAGGACCATAGTTGGTTCTATTATTATATCCAAAAGGTACATTCCCACCTGTTGTATATATTTGAGTATACGCGAATCTAGGCGCTCCAAGATCACTCCCCATCTCTCCTTCAGAATATCTAACTTTTAGGAAGTCTAATACATCTCCGCTGATATTTTTTATGAATGGCTCTTCAGAAAGAACCCATCCAACGGCAAATGAAGGAAAGAATCCAAATCTTTTTCCTGCCGCAAATTTTTCCGATCCGGTATAGGCTCCATTCACTTCAAGTAAATACCTATCGTTATAAGAATAAGTTACCCTTCCTACCCAATCTTCTCGATAAGACGGGAAGTCAAATGCAGCAGCAGCGCCTGTATTAATCTCGGTCTGTCTGTTCATCAAAGCTAGAGCAGAAACATCGTGTTTACCAAATTTTCTCTTATAGTTAGTAGAGAATTGATAAAACAATCTTCTACTATATCCTCTAAAATCATCATAGGTAGACTGAACAGGCCTTCCTCCCTGAAAATCATTACTTGGCCATCTATTTTCGGAAACTAACGGGTAAGTTATTGTGCCATCAGGATTTTGAATAGGATTGGTAATATCGTATTCTCTATAATATCTTAACGGTCCACCTAAACTTTTATTGATATTTGTTATTCTTGTTTTTTCCGTGTAGTAGTCTGAAGAGGATGTAAAAGCTAATTTACCTTCTACAGAAAGTCCTTTGGTAATAAAATTAAGTTTTTGATTCAATTTTGCATCGTAAAACCCCTGATAGGCTTTATGTATTTCCTGACCCGATTCATTTAGAGTTGTTACGTAATTCTGACCCCCAGAAGGAGAATCTCCCCATTCCCCATCAGGATATTTAATTGGGAACACATTGGTAGGAAGCGTCCACAAATTACTGAATACAGAATTATCACCGGGACCAAATGCAGGTTGAAATCTATTACGGAAATTCCCTGCGAAATTTATGGAAAAAGTGGTAGACTTTGTGATGTCGAAATCCAGGTTGAATCTCCAGTTGTATCTCTCATAACCAAAATCAGGATTATAATCTGAATTTTTATTAAAATCTGTATTAAATATATCTCCTTCACTAACATATCCCAGCGACCCAAAATACTTCATTGTTTCGGTACCTCCTCGAACATTCAGATTATACTGTTGTTGGAATCCAAAATCTTTTAATAATACATCCCACCAATCAACCTGCGGGAAATAAGGATTATATGGACCTGCCTGACCAATATTTTGTCTCCAGGCTTCGATTTCAGAGCCTGGAATTATATTACCCCATAAACCATCGTTGGCTGCAGCTTCATTATAAAGCATCATAGTTGTTATAAAGTCGGTATTCTGCTGAACCTTTGTGGGTCTTTTAAATCCAAAATTTGAAGAGAAGTTAAAGGTAGGATCTCCTGTTCTACCTCTTTTAGTAGTGATCATAATAACCCCATTGGCACCTCTTACCCCATAAACCGCCGTGGCAGATGCATCCTTTAGTATAGAAATGGTAGCAATTTCATTGGGATCTACGCTATTAAAACTTCTTTCTATTCCATCAACTATTGTTAAGGGATAAGAATTCTGCCAGGTACCAACCCCTCGAATTGTGATATCGTGAGCGCCCTTACCTGGTAAACCGTCACTATTAGTAACCGTAAGCCCGGGCATCATGCCCTGTAATGATTCTGTTACATTCGTAGTAGCTCCCGTTTTTAATACCTCTTCGCCTTTCATTTGCGAAATTGCCGCAACTACACTTTCTTTCTTTTGCTCTCCATACCCTACAATTACCACTTCATCCAGACTGGATACGTCGGTTTCCATGCTTATTTCCAACGGAACCATATCTTCTGTGACATTTGCAATTTCCTGGGTGGTATAACCCACAAAACTAAAAGTCAAAGTAGCGCCTGACGGGATAGTCAGAGAGAAGTTACCGTCGAAATCTGTTTGAGTTCCGTGTGAGGTTCCTTTTTCAATAATTGTTACCCCAATCATAGGCATACCCAATTCATCCTTAACAGTTCCACTAACTTCAATTTCCTCTTGTTGGATGGTATTGAATATAGCGGCCTGAGTGGAGGTGACAGTAAACACATACAATAGAAAAGATAAAACAACAAATCTATTAAATGAACTCCTGGATAAATTTGAGGTAAAAAACATAAAATACTGTGATGAAGTTTTTTTTCTCGAACTGGAATAGTTTTTCATATGATCACTTATTTAAGAATACTATGTGTATATCTCACTTTGTATTTATAGAAGTAAAAATTACTTGTGTTAACATTTCTTATTGATTTAGTTATTTTAGCTTTCTTAAAAAATCCGCTCTTTAAAAACCTCTAATTCGGTGTTTATTGGATATCAATTGTTAAAGAATCTAATTATAAAAACATAATTTTAAAATAACTTTAACGAACTTACCAACTCCCTTACTTTTGAAGTATTAAAAATGTATTTTTTTGTATAAAAATTGTGGAAATTAAGAAACATAAGGGTCTAAACTCTAAAAAATTAAACTATTCATCCAATATTATTTCATTAAATAATTGAAAAATTGAAATATGGCATGAAAAAGAAAATCAATAGAATCATTGATCAATATGGAACAAAAAAAAATTAAAACACAATTAACCTTAACACTCTTATTCATAATTGCTCTCTCTTAAATTTTAAATAATAAAAGCTTTCAGGATCGAATATTAACTTCTTATTAATTTTTGGGCTATTTTCCCTCAACAACACCTGAATAATGGCAGTCTTCCGTGGATTCACCTTTTTACTCGAAAAATGAGTATGGAAAACATAATTCCAGCCCTCTGCATCTTTAAAAATATCACCATGGCCAGTACCATACTCCTTTATATTCTTACGGGACAAAATGGGATTTCCTTTATATTTCTTCCAGGGGCCCATTGGGGAATCTGCCACCGCATAACCAACAGAATAATCAACACTCTTAAAATGGTTTGCCGAATAAATTAAGAAATATTTGGATTCTAATTTAAATACAGAAGGTCCTTCAGTAACACTCCATTTTTTATCATCAACATTTTCCCAATTTTCTGTGGCTTCGATACATTTAACCGAAGTTTGGTTTTTTGAAACAGAAAAATCAGAGTTTAATTGGGAAACAAAAATCCGGTTTGCTCCATTGGCAACTTTCACATAATACAGGTAGATTTTATCATCTTCAATAAATATATAAGGGTCTATCTGTTTAAAATTGGACTGTACGGGCTTTTTCTTCTTTTGAATGAATGGTCCAAGAGGACTTTTACTTTGCGCTATGGCAATATGTTCATTAGCGGTATAAGCCATATAGAAGTTGTCTTGATAGAGAAAGACCTGAGGCGCCCAGAATCCATGATCTCCAAAGGCATCTTCCTTTCTTAAAGCATATCCATTTTTATTTCCCACCGGGCCACCCCAATGCTTCTTGTCGTTTGAGACATACACCTTAAAACCTCGTTTATCTCCTGTCCCATATAAATAGTATTTACCATCATGAAAAAACACAGTTGGATCTCCCAGCGTAATATTTTTTGAAGAAGAACAACTTTGAGTAATAATAAATAAGCTTAGGAGTATAAATTTGATTAAAGCCGGTTTTCCTTTCATTACGAATACATCATTTTTTATTATGGTGAACCTGATGTGATAATGCCTGCATTTCAGTTTTCTGACCTTCATCACCGCAATATTCCATCCAGGTTATAAGTTTTTCATAAAGCCGTTCCTGAATTTGAGCATATTCCTTCATATCCGTAAGGTTTCTTAAATTGTATGGATCATGATTAGAATCATAAAGCTCAAATTTTGGTCTTTTACGGTAACTATTTACTTTATCTTTAGCAAAAGCATCTGTCTCTGAAGCTTCAACCCAGGAATTCCACCAGGATCTGCCCTTTTTAGGACTTGTGGACAGATTTTGAAATTCGGCTTCCGGAGTTAGATTCATTATAAAAACATACTGACCGTCAGTAACCGATCTAATTCCAAAATGATCTGAGCCTTCCATAATTCCTCTGGTAGTTTGTACACCATAAGAATATTCCTTGTGCTTGTGATTTTCACCATTCAAGACATCGAGAAAACTGGATCCATCCAGCCCTTCAGGAATCTTCCCATTAGCTATATCGATAAAAGTGGGTACAACATCTGTATAATCAATTAAGGCTTCTGTCTCTACGCCCGCTTCAATTTTCCCAGGCCATTTCGCAATAAATGCAGTATGCAATCCAGAATCATAACAGGTGAATTTTGCGAAAGGAAAGCTATTTCCCTGTTCACTCGTAAAAATAAAAATGGTATTATCAGAAAGTCCCTGTTCTTCAATGAGTTTCAAAGCTTCTCCAACCTGCCCGTCCATATAATTGATTTCAGTTATATAGTCTTTGTAAGATTCTCTAGTTTCTTCTGTATCTACATAAAAAGGAGGAAGTTTTAAAGAATCCTGATCAAACATTGATTTATCTCCTTTATTCCATGGAACATGTGGTTCATTAGACATTAAGAAAAGACAAAATGGTTCTTTTTTCTGCCGCGCATCTTCCATAAATTTTTTCACCTCGGGAAAGTCTGGATTCTTTCCTTTTCCTAAATACTCAAAATCAAAAACGCTTTTTGGAGAGATATGCCTTTTACCCGAAAGTGCCACCCGGTAACCTAAAGGTTTTAAATGCTGAACAATACTTTTGGTATCCGGCTCTACAAAGGTATGATTTGGATAAGCCCCTGATCTTACGGGGTAAATTCCGGTAAGTAAATTATGCCTAGTTGGAGAACACATGGGAGTTGCCTGAAAGCATTTATTAAATTTCATACCTTCTCTCGCAAGCCTGTCGATATTGGGAGTTATGGAATTTTCACTACCATACGTTCCTAAATCTCTATAAGTACAGTCATCTGCCATAAAAAAAACAATGTTCGGCTGATCCTGTAAATACGCTTTTTGAAAACTCAGGATAATTAGGATTACTATAAAACTCTTTTTATTCATGATTATTAAATATTTTCTAAAGCCTATTTTAATTATTCGTTCAATTACTAAAAATTATCTGTTTATTTCAGGAATTCTCGCATTCACATCTTTCTTCCAATTATCTAAAAGCGTATGAAGTTCTTTTACCTTTTCAGGATTTTCTTTACTTAGATCAAATTTTTCTTCGGGATCGGTTTTCAAATTATAAAGCTCCTGCCTTTCATCCCCATAAAACTCAATTAACTTAAAATCTCCATCTCTTACGGCACTTGCCATTCTTGGGACTGCATTTGCAGTCTCTGATGGATAATGCCAGAATAAAGTTTTTCTATCAGGTTTCTCATTTCTAGTGATCAACGGGTAAATACTTACTCCATCCAGTTTATAATCCTCCGGTTTTTCGGCTTCAGCGATCTCGAGGAATGTCGGATAGAAGTCGACACTTGAAACAGGGTAGTCGGTTTTTGAATTCTGTTTTATTTTACCCGGCCATCTCATAATCAAAGGTTCGCGAATTCCACCTTCATAAAGCATAAGCTTATGCCCTCTCAAATAACCATTATCACCGGCATTTCTAGCGCCTCCATTATCAGAAAAAAATATTAGAAGGGTATTGTCTTCTATTCCATTATCCTTCAAAGCTTGCATAATAGCCCCTACCCCATTATCTATACGTTCTAACATGGCAGCCAGATAAGGATTATCCTTTTCATCGGCTCTATGCCTGTCTTTTTTTTGTCCATCAAATAATCTCTCTGCTTCCCCTTCACCATATTTTTGATTGAATTTCTTTTTATATTTTTCAACCAAATTCCTGGGAGCATCCAGGGACGTATGCACGCTAAAATGAGCTAGGTAAAGATAAAATGGATGTTCTTTGTTTCGCTCGATAAAACCTACCGCTTCTTTTGCCAGTCGGTCTGGGAGAAACTCTCCAGGTTCACCTTTTAGGGTGTTCACCTTATCGTAGGGATAAAAATAATCTCCATCGGCAATATATTTTGTCTCAGTCCCAATTACCTCATCAAAACCATGGTTTACAGGACTGCCTTTATTTTCATCAAAATGGGTGTCAAGATGCCATTTTCCAATCATTCCGGTATGATAACCAACTTGGGATAAAGCTTCATTAATAGTAATATACTTTTCCGGTTCCAGATATCTTTTGGACTTAGGAGCCAGGAAATCTGTAATTCCAACTCTGGCAGGATACTGTCCTGTCATTAAGCTCGCCCTGGTTGGGGAGCAAACCGGAGCAGCTGCATAAGCCTGTGAAAACCTCAGACCTTGAGAGGCGAGTTTATTCAGGTTTGGAGTTTCATTAAAATCATTATCATATGAATTCAACTCACCCCACCCCAGATCATCGGCCATAATAAAGACAATATTTGGCTTTTTATTGATCTTTTTATTAGAAGACTCATTTCTTACCGAGTTGCAAGAACCAAATGATAAAATTAGAAGAGTTAGAATTATGTTTAGAAATCGCATTTGTCAAAAATTATTAGTGAAATTAATCCATCAAAGGCAGATTAATTAAATTCCCTCCGAACCTAGCAATTTTAATTATGATTTCCTGCCAGAAATGTATTTCAATTTGTAAGAATTGTATAATTATTGAAATTAAATTAGAGGATCAATTTTTTCAAATGCATAAAGGTGATTATCGGAGCAAGAGTCAATTTTGATTCATTATTATAAAATTTTAAACTTTTCAGCCCACACATTAACGTATTTAATTCTGTCATATGTTTGAAAGCCAAAAGACTCACTTCAAGAGTATACACTGATTTTACAAAATAATTTTCTTTGTCATTCTATACTTTTTTCCGATGCCAGAAAATCGAAACCGAGGGATTCAATTTCAGATTTACCTTGCCATATTCTTATACTTATCAAAGTTATGGACTATATGCAACTATTGATGTGGAAATAATCTTTAAAAGCTATGAGACTTCAATTATGATTTAAAAATGATGCTCAACCAATATCACCTCAACTTTTTTGAAAAAAATTTACATGATTTTTTGATAGCCAATTTGAGCAATATTTAAGTTATGAAAAACTCCTTATACTCCTAAGCCTCAGTATTTTTTTTCAGGCAAAGAACGGTGCGAATGTGAAAATAAATTTATAAAATTACCAACAGAAAAGTTAAAGAAGCATTAAATGGAGTTCCTGCATGTTTGAAATGGTTGCAAAAAAAAATCAATCTTTGGACCTTCCCATAAGAAATACTATTCTTGTTTTCTAAATTTTTAGAAACCTAAACTATGAAACATTCAACTATAAAAACTTTTTTAATATGTTTAACAGTATGTTTTGCTGCTTGTCGCTCTAACACAAATCAAGATGCATTAGAAACAGGTGAAACTTCAATACATTATAGCACTTATGATACAAGCGATCTTAATGGTACATCTCTCCCTGTTTTAATGCCCTATAATCGTGTTATAGATCCTGCTGGAAAGCTTGTATCTTATGGAGACCCAGATTTGGAAAACCATAGTTTAGATATTCAAGCAATACCAAACACAAACTTACTAGCCATTGAAGATAGATACGGTATGGCTGTTTTGAACAGTAAAACAAGCAAAATTGTAAGTAGATGGGCTTACCGAGACAATCCGAAATACAAAAATTTTATGAGCACCTATTCTGGAATTCAAATTATGAAAAAGGATGAAGTCACAGAAATATTTTGGAGTGCAGACGATAAAAGAAATAAAATAGCCAAAGTATTTAAAGCTATTTGGGATACTAAAAAAATAAAAATTGAATCTACTTTTAATTTTAAACCTATAGATGATGCGCCATTAGCTTTGCCTAATGATTTAGCCCTAAATACTGAAAATGGGAAACAATTTTTATACGTGATATTAAATGGAAATAACACACTAGAAAAAATTGATTTAGAGACCAAAGAAACTGTTTGGTCCGTTTACACTGGTGTAGCTCCTTATGGCATAACCATTAGTCAGGATAAGGCATTTGTTACTAATTGGGCTGGCGATATACCTACCGACGATTCAAAAACAGAAACTGCAGGTGTGCCCTACGGAAAGGCTTTTATAAACCCAAAAACTGGGGCAGCTTCTTTTGGTTCTGTCTCAGTCATTTCGATTAAGGATGGACAGTTTATTAAATCTATTCCTGTTGGGAGTCATCCAAACGATATTATACAAAGTAATAATAAGCAGCATATATATGTAAGCAATGGTAATACTGACAATGTGTATGATATCAATCCAAAAACATTTGAAATTGAAGACATTATTTCAGTAAAAATTGATAAAGGTCAACAGGGTTTTATAGGAGATTCTCCTAATGCTCTAGCAATTAGTGCCGATGACAAACTTTTATATATTGCCAACGGTATGGATAATGCTGTGGCTGTTGTAAAACTAAGAACTCAAAATACAGAAAGCTTTATAAAAGGTTTTATTCCCACCGAGGCATACCCTGGAGGTTTGACAATTTATAACAATACCTTATTTGTAACTAATTTAGAAGGAGAAGGTGCTCGGGTAAATAGTTTAGAAATGAACAATGCTAGCAGCATTACAAAAAGGGTAAAAGAAGGTGCTTATAATTCGCATCATCAGAATGCAACTATTTCAATAATTCCAATTCCTGATTCTGAAAAATTAGCAACCTATACAGATAAAGTAAAAGCTCAAATGCTTAATTTTAGAATAAAACTTGCCAAACTTTCGCCACGCAAAAATCAGCCTGCAAGACCAATGCCAGAAAGGATTGGCGAACCGTCAATATTTAAACACGTCATATATATAATTAAAGAAAACAGAACATACGATCAAGTTTTAGGTGATATGTCTGAAGGGAATGGCAATAGTGAGTTATGTGTTTTTGGAGATAGTATTACCCCAAACCAACATCAAGTTGCTAAAGATTTTCTTTTAATGGATAATTATTATGCGTCTGGGAAATGTTCTGCCGAAGGTCATCAATGGACAGATGCAGCAATGGTGTCAGATTATGTTGAAAAAAATGTAAGAGCTTGGTTTAGAAGTTATCCTCACGTTCAAAATGATGCATTGGTATATAACCAAAAAGGATTTATTTGGAATAATGCTGCCGATCATGGTAAAACAGTTCGTATTTATGGTGAAGCTTGCCAACCAAATATAGACCCAAGTTTAAATTGGACAGATATTTATGAAAATTACAAAGCTGGGAAACTATTAGAATTTCATAATACCACAACCATATCTAGAGTTGAGCCTTTACTATCTCAAAATTATCCAGGATCTGATTTTTTAAAAGTGCCAGACCAACTTAGAGCTTCAGCTTTTATAAAAGAATTAGAAGCTTATGAAAAAATGCCTGGCGATCAATTTCCGGAATTGTCTGTTATGGCATTATCTGTAGACCACACATCAGGCACCAGACCGGGAATGCCCACTCCAAGAGCGATGGTAGCAGACAATGATTTAGCATTGGGACGCATCATTGAAGCCGTAAGTAAAAGTAAATTTTGGAAAAACACCGTTATTTTCGTTACTGAAGATGACTCACAAGCTGGATGGGATCATGTATCTGCCTACAGAACCACTGGTTTTATTGTAAGTCCTTATAGCCGCTTAAAAAAGACCATAAAAACAAATTACAACCAAACTTCTATGGTTAGGTCTATTGAACAAATTTTAGGAATTCCTCCTATGAATTTAATGGATGCTACTGCTTTACCTATGTTTGAATGTTTCGAAAACACACCAAATTTCGAATCATTTAATTTTATTGAAAACAAAATTCCTTTGAATGAAATGAATCCTGATTTAAACAAATTAAAAGGAAAAGAGTTATCATATGCAAAAGAATCAATGCGTCCAGAATATGATTATATCGATTCTGGTATCGATGATGTTCTAAATCGAATTATTTGGTATAGCGTTAAAAGGAAAAAGAAATACCCAGCAGCTTTTGCAGGAAATGATTCTAATGACGATGATGATTAAAATTTAATTTGAATTTCTATAATTAAGCATAATGCTGCCGTCACCCTGAACTTGTTTCAGGGTCTCGTTATGTATTTCGTTGATTTCCAAGATAAATTGAGATACTGAACAAGTTTAGTATGACCTAAAATCCATATTATTAATAATTGCGTCCAATCAAAAATTTCAAAACATATTCCCAGCATATTTTTAATTATTTTATAACTGATCATTTTTAATGAAAGAAATCAACCTTAATGTTTCTAATATTTTTGAAAATACCAAGCAATTGAATGAAAGAGGACTAGGGCAGTCCCGATTTTGCGATGGTAATACACAGTTACAATAACTTATTTGCCACTGCAATAAGCGCCAGTTACTTGCTCTTTCCATTGTTAAGGATAGCTCATTAATTGCCCGGCAAGCTCGGTTGTACTCACAATTTGATCGGAGGAGAAAAAAATAGAAACAAGGACTATTATTATTATAAAATTCAACCATGAATCGCTAAAATTAAAAATGATAAATGATGGAGTTAATTTAGTGGTAACGTCTACTATTTAAGAGATAACTATCTTTTTATGGAACTCTCCACCTGGGGACATTGGAATCGGATTGTTCTTTTCCCCTTCCGCTTCCAAAAGCTACTGCTGGGTGAAGGGGGTATTTTCAAAAACCTGTTGGGTATATGATCTTTGCCGATCGTCGCCAGGCTCTTCGATAATATAGACAGCGTGCCCTTGAACAAGCCTCCAATATATTGCACTTTTTTACCGGCCGAAACACTCTTTTGATACCCACTATCAGTCTCCCTGGAAATGGGTTGGGGCCCTTTCGGGGTATCCACGGAAGAAAATCCTTTTCCGTTAGCCATAAAAATCTTGTCTTTCAATACTTTTATGTTCGTAGAGTACTAGCCCACTGGTATAAAACCTTTTCCCCTACGTTTCCCAATATTGTCCACATCGAATACAGCCAGGCAATTATTATCCGCATTGACGATATTCAGGGTTTTCTCATCCTTGGAATGTGCCAGTCCATTGGAGGTCGAACCGGTGAGCTGTGTGGGGAAAAGTGTAGTCCTCAAGGTCTCTATGACCCTTTGCAACCTGGTATCAATGTCGGAGACCGAATTGTCATTGAAGTTTGCCACTTACAACAGCGTCCCATTTTTGTTCAGAATCAGTTCATTAGGGTGTCCACCGGTTTGTATGGCCTCTTGCAATTTCTTGGATTAGGTATCTACCAGGGTCACCTGTTCTTTCCCCCACAATGAAATGTACAGGGTCTTCTCATCGGGCTACAGTTTACATGCATAAGCCTTTCCTGGTAATCCTAATTTCTGGATAACTTTTCGCTCTTTCAAAGCAAAGATATATAAACTATTGTCCTCTTGGGTCACTTCATATAACAACCGGTCATTTTGATCAAGCCGCCCGATACATGGAGGTGCCTGTCGTTACGGCCGAAGGCCAACCCCTACCAGAATATCCCCACTTCTATGCCGTCGAGCACCACCTGATGTTTTGGACTGGGTACATTGGACATTGTTGGTAACGGCAAGGTATTTACCCGAATGGCTTAGCTGCATATTGAACGGAAGGTCACCCAGGTTGACTGAGCTTCCCTCTGGGCTCAATTTCCAGCCATTTGGAGGCAGCAACTGTCGAGATCCGTAAACTTCACCCGGCCTTGTCTGGCGATTGTTGAAAAAATAAAAAAAAGGAAGCACAGAAGAAAATATAAGCTCTTCGGTAATTATTGAAACAATACATCGTCTGATTTTTTTAATTCATTAAAAATGGGTTCTAAAAATTGATTTTTTCTGGTTACTCAAAAAAAACCCGAACCTTTTTTTCTCTTTCTGAAAAAAAATTACATTTTCAAAATTATTAGCAATATCAACTCACTCAGAGGGATTAAAAATATTGCATAATAACATATCAATCTTAAACAAGATATGTTGCAAGAAATGTAATTTATTTTATAAGATTTGTCTAATTAACTTCTTAAAATTAGAATTTTTATAGTATATATAGAAGAAGAAAATAGCTATGAACTTTCATTCCTCTTTTTATCTAAAGATGATTGAATTAGCCCTTAGTTTATTGATAATTTTATTTATAGACCTTCTTTCCATTCTTTTAACTGTTCAGCCATACGCTCAACAATTTCAGGATGTTTTTCTGCAACATTCTTAGTTTCTGCGTGATCTGATTCAAGATTATATAACTCTTTTCCTGAGCCGTCGTCATTCATTAGCAGTTTCCACTGGTTATCACGCATCGCAAGACGCGGACTTCTATATCTGGGATTCCCCGGTTTAATATCAAATTCGCTCCCATATTCCCAGAATAAAGGTTTTGACCGCTGTCTTTCCGACTTTCCAAGCAAAACATCACTCATGGCTTCCCCGTCAAAAGCCACATCAGGAGATTTTATATCTGCCAGATCACAAAAAGTTGGGAAAAGATCTGTAGCATGAACTATAGTGGTATTATTGGTCACCCCAGCCGGAATCTTTCCTGGCCAGCGTGCAAGAAGTGGCTCCCTGATCCCACCTTCATAAAGACTCCATTTACGACCTCTGAAAAATCCTGCGCTCCCAGGAGGAGCAAATCCCTCGTCATAATAATATTTCCAATCGGTAGGACCATTATCACTTGTTAAAACAACTAACGTGTTGTTTGCGAGCCCCATGGTATCAAGCTCATCAAGAAGACGCCCAATTTGTTTATCCAACTGGTACATGGTTGCTAAAAAATCTTGCTCATAATGATTATTGGCATACTCGCTGAACATCTTCCGGTATTCCTCTTTTGCCTCAAAGGGATCATGAACATCACCCGGCCATAAATGAATATAAAATGGTTTTCCTTTATTCTTTTTGATAAAGTCCAACGTACGGTCAATCAAGATAGGGGTTATCTCATCTTTTCTAACCCATCGGATTTCTCCGTTACCCAGTTTTGCACTTTGTTCTGATAATTTTTGTCCCTTTATTAAAAGTCTATCCCCCAGTCCTTCAAAAGAAACAAGGGATTCATCAAAACCATATTCCTGGGGCCTGGGAGCATCGCCTACGTCCCGTCCGCCCCCCATATGCCATTTCCCGAAATGTGCGGTGTTATACCCTGCTTTTTTCATGGTTCTGGCAATGGTTGGGACATCAGGATCAAGATAATTGACCATTCCCCTCTTTTTATTTTGCTTACTGCCAGCCAAAAAAGAGCTTATATTATGCCGAGAGGGATATTGCCCTGTGGTCACCGTTACCCGAGAAGGAGAACAAATAGGAGACCCAACATAAAAATTGGTAAATTTAATCCCTCCTTTTGCGAGACGGTCCATATTGGGAGTCTGAATTTTACAATTTCCAAAAGAACTCAAATCTCCATACCCCATGTCATCAATAAAAATGAAAATGATATTGGGACGTTCTTGATTATTTTGACTTCTAAGCGGTGCTATGGAAAGTAATAAGATTGTACAGATAAGCAATGATCGCATAATATACTTAAATTTTGGGTTTAGAGTGAAACAGTTAATTTTTCATTATTGGAATACAAAGTAGCTTCCAGGTTATTTAATTCAGTTGATTTTTTTGTTGTTGTATTGATAATTTTGAACTTTGAATTTTTGCTTTTTTTAATAGTAACAAAAAGTGCACCGGATTTACTCCATATTATTCATAAAAATCATCTAGTACAGAGATGGATTTACATAAGCCCGATCGGCCCATTTCGTATACATTCTCTTCATTTTTTCGGCTCTTTGGGGAAATTGCTCAATGAGATTATTTTGTTCTGTCCTGTCCTTGTCTATATTATACAATTCCCAAGGTCCCTCATGTATCTGTACCAGTTTCCATTTTCCTTCCCTTACTGCCTTGCTTCCAGCATGTTCCCAGTAAAGCGCTCTTTCCGCATTAAAGGATATTCGATTTCCGGCAAACAGGGGTAACAGACTTTGGCCTGGAAGGTCTATAATATCAGGCCCTTTCATCTTATCAGTATAATCTGCGCCTGCAGCTTCAAGGATGGTAGGCATAATATCGGTTATATGAGAAGGGGTTCGAATAAATGATCCTTTTTGAGCCTTAAGCCCTTTAGGCCAGTAGACGATTAAAGGAGAGGATATCCCCCCCTCATGCACATAGCATTTATACATACGGAAGGGGGTATTTGAAGCATTTGCCCAGCCCAAGCCATAACTTATAAATGAATTTGTGGTGCCATAAGTATTAAGATTTCCTCTTTGTCCCAAAGCGTTCATTCCCTGAACCCTGCCGCCAATCGCACCTCCATTGTCGGACAGAAATAAAATTATTGTATTATCCAGTTCTTTTCTTTCCTCCAAATAATTCAACAAACGACCTATATTCTGATCAACATTGTCAATCATTGCCGCATATATGGCCATTCTTTTTGCCAGGTCTTTTTGCTTTTCCTTAGATAAGGAATCCCAGGCAGGAAGTGGATTTCTGGTAAACGGCCATATACCACCCGGCTCATACCTGTCATCTGTTCTTGGACTTAACACAGTATTTTCTGCTTTTAAAACACCTAATTTCAATTGTCTTTCATATCGTTCTTTCCTTAACTTGTCCCAACCTTTTAAATACTTGTCTTCATACTTCTGAATGTCTTTGGGTAAAGCATGTAAAGGCCAATGAGGCGCATTGTAAGCCATGTAAAGAAAGAAAGGATCATCTTTTCTCTCATACAAATGTTGATCAAGGAACAGTTTACCATAATCGGTAAAGCGGTTGGTAGCATAATAGTTTTTATCCGGGGTTATAGTATCACGGTCCAACGTAACATACCTAGGGTTTTTATCATGTGGATATTTCGTCTGGTTACCAGGTTCAAAATAAGAAATAGCCCCTTCCAGAGATCCATAAAAATGATCAAAGCCCCAGTCTAATGGCCCTTCCCCTTTTAGGTTTCCCAAATGCCATTTCCCTGCCATATAGGTTCCGTAGCCCGCCTGCCGTAATACTTCCGCAATCGTGGTGCAACGTTCTCTCGCCAAGTGACCCAGGTAACCCGGTTTATTGGTTCGATTTTCGATCATTAATCCCATTCCGGCCTGGTGGGAATCCAAACCCGTTAATAAAGAGGCTCGAGAAGGACAACATCTGGAAGTATTGTAAAACTGAGTAAACCGTACTCCATTGGCGGCTAGATTGTCTAAATTTGGAGTGTCAATCTCTCCCCCATAAGGTGCTATATCAGAAAAACCCATATCATCCACCATTATAAGAACAATATTGGGACGTTGTTGCGCACTTAGGTGCATAATAAATACCAGATTTATAAGTACCAGGCTTTGAATTAAATGAGGCCTATACCCTTTATTATTCATGATAACCATTTTTTTTTCTGCCAAAAGTTTTAAAACGTGTTGGAATATTGGTCCCGTTTAGGGGAAATACCTGATTCAGTGCTGCCCATTCATTCCACATTTTTTCCATTTTATTTACCTGCTCAGGAAATTGCGCTGCCAGGTCATTAGTTTCAGAACGGTCTATGCTCATGTCATATAATTCCCAATTACTTGTATAAGGAGGCTTGGCCTTACCTTTTGACACCAATTTCCATTTCCCAAACCTCAAAGCCCTATATGCTTCATGTTCCCAAAAAATAGGTCTTTCAGAGAGCTTTTTTCCCTGAAAGACACCGGTTAAGTCCTTTCCGGGAAGAGGTGAAATTTCATGCCCCTTATAAACAGTAGGATAGGTTGAGGCAGAAACCGATAAAAAAGTAGGCATAAGGTCAATAAGGTGTGCCGGGGTAGTTATAATTATGCCTTTCCCTTCTATTTTTTGTGGCCAGCTGATAATGCAAGGGGAGGCGATACCACCTTCGTGAAGACTACTTTTATAACGCTTGAAGGGCGTATTGCTCAAATTGGCCCACTGGATACGATAACTTTCATAGCTAACCTTTTTACCTAATGCATCAATACTTTTATCCTCCCTGCTAATCCTTTCTGCAGAACCTCCATTATCAGAAATAAAAAGAATCAATGTGTTATTGAATATATGGTTTTTCTTCAATGTTTCTACAATTCTTCCTATCCCTTGATCCATACAATCAATTTGAGCAGCATAAATAGCCATTCGCTTTATCAAAAGTTGCCTTTCCGGTCTAGGTATGTCTTTCCAAGCGGGAACTACAGAATCCCTTGCAGTTAATGTCGTGGATGGCTTGATAATGCTCATCTTTTGTTGGCGTTCATACCTTTCCTCCCTTAGCTTATCCCATCCTTTTGAATATATCTTCATATATTTTTGAATATCTTCTTTCTTGGCGTGAAGGGGCCAGTGTGGTGCATTATAGGCCACATAAAGAAAAAATGGGGATTTGAACTTTTCGGCTACATGTTTACGGATATAGCTTGTGGCAGTGTCAGATATTGCATCTGTTAAATAAAATTCATTGCTTGCAAAAACTTGTTTATTCCCAGAAGTTAAACCTACTGGTTCAAAATAATTGGCTGCTCCGGGTATAATACCATAATATTTATCAAACCCCCGTTGGAGTGGCCAGTTGTGTTTTGACCCCTCATATTTTACATTTTCTGAAACATGCCACTTTCCAGTGGCAAATGTGGCATAGCCGGCGGTTTTCAATACTTCAGCTATTGTTACACAGTTATTGCTTAGATCGCCAGGATACCCCGGTTCTCTCATATCTACCCCAGTCATCCAGCCCATACCGGCCATATGAGGATAAAGGCCTGTCAATAATGAAGCTCTCGAAGGACAACATCTTGCTGCTGAATAAAATTGAGAAAAGCGCAATCCATTGGTCGCTAAATTATCCAGATTTGGCGTTTTTACCTCACCACCAAAACTACCAATATCCGAAAAACCCATATCATCAGCCATTATTAGAATAATATTAGGTCTTTCCTGAGTTTGGGCATAAAATGAAGCTGTAAATAATAATTGCAAGCATATCATGCTCAGTAAATTCTTTGATTTTATATTCTTTGAATAGTTATTTTGCATAAGCTCCAATTTTGAATTATTTTATGGCTACCCTAAAGTGGTTTATTCAATTTAGGGGATTGCTTAACGACACCTTATCAATTAGGTTTTATTTACAGGTTCACGACAATATTCTCATTTTTGGAAATGTTCCTCTGTATATTCTAAGTGGCATTCAGATATCGGATATATTTGTACTGGCTCCTAACCTCTGAATCCTCCTTTCCATAACTGGTAAATCCAGACCTTTCCCACATCACATTGGGATTAAATAAAATCGGGAGGATACTTTTAGTGCCCAATGTATGATTCGAGGCATTTAGGCTAAAGTCTTCAAAGAGTGAAGGATTAATATCGATCAAGTTAACAGTCAGCAAGCATTCCTGAGGTTCTTGACCTGCCAAACGCATAAGAAATAGTACAACATTAGATTTTTCGCATAACATGTATTTTGCCAAGTTCTCTTTTGTACCATTATGAAATCCATTATCTGAACAAATAACGACAATAGTGTTCTCTTTTGCAGTAAAAGTATTTATGGATAAGGCAGGTAATATCATAATAAATAAAATTGATAAGTATTTATTTTTTTCATTTTAAAGCCATGCTTTTAAAATTGTCCATCGTAAGCCAAAATTCCCCTTTATAATCGCTCCATTTCATGAGACTTTTCCTTCCATCCCCATCATCATCACAAATTGCCAAATCCATTCCAATTTTGTAACCAGGATTAAAAGAAACCCCAGGTAAAGAAAAGCCAATTTCCATAACATAGCCATCCGTAGTTTTATTTACTGCTATCTCGCCCTGCCAAACTTCTTTAAAAACAGAATTCTGATCCTGATTGGAAAAATAAACAGACTTGGTATCATTCAGAAAAACCTTAGGCGGATGACTTGGCAAAAACTGCATCTCATAACCTCGTATTGTTTTTCCAATCCTGTCTTCCAGTGAATTTTTTGAATCTATGCCTGTGATCCTGTCCCCTCCTTTTCTATTGGGATCGATATAAATCTCAATACAATCATTCATCCAGGCATACGTTTGATCAAAATTAGAGAGGGTATCATCCTTGACTTCAAAAAGGAAATAAATTTTGTTCTTATCCCAAGCAGTTTTCCATGAATAACTCAAATCTTCATTTCCCTCCCATTTTCCAGAAGGCACGCCTTCCCCGATCCATAAATGCTCTTTATTTTCAACCTGCGTCGAAAGAATAAGGCTCCAGTCAGAGCTTTTTCCATCTACTTTAATTTGCTGTCGGGAAATTTCAATATCCTTGGTGACCGACTGGGACTTGTCCTTATTTTTACACGAAAAAACAATAAAGGACACGAGGGCCATTAAAACCATCTTACTAGGAAAAAAACTTCGTGACATACTATTTATTTTTAGTGGACTTCATTTGGGGAGAACCTGTGATCTTCCATTCTTTGGGAGCTATAAAACCCTCCCTTCCGTCATAAAAATCCGGAATTGGGTGGGGAACTTCAATAGCATCAAATTGATCTACCAAATGCCCCATCTTTGCATATATGCCTTTCTGTTTATCCCTTAGGTTTGTCGTTTCATACGGATCCTGAGAAATATTAAATAACACATCTTCATCCAAATCCATTTTAGGAGAATCCGTATCACCCTGTATAATTTTCCAATCCTGGTTTATAAGTGCACCATAACCCAGATATAAATTCCGGTCAAAAATATTTTCCCCATTTTTTAGTACCGATAAAATACTTGTACCATCTAAAGGAAGTTTAGGTTTATCAGTGCTATTTACAATATCCCTGATCGTGGGCACCACATCTACATAGCCCGTTACCTGGTTCAATATCCTTTTTCCCTTAAAACCATTTGGCCATTTAATAACCGCAGGAGCCCTTACACCGCCTTCCCATTCCCGGTATTTTTTCCCGCGCAACCTGCCACTGGAAGCTCCTGCGCCAGCACCATTGTCACTATGAAAAAGGACCAGGGTATTATCGGCGATACCAAGTTTGTCCAAGGTTTCCATTATTCTTCCAATTCCACGGTCCATACAGGTAACCATGGCCGAATAGGTTTGGCGTGGTGTATTGCCATGCCCTTTCCCTTTTGCAAATAAAGGCTTGTCCTTATCAAAACCATAACGTAATAAATCTTCTTCTTTGGCCTGTAAGGGTGCATGTGGTGCATTAAACGCCACATATAAGAAAAATGGATCTTCATCATTATATGCTTTAATGCATTTTACGGCCTCATTTGCCAATAGGTCTGTTGTATACCCTTTATCATAGCTACTTTCATAATCATTATGCCAGTCTAGTTCCCCTTCCCGTTTATGGGTAAAATAATCTAGTGCCCCATTATAATGTCCATAAAAATGTGTAAAGCCCCTTTTAAGAGGATGATATGCCTGGCGGGAATGTCCTAAATGCCATTTTCCTATGATAGCGCGATTTTTATAACCGGCCTTTTTTAATATTTCAGGGAGGGTTACCTCTGCGGTATCCAGTCCATAATCTCTCCAAGGGGTAATACCAGTAGAACGTATACCCACCCGGTCGGGATATCTTCCGGTCAATAAACCTGCACGAGATGGAGAGCAAATGGTCGCGGTGTAGTACCTATTCAATATCACTCCCTCGCTTGCCAGTTTATCTATATTTGGTGTAAGGATTTCACTGTCATGAAACCCTACATCGCCCCATCCGAGATCATCGGCTAAAATAATGATTATATTGGGCTTCTCCATATCTTGGGCAATGCCCCAAAAAGAGAAAAATGTAAAAAAAAGCATCAAAAATTTTCTCATCGCAATTATTTTTATTTCCATGGTTTAGCAGGTTCATTTGCATAAGACCGGGTTTCATAAAACCAGTCCGTTAACTTTGATTTGAGCTGCGCCGTAATATCAGGGTTTTCTTTTGCCAGGTTAATTGTCTCTCCCGGATTTGCATTTATATCATATAACTCGGAATGTGAACCATCAATAGACATCAATAACTTCCATTTTCCCTCCCTAATGGCCAAATCCTTAACATCTTCCTCAGGTCGATTTTCCGGGGGACGCACCCACATTATCGGCTGTTTTCTCACTTCCCGGGATTTTCCCAAGAGCATATCGCTCATATCCAGGCCATCATACTTTTTATCATCAAACCCAATTCCAGCTATGGACAGTAAACTTGGGGGAAGGTCCGATTCCTGCAAGTACGGTGTTGGCATTTGCGGTCCCTACCTGAGATCCCTTCATCATCCCGGGGGCCCAAACAATAAAGGGCTCCCTTATCCCTCCTTCGTACAGCCTCCCCTTCATCCCTCGAAGCCCTCCCGAAGAACCAACCTTATGGCTCGGGCCATTATCACTCGATAGGACAATCAAAGTATTCTTTTTAAGTTCAGGGTTTCCTCGTATATAGTCGAACAGACGTCCCAATTGTTTGTCCAAATTCGTAATTAGTCCGTAATATTGGGAATTTATAGAAACATCTCCCCTTAGGGCAGGAGGTGCCTCAATAGGGGTATGTATTGAAGATGTCCATAAATTAATATAAAAAGGCTGTTTTCTTTTTTCTGCAGTCTTTATCTCCGTCAAAACTCTATCAACATAAATTTGTGGCTCTTTATGCCTTTTAACCCAATGAATTTCACCATGCCCTAGTTTTGCCTGTTCAACACTCAATGGATATCTATGATTACCATTCCATTCATGGGTCTCAAAGATGAGGCCCAATCGCTCACCCAAGCCTTCAAAAGCAGTTAGGGAGGAATAAAAACCAAAATCTGTGATTAGGGGGGCTCCATGGACATTACGCTGCCCGCCTAAATGCCATTTACCTACATGCGCTGTATAGTAATCGTTATCTTTAAAAACCCGGGCCAAGCTTGGAGCTTTTACATCCAGATATTGTGCCATTCCCCGGTTATTGTTCCGGGTACTATCGGCCAGGTAGGAGGTGATGTTCCACCGAATAGGATACTGCCCAGTGGTAACCGCCACTCTTGAGGGTGAGCATATGGGGGAATTCACATAAAATTGCTTAAAATACATGCCTTCCCGTGCAAGCTTATCGATATTGGGCGTTGAAACTCCCGCATTTCCATACAATGGTAAATCCCCATAGCCCATATCATCTATAAAGACAAAGATAATATTGGGCTTTTTTTGCTTTTCACCAGATGGCCCGGTCTGTGCAAAAGAAGGATGACCAAATACCATTACTATAAGTATCAAAAAAATTCTAAATGTTATTTTCATTTTATTTGTTAGCCTTGTTATTTTTCATCCAATGCCAGCCATGGCACGAATTGTTTGGAATCAGTGATTTTAACCTCAAAAATATAGGGTTTTGAATGGTCTGGATTTTTCACAAACCTTGCCCGATCAATTGCCATTTTTCTAGGATTTGAAGTTTTGTCGTCCTTATGGGTATGGTAAACAATTATTAATTCATTATTCGGAGCCCTTACAAAAGAACAATGACCCGTACCCTTAATCTTACCTGTTTCGCTCAATATAGGGTTTCCTTCATATTTTTCCCAAGGTCCAAAGGGAGAAGAAGCTGTGGCATAACCGACCGCATATTTCTGACTTAAAAAGTGATTGGCCGTATAAAATAAATAGTAAACCCCTTTATATTTTAATACTGTTGAGCCTTCGGTAACGGGCCATTTTGAATATTTGGGATCTGCATTTTCCCAAGGTTCTGTAAACCAGATACAGCGGGTCTTTGTTTCTTCTTTTGGCTTAAGCCACTCATCCTCCATTTCCACCACATAAATGTCATTGGACTTGTTTTCAAAACTCACATAAAACATATAAGTCCGGCCATCATCGTTCACAAACAAATGGGGATCTATTTCTTTTTGTTGTCTAATGGGGGCTTTTTTTTCTTGTTTAAATGGGCCTAATGGTGAATCGCTGGTAGCGATCACCAAATAATGCGCTACCGTATAGTACATATAAAACCTTCCCTTCCTTTCGTATACTTCTGCGCCCCAAAACGAAGTCGAGCCCCAGGAATCCTTACTTATTAATTCCCGTCCACCTTCACCTGCCCCTAACGGGCCACTCCAGTTTACCAGGTCTTTGGATTCATAGACAAGAAACCCTTTATTGGCTCTTCCATCATCCGTACCATATAGATAAGACTTCCAATGGCTTCGCAATATAAAGGGATCTCCTATATTACATACCACGCCTTTACTGTTATCATCGGATCGCCCACCGCTATACACAGTAGAGGGTTCTACCTTTTGTTGCGCCTGGCAATATAGGGGTAAAATGCATATAATTAGAATAATCCTGATCATGACCGTATTTATTATTTATTAGAGATGAGACTATTTCAATTTCGTGAAAACAGATTCCTCTTTTCTTGGATTTTGAAAGAAATTTATTGACCACTGCTTAATTTTTCATAAAGGTTTTCATCAAAATCCTTTAGTCCGAAAATCCCGTTTAAATGGCTTGTGGACACCCATGGTAGCCATGCGCGTTTACGGCCAATCCCTCTTTCTGGTGCCAAGCTCCAATGTTCCTGCTGCCAGCCAGTGCCCGGTAAATCATAAGTCCTTTCCGGAAGACCAAGCATACCCTTTGTATTATGCAATAATATGGAGGCTACATCCATATAATGTTCGTCCTTGGAATACACTGATAGTTTGGCAAATTCATCGGTGTCAAAAGCCATATAGGCATCAACCAGTGAATGACCTGTTGAAATCAACTGAAGCCCTATTGTCGATACTCCTTTTTTCCAATGTAAATCTGCATCGTTTTCATCCTTGGGCATGGGAACGTTCCATATATATATCCACGTCTCTGCAAAATTTGCAGCCATCTTGGCCCTTTTTAGCCATTTTTTATCTTTTGTGGTATTATACAGGGAAAGGTAAGCCTCCAATGACAAAGTCCCTGCTTCCTTGTCCACAACATCTGGGTTATCTATGGTCCCTCCAACAAAAATCCCTTCAGACTGCCCGCTTTGCCAGGAATATTCCCCGGCATTAATGGCTGCTTCGTTATATTTTTCAACACCAGTAAGATCTTTTAACAGCAATAAATAAGGGATCATCGTATAAGTCGATTTCAAGGAAGGTTCAACCACTTTACCCGTTACCGGTTCCCAAGCCCTTGGAAAACCTCCTTTTTCGGTTTGTTGTGGCAATATCCAATCAGCAAAAGACCGAGCCCAGGCAACCCATTCGGGATGTGGTTTCCCTAGGGATTTTTCCCTTTTTGCAGCTTTTAAAAGGGATTTAAGTCCATCTCCAAAGGATCTTATAAAAACCCTTTCCTTCCTTGGTATTGCCATGGCCGGGGAACCATTCTTCCAGAAAAAACCTTCTCCCGCTGGTGGGTCAAGTTTTAAACCCAAAAAGGTATTGATGACTTTCAGTGCTTTTTTTCTATGTTCTCCGGAGATGGGCCGTTGATCATCATCGGAATCCTGCAAAAGAAAATTAGCCGATTCCAGTGCTTTGCCCGTAAAGCCCATTACTGTTTTTTCAAACGGATGAAGAGGTCCTCCGTTTCTTGCCTGCTCAAAACTTGTCATATTTGAAAAACCGGTAATATTACCATGTTTTTCAACCCGATCGGCCAGCATGTCCACCAGGCTTCGACGGGCACCTTCTATATCTTGAACATTAATTTTTGGTTTCAGTTTTTTCCATGCCCATCTCCAGGCATTACTATAGTAATTGGCAAATGATTTATCACCAGCTTCCATACGAAAGGCAACTTTATAGTTTTGAGTTAATCCATTTTTAATAGGATGGTACCTCCTTCTCCATTTATGAACCTGCCCTCCCGGATAAAAATAACCCCGATAACTTGTTTCCCCTTCACTTCCCGGCCATTTGAACCCCAGGTTTATTTTTCCATCAATTTCTTTAGCTCCAATTGAACCGAACTTAAAACGCTCATCAACCATGGTTACTACTTGTCTGTCATGGGAGTCAGCCTTAGTTGTATTCCCTTGAGGTCTGGGATCTAGGATTGTTACCGATGCACCATTATGTTGATAGATCCCAAATAAAGGTGCTGGAAGTCGGTCTTCCCTTATCCATGTAGCAGTACCAGCCTCTTTTCCCCCAATTGCTTTATTCGCGATATAATTAGCATTTCCATAAATCATTCCAGGAGCAAAATACTGGGTTTCCGTCATAGAAAGATCTTGATTAAAAGTTGCCGCTGATAAAAAACCGCCATGACCATCTCCCTGGACTTTCAATTTTCTGGAAAGTTCGAGGACATTTTCCTTTAATTTCCATTCATCTTCCACAACAAAGGAAAAATCATCAAATACAGCGATACCCTTACCTACAAATCCATCCGTTAATTTTATGATCTCGTCATAACCTACTGCTTTATGGCTAATATTGAGGGAATCGGTATACCATTCTATTTCTATGGGATGAGCTTGTTTTAAAATGGAAAAATTAGCATTCTCCATAATAATTCCCCATTTATCCTCTGCATTTTCGAACATCCTTAGACTTACACCATTTGAAACGTCACCAATACTATTTTCTTTCTGAAAATAACCACAGCCCAACATTAAAAAAAGGGGTGATATAAATAGATATTTAAAAATCTTTTTCATTCTTAGGGATTATACGATTCTGAAATGACGCATTTTTTGAAAGTTTTTCCAGAATTAATTTGTTAAAATAGGGGCCGTAACTTGTTATGGCTGTGTTTCTTTCCTCGTAACATCAATTATTAAGGATATTCCATACTCAAATTGATGGTTATTATATATAGCAAATTCCTTTCTGATACAAAGTATTATCTTCAATAGCAATAAAGAAGTTTTTCATCTTTTGAACTACCATCTTTTTGGCTAAAAAAAATACTATTTTGACATTTTTTATTTATTTACAGCTCAATTGTATATTTTTATTTCCTTATGAAAAATCAATATAAATGAAAGCATTTCTGGAACAGGTTCCCGAATCTCTAGGATCTTCCTTTCTTGTAAGGGATTTTAACGTACCTTATTTTGAAGCCCCCTTACACTTCCATCCTGTTTATGAATTAACTCTGATTACCGAAAGTTTTGGTAAACGGTTCATAGGCGATCACATTGATGACTTCGAAGTGGGAGACCTTGTATTTATGGCTCCTAACCTGCCTCATTTTTATAAATGTGATGATAAATATTTGAATGATCAACCTGGTGGTCGAGCCCGGGCCATTATTATTCAATTCACTCAGGAGTTTTTGGGAAAAGGTTTTTTTTCAATACCGGAAATGGCACAGGTAAAAAAATTATTGGATGATTCATCCAGGGGCATTGCATTTGCGGGCAAAACTAGAAAATTGGTTACAAAAAAAATGGAAAAAATAAGGGATATGGAGGGAATTGAGAAATTAAATCAATTGCTTTTGATCCTGGACATACTTTCCCAATCTGAGGATTATGAATTACTTTCAAGACAGAATATACTGGGTTACCATGCCAAGGATAATGGACGAATGAAAATGGTCTATGGGTATGTAATGTCCAATTTCAAAAAGCAACTAAATGTCAAAGAAGTTGCTGAAATTGCAAATATGAGCGAGTCTGCTTTTTGCCGATATTTTAAAAAAAAAACACGCAAAACTTTTATCTCTTTTTTAAATGAGGTGAAAATAGCTTATGCCTCCGAACTCTTACTGGAAGGAAAACTCAGTGTAACTCAAATTTGTTACGAATCTGGTTTTCAAAATATTTCTAATTTTAACCGACAATTCAAATTGATCACTAAGGTCACCCCTTTAAAGTACAAGAAACAATTTAAAGATCAGCCACTTACTACCACTGAATACCTGAGATTATAGAAGCTTTAAAGATAGAAAAGATTAGTTCCTAATTAGGATAAGAAATTTCATTTCTCAATAAATATTTTTCCTATTTCACTAGTTTTTGAAAAATATCCTGATCCAGTTCTTCTAGTATGAATATTTAATTTAGATGACTTGTAGTAACCAAGAACAACCAGACTCTATTTCGATCAATTCCCCTCTCGGCTGCGAGGCACCAATACTCCTAACTACAACAGATACAGGAAAATCATATATCCTCTTCAGAAAATTCTTCCCTGGTGAAGAGTATTCCTTATTGGTATCTCATCATTCCAGGAATACGAGTAAAAAAGTGAAGACTATGCTAAAGCTGAAACACAGAAATAATTTCTAAACAAATGGAAAAGTCCCAACATCGTGGGAATTGGATTAAATATTTTTTAAATATCTATATCTATAAGCTTATTAAATTAGAAATTATACAAGAAAATGCACGGTTTTAGTCTAACGAGTTCTCTTCAAATTGTTTCCAGATAGATGATTCGGGAGCTGGATTTTGGCCATCCTTTAATTGTGTACTTATCCATTTTTTCTTATTATTCTGCAAATTCTCCCAAACTTCTTCTACAGTTTTGTAAGCCATTAGCTCTCTATGTGTTTTAATTTTTGAAATTTTATTCTTTATTTGACCACGTATTCCGCTTAAAAGGTCTTCTATAATTTCTTTACCATATTCTACGGATGCTTCAGCGGCATCCTCTCCCTGCGCGAAACGGGTTTCTGGAGATTCTTTTTCCCATTCATTTAGCCTAGATTTATCAACACATTCTCTGTTAATATACATTAACTGGGATATCTCATATTTCCCTGCATGATCACCCGGAAATTTTGTCAATTCAGGATCTGTATATACAGCTACATGCATATCGGTCTTCTCCATAAACAATTTTGCCGCTAACCTGAAATCTTCCTGATTTCCTCCAGCATGCCCGCTGAGGATAAAAGCCCATTGGAAACCGGCATTATGAAAAGCACGTAATTGATATAGGAAAAAATACAGCATAGGGGCAGGGGGCATTGAAGTCATTCTGGTATTAATATTTCCCACCACCTCTGCCAGCCAGGGAGCATGAAATCCCGATTCATGAATCTGAAATCCCTGAGAGGGAGCTACAATTCCACCCCAGCGTCTAGCTGCTTCCTCGCATAAATACTCAGCCTTTATCAAATCCAAGCCCAGAACGGCACCGTGACCATGAGGTTCACATAAGCCCATAGGAAGGTATACCAGAGGGCATTCATTTAAGCGCTCTTCAAAATCTTTTTTAAAAAGGAACTCCCATTTCACCGTTTTCAACATGCTTAAATTTAATCCATTCCTGCCTTATTTGCCCTATCCAGATCATTTTCTTCACTCCAGTATTTAGAATGATAAAGATTATTTACCCAACGATTCCGGGTATATAATTCATAAAATGCCTCATCGCTTAAAGGTTCTTCATCGGCTACTGAAATATTTTCTTTTGCATATTCTTCAACATGCATTGAAGAAAGTGCCGTAGTAATGCCAGGATGTTTTAAGACAAATTTCAGAGCCAGTTTTGCAAGAGAAGAAGCTTCAGATGGCACAAATTTCTTTAAAACATTCACATGTCCTATATATTGTTCTCTTGGAACCTCATCGAAATAAGATTTCCTGTAGTCCGATTCTTCAAATGACGTTTGGCTATCTAAAAAACCTGTAAGTCCACCCTCATCAAGTATACAACGAGCTATTACCGCAACCTTGTTTTCTGCACAAATAGGAACAAGCGAATCCAGAGCAAGGGGATCAAAAATATTGACGATAGTTTGAACCGCATCAATATTACCTGAGTTCACCAAAGGTAGAACCGTATCATGGCGATGATCGGGATTTGAAACACCTAAAGCCTTTATTTTTCCCTCTTCTTTTAGTTGAAGAAGTTCATCCAGCCAGTATCCCTCTATGCCCCAGTTGGGCCAGTACAAATGTAATTGCATTAGATCTATATAATCCCTCTTGAGCCTCCTGAGAGAATCTTCGGTATTTTTTCTAATTAGGTCTTTTGGGAAAGTTACTTCAACTGAAGGCGGAATTGCCCAGCGGGTATTGTTTTTCCCATGGGACTGTATCTTAGTTGCTATAAACGGAGGCTCTCCTTTCCATTGACTCAAAGCCGTTCCCAATATCTCCTCTGAATTGCCATAATGTCTTGCAGTATCAATATAATTTACTCCGCATTCCAGCGACAGTAATACCGATTTAATGGCCTCTTCTTTACTGAAGGATCCAAAAGCTCCTCCAAGCCCCATTGCTCCATACCCAATTACTGACACATTGTCTCCAGTATTGTAAAATTGTCTGTATCGCATTCTAACTTTTAGATTCTTAGGTTTCAACAAAATCTTTCATTCTCTCTAAATCCTTTCTGGCTGGGCTTTCACCATTTCTTCGATTTCTTCAAGGGATTTACCCTTGGTTTCAGGAATTCTGAAAAAAATAAAAATGAAATAGATCAAGCAAATAATGCCATGTATCCCAAATGTGATTGGTAGACCAAAAGCCGATTTCAGGATTGGAAAAGAAGCCGTAGTGAAGAAATTTGCTATCCATAAAGCTAAAGTTGCCAGGGACATGGCATTCCCTCTTACTCTGTTAGGAAATATTTCGGATACCGTAACCCAGGTCACAGGACCAAGGGTAGCTGCATAAACAGCTATAAAGCCCAATACGAAAGTTAGTATCCAGACTCCTGACAATTCCAAGTAAAAAGAAAATGCGAGAGCACCAGCATCAAAAAACAATAAAATAGCCCCATATTTCAATAAGTTTTTCCTACCTGTCTTATCTATGGAAAATATTGCCACAAATGTAAAGGCAAGATTTACAAGGCCTACGATGACCGATTGTAAAAAAGCAGAATCTTCAGCCATTCCTGCATTCTTAAAAATCTCGGGAGCATACGAGAAAATTGAATTCTGACCTACTGTCTGTGAAAATATAGCGATCAAAATTCCTATTAGTAGAATTCCCCGAAGATCTTTACTCAATAGATCTTTTATTTTTTCCCTCTTATAAGAGAAACTTTTACGAATACTTTCAATTTCGATTTGAGCATAATCCACACCTCCAATTTTTTGCATTATATTTCTCGCTTCATTTTCTCTGTTATTTCGGATAAGCCACCGGGGGCTTTCTGAAACTAAAAAAAGTCCAAAAAAGAAAAAAAGTGCCGGGGCCGATTGTGAACTAAACATCCATCTCCAATTATTTTCACCTGTATCCAGTAGAAAATAATTGGAAACATAAGCTAGTAAGAGTCCGATAACTATTGCCAGTTGGTAAAATGCCACCAATCTCCCTCTTATTTTTGCCGGAGCCATCTCTGCGATGTACATAGGACATACTAGAGCAGCCATTCCAACGGCCACTCCACTTCCCATCCGAAAAATTATAAAAACACTAAAACTTTCTGCCCAACCCGTCCCTACACCGGTAAGAGCAAATAATAAAGCACAGGAGACCAATACTTTTTTTCGGCCAATGCTATCGCTTAATTTTCCTGCCAAGAGAGCACCCAAAGCAGCTCCCAAATTGATCGAGCCAACAGCCCACCCTACTTCAACTTCGTTAAGATTGAAATATTGAGTAAAAGCGGAAACCGTGCCCGATATTATGGAAAGATCAAACCCAAATAACAGCCCACCCAAGGCAACAACCAGAGTCATAAAAAAAATATAACGTTTATTGTAAGTAAACTGAGTTTCCCTGGTGTCATCAAAGAAATTTGCAATCAATGGCATAAAAGTAGGAGTTGATTAAAATACGGTTAAAGGAAGAAAAAAATTACTTCAGGCTTTTATCGGCTTCCTTATTCAAAAAGTCAGTCCCTTGTTCCATTCCAGAGGCATCGGTTTGTAATAAAGATTTATCTGGTACCACCTTAAGTGGAGTAATACAAGAAGTGGAATCTTCATTATAGGGCACATTAGATTGTCTGTTATAAGCTGAAATCATTGACCACCGTGCCGTGTCGGAAAGATTGGCGGCAGAACGGTGAAGTAGATTGCTATGAAAGAACAGAGTATCCCCCGGATTGAGCTCAACATATTTTATCTCACCGGTTTTTAAGACCAAATCTACAAACCGCTGTGAAGCTCCTCTTTGGTCCCCTGCAGAGCCATGATCTACTCTTCCCATCTTATGAGATCCCGGAATTACCTGTAAACAGCCATTTTCTTTTGTAGCTCGGGTAATAGCTACCATCACAGAGATCATCTGATCTGGAAAAAGGAATTCGTTCTTATGCCAGTAACCATAATCCTGATGCCATTCCCAAGCGCCACCTATCTTGGGCTCTTTTTGCATTAATTTGGAATGAAAATGACAAACGGCCTCATCTCCGTCAAGTAATTTATCCACTGCTTTTACCATTCGCTCGCTTCGCGTAAGTAACCCATATATATCATCGCCGGGAGTAAACCACAACGCCAGTTTGGTTTTTTTACCAGACAGGTCATTCAGGTTATATGAATTATTTTTTATGACTGAATCATCTAAAGCCAACTTTTGAAGTTTGGCAACTTCCTGTTCATTAAAAAATCCAGGAATAATTAAATAACCATTTCTGTTGTAAAAATTTATCTGTTTTTTAGTTAATTGATCTGTCATAAGTTAATGTTTTAAGAAATAAACATTTTCAAACTTATCGACATAATTTTGATATTTCTACCTGATTAATAGCTAAAAGTGATATTATTTTTGCTGAATATTAAAATATATTAAGCCACAACTATATATAGCGATAGGAACATTAACTTATCCTTGCCTGTCTAAAATACCAAATACAAAATCCATTCAGTCTATGGGATGGCGCAAATATGTAGCAATATCAATTTTTATTAAAATTCCTGTAAATGCATTGTTTACATAAACAAAATCAAAAACCACTTTATTTATTTAATAAATGGTAATTATAAGCGCAACAGTACTGCTCTTTCATACCTAATTATTCGAACCCTCTTTGATTATTTTATTTATTTTGATTTTTTCATACTCTGCATCAAATTGGGGATTAGCTTTGGTTGGAACCGGAGCATTAGTCTTTTTTCTCCATATTAAAAGCTTTTGATACAGTTCATCAGCTTTTTCAGGATTATCTTTCGAGACATCATTTTTCTCTCCTGGGTCTATAGCCAGATTGTACAATTCAATAGACCCATTTTCAAAATACTCATGAAGCTTCCAGTTTCCAGACCTGATAACTGAGCCTGGTCTTGTCCTGAAAAGCGGATCTCGCGACCCGTCCTCTCCACGAGAATATGCCTGAAGATAGATTGGAAAATGCCAGAAAAAGTCCCTTTGCTTCATGGAGTTTCCTTCGAGTAAAGGAGTAATATCCATCGCATCAAGATTTTTTGCTGTTTTCTGCGCACGTATCAAATTTTCAAGCGTGGGAAAAAGATCACGCTGCACTACGGGAGTTTCAGAAACTCCAATTTTAATTTTTCCTGGCCATTTCATAATTAAGGGTATTCTTATACCACCTTCATAATAACTCCCCTTTCCTGCTCTTAAGGGATCCTGATGGCTCACCTGTCTTATTCCACCGTTATCTGAAGTAAAAATCACTATTGTATTTTCTTCCAGGCCTGAATTTTGAAGTGTTCTAAGCAATTTACCTACATTCTCATCCATGGTATGAATCATCGCTGCATACGTTGCATTAGACTGGCCAGGAGTAGGTTCTTTTTTCTGATAAAATTTTTCTACTGCCTTTTTTGCCATCAATGGCTTGTGGACCGCATAGAAAGGGAGATACAGGAAAAATGGTTTTTCTTTATTGGTTTCTATAAATGAAATAGCCTCATTGGTTAATCTGTCTGTGAGGTACTCTCCTTTGGAGCCATCTTTCAAATGATCAATATTGTAAGGGCTAAAATAACCTTTTGAACCAGGCCCTCCTCTGTGACTACCTCCAATATTAACATCAAAACCGTGCTTTTTTGGATCTTCAGAAATATGCCATTTACCAATATTCGCAGTAGTATATCCGTTATCTTGAAACATTTCACCCATGGTATAAAGTGTATCGGAGATACTTTCTTCATTTGGAGTAGGGATTAAACGTCTTGTTTTAGGATCTCCGCGTTCAGAGCTACCCACTGTATAAATTCCGTGTCTGGGTCCATAAAGACCAGTAATCATATTCGCCCGGCTTGGCGCACAATTGGCTGCAGATGCATAGGCCTGCCTAAAAACCATACCCTGCTTACTCAATTTATCAATATTTGGGGTATCGTAATATTTTGACCCCATGTAGCCGAGATCGGCCCAACCCAGGTCGTCAACGTTAATCAGTACCACATTCGGTTTAGATGAAGTGTTCTTTTTTTTTGTAGCACATGAAAAGAAGCAAAGTGAAAGAATGAATATTATTTTAAAAAGATTGCCAGATTTAAATATTATTTTGAAAATTGAAAATACCATCCCTTTATTTATTAGTTAATGAAGCCTTTTTAAATACTTAAATCTTAAAGTTAAATACAGAATCTGATATGATCTTTTCCTCACCTCCGTTAAAACTCCATTGGAGTCCGAAATTCTCTAAAGACATTTGCCCTGTTCTTTTTAAATAAATTTCAATTGGATGCAAACCTTTTTTTAGCATAACAGGGAATTCCTCGCTTTGTCCTCTTGTGTAATCGGCATCCAGAACATTTATTTCGTGTAGTCTTATGAAGGACTGCTGAGTCGATTTTAAACTAAAAACATATTCTCCATCTTTCGGAACTCTAATAAACCCCTTAAGATGGATTAAATTTCCCTTAGCCCTAGTTAAATCTTTAAAACTTCTGAAATCGAATTTTGAAAGGGGATTTCCTTCCATTTCTGAGATCCAGGGTAATTTTGTATCATAAGATTGAGCTGATAATCCAGCTTTTATGTTTCCCGGATTCACCGCAGGAATCAACGCTTTATCGTAGGGTCGTGAAGCAGAAGTGTCTTTATGTCTCATATTAAGAACTTTATCCTTCATTTTGTCTTCCAGGTCCTTATTATCGCCGGAAACATCGTTTTTCTGGCCAGGATCTTTTAAAACATTATAGATTTTAAAATCATCACTGGCATCCTTTATATTGTATCGAACTCCTACCATATCGCCCATTCGTACCATCTGCATTTGTCGACGTCTGGACTTTTTATGCTCTTCACTAAAATCCTCATATTCCGGAGTTGCTCCAGGATGAAAATATTCAACATAAATCTGACTCTCTTTCTGTTCTCCCTCACCCGTCAAGGCTGGTAATAAAGAAACTCCATTACTTCTAATAGGCGCGGTAATTCCGGCAGCATCAGCAAAAGTTGCCATCCAGTCGTAAGATATACTTGGAGTAGTTACAATTTTGTTTTTAGGTATAGTTCCTGGCCAGAAAGCTATCGTCGCAGTTCGAAGTCCACCTTCATAGCAATCCCTTTTTATTCCGTCAAATTTCGCATAATTATTGAAAAATTCCGGAGTATATTTTTCAAATTTTTCCTTTGGCAAATAAGATTCTCTTGATGGACCATTATCTGAAGTAAATATCACAAGGGTATTATCTGCTATTTCCAAATCTTTTAGTAATTGTATAAGATCACCAAACTGGTGGTCTATTCTTTTATTTATAGTAGCAAATCGTTTATAAGTTTCGGGCCAAGGAACTTCGGGGGTGCTGGGATCCTTATCATCATCATAAAAAACGTTATTATAAATTGGATCAACATAAGAATCAACCTCTTCAGAAGCCGTATTTATCATCTGCCCAGGTTTTCCAAGCCATTGCAGTCCACCGTTTAGACCTCCACCATCCGGATACGCCTGAGTCGGCAGTTCCAGAACTGCGTGTGGAGTGTCATACGCCAAATACATAAAAAAAGGTTCATCTCCATTTTTCTTCTTATGCTCTATTATATACATTTTTGCCCTGGCAGTAAAAAGATCGCCCGTATAACATTTATCAAGTCCCGATGAAACTTCAATATAATTTTCATAAACTTCTTTTGGATCGCGATACACGCCTTCTTTCGGGTAATGTTCATGCCCATCACCATGTCTTATATAACCATAGTAATCATCAAATCCGCGCTTTAAAGGATGCGCCGGCCATTCCGGCCCTTTTCCCTCTCCCTGTAAACCCCATTTTCCGATAGCCACCGTGGCATAACCAGCTGCTTTAAGCACATTTGCCAGAGTATAATTATCTTCCAGCGCCTTATCAAATTGATTATTTCTAACATTCGCATGTCCCTGATTAAGTCCGAGAAGCAATGATGCTCTTGAAGGAGCACAAACCGGAGCAGCGCAGTAATGTTGAGTTAACCGAGCTCCTTCTTTCGTAATCAAATCAAGGTTTGGCGTGGACAACCATGGTTCACTTTTATTTCCTTCTCTCTGCCTTTCATTTTGAAAAAAAACTCCAATATCCCCATATCCCATATCATCGGTAAGAATGTATATTATATTAGGTTGCTTTCGATTTTCGATCTGGGCATTTAAATAATTAACAGAAATCAAAAGAAGAAGAATTCCATTGCCTATTTTCTTAGTATTATTCTTTATATTCAGCATTTTTCTAAATTAAAAGGGATATCAATTATCTACTTTTATTTTTTCCTATTTTTAGGTTTTTCAATGGCTTCCCTGGCATAAGGTTTATACTTTCTTTTCTCAAAGAAATCGCTTTACTCCAAAATTTTTTCAAAAGAACTTATCAGTTTTTATATTCAATAATACCAATTGATAACCTAATCAACTATAAAAATTCTACATGATCCTATAAATCTGTTTACCTTTTCCGTAATTGTGGTATCTGAATTCCAATTTCACCAAATAAACTTCACTAAGCCTATAATTTATAGATATGTCCAGGCTTATTTACATTTTTTACAGGATTTTGTGATTTTGTGATAATGAATGTTCAAATTTTTAAGAAAATTTGAAATATGAAGTACCTATTGATTTTATTAAGCCTTGGCATTCTTATTTCGTGTAAAGAAAGGACAAATTCAACATCGGAAGTGAAAAGAAAACCGAATATTGTTTTACTCTATGTTGATGATCTCGGTTACGGAGATGTAGGATGTTATGGTGCGACAGGCGTGAAGACTCCGAATATTGACAAACTTGCACAAAATGGAATAAAATTTACTGATGCGCATAGTTCGGCTGCAACCTGTACACCTTCAAGATATTCACTTCTAACAGGAAATTATGCCTTTAGAAATAATGCAAAAATTTTACCTGGAGACGCACCTTTACTCATAGATACTACACAGGTTACTCTTCCCAAAATGCTTAAAAATGCAGGCTATTCTACCGCTGTAGTTGGAAAGTGGCATCTAGGACTCGGCCTAGGTGAAGTAAATTGGAACAAGCAGATAAATCCAGGCGCAAACGAAGTGGGATTCGATTACAGTTTCCTTATTCCGGCTACAGGTGACAGAGTTCCAACCATTTTTGTAGAAGATGGGAATGCGGTAAATCTTTCCAGTACAGATCCTTTAAAAGTTAGTTATGATAGTAAAATAGGTGATCGACCAACAGGTCTAAATCATCCCGAATTATTAAAATATAAAGCCGACAGGCAGCATAGTAAATCTATAATTAACGGTATTAGTCGAATAGGTTATATGGAAGGCGGAAAAAGCGCTGAATGGGTAGATGAAGAAATTCCATTTGTTCTTACCGATAAAGCCAAGAATTACATGGCTAGAAATAAAAATAACCCATTTTTTCTATATTATTCGTTTCATGATATCCATGTTCCACGTGCACCCAATGAAAAATTTCAAGGTCAAACAGATATGGGACCTCGAGGTGACGCTATAGTTCAAATGGACTATATCGTCGGTGAAATTATTAAAGAATTAGAAAGACTTTCAATTTTAGACGAAACGATAATAATCTTTACCAGTGATAACGGTCCTATTCTGGATGATGGATACTATGATGGTGCTGAGGAATTAATTGGCAACCATAATCCTTCCGGACCCTTCAGAGGAGCCAAATACAGTATTTATGAAGCAGGTACAAGAATGCCTACCATTGTATCCTGGAAAGGTAAAACAGCGGCAAAAGAATCTGATGCCCTGTTAAACCAGATTGATTTGTACTCATCTATTGCCTCTCTCGTCGGCCAGGATGTGCCAGAATATGTTATTGACAGTGAAAATCATTTAGACGCCTGGCTTGGAAAATCTGAGAAAGCCCGTGATGAAATGCTGGAAGAAGGTTTTACACTTGCTATACGTAATAAACAATGGAAGTATATCATGCCTTATACAACTCAGGAAAAGCCTGACTGGATGGCCAATAAAAAGGTGGAAAGTGGTTTGATGAGTGAACCTCAGCTATATAATTTAGAAACAGATATTGCAGAGAAAAACAATCTGGCTGAACAAGAACCTGAATTAGTAAAAGAGTTGGATACCAGGTTAAAGATGATAATTGATAAAACAAAATGATCTCTAATAATGAGAAGTATAAGGAAAAAATATTTAAGAAAAATTATTCCGGTAATTCTGGTTAACCTTACATTATGTACTGTTTCCGCCCAAAAAACTCCGGAGCATAAAAGACCAAATATTTTATTCTGCATAGCAGATGATGCTTCAATACAACATATGACTGCCTATGGTTTTGACGTTAAAAAATGGGTTAATACTCCAGGCTTTGACAACGTGGCAAAACATGGAATTATATTCAATAAAGCCTATACTCCCAACGCAAAATGCTCACCTTCCCGGGCTTCTATTTTAACCGGAAGAAATCCATGGCAACTGGAAGAAGCAGGTAATCATAACCCTTTATTCCCGGCAAAGTTTATAACCTTTATGGAAACTCTGGCGCAGAATGGATACCGAACCGGCCACACCGGTAAAGGCTGGGGGCCGGGTAATCCGGGCAAAATAAATGGAAAACCAAGGTTATTAACAGGTCCGGGTTATAATTCGGAAAAAGAGCAGCCTATTGCCAAAGGGATTAGCAAAAATAATTATTCGGATAATTTTGAAAAATTTCTGGTTTCAACTTC
The DNA here is from genome assembly GCA_963825045.1 of uncultured Flavobacteriaceae bacterium. Classification (GTDB taxonomy): domain Bacteria; phylum Bacteroidota; class Bacteroidia; order Flavobacteriales; family Flavobacteriaceae; genus Christiangramia. The sequence goes on along the minus strand of CAWGSM010000026.1, from coordinate 117,706 downwards.
TCAGGAAAAACCTTTCTGTTTCTGGTATGGAAGTCGCGAACCTCATCGTGGCTATGAATTTGGTTCTGGAGTGGAGAAAGCTAAAAAGAATCCTGATGATATTCAGGAAGTTCCACCCTTCTGGCCAGATAATGAAACAGTGCGAAATGATATGCTGGATTACGCCGTGGAAGTTGAACATTTTGATAGCCACATCACTCGAATGCTCAATTTATTAAAAGAACGTGGGGAATTAGAGAATACAATTGTTATCGTCACTTCAGATAATGGTATGCCATTTCCCAGGATCAAGGGAAATGTTTACGATTATGACAACCACCTTCCGCTGGCTATCATGTGGAAAAACGGAATTAAATCACCCGGAAGAATGGTCAACGACTTCGTGAGTTTTATAGATTTTGCACCTACTCTCCTGGAAGTTGCTAATGTAAATCCATCCAAATTCATGCAACCTATACAAGGGAAATCTCTTGTCCAGTATTTTAAAAATACCAATAAAACCTCAGGAGACGAAAATCGCAATTTTGTTCTACTTGGTAGAGAAAGAACCGATATTGGAAGACCAGATGACAAAGGTTATCCGGTTCGAGCTATAATATCAGACAACTATTTCTATTCCAGAAATTACAAACCAAACAGATGGCCATCTGGAAACCCGGAAACAGGATATTTAGATACAGATGGCGGCCCGACAAAAACAGCCATTCTTGATTTAAACCGAAAAAATATCAATCATGAATTCTGGGATCTCTCATTTGGGAAAAGACCAGCTGAAGAAATGTATAAAATCTCAAAAGATCCTTATCTGATAAACAATATCGCCAGAGATCCTGATCTGGCAGAACTAAAAGAAAGTCTCCGCCTTAAAATGGAAAAAGAATTGAACGCACAGGGTGATCCCCGAATGTTTGGGAATGGTGATGTGTTTGACAATTATGACTACGGAAATCCTCGGGTTCGTAATTTTTATAATCGATATATGAATGGTGAGAATATACCAACACCCTGGGTTAGAAAATCTGACTATGAAGAAACAGAGTTAACCAAAAAGAAATTAAAAGATTAAAGCTAAGCGATTTGCTTTAAGGATTTCTCATCATATAAATTTTTCGCAGCATGGAAAAAGACAATAAAAGAAACCAAATCCAAATGAACAAAAACCTGATAAACAGGCGGGACTTTTTAAATATTTCTACCAGAGGAATAGGACTTCTCACCGGCGCCGGGATTTTTGGCACTTCGATTTTAACTGCAGCTTCGAATCATTCATCTAATAGCGCCAACCTTTTAGATAATGAATATCCTTTTAAACTGGGGGTGGCCTCTGGAGATCCTGAAGGAGATGGCTTTGTAATCTGGACGAGATTGATTAAAAATGTAAAACTTGGCAACGGAGCTATTCCGGATACTCCTCAGGTTGTAAATTGGGAAATCGCTACAGACAATTCATTCTCAAATATTGTTCAGGGAGGAGAAACAGTAACCGATCCATTCTGGGCTCATTCTGTCCATATTGAAGTTTATAATCTTGAGCCTAATAAAAATTATTATTACAGGTTTAAAAATGGATCATTCTTCAGTCCAGTTGGTCGAACTAAAACTACTCCAAAGCATTCAGATGAATTTGAGCAATTGAATTTCGGGATTCTTTCCTGCCAGAGTTATTTAGGAGGTTATTTTACAGCTCATGAACATTTAGCCAAAGAAGATCTTGACGTAGTGTTATTTTTAGGAGATTATATTTACGAATTTAAAGGAAATGAAGGAGTTGGCGGTCGGGTACATTATCCACATAAAATATTGGAAACTTTGGAAGATTACAGGTTAAGGTATTCACAATATAAAAGCGACCCGGCTTTACAAAACACTCATGCTGCTTTTCCCTGGCTAGTAACTTTCGATGACCATGAAGTAAGAAATAACTGGGGTGGTGAAGAGGACGAAAAATCATTAACGCGACAGGCCGCAGCTTTCAAGGCTTATTACGAGCATATGCCGGTGAGAAAATCGGCTATACCGCATGATTATCATATTCAGATTTATAGAAGTTGTTCATATGGAGATCTTGTAGAATTCAATATTCTTGACACCAGGCAATTCAGGTCTAAACCGCCATGTGGGCCAAAACAAACTGAGGATTGCCAGGATCGATTAGATCCATCCAGAACAATTTATGGTGATAAACAGGAAAAATGGTTATTTAATAATCTAAAAACTTCTAAAAAGCGTTGGAATATTTTAGCTAACCAGGTATTAATGGCTTATAAAGATGATGAACTAGGACCAGGAACAAAAATAGGGATAGACAAATGGGACGGATTTGTGGAAAGCCGGAACAGGCTTTTTAAGGAAATCCAGAGAAATGAAATTAATAATGTAGTTGTATTAACAGGTGATTCCCATAAAAACTGGGTGAATAATTTAAAAGAGGATTTCAGTAAGCCTGAGTCGAAAATTATTGCTACAGAATTTGGCGGAACCAGTCTTACCTCTGGCGGAAACGGATCTGAAAATTATGGTGAAAATGTATTGAAGGAGAATCCACATATAAAATATACAAGTAACCGTAGAGGTTATATGATATGCACAATTACTCCAGATAAATTCCAGGCAGATTTCCGAACCATTGAATATGTAGACAAAAAAGGAGCTCCAATTTCTACGGAAGCTTCGTTTTATGTTAAAAATAACGAACCCGGAGCGATTCGGTTGAGTTGATAGTTTTTCTTATTAATTTAAATTAAAACTGGTTACTTCCACATTCATAGATATAGTAGTAGGTATATTTTTAATATTGCCCGATTGCGACGTTAGACCCGGAACAAATTGAACAATTATAGAGTTTTTTCCCTGCTTCAAAATATGTTCTTTTTCTTTTGGAACAATTACTTCAGCCATTCGACTTTCAGGCATTTTTTGTCTTATAATTTCATCAGCAATAAATTCTCCGTTTATATAAATACGTGAATACATCCAAGAACTTTTTCCATCTAAATCGGCATATATTCTAACAGAATGTGAATTGGATAAATCCTCTATTTCAAATTCATTTTTTACCAATAATTGCTCCTTTCCGGTCCACACGTTATCGCCGGATTCATTTGTAAAAGGAGCCGATCCTTTTATCCATTCAAGGCTATTAAATTCCGGTCTTTTACTTAGGGAGAATATATCACGATTTTTTTTATCTTCTGCAGGAAATGGAATTTTAGCCAATTCCCAACTGTTATTTTCTGCTTTAGATCTTCCCAGAATAATCGTTTGGGGATATGCTTCAGTAATCAATTTGGTGTGCATCCTGTTCAGCGCTTTCTTATCTATCTTACTAACTTTCCTGTCGAAGGTTAACCAACCGTTTTCCTCTAGTTTCATATCGGTTAACTGGGTGTAAATCAATGCGTTTAAACCGGTATTCTTCAGAAGTATGAGATTTTCAATAAATCTTTCATATTGTTTTTCAAAAGGTTTACCCGTAGTAAAAGTAGGCCTGAATAAATCATGTGAAAAATCAGTATCACGAGGAATTTCAGGATTGAAACCACCGAAAAGCGGATTTTTTATTTCTCCGGTTTCGTTGGCTCTTCCCGTCCAGTTATGTTCTGGCAATGCTGAAGCGAAGCCACCTCCTTCTCCAATAACCAATACCCTGCTTTCGGTTTCTGAAACCGGAATAGATGGTCTCATGGTATAATCATGCAAATCCCTTATATCACCCAAACCGGGAATATCATTCCAGCCACTTGATAATGTTATTAAACGGGTAGAATCCTGCTCTTGTATCCATTTAAAGATTTCTTCGGTGTCGTGCTGCCCCCAACCTTCGTTGAAAGGAATCCATAACACTATTGAAGGATGGTTATGCAAATCATCCATTAATTTCTTCTGCTCTCCCAGCCAGGCTGCTGCTTCTTTTGGTTTGGGATTCAAATCACCTTTGGGTCCTGAAATAAAATCCTGCCAAACCAGCAAACCTAACTTATCACAATTATAATAATATCTGTCTGGATTTTTTTTAATATGTAATCTTACCATATTACATCCAATTTCCTTAAGATATTCTGCTTCCCAAAGCATGGCTTCTTCACTGGGCGGAGTGAATCCACCGCCAGGCCAGTAATTTTGATCTAAAGGACCTACCTGAAAAATGGGTTTATCATTAAGCAGAATTTGCCGTCCTTTTGAAGTCTCACTTACCGAAATTGTTCTTAATCCTACATAAGAATTTACTTCATCCAAAACCTCATTTCCATTCAATAAACTGATTTTAGTAGTGTACAAAAATGGTGCATCTGGACTCCACAGCTTAGGTGAAGGGATCGAGATGGATGTCTTCTTATTATCTGAAATTTTAGCAGCAACAAGTTTAGTCCCATCAAAAATTTCATATTTCACCTTAAGGCCGGAATCTTTTTCGGCAATTTTTGAACTGAATAAAACCTTCTCCAGACTTGTCTCCTGTCTAACCGAGATTAAATGATTTTCTTTATTAACCGGTTCGACCCATACTGTTTGCCAGATTCCTGAAGCACGCTCATATTGATGGGAACCATTATGTTGTTTTCCCTGAGCTTTAAATACTTTGTTTTGCGGATCTGAAACCATAACGATTAATTCCTGCTGATCACCTTTTTTTATAAAATCACTAATGTTGAAGGTAAATCGATCATAACCACCGGTATGAGTACCGACTTCTTTTCCATTTAACCATACTGTTGTGTAGTAATCTGATGCGTCAAAATGTAGCAGTATCGACCTATCGTTCCAGGATTGGTCCAATTTAAATGAGGTGTGATAATATAGAGACTGGTTTTCATCAACATTTTTATGAATTCCCGATAATTTACTTTCTACAGTAAATGGAACTAATATTTTATCTTTCCAGTCTATTTTTGAAACATCGCTTTCCTTCTGGTTGGTTATTTTAAAATCCCAGGTACCATTTAAATTTAGCCACTCCCTTCTTTCAAATTGAGGCCTTGGATACTGCTGCCAGACATTTTCTGAAGTAACTTTTTCTGCCCATTCAGTCAGGATCGTACCTTTTTCATCATTCTCCTGACAACTTAAAAAATTAGTTGCAAGTAAAAACAATGAAATAATTGAAAGTAATTTGTAAATCTTCATGACTTAATTTTAAAATTAGTTTGTATTAACTTTTAAAAATATTCCGGCATGTGGACCTATAGACGCTTTGTATTGTTTTTTATAATTCCCCAAATTCTGCTTCGCATAAACATCTACTATATTTAATTCACCGTCTAAGCCTAAAATCTCAAAATCAAATACTACCTCTTTACTATGCACCGGATCACGGTTTAATAATAAAACCCCGTAACTTCCATCCTTTAATTTTTTTGCCCAGATTTCAGAAGACCCAAGAGTAATTATTCTTTGACCCTGTTCTGTTGGATCCTGATTAATATCTATTGCCATTTCATTGGTAATGATACTCAATTCTTTATCAGTCATATTTCTCGGATCATTCCCTAATATTAAAGGGGAGGACATCACACACCATAAGGCGAAATGAGCTTTTTGCTCTTCAAATGTCAAACCTTGGTCCCCCGTGACCAGCATATCTGGATCGTTCCAGTACCCTGAACCGGCATATTCAGCATAGTTATTATTTATATCTGCTACATACATTACACTGTGGATATTGGGCCTGTCTGGGTCATCGAAAATTGCGCCGCCGGTTTGAATTGATTTTATATCACCTGTAGTTCGTCCCATGTTTGTGAGCTTCGGATACCATTCATAAAAACGATACACACTTGCGCTAAATAGTACCTCTCTGTCTGAATTTTTTATTAGCTCGTACCACCTGGAATATGCTTCTTCTATTTTTTTTCCATTTTTTCCCCAGCCTTCAAACCACCTTTTATCCCTCCTGGAATATTCCGGATTATCATCTAAAGAAAACCTACATCTGTCCAATTTAATAAAATCTAATCCCCACTCCATAAATTGTTCAAACTGTACTTTTTCATGGCCCCAGCCTCCTACTTTATCAAGTCCACAGTCATGAGAACCTGGAACTGTATGTAACCCAAACTTAAAACCTTTAGAATGCGCATAATCTGCTAAAGCTTGCATCCCGCCAGGAAATTTATTATTTACTAAGAGTTCGCCATTTTTCCCCAGGGTGTCTCTTCTCCATCCACCATCTACCACTACATACTCATAGCCCAAAGTATCCAAACCTTTTGCGGACATTGAGTCAATGACTTCTTTAATAATTTCTTCATTGACATCGTTTTTACCGAAGTAATTCCAACTATTCCAACCCATTGGAGGAGTATTCGCAATCTTTGATGAATTTTGTGCGCTAATAAGAAGGGAAGAGAAAATAAATAAGAATAGCGGGCAGAATTTCCTTAGTGGGATTTTGATCAAATGTTTCATAAAAGATTTCTATAAATTAATAACGTAATGGATTTTCCATTATTTATAAAAATAGAACCAAAATCCTTTCTAGATTATAAGGATTGTTTCGTTTATTGACATTTTTGTACCAGACCAATTATAATTATAACTTCCAGTTTAAAATGAAATGCTGTTAAAATAGGTTTCATTTTTATTAAAATGGTTTTCGATACCTACAGAATTCCTTAAAGGATTGGGTCGAATTGAAAAATATTAGATGAATTTAAATAAGAAAAGGATAATTTTAGTACAAGAATATTGGGATGAATTGGGCATAATTGATTTTTCAATTCCTGAAATTGCTAAAACAGAAATATTTAAAGTTGATAATATTACTAATAATAAACGTACTCATGATAATTTTTATTCATTATAAAATTTGTATTTCAATTTGTCATTTTTGTCAGATAATCGAAGTATTACGGTCTAAGTAGATTAATTTTTTTATTATATGATTGAATGTAAAGAAACCAAAAACACATACAACCTATGTCCTCAAAGTTAAATTCATTTATCTCAGACCTAAATATTAGATTTGAAACAATTTAGTAATATTTTATATAAACTCTAATAACTTCGAAAAAGGTTCGTTCCCTCCGACTCCACAATTAAGCGCAGCCAGGCTGCGTATTGAAACAGGAAAAACCTGCCAAGCCCTTTAGCTTGAGCAGGTTTTTTTCGTTTTAAGACGCCTGGACTGAAAAGGACAGCTGGATGTATTTACAGGATTGGAGTTTGTAGGGGAAGGCGAAGCCAGCCCCTCCGACTCTATAGCCCCGAATCAGCAATGATTACGAGGCTTTTTATTTTTAGGTGACAAATTGGGTGACAATTTACACCTGAAAAATCTACCTAATTACTCTAAACTTGATAAAGTATCACTATAAATAAGTAAAATACCTTTATTTAGCAGGCATAAGTATTAAAAGTTGTATATCCTTGAAAACCTTTCCTCAATTGAATTTTAGCCGATCAGACTCTTAATAATTTTTTCTGTATTTTTAGATCAAGTTGTTAAACCTAAATATTACTCATTTCAGCTTGAATTTAGATTTTGACATATTCGATTACCAAAGAAAAAATGGATTTTGGGATACTCAAATTCAGAAAACGGCATATAGAGACTTTAATTCATTAGCTATCATACAAGGTCAGAGACAAATAATTTCAAAGGATAAAAAATTAAAATTTATAAATTTTAACGACCAAACTATTTGGGAATCTTCCGTAACCCCAGGAAAACCAGATAAAGCGGTAGTATCTGGTGACCTTTTAATCATTACAACCACTACCGAAGATTATCATGCCTGGGGATTTCTAGGGCCTGTAATTTTGATTGATCTTAATACTGGTAAGATTCTTAAGGAATTAAAAGGTGAAAAAGTAAAGGCGCTATCAAATGGTGAATTTATTCTGGGACTGGAAGGATATGATTTTTTTCATACCTGGCTATATGATCGTGCTGGCACATTGATACAAGAATGGAAGACGTATGGTGAATATATTGTGCTAAATAATGAGGTCATGGTAATTGAAGAAAATCGACAGAATCCAGATTCTTCCTATCTCACTAGATTACACTTAGATGGCTCCATAGAAAAAGTAATAAAATTAAAAAGTCCGAGATCCTCGAATCCTGTCAAATTAAACGAAACTGTTTTTATTTTCGAAAACGCTGGCGAATTAATTGTTATTAATGGTGAATTAAAAATTATTCAAAGTCTTCAACTATTAGATTATCCACCTGCGGATGCCTCCAGCTTTAGTTCAAGGATAAAAGAATGCGATGATGAACTCAAAATTGAAATTCTCGAAAGAACTTCAGAGCCTATAGAAAATTACCGGAATCATGTGTGGAAAGCACAAATTCCGAAGATTTAGATATATTTATAAAACATAATTTCCTAGCCTTGAAAATGAAAAACTTATTCCCCATACTATTCCTGCTATTTTTTCTTAACCTAGATGCTCAGGAAGTACCTATCTGGAAAGAAATGAATAAAGAGTTTGAAGATTGTGGGAGCAGTTTAAAACTATATGAGGACGGCACTTTTTTTTACGAGAAATTTTGCGAAGGTATGAGATTTAGTTTCTGTATGGGTAGTTGGGAAAAGCGAAATAGCCTTATTCATCTTAATCCTAGAATAAAAGAATCCTTTACTATGAATATTCTAAAGGAGGAAAAAGTTGAATCTGATGGTGTATTTAAGTTAACTGATATTAATAACAAACCTATTTCCGGCTTTGATTTTATTGAATTTCCAGGGAACGTTACTGTTGAAGAAGCGGTGGCCGATATGGATGACTATGTAAATTTTTCCGGAAAAGTTAGCCTCACAGAAGTTTCTATGCCTATTGATACTTTTGAAGATGGATACCTCGAAATGTATGCAATGAATAAGGAGTCCCAACTTATGGCCTATGACCTCTATCAAATATCAGGAGAAATTATAGTTTTTGATATAAAGGAAATTTTAAATACATCCTATACCGTTAGAGTAAATCTTCCAGCAGAGATCTTCCAGTATTCAGATTTAAATTACATAGAATTACCATCTAAGTATATTCAATTGGAAGGAGACAACTATAAATTCGTAAGTAAACCTGATTGATTCTGAAAAGCAAAAAGCCAAAACATATCATCCAGATCTTTGATAATTCTTATGAATATACTAAAGATTCCAGATCATATGAAGATCGCAAACATCAATATGCCTGGAAAAAAGAAGTCTCCTCTTATTCCGGGAAATTATCAGGAGATCAACTGCGGGTATGTAAACATCAATTAAAAACTTCAAAATTAGACAATTCGGATTTCATATTTCTTCTGGATCATAATTCAGAGACCCTAAGTGAAACTTTAAAGAAATTTGGATATCTGGATCCCGCTCAAATACATGAACTCAAGAAAGCTTCTGATTTCAGAGCATATCAAATTGAAAAAGAAGTGGAAAAAGATATAGAATATGTATTTTATTCGCGATTGCTCAATTCTGCCTTCAAATGGAAATGTTTTAAGTTTCATATTGATCAGGTACCCGTCATAGACCTGGAATATGACGAATTCACTTTAGGAAAACCCAGCCGTGATAATTTTACGATATGTATGCTTGAAAAGAACATCCCTATAGAAATCAAGATCAACGGAAAGAGTGATATGAGTTTGTTTGGACGAAGGGAAAGAACTTACCATGAAATCAATGTAATTGTCAATTATCTGGGTACGGCGAATAGTTTGGAAGTTGTGGATGAGCCCATCATAAAAAAGATCCCCTTACCTGAAAAAACTATCAATCTTTTAAAGACATTATACTAATGAGGCCTCTAATATATAAAGCTATTTTACCACTAATCCTCACGTTTTTATTCACCTCTAATTTAAGCGGACAAAAGAATGAGCCGGGATTTGAAGCAATGAATGAAATTATTAAAAGGAAATCCAAACCCTGTCCCGAGGAAGATCATCCGGAAGCTAATAAAGAATTGACTATCCCTGAGTTTAAGGGTTCGAAAAAACAACAAGACAGGCTGGTAAATTTATATCAAAAAGCTCTAGAAGGAGATGCTGAAGCTCAGTACCAGATGGGTTTAATTTATTTAAAAGGAGAATCCATTAAACAATCCTATTATGATGCAGCTCAATGGTTCGCGAAGGCTGCCGGCAAGCATCACCGTAAAGCCGCTTATGAAATGGCCCTGCTGGTGGAGTCTGACTACCCTCGTGATCAAATGCTTATGTCCAGGTATTTAATGCTAGGTCTCGAGGATAAAAAAGATGAACTTTTAAAAGGTACCCTGTGGGTAAAAGGAAGAAAATATTTTGAAACGGAGAAATACGATCTATCTTCTTCTTATTTAAAAATTTTACTGGAGAAATATTTATAGTTCACCTATGCTAAAACACTGTATACTTATTGGTTTAATCCTGATTTTCTATAAATCTCAATCTCAAAGCCAGAAACAATCGGAATGGAATAGAAATATGAAAATTTTAGAGGAAACCGTACCCATGTTCGACATCAAGGTGTATAACAGCACGAATCCAGATGTCGCCGAAAGAATTAAAAATTATACCATTGAAAAAAATTTTTTGGTAGTAAGCGTATGGGAGCGATCTACAGGAACTAGTAAAAAATCCACTTTCAATTTAAAATGTCTTAATGGTGTAGAATTGGATTGTTCTAGCTATTGTTCATTGATGTTGTCTTTTAAAGAAACTGATGCTGAAAATCGGATCATGCTGAAAATATCAAATTGTGAATTATCAGAACGAACCGTTGATCAACCAAAGAAATGCCTTAGAACGACTTGGAATACAAATGAAGTTTTTGTTAAAAAGGCTAAGCAGATCTTTCACGAGATCTTAATATTAAATATACGTGATGAATGCACCAAAAAATTAAATTGAAAGTAAAATCTTCAAATTACCCATTTAAAGGTATTACATCATTAGATCATTCTTACTAATTTTAAATTCCAAACAGAAATTATTTGGAAAACTTAATTATACAGTAGAATTATAAAAAAAATATAAATTATAGAAAATGCAACAACAAAATCACATAGCAACCTGTATCATATTTTTACTAATCAGTCTTCAAGCTTTTTCCCAACATAAACAGGATTACGATCTAAAACTTTATCAGGGAAAGGATTTGTCAAATGCAGACTATAAAGAGCGTTTCTTATGGGGTGATGAGGAAAATGGAATTATACTACGCCAGTATAGTCTACCTGAAAAAAATTCTCTGGTTTTTTTTGAGGGACTTTATAAGGGCAAACCAGATGGAGTTATTTTGATGAAGGAAATAGAAGATGGATTTCTTACCTTAAAGATTATTGATGTTGAAGGCTTAGAAGATGGCGAATTCAATTATGTACAAAGTAGAGGAAGCAGTAATATATTAAGCATACAAAAGGAAGTATTTGGGAAAAACCAATCACTCTCTCTTACCTTCTTAACAGAAGGATTATTTAAAGAAAATAATTTCTCTGACTACTACACCCCAAAATCTTTAATCCAAACTTATTTTACTGATGCATCAGGCAAAAATTTTGATTTAGAGAAATGTAACGACTGCCCCCCAAAGGCAAAATATGAAGTTACCTCCACGTTTGAAGGCATAATGTTCGATGAAAGGGGTAATGGCTATTATAAACCCTTGATAGGAATAAGACAAAACGAAGATGGGGATATTTTATACGGGCTTTCTCATGAGGACGAATCTACAACACTAAATCTCACAATACAAAGCACTAGAACCATAACAATAGGGATGACTACCGATTATGGACTACCTTTTAACTCTTATATTTCTATCGATCAATTTGGCAAGATATTTTTCATACACGAAGAATATGTCCTTTTTCTCACTGACTATAATGAAGTAGAAATTGGTAGTTATCTGGATAAAACTTATCCTTTAGGCAGATGAGATTGAAAGTGAAACCCAAATTGGCTAGCTTAGACGATTTTTAATCAATTATTCAATGGAAAAAATATATTCTTATCTGTCATCTGTCTAGCTCTGATCTATTTTAAAATACAATCTCAAACTTCAGTAGGAAGTGACTGGGATAAAAACCTAAATATTCTGGCATAAACTGATCCCGTATTTGACATCAAACTCTATGACCGCAAGGAACCAGATATTGTTCTACAAATTAAAAAATATACCATAAAGGATGACTTCTTAGTTGTAAGCGTGTGGGAACGATCTACCAGAAAAAGTAAAAATTATAAAATAAATTTAAGATGTCTCTCAGAGGTAGAATTAAGTTGTGAAGGTACATGCTCTCTCTCTTTATTTTTCGATAGTGCGGCAGCATTAGATATTGATTACAAAAAGAACCAGCTTATAATTTCAAATTGTGAAGTAAGATCACAGATTGAAAAACATTGCATTAGAAGTACCTGGACAAAAGATGATGATTTTATATTTAAGGCGAAGCAAGCATTTAACCAGATAACTTATTTAAATAAAAAAGCTAGTAATTAATCATCTGGTTTAGGAAGAAAATCGATACCCAACAATCGAACTTTTATTTTTCTGCTTTTAAAACTAGTACCAGTATATAGAATTTTAGTACTTCCAGAAGGTATTTCAATACTGTTGACTTCTTTGATATTTCTTTCATCGCTTACCTCAAATTTAATTTTCACATCTGACTCGGATTTATTCTTCCACTCCACCTGCACAGCGTAAGTATCACTTGTTGTATATTTTACCCGATGCCTGTAAATTAACTCGTTTCCAAAAGCTTGCACCCATGATGACCAAGGAAACCATTCCTGATTATTTGAAAAATTCAGATTAACATTTAATTGTAAAAGCATGATAAAGCTAATACTTGAGAAAGATTTTTGAAATTTCAAATCCTTTGATTTTTTATTTAATTCGATAATTCATCAAGATCAACTTCAGTAGATTTTCTAAGTGATCTATACTTATCATCCCATTTTTTTGCAATTATCAAATTTTTCTCAACTCCGAGTCCTTTTTCATACAAACTTGATATATAACCCATTGCTGCTCTATTTCCTGCTAAGGCAGATTTCTCAAACCAATAAGCAGCTTTCTTATAATCTTTTTTATATTTATAAAAATCCCAAGCAATATCATACATTGTTTCATGATCTCCTGCCTTGGCAAGTTTTAATTGCCATTTAGATTTTAAAGTTTCATTTGGATTTCTATAATCATATAAATCTATTAATTTTTTGTAAGCAGGCAGGTATCCTCTTTCCGCTGCATTGAGGTAGTATTGTTCGGATTTTTCACTATCAATACCTTGATACCAAATACCTAAATACATTTGTGCCTCCCTACTGCCATTTCTTGTTGCTTTTTCTAACCAAAACTTTGAAGGTCCTGAATATTTATTATATCCTGTTATAATATATTTACCTAACAGTGCTTTTCCAAGTAATGTTTGAGCTTTCGTATAACCTTGTTTTGCGGGTGGTTCAAGAATACTTATTACTTTGTCATCCTCATTATTTTTAAAAAGTATTTTCGCTTGTTCATAAATTCTTTTCTGTTCTGCCAGACTTAATTTTTCAACCGCGGCTTTGTTATCAGAATTATTATCTTCTTCCAATTTTTCTTTACCGTTTTCCTCTTTTTCAGTGGCTGAATTATCTGCTATCGCTTCTTTCTCATTCTTTTCTGAATAAGAAGCTACCCAGTCACCTTTGGTATCTATGTAAAACACACTGTCCTTGGTTTGTACTTTTGCCCGATCACCCTCAAAACGATTGGCCATCTTATACTTAGGTGCTATAACAACCCGGTTTTTTAGCTTATACCCAAACAGGCTGTCCTTTTTAAAAAGTATAGGAGGGTCTGCCATCACCTTCGAGGATTCATCCATCTGTTCTGAATTATCCATTAAAGTAAATCCATACGTCATGGCTACTGCTGCTATTAATCCGGCTGCAACGCCTATCCAGACTCTCTTATGGCTCTTTTTTGGTTTGGGAATCGTTGTTTTAGTCTCTGGCTTCTCGGGATGATTTGTTTTGGGAGAAGTATTTGTTTTTAATTTCTCCATAACAGTTTCAGGTGCCGGCTGTCCGGATTCTTCTGTTCGCGATGGAGGCTCCTTACTGAATAATATCTGTGTGGCATTATTATCAGCCTGGGGTAAGATCTGTGTAGCGGCAATATCTTCATTTGAAGTTTCTCCTTTGAGAATCTTCAAAAGATCTTCTGCATTCTTTACCCGCTTATTCATATCGCGTTCCAGACAGGCCGCTACAACCGCCGGCCAGTTCCCAGGAAGCTGAACCAGCTTTGCTGAATAATCCTCATGCAGGATTTTTTTCGAAACTTCGTTTTGCCATTCAGCGCTAGCCGAGGTACTTCCTTCCACCTCAAATAAAGCTTTCCCGGTAAATATCTCGTAAGCGATCGCACCAAAGCTCCATAGATCGGTATTCAACTTTAAAGGCAATCCTTTGATCTGTTCAGGAGAACAATACTGAAGGGTTCCTCCGGCAAAACTATTAGTAAACCTTGAAGCCTTATTGTCGGCATTTGCCTGTTTACTTAACCCAAAATCGGTGATCTTAGGGATTAATTTCCCCTTTCGGTCTACTACCAGAATATTACTTGGTTTAAGATCACGCTGAACAATGTGATGCCTATGTAAATGAGAGATCCCGTTGAGTATGGCAAGTACTAGCGTCTCTCTTTTTACCACATCCAGTTCATTCTTCGAAAGAAAATGATCCAGGTTCCCCAGAGGGTAGTATTGCATGATGGCATAATCGAAAACACCATTAAAAGATTCGAAAGTATGCACCTCTTCATAATTAGCAATATTGGCATGCGCAGGCAGTTTCTCTATCGCTTTGAATTCCGCTTTTAAGGAAAACTCTTTATCCCCGGAAATACGTACTTCAGAAACCTTTACAGCTACTTCCCTATCTAGTACGTTATCATATGCTCTATATACGGTACCAAAACTACCCCCGCCTATCTTATCTTCCCTAACATTAAAGCTATAACGCTTGAAGAATTCTTCCTGTGTCATTACTACTTACGATTAAAAAATGCACAGGATTTCTCGGGATAAGAAGAAGAATCTTTGGAAGCATCAAAATAAAACAATTGCACATCGCTTACCGGGCTGTCTTCAGAATAGGATAAATAAGTTTGGTAAAAACCGTTCGTTTTTATATCATAAGTCATATCCTGTCTTTTGACCTTTTGCTGACCATCTACGGTATAACAAATTAAAACTCCCCAAAGCTTATACTTCTTTTCCATATCACTCACAGGATGACCACACGGAGCTTTTACATAAGGCCTTACCTGTAGGACATAACTACCATATTCATTTTTTTCGATCTTATAATTAAAAGCCTGCTGACAGGCAACCCCACTATCCTGAGCGGATAGAGCTGTATTCCAAAATAAAAAAATCAATAAAATAAGTGAGCTAAAATTATTCATGGTTTAATTTAAATTTCTTCTAATTGTAGATAAAATATATTGGAACCTTCTTTACGAGATTTGTACGAAATCTTATAGGTTTTATTTCCATTAATTTCCATTTCATTATTGAAATAACCGAATAGAATTGATCGCTTTTTTTCTTTTGAAAGAATAGATTTAGAAATAAGCTGAATCCTGTGTTTTCCCTCGGGCAAATAAACGGTATTGTGATATCTTGTTTTATTTTTATTCATCCCGAAGATCTTCGGTTCATTATTGTCTACCTTCACATATAACTCTTCATATACCTGAAGACTTCCCAATGTTCGGGTAAAATCAATTTTATTGATTTTACCCTCTTCAGATTTTTCTTTATTATCTTCAGAATCTTCCCTGAAAACATCTGCCCAGGCGAAATAACCGAGATTAGAAGAACCATATTTCAACCAACCATAACCATTATCTCCCCAATCATCACCCCATGAATTTTTTATTAACCAAGCCCCCTTATAATCATCCCATCCAACTAAAGCCACGGCATGATCTACATATTGACTATTGCTAGCTTCTATAACACCACTACCGTCATGATTAATGAAGGATGGATTATTAGAATATAACGCAGCTGAAAGTGCACCATGCTTTACGATGGCTTCTTTTATATCCAATTGACTGGAGCTATGAGGCAAGGTACCCCAATTAGCTAACCTTATATCGGTAGAAGGAGTTATAGAGCAATTCTCTTCACTTTGATTATATGGTAAAGCTAATTCATGGCTTACATCTTTGTCATAATAGGTTAGCCATTCGAATACCCTAAAATACCAGCCTCCGGAACAACCATTATTAGGTGAACAATTCACCAACTGTTGTTCAGATAGGTCCATCTCCTTATTATTGATAAGTTTATAACTGGACTCAATAGTTGCAAGACTTGTAAAAGCCCAACAGGATCCACAATTTCCCTGATCCTTAATTTTTGTAACGCCATTTATTCTCCTTAGATCAAAGGTCGCTGCATTTGGGTCACCAAATTTTTGCTTGGTCGCGGCATATAATTCTTCTCCATCACCTATATAAGAGCTTTTCAATTGTATACTTTGGTCGTACTCTTCCTTGGTTGGTTTTATTAGTCCTCTGCCTTTATTCTGGGAATAAACAGAAAAAGAAATTGCGGTTATAAAAAAATATATCAAAAAGTTTTTCATCATGCTTATTCTTTAACCCGAATCCAAAACCTTTCTACTATCTCAGCAGTATCTTTACTTTTGGAGAATGGCCGTTTTTTAATAAATTGTAGTTTGTATAAACCTGGCTGTGTAGCCCGGAAATTATATTGCTTTAAATACTTTGTAAATCCAGTAGAATCTTCCTTTGCAATTCTAAGGGAATCTATCAGTTTTAAATTATTAGTGGAATGCTGATAATTCCATACATAACCTCCTGTACCATCTTTTTCAAGGTCAATACTGAAATCTCGCTTTTCTACTGTCGTGACTTTACAAGAGTAGAGAAATACGATTATCAGAATAAAAGAAAGTTTTTTCATCATTTAAGAAAATTCATCAAAATCCTCATTTTCATTCTCCAGATCATTCATCTTTTTCAGAAATTCTTCTGTATCCTCATTATTAGTTAGTTCATCTTCAGAAGAATTGTATTCATCTTTTTCAGCTTCTCCATCATTCAGACCGGAAATAATTTCATCGGTCTCTGCGAAATCGTCTAATTCAACATATTCAAAATCTCCTGTCTCATCATCCGGAATTAAATCATCAATAGTTATTTCTTCTATTTCTTCCTCATCGTTAGATTCATCCTCTGTATTTTCGTCAATCTCATCTTCTTCATCATATTCAAAGTCATCTGAATCTTCACTATTATCCTCTTCTATGATTTTAGTAAACTCAAAATTGGAGTTTTTCTGAATCTTTTCGGAGATCAAACTTTTATCTTCTTCTGATAAACTATCCCATTCTTCCTTGGTTAGGGTGTGGTAAGAGTTGCCTTTCCAGTTAAAAAAGCCTTCCTCTCCCACCTCATCTCTCGCAGCTTCATAAGCTTCTTTGAAACTCATCTCGTCATTTATACCAGAAGCGAATTTCATTGTAGCAGGAATCTCAACGTCTATACATTCCTCCTCATTATTTTCACTGAGATCCTCTGCTTCATTTTCTTTATTATCTCCTTCTGTATTAGAAGAGTCTTTATCTGAAGAATTTGGTATAAATGCGCTAATTTTGATCCCACTTACAAATCCTAAAAAGAAAGACAAAGGCAACTTACCTTTTTTTATTTTTTGTAATTGTTCTTTGCTTATACCTCGAAGAAGGAATTTGCCTTTTTTGTTCTTGTTTTCACTCATACCATTAATATTATTGAACTTTTATTAGGGTATTACCTGCCAGGATCTCATCACCAATCTTCACATATACAATATCTCCACTATGAATTCTATTCCCATTTAAGGAAGTACCATTAGAGCTTCCAAGATCTTCTAAAGTTATCTTCATTTCTCCTCGAGATTTGAATATTGTAAAGACTCCATGCTCTCTAGAAATAAACGGGTCGTTAATTAACAGACTTTCATTTACTTCTTTGGAGTTATTACTGGGGTTTCTGCCAAACATGACTTTGTACTTCTCCTTTTTATTATTTATATGAAAATCGAAAGTATCTCTAGATTGAATAGAAAATCTTGCGGGTACAGATGTTTTTAAGTCCTTAGTTAGGATAACCGTTCCATTCTGTTCCTGAGTTGCTGGCGGAAGATTGAGCCTCATCCTTTTTCCGCAGGACTCACATTGGATTACTTTATTACTGCCATTGGCCTGCCATTCTTTTTTTATATGAATGAGAGTTCCACATTTTTTACATTTAAATGATGCCATCTAACTTTTAATTTTCTTTAATCCAGGTACATTTACACTTGGGACATTCTTTTTTAGATTTCCAATACTTCCAGCTTTTCCCGGCAAGCTCCATATCGCATTTAGGACAAGAAAAAGAGCTCATAAACTCAACAGTAAGATCTTCAATTTTATTCCTAAGTCGATCTTCAGACATTGACAGGGTAGATATTACCGTCCCAATTAATCCAATGCCCCCCATTAAATATATTCTATATTCCCTTGGGGTGAATTGTCCAACAACCAACATTATGCCTACAGTTACGCCAAGTCTCAAGGCCGCAGATTTGATTTTAAAAAATTTATTAGCCTTGTCCTTATCCTTCTGGAAATTCCTTTCTAAACTTTGCAAGTTTGAAAATTCTTTAGAAAAATCTGTTCGCCTATTGTGAATAAAGAACTTTATCTTTTTAAACAGTTCCTCGGTTTCAAGTTTTTCATCTCCCAGGACTATCTTATCCTTTTTTGAAAGTTCTTTTTTGGCAATAGATTGGCCATTAATAAAAGTACCATTGGTGGAATCCAAATCTTCAATAATATAGCTTTGATAGTCATCGCTAATGGAAATTCTGGCATGTTCGCCACTTACAGAAGGGCTCGCAATTCTTAAATCATTATTGTTATTTCTACCTATCTTAAAATTCATTCCTCGTCATCCTTTCTATTCGTAGTAATGTTTAGGTTTCCAGCATATCATCATAGGAATTTTTATTTTTAACTCTTCATTTGAATTATAAAATTTTCCTTTCACGTACATATACGCTATCTGTCTCCTACCATCATCATACTCATTACCGGGATTTGTCCACCAAATCCCGGTTGAGTGACTTCCCACCTTATCCTTAAGAACTTCACAAGGTTTATAACCAGCATAACTCAATCCATCACTATCAACTTTATAAGGCCAAATCTGCACACCTATATCCTTCGAACCCAATTCATATTCGATTGTCGTATTCCACGAATTACCATAATTATCCATTACAACCGGCATCATTTCATTTAAACTCTTAACGTTCTCATTTTTGATATACAATTTATTTCCAACTTTCGACTCGTTCAACGGATAGTATTTATTATTCTCTATATCAGAAATAACCTGTAAGTAAGTTTTAGCTATATCGTCTCCAGCATTTGCTGCTTCTCTAAATAAACTTTTTGCTTTATTTTCATCCTTGGATACACCTCCAACACCAAACATATAGAATTCACCTAATTCCCGTTTTCCCCAGCGATTTCCATTGTTTGCTGCTTTTTGATACCACTCCCGAGCTTTTTCCCAGTTATATCCTTTTTCATCAAAATTTTCGTATATATGTCCAACATAACACATGGCGTCAGTATGCCCTTTATTGGCTGCCTTCATAAACCAGTCAAAGGCTTGGTTTTTATTCTTCTCAAATCCTTTTCCCTCATAATAAAGCTTACCTAAATTATAGGCTCCCCATTCATCTCCGTTATTATATGCTTTTTTAAACCACTCTGCAGCTTCACTATAATCCTTATTTACCCCTTCTCCATTTTTGTACATAACACCAATGCTATTCATGGAGTCTTCATCACCTAGATTGGCGGACATTTTAAAATAATCCATAGCTTTTTTATAATCCCTAAACACGTCTTTCCCATTTCTATAAAGGTTACCTAGATTATTCATAGCCGTTTCATTTCCCTTGTCTGCTGCTTTTAAATACCACTGGACTCCTTTTTCTACATTTTTCTCCATACCATGGCCTCCATCTATATAAATTGCTCCAATATTATTCATAGAAACAGCATTTCCACCATTTGCTGCCTTTAATAGCCAATCCAATGCTTTTTTATAATCTTTTTGCATATAGTAGATATAACCAATATTCCCAAATCCCCTTTCGTCACCGTGATCTCCAGCTTTAAGATACCACTCAAGGGCTTTTGAGGTGTTTTCTTTCAAAAAATATCCATGATAATACATTTTTCCAATCCTAAACTCTGCCCCTGCATATCCTAACTTAGCGATCTGAATATATTTCTCATAAGCTTTTTTATATTGTTTTTTGTCATAAAAGCTCTCTCCCTTTACATAAATAGCTTTCTGCTCCGCCAGACTTAACTTTTTTACCGACTCTTCTTTTTCCTCAGTAGAATTTTCTTTAGTCTCATTCTCCTTTTTATTTTCGTTATTATCGGCTATATCCTTTTTCTCACTCTCTTCAGCATAACTTCCTGTCCACTCCCCAAGGGTATTAATATAAAAAGTACTGTCTTGAGTACTTACTTTTGCCTTACCTTCTTCAAAAGAATCGGCCATGATAAAAAATGGTTCTATTACCACTTTTCCGTTGGATTTATATCCGTACAGGCTATCTTTTTTAAATACTTCTGGCAGTTCAGCTATTTTCGCTGAAGCCTGATTTGCACTATCTGATGTATTCATATAAGTAAACCCATAAGCTACCGCTACAGCGATTATCAGGCCTGTTGCGATTCCTATCCAAACCTTTTTATTACTATTATTTGACTTTGGTATCGTAGATTTTACATCCTTCTTCTTTGGTCTGCTTTCTTTTGGAGGAGTTTCTTTCTGAATCTTTTCACTAACTGGTTCTTTTTTTATTTCCTCCTTTTTTACCTCCACCGGCTCCTTACTGAATATCTGTGTGGCATTAGTATCAGCCTGGGGTAAGATCTGTGTAGCGGCAATATCTTCATTTGAAGTTTCACCTTTGAGTATCTTCAGCAGTTCCTCTGCATCCTTTACCCTTTCATTCATATCACGTTCCAGACAGGCAGCTACTACTGCAGGCCAGTTCCCTGGTAATTGTTCCAGTTTTTCAGAATAATCCTCATGCAGGATTTTTTTCGAAACTTCGTTTTGCCATTCAGCGCTAGCCGAGGTACTTCCTTCCACCTCAAATAAAGCTTTCCCGGTAAATATCTCGTAAGCGATCGCACCAAAGCTCCATAGATCGGTATTCAACTTTAAAGGCAATCCTTTGATCTGTTCAGGAGAACAATACTGAAGGGTTCCTCCGGCAAAACTATTAGTAAACCTTGAAGCCTTATTGTCGGCATTTGCCTGTTTACTTAACCCAAAATCGGTGATCTTAGGGATTAATTTCCCCTTTCGGTCTACTACCAGAATATTACTTGGTTTAAGATCACGCTGAACAATGTGATGCCTATGTAAATGAGAGATCCCGTTGAGTATGGCAAGTACTAGCGTCTCTCTTTTTACCACATCCAGTTCATTCTTCGAAAGAAAATGATCCAGGTTCCCCAGAGGGTAGTATTGCATGATGGCATAATCAAAAACACCATTAAAAGATTCGAAAGTATGCACCTCTTCATAATTAGCAATATTGGCATGCGCAGGCAGTTTCTCTATCGCTTTGAATTCCGCTTTTAAGGAAAACTCTTTATCCCCGGAAATACGTACTTCAGAAACCTTTACAGCTACTTCCCTATCTAGTACGTTATCATATGCTCTATATACGGTACCAAAACTACCCCCGCCTATCTTATCTTCCCTAACATTAAAGCTATAACGCTTGAAGAATTCCTGTTCTGTCATAATAATATTAATTTTTACTGGACAGCAAGGATTTCAACCAACCTTTTACAGAAGGTCTAAAAGTTCTTTCCTTATTATCCGTTGATAATGATTTTAGAGTCTCCCATTCCAGAGGCTCCGTATTATTTATCTTAAAATCGCCTTTTTCGACCTCTAGAAGAATGGCTGTATTGTTATCTATACTTTCAACACTGCAGATTTCTTCAACATGTTTACCTAAATTCTTAGTGGATAGATCTTCTCTTGAAAGCAATTCTATCATTTCAAGGTCTGTAAAGGCTTCCAGCACACCATCCGAACAGATCAGGATTCGGTCACCCTTTTTAATATCAGATATAAAATGTATTTCGGGTTCAGGACTCTTTTCCACCGGTCCATTCTTAATTGCCTTGTAGATTCTGTTATTCATAGGATGAGCCCGACCTTCATCCCGGGTTATATCCCCATTCTTAATAAGTTCTGCCACCATCGAATGATCCCAGGTATGCCAAAAGATTTTTTTTGCAGGCCTTACTAAAAACACCCGACTATCTCCTATATGAACAGAAAAAATCCCCTTCTCGGGATTGCAAAAAACTGCTGCTATCGTAGTTGCAGTTCCGTCATATTCAGGGTTTTCCAGAACAATTTGGTTGAGATTTAAAACACTCTTAATTATCCCTTCTTTGATCTCTGAGGCTGAATCAACGGGCTTATTAAAGTTACTCAATAAATACTCCGAAATGGAAGAACTTGCTACTTCCCCACGGTTAGCACCACCCACACCATCGCAAACAATGTATAGATACGATCCTAACCGATAGGCATCTTCATTATTAGGTTTTTTTCCTATGTGGGTAAAGGAGTAGGTTAGCATTTCCCAAATATAAAAATTATTCTTAATTATTTGTTAATGAATAGTTTCCAGTTAGAATTCCATAAGGATTTAACACGCAAGAATTTGTAAAGAAGATTCGAATTTAACCACCAAAGCCAATTCCCACATTAAAATAAACTTCCTCATCAATGTAAGCAGCTCCGCCTTTTATTGCCATACTTCCAAACTGAACACCTAATGCAGCTTCGGGAAAGAGATAATAACCACTTTCATCGTTAAGGTTTACCGCGATCACATCATCATCTTCATCTTTGGTATAATATTTATGATAGGCCACTCCTCCTCCGGCATATAAATAAAGTGGATAAACTAAAGACTTGGTTATACCTAAACTAAAGCTAGCGGCCCCTAAATCATATTCCTCTTTATTTATTTTGGTACGATCTATTTCCTCATAAGGAGATGCCGCTTTAGTCACCCCCAGGTTTGCTTTTAAACTTCCAAACCATCCAATCCTGTTTAAATTTAATCTCCCCATTTCCATACCTATAGTACCATTACTTTGATAAACTGGCATTAATACATATAAAAAACTTGGATTTCTGAATTTTTCAACTGGGCTATCATCTAAGTTCTTCTTTTCTTCGGATATTTGAGTAAGCTTGTTGAAATCCTTTAAAAGACTGTTATTTCCGTATACATTTTTCTTACTATGGGAGAAGTCCGTTTCGAAATAAACTTCACCATTATTATTTTCATTTCCAATGGAGCTCCATATAATGGCTTTATTAATTGACGCTTCTGAAAAAGAATTTTGGGCTGTACCAGTAAGAATAAATAATCCACAAAATATAAGGCAATATTGTTTCATTATGAGTTAGTATTTAATTATATATCAAGAATTAATTTTGAATTTCAAATCCTTCGGGCCATTGTGGCGTTAAGGATGCGTAAAATGTGTAAATATTTAGTCTTTCGGGGTCCAAGGTGAATTCAGGTTTGATCTTCACCTTTTCATTTTCTCCTAATTTCACCTTAATAACCTTCCTTTTTTCAGAAATTTGTTCGAATACCAGGAAATAAGTAAGCTTATGTGAGAACCGGTTTCTACATTCGATTTCGTAGAAGTACCCATCTTTTTCTTTTTCAATTTTCTTATATCTCATTTCCAGTTCTTCAAAAACTTCATTTGATTTCCAGGGACTCCACTCTCCGAGGCTCTGGGATTGGGCACTCTGAAAAAAAAGAAACATGAAAACTAAAAATAGACCTCTCTTTAGCAATTGCATTTATTAAAATTTAAATTAATATTTGTCATCTAACGTTCTCGATTATTTGATTAACTGGATTTGTAAAAATCCACTATCCTCATAAATCGCTCGATCACAAAATGAAGTACATGTAAATTGCCTTGAAATAGATCGATTTGTTCGTACATCAAAGAATAAATGGGTGGATCCAGAGTTGACACATGCAGGTTGAGAACATAATCATCATGTGTTATAGAATCTATTTGCTTTAATGGAATTTTAAGCACACTAGGATCAAAACTACCGGAATGGTAAACTGCCAGTTCTGCTTTATGAGGACTTTGGCCATAATGAATATAAATAGAATCCATCAATATGGATTCCACCCGGGTTCCCTCAAGCCAGTTTTCAACTTTAGAAAACAATACTCTCTGGCTGTTTAGGTACTCAATATCTTTTTGTATTTCTTTCCATTCAAGACTTTGCGAATAGCCAGAAATTGTAAAAAAGATTAACAATACAAATATCCTAAATCGTAGCATTAATAGTCTTTGCAGTAAGTAAGAAATTTATAAGAAACATCCGTATCAGGATTAGTTGAACACATTTAAGTTGTAAAAACACCCTTAGAAACTCTAGAATCGACTTATCCCATATGATCTAGCATTTGCTTTAGCATCTGCTGCAAATTCTTTTATTTTAGTCATTCGCCCCTCATATTTTGGATGAAAATCAAAAAAGTTTGTATTCTTTTTAAACTGTTTATCCTTCCATATTTCAATTACCTCATCTGGATTATAACCAGCGACAGCCATTAATCTTAAACTAAATTCATCCACAAATACCTCTTCCTCATCACTAAAATTAAATTTATCCTCTAAATTAAATTTGGAAATGGTTAATACGGTAGAATCGTACATAACGTGCCCTAAACCGTGTGCAATCAGCCAGGCAAGTTCAGCTGCAGTATCGAAAACATTCAACATAGCCCTGGAAATTAAGACTTTCCCTCCTGGAAATACCATAAATTCCATAGAACCATCATTCGTGTTTATAACCTTATACTCCCAATCAAACAGGACAAGAAGTTCCTGGGCCTGATGCGCTACGAACATTCGTTCAAACGCAGTCTCTATTTCTTTACCTACCTGTTTTAGATAAATACTTTCCATTCCATTATAAGTATCATATTTTTGAAGGTATTCATTATATAAATCTTCAGATTCTAAAAAATACTCAACAAATTCTTCTTCCTGAGCATTTAGTTGACTAGAGATACTAATAGCAATAATAAACAAGGCTTTTTTGATCAAATTCATTCAATAAATATTTAATAAGATAATACTTACAAAAAACGGGATCCTAGAACTGAAATCTGCTACACAATTAGTTAAAAATCCGCATTTGATAGTATATCAGAGTTTTAGATTTTTATCCCTTTTTTGAAGATGGCAATATAATATTCTTAATAAAAACTTAAAATACCCCTTTTGGGGTATTGATTTTGATCTCTATATTCGTAATTTTTGAAAACACAACCTTATCTCAACAAAACCAGTGCATAACCTTAATTTTTCAATTACGTCTAACCCATCGCTTGAAATTATTGAGTTAAAGAATAGTGCGTTTGGATCAAAACAACTTTTCTCACAGCAAATAACACGAGATTGTTATAAGGAGCGAAAAATGCTCCTAAATGTTTTCACTCTTAAATAACCTGAAATGCATCTCTACCTTTTCTTATTTCTAAGCCTTCTTTCAAATCCAGGAGAAGATGTTTTTTGTACCTGCCGCCGGCCTGTGGAAATCAATATGGAGAAAATTGAAGATTACGACCTTATTTTCCGCGGAGTTATTCAAAAGTTAGATACTGTAGATCAGCAAAGACAGATCACATTTAAGTTTAAAAAACTATATAAAGGCAATTTGAAAACTGAATTTGTTACGGTTTCAACCCCGGCCGATCTTTCAATGTGCGGACTCAATATTGGCACCAAAGGAGAATGGCTGCTTTTCGCCTATAAAACCAATGATTCATATTCCACAAATTCCTGTACCCGTTCCGGAAATATTGATTCTTACTTGGACTATGTAAAAGAAAGGATAAAAGAGGATCTGATTTTCCTTAATAGACTTAATAAAGAAAAGGGTAATTAATTACTTATCAAATATGATCCTAAAAAATATAGTTATTATAGGTTGCGGTACGATGGGATCTCAAATCTCGGTTCTATTATCGGTTTTTGGATTTCAGGTAACCTGCATTACAACCAAAGAAAAAAAGAAAGCTTACGAAAAAATTGAGATCCTTACTGAAAATCCATTCTGGAAAAGGCTCATATTAAGAAATAGAAAACCGGAAATAATTATCTCAAATGACTGGTCACCCTGCAAGAAAGCTGATTTGGTAATTGAAGCCGTTACAGAAGACTTCCAAACGAAGGCGCAAATATTTAAAAAAATAAAGCTATACATATCAGACTCTTGCCTTGTTTCTACAATTACCTCTACTTTCAGCATAAATAAATTATCAAATATTGGAAATCCTGAGAACTTCACCGGACTTCATTTTTTCAATCCGGTTGTATCTATGAAGATCATTGAACTAATACCATCCAAAACCACATCTCAGAGCACCTTAGATACGATGTTTCAGTTAGGCGAATCTTTGGGAAAGAATGTGGTGGTCGCTCCGGATGAGCCAGGGTTTATTGTGAATAAGCTTCTTACCCCTTTTTGGATCGATTGCGTAAGATACCTGGAAAAAACTAATAGCTGTCCCGAAAAGATCAATGAGGTCATTAAACAAGGAGCGAATTTACCTATTGGTCCTTTTGAAATTATCGATCTTATAGGCATTGATATGTTTTGCAAAGGTGCAGATTCACTATACGATCAGACACAAGACCCGAGATATAAAATCCCTGATTTTTTAATCGATCTTATTGAAAAAGAAAAGTTAGGCAGAAAAACGGGAGAAGGAATTTTAAGCTACTCAGGTGATGATAGTTAAATCAAAAATCAATGATCTCAGTAAAGATGACCGGAAATGTATTGAAAACATAATAGGTCTGTATTATATTGAATCAGAGGAATTAATTTCTAAGGTTTTTTCAAACAACGATTACATTTATACGATTAGAAGAGATAATACGATTGCTACCTTCTTCATGACTGGGGAGAAAATAAATTATGACAAAATCATAATTCACCTAGGGCTTTCAGGAGCAAATAAAGGACTTTCACGTTCGAATGATATCAAAGAGCTGTGGAATCATTTTAAGCAAGAAATAAGCGTAGATATGGATAAATATATTGTCTATTCTACTACAACTTCTCCATTTATATTCAATTCGTGTTTCGATTTATTCCCTCAAACCGAACCTAACCAAAGTTTTACCTATTCAGATAGATATATCAAAATAAGGAATGAATTAGCCGATTTCTTTAATTGGAAAACGAATGAAAAATTTCCATTCGTGCTTCAAGGCTTTTCTAAAAACACGATTTATAATGAGAAAGAAAAAAGAAGATTAAATCTATATTCACAGAGATACCAAATAGACCTTACCAAAATTGGTTGCTATGATACCCAAGGTGACCGAATTTTACTAATTCATAATCCGTAATTTAGGTGAAATTTCTTCTGTTTTTTTTAGTAATTATTCTCGTTGCTGCAGACAACAATGGCATTGAAGCCTTAACGGATAAAGGTTATTCCAGCGGACTAATCTTGCTATACCGGGGTCTGGGAGCTCTGCTAATTTTTCTTCTTTTTGCACTTTACCGCAAAAGCGATCTGAAACCTAAGAAATGGAAGCCACATATATTTCGTTTAATTATTAATGGCTTAAGTGGTTGGTTTCTTATCTACAGTTTTAAATTTCTTTCAGCCGGTACTGTAGCGCTGTTTCAGAGGATGGACATTCCGTTACTAATACTTATAGCCGTATTCAATAAGAATCACCGTAGCAGCCTTCAGTTCTATCTATCGATCTGGACCATATTCATCATTATCTTTTTTGTTTTATCGGCAAATATCATCGATGAGGATCCAGCAGGCTTTATTTATATAGGGGCGAGTATTATACTATCTGCCCTCAGTTTTTTTATTATTAAAAAGCAAACAGAAACTGAAGGAGGAATGTCCTTAGGAGTGTTGTACCTAGTCGGAATTGTTATCTGGGGTTTGGGAATTACTTCTTACAAAGGATCAGGTTTATCAATTGCAACTCAGGACATTTGGCTTTTCATGTTAAGCGGTGGCTTACTGGCTTTGATTTCAATTTGCTCCATAATCCTTTTCAAAAGATATAACGCCGAGAAAGTTCGACTTCCATTTGCATTGGGAGCTTTGGCAACCTTGGGACTTGAAATGATTCTGGAACACAAGGTATTTACGGTCAGCCATATTGGCCTGAGTGTACTTCTAACCGGGATAATGATAACTATCTGTTTAAATCCAACTGATCCAATTAAAATTTCGACTAAGTAAAAGGAAAACTTTTTTAAAAACAGTGATAGCAAAAATAAAAGACAATAAATCTTATCCAAAAATTTCAATAAGATTAGGGCTTGAAAGCGATATAAATAAAATTTTATCTCTTCAAAGCTATTGGCTGGGAAAATCTCCAGAGAATAAAAAGGGGTTTTTATTTGGCAGACCTTATACTAATAAACAAATCTTAAAAATTGTATCCAAAGCTTATATTATGGTTGCGGTTGTTAATGAAAACTTTGCAGGATTTTTTCTAATCGATGACACTTCTGGAAATGAGTTGACAAACCAATATGAAAACCTCTTAAATGATTTTCATCAACATTTTAAAGGAACAACCTGCCCACGAGCACAAATAGCCATTAAACCAGAGTATTTAGGTTTGGGAATTTCATATTTGCTTACACAAAAATTGATAAGTCATATGAAAGACAGTTACGATTCAGTGTTTTCGCTTGTATCGAAGAAAAATAAAAATTTAAATAAGCATTTACAGAATGGATGGGAGGTTATTCATGAAGATCATGAAATGTATTATGTGAAATTAAAATTCAATCCAGGCTAGTATGAAAAACCTCCCATCTAGTCAGTTTAGTCCTGATACTTACCTAACCTTGTTACAAATTTAAAACCCATAATCTATCTTCGAATAAGGCTTGCTATTTATGGTAAGCTCACAGTCTGGTTTACGCTTAAGAAATTCATCCAACTTTTCATTATCTACTTTATCAGGACTTGCAAATAGTTCTTTTAAATTCTTCAGTTCAGCCAACATTAAAACACCTTCGCAACTTACTTTTGTAGATCCAAGATGCAGAAGCTTAAGCGACTGTAACTTGGTTAGAGCACCTATAGCATCATCGGTGATATCCAGGTTTACCAGTCTAAGTTCTCCTAGATATTCCATTTCCAAAAGACAGGGAATACCATCGTCGTCAATAGAAGTACTATCCAGATCCAATCTTTCTATTCTTTTAATTCTTGAAGCGATATAGCAAAGCTCCTCATTGGTTAAATATTCATCTCTAAAAGTTAAATGATCGATTTCTTCTGGAATATTGTTCAATCCAAACGAAAATTTAGTTTTCCAGAACCGCTTTTCTTTTTTATGGAATTTCATAGTGATTTTCGGAATTTATAGTTGGACCTTGTTCTAACTATAATTTATAGTCTCAATAATTAGCTCCTATATTACATTGATTTAAGTCATGTAATTTCTGGTGATGGGAATTACGAATCTTTAGAATTTTCTGAAATTCTGATTGTACTTCATCTTTAGCCTTTTCTGAACCAAAATTCAATTCAAGTCTTCGAGTTTTAAGGTTTGTATTTGAATTGCAATTTCTGGAAAAAACCAAAGTTATTTGTTGTTCTTTTTCTTTTAAATCTATGAATTCCATAACAGACAAATCCATACCTACCACATAATAATCAACATCAGGTTCCATAGATATTTCATCGTGATACAAGGTAATAATTACATCCTCAAATTTCTGATTATTTCTTACGCTTAATGAATCTTTATCCTCAGAAAATCCTTCACTTTCGTAATAAATAGTTCTTTCGATATTCTTTTTTTCTGTTTCAATAATTTCTATAGGGGCAGCCCAATTTTCACTCTGAGCTAAAAAAATTAATGGATAAAAATTAAGAAAAAGTAAAACGAAAATTTTTTTCATCTGTAAGAATATTAAAAATTAAATCAGGTTGAAACAAAAGTTGATTAGACATTGATAAGCCCTTCTGCCAAACAAATTGTGACCAAGTGTGTAGAATTTTTGCAATCTACCTTATTTAAAATATTTTTTTTATGTGTTTTCACGGTATGGCTTGATAAATTTAAACTTGAAGCAATTTCCTTCACACTTTTACCTATAGCCAATTCCTTGATAATTTCTAATTCTCTAGGAGTTAGAACTTCTTTTAAACTTCTGGATTTTTGAAGTTGCTTCGGATTAAACTTTCCTGTTGAAGTTTCTAAATTGTAATACGATGGACCATCGCCGATATTTATAAAAGATACATCCTCAGTGCTTTTAACACTCAAATGAGAAATATCACTGTGGATGCTAAATACATGAATAAACTGCCCTTTCTCATTTAAAGTTAAAACTGTAGCTTGATGAAGCATTACTCGTTCTTTACCATCATAAGATTTATTCTTATAGGTATAAGTAATCTTATAATCCAACATTTCTTCAGGACTCAAATAGTCAATAAAGAAACTTTGAATAACCTTTTCTTTTTTATGGATCTTTTCTATTTCACTTGGAAGCGCTAGTGCAAGAAGTTTATCCATATTAGCGAAAGATGCCTTCTCTCCTATGAAATCTTCAACAGAATCTGATACAAGTTCTAATTCTAAGGTGTGAAAATTCGCAATATAATAAAAGGATTTTCCAGGAGCCATTAGGTTTGCCATTCTTTTAAAATGCTCAGGAACTTTAAATTTCTTCGACTCTTGAATCGATTTACTATAATTAGACTGCCAATAATCTACGATTTTATCGAAATGGTTTGCCATTTTCCTGGTTTAAAAATCCTTTGACAATATAAAAAATTCAACCGAAAATAAAACAAGATCGAAATATACTGTTTTGAAGATCAGTCTACGACTCCACGTAGCTAAGCAATGGATTTTTTGCTTTAAAGCGCCCCGACCAAAGGGATGGGAAGTTGTAATTGCAAGACCGGAATCATTTGGCGAAGGCGAAGCCAGCCCCTCCGACTCCACTTACGCCCTCCAAAGCTTTTATTTTTAAAAGCGACGGGAGGGCTTTTTAATCTAGAACCTTTTCAATTTTTTATTCTCATATTTTCGCCGAGCTACGGTAGGGAGAAAAATTTAGCCATTGCCAGGATATAAGATTAAAATTTTTTTCAGTTAAAAAAAGAGATTGAAACAGCTTAACTTAGGCTGATAAGGTTTATTTTTAAATAGTAAATCATGATTTCTTTTATATGATTTTCTTAAAACATCTAGATTATGGATAAGCATGTTCCTGTTTCCGAAATTATGACCAAAAACCTGATCAAGCTTCATCTACAGGATGAACTATCCCACGCGGAAGCACTTTTCAAAAAACACCATATAAGACATTTACCTGTAGTGGAAGGAGAACATATAGTAGGTATGCTCAGTTATAATGATCTGCTGCGGATTTCTTTCGCAGATGCTGTAGATGATGATGAAGATGAGGTGGAAACCACCGTTTACGATATGTTCTCAATAGAACACGTAATGACTAAAAAAGTGGTAAGTGTCTCGCCTGAAACCAGCATTAAGGAAGTCGCTACAATATTTACTCAACAGGAATTTCATGCTTTACCTATAGTATCCCATGATAACCTAATAGGTATCGTTACCACGACAGATGTAATTCGGTATTTTTTGACCCAGTACTAGACTCCACTGGAGTTTTAATTTAATACTAACAGAAGCGGCATTTTATTGCTATTTGTCGAGAATATTCACCTTATTCACAAGCTAATAAACCGGAATTAGAAAAAACAATGCTTTCATATTTGTCCCATCATCAAGGAAATATATAATTAAGCCAGTTTACGTTCTTGTTTGGCCTATAAAGGAAAAGTCGTTTTAAAAATATCAATAAATAGAAGTATCCCATACTGAATATTAGTTCTCGAGAGATTTTGCTTTTCAAAAAAGATAAAATCTCTTTAGTTATCTATCATTTAATATCTTTTGAATTGTGGGATAAGATGTAAAGATTAGAAGAATTACGTTGATAGCGTAATGTAAACCTTTACAGCCCTTAACAATTGGGTGTTAAACATTGTTAGAGAGCAATGTAGCTAAGTTTAAATAAATTATTATTAGGCTAAGAATTATCTCATTAACTAAAATATAAAAAGCATGAAAAAACCAAACTACGAAGATCAACAAGGTAAACATCCTATCCCTCACGCAAAAGGAATTGCTAAGGATGAGAAAGATAAAAATATGAAGGAGAAATCTGAAAATAAAAATAAGAAGAGCGACAAGGAAAAAGAATAAGACTCTTAGAAAGCATAAAAAATCCCGTTCATTAATAAACGGGATTTTTTTTATTTAAAATTTTCAGCCACCTATTATTAAACTGCCACTGTTTCCAAATTTTTCCTGCTCTTCCTGATCTTGATCTGAAGAATCGCAGCCATAGCTACAAAACTTACAGAAATAATAATCAGAAGCAGGCTTATTTCATGTGATATTGAATTCAATCCGCCGCCATAAATGGCTACTTTTCTAAACCCATTCAGGAAATGAGTAAGTGGTATTACCTGTGCAAAACCCTGGATAAAACCTGGAATTGCTAAAGATGGCCACGTGAATCCACTTAGCACAAAGGCCGGAGTGGAGATCACCATCAACAATTCCGTTGCCTTTAGCTGACTCGGAAAAATAATAGAGAACAACATTCCAATTCCCATTGAGGCAAGCGATATAAGTACTGTTAGAACGAGCATGGGAATATTGTAAATATCGGCATCTATTCTAAACAGTTGAAAAAATCCACTTACCAGAATCCACATTACGGGTATTAGAACGAGAAACGGAAGAGCTTTCAGGCCGATGTGAGAAACAGACCATTTCCTGGTTTTTGCCAGAAAATGAAAATATCCGTCTTCGAAATCCCGGGCAAATACTAGGGCCAGAGCCAGAAATATTACCTGTTGCATGATTGCTGCCAACAATCCAGGTAGCATAAAACTCAAATAGTTACCGGTAGAATTATATAATTTATTGAAATTAATCTTAAAACTTTCATATGAATCTTTCGCCTGTACTGCAGAATATCCCTGCTTTTTTAAGCCTTCAATCTCAATCCCCGCATTAAGAGTCATCAACACCGATTGAATATTCTTGCTGGCCATATTAGCATTCAGGATATTGGCCATATTAAGATCTACACGAACTTCCGGATGCCTTTTTTGCAATATTTCAGCCTCGAAATCCTGAGGTATGGTAATCACAGAAGCGTATTCTTCAAAAGGCATTTCCTGGCTAATATCTCCTGATGTATACCTTACATCACTTACCATTAAGCCTTCGTTATCTTCAAAAGCATCTATAAGTTTATCAGACAACGGACTGTGATCTTCATCTATTATCAAAACGGGCAGATCTACTACTTTAGCCTGTTCATAAACGTATCCGAATAAGAATCCATACAGTATCGGCGCACCAAAGAAGATCGCCAGTAAGACTTTATTCGAAAAAATTCGCTGGACCTCTGTTTTTAATAAACTTTTAAAATTTGTCATCTTATTGTTTTATTAGGATCGAGCTATTCATAAAAAAATGCTCCGCCGTATTCTCAGTGGTTGGCACCATTTTTAATTCGTAAATAGATTCAGAAAGTTCATACAAAGGTGCTGTACTGGTGATATCGGCATATTGCGCCAGTTGTTTGATCGCAACAACTTTAGCAGCCGTTTCTTCTTTAGTGTATGGGTTGATGATGGTCAATGAATTGCCCACCTTGAAATCATAAATTTCTGATTCCGGAATTGTAAATCTGAAATAGATACTTCCTTTTTCATATCCATTGAAAAGGCTATATCCCGGACTAAGTAATTCACCCTCATTCAAACTGATGGTTTCAATAGACATATCTGCGGGTGCAGTTAAGTATTGCTCATTGGAGGCACTTAAAACTTCTTCTTTTGACCCTAAAGCACGGTTTAATTGTCCTTGCGCCTGATCTATCTGTTCTCTTCTGGCTCCTTTTTTTATTTCATCACGTTTTGCCTTTAATGCCAGAACCTGTGCCTGAGCCATTTCCTTTTTCATTTTCACTTCTTCATATTGCTGCCTGCTCACTAAAGAGTCCTGAAACATGGCGTTTATCCTATTAAAGGATTCAGTGGCAAAATCTAATTGCGCCTGCCCGGCATTCAGTTTACCTGCTATCTGATCTAGTTGTTCCGCGGTTGCGCCATTGTAAGCCATATCAAGCTGACCTTTAGCTGCCGTAACTGCCCCCTGAGCCTGTTTCATCTTCGCGTTGACTTCAGGAATTTCTATCAAAGCCAGAGTATCTCCTTTTTTTACTTCCTCACCTTCTTCAACATAAATTTCACCTATTCTTCCAGCCACTTTACCACTAACCGAAATTGTCTCGAATTTCACTTTTCCTCTTTGAGAAGTGATCTTATCATCATTACTACACGAGTTTAGGCTTAAAAGTGCTAAACCACTCCACATTATATTTTTAAATATTTTCATCTTCTTGATTTTTTTTAGTACGTAAGTTGTCCCTGAGTATGTAACAAATCTATCATTGCTCTTCGTTCCTGGTAATGTGATTGCTCTAATTTGAATCCTGCTTTTTCCAGATCTTTCAAAGCGTCCAGAACATCTGTTACAGAGGCCAGGTCATTTTTGTATTGTTTATCCACCATTTCATAGGTTTCTTCCGCCAGTTCAATCTCTTTCTGAACGATCCTGGTATTCTGACGGGAAGATTCCAGGGTTTGTTGCGCCTGCGTAATACCTAATGCTATCATTTCTTCAGCTTCCTGCCTCTGCTCACTATATTTTCTAGCTTCAAATTTTGATTTTTCACTCTCCAACCTTGACTTATTACCGTCAAAAATATTCCATCTTACTCCTACTCCTACATACCACTTGGGATCCAACAAAGAGAGGTCCTCTTCTAATAATTCATAATGTCCCTTTAAAGCTATTTTTGGAATAAAATTACTTCGTTCCATTTTTGCTTTGTAAAGACTTGCCTTTTCAGCTTCTTCCAGGGCTTTTATCTCATCCCTTGTTTCCAGGCTGCTATTATTTTCTGCCATAAAGGGACTTAATTCAGGAGTTAGCATGCTTAATCTTTCCCTGGATTCTCCGGTGAGTTTATGCAGCACCTCGATCAATAAGGTTTTTTGGTGATCAAATTCAAGCTGTTTCGCTACTAGCTGTTGCCTGGCCAGCTCGATCTTCTTTCGCTCGATGGGTGTAGCTAAACCATTTTCAATGGCTTTTTTAACGAAAAATTCCTGTTTCTTTAAGTATTCATCAGTCGTTTGCAGAACTTGTGCTGAGGCATTCACCAGGCCTAATTTATCGTAAGTTTCAATAATTTTTAAGGCGATCCTGTCTTTAAGAGCAGAAGTGGCATAATTTAGTGAAGCTTCTTTATGTTTACTAGCCTTAAGGGCATATGTAGCTTCTAAACCGCTAAAAAGAACCCAGTCCAGATCTACGGAAGATTTTAGAATATTCTTTTCCTGGATTGCAGGAATTTCCTGTAATGGCAAGCCTTCAGGAAAAGGGGAATTAAAAGGTACGCCTGCAGCTTCCTTAACGAGTAATTTTTGAGTACCCGTTAAAAGTGTTTGGGTATCCTCATCAAAGTTTATATCATCATTAAGTCTGGTAAAATTTCCGTTGACGGTGATCTTTGGCAGGAAAACTGATTTTGCCAATTTCTGATCTAAAACTGCCTGTTGAGATTCAAACTCTTTTTCATTGATCTTATGACTTTTTTCCAGGCCTTTACCAATTAGTTCCTGCAGTCCTGGATCTAAATCCTGGGCCCCGGCAACAATAGGTAATAAACCTAAAAACATCAGAAGAACTTTACTTAATCCTATCCTTTTTCTATGCATTATCACTGTTTAAATTTTTACAGTGCAAATGTCTAACAGATCTTAGAGGATTCTTTTGACCTATATCAAAAAGCGATCTTGAAGTTATTCCCGACTTTTCTTTTTCCTGATCCTGCTTAAGGTTTCCTGGGACATCCCCAGGTATGAAGCGATCATCCCCAGCGGGACGCGATAAATTATATCGGGATATTCGGTAAGCATATACTCATAACGTTCCCCGGCAGTTTGGAATTGAATTGCATTTAATTTATGCACAACTTTGGTAAGCATTTCCGTAGAAAGCAGTCTCCCTAATCGTTCCATTTTGTGGTACCTGTCAAATAGAAGATCGAGTTCTT
The DNA here is from genome assembly GCA_963825045.1 of uncultured Flavobacteriaceae bacterium. Lineage (GTDB taxonomy): Bacteria > Bacteroidota > Bacteroidia > Flavobacteriales > Flavobacteriaceae > Christiangramia. The sequence goes on along the minus strand of CAWGSM010000026.1, from coordinate 81,353 downwards.
CCTTAGAAATAGAATGAATAATAGCGTCTTCTAAAAGCTCTACATAATAAAGACTTGGACTTTCCTGGAAAAAACTTTCCAGACTGGTCATAAACCTTCCTTCCCCAAAGAATAATTGTGTAATTTCCTTACCGTCACTATTGAGATAAAAGTTCCGGCCAATTCCTTTTTCTACATAATACAGTTTGCGGCAGATTTGCCCCTGCTTTACCAAAGGCTGATCTTTCGAGATTTCTTCTTTCTGAAAATAGGAAAGGATCTCCATTAATTCCTCTTCAGAAAAATCTACTAAATCCCTTAGAAAATCAGAAATCGTCATATCCCATTATTCTTTTTAACTGAAAAAAATCCTTTACTTCATGATTATTCAAAGAAAAGCTAATTTATAAGGCAAACAAAACTATAGAACTCCCATCTATTAATTTTCATTTCCTTTCGAAGGTATTAGGTAAAAGAGAAATTTAATAAGACGTGTGGAGTATCTTTCCTATTAGAAAGTAGAATTTTACATCTGGGAATCTTTGACTTCATTTATAATAAAAAAATCCCGCCAATTTTAATTGAGCGGGATTTTCACTTTCAATAATGTTTTTATTTCGTGCTCCTTTTAAAATCCAGATCCTGATAGTCATAACTAAAATCTGTAAGAGGAGAGATTGGAGACATAGTAAATCCTTTTGCTTTACCCTCTGTATCCAATGAAAAATTCACAAACGCATCCGCTTTCAGTGAAGGATCATTCCAACGAACCACGTAGGTTGTCCCTTTATAGAATTCCATAGTGCCAGTAAGATCGGAAGATTTTTCAGCTTCAAATTTAAGCTCTCCATTTTCCTGAGTTATCATCACTTTTCCAAACCATGGATCTTGATAATCACCACTAAAATTAGAAATTTCAGGTTTTGTAGTCTTAGAGCTAATCTGTGCTTCAAGGGCTTTTTCTACAGAAGCCGTAATACTGTCGGCCTTCTTCTCAGCTGAAAGTCGGTTATCATTATATTGCTTGATTCGGTTTTTATCATTAATTCCAAAATATCCATCTTTTATGGAATTGGTGATCGCATTAAAAGCTGCACCAGATTGCTGATTGGTTAAAACGATAATTCCCAAATCCAGTTCTGGAATCATGGTTACCTGACTAACAATCCCCAACAATCCACCAGTGTGACCTACCTGGAAATATCCATTCACATCACGTAAGAACCAACCTAAACCATAGGCTGAAAAATGTGTATTATAAGCTCCCTTTCCGCTTTTGATAAGTGTTTGAGGAGTCCACATTTCGCGATGTGCTTTTTCACTAAAAAGACTATCTTCTAGCTTTTCACCATATTTTCCATCATTAAGCTGGGTTTGCACCCATTTAGACATATCATCTATAGAAGTATAAATTCCTGCAGCCGGATAAGATATATCTGTAAAAGTTCCACCCGTAATTTCCAGTTTTCCGTTTACCGGCGCATGACCATCAATACGGTTATTATCTGCGTCGATTTTAGAAACATCTAAAAAAGATCGATCCATTTGTAATGGTTTAAAGAAATTATCCTTGATGTAATTCTCATAGGTTTTACCGGAAACTCGTGAAACAACCTCGCCCGCGACAATATAAAGCAGGTTGTCATAATCGAATTTAGAACGGAATGATGAAACCGGTTTTAGAAAACGGAGATTATGGATCATTTCATCTAAGGTTGTAGTATTAGAAGCCGGAAAAACCATAAGATCCCCTGCTCCAAGACCTAACCCGCTTCTATGGGTAATTAAATCACGGATGGTGAATTCACTGGTTACATAAGGATCATAAAGTTTGAATTCAGGAATGATATCGTTCACCTTTGTATCCCACTCTAATTTATTCTGATCTATTAACTGTGCAAGGGCTGCGGTGGTAAAGGCTTTGGTGTTGGAAGCCACTCCAAACAGAGTCTGATTATTTACAGGTTCTCCGGTCTTGATCGATCTTATACCGTAACTATTTTTAGAAACAACTTTTCCGTCCTTTAGTACTGCAACGGCCATCCCCGGGACATCAAATGCTTTCATGGTCTTTTGTACCAGGCTGTCAATTTGTTCTGAAGAAAGTGCCTGAGAAAATCCGGTGATTCCGGTTAAAAGTAAAAACACAAAAACCAGGCAGGTCCTGGATATTGAAAATTTCATAGAATGATATTTAGGAGAATGAATAGTAAATTTTGTTTAAAGGTATCAAATTGTTTGAAAAAATGAAGTTTAGAAATACCAAATTAAAAATAACGGTCTCAGTTAACACAACTTACGGGTGTAGGGACGCAGACTTGTTTGCCTATACTTTGTTTGTTGATTAACTTAATTATTTTTTGAAAAGCTACCCGTTATTTGTGATAACCGTTCTTGTAAACTTTGGCGACAACTGTAATAGCTCACAGAAGAATTACAGTTATTGAGAGATAATTTATGAAATGGAATTTTTTCCGAATTAAAAATCTCATCTACATTTTTAAATTCTGAAAAGATAGTATTTCAGTCCGAGCTTTATTTTTTTTAGGCTTGTTGAAAATTACCTTTTTAGGAGATTTGTTTTTTTCTTCCATTCACCAGAGTAAAGACCATTAAACCAATTCCAATACCAATTAATGCTCCGTTGTAAAAATCTGGAATTTCTAAAAAATGCCATATTATTTGCGAAATAGCAATTATAAATAGTCCGATTGATGTTAATAGTAGTACCAGATTTTTTCTCTTGTTCATTTTTTTAATTATTAATAATATTCCTTAAAAGTACTATTTTAAACATTATTTTTTAAAAAGGCAATCTTGAAGCTTGTGGGGAGCCATTGTTTACAGCTGTTTAGTAAATAGTAAGCCCCTATAAACTTCTTTATTTCGAGACCATGCTCCAGATCTTTTTTAAAAACATTACAACAGGTAAAACAATAATACCAACGGCCAGTCCCACCAAAAGCTCGGCAAGTAATGCTGGAACCGCATGCACCAAGTCATGTATAAAATGAATATTATGAACAAATATACCTCCGGAAACCAACAGTAATGCAATGGTCCCAATGACCCCTAAAGACTTTATAACCCAGGGTAAAGCGTTCACCAGAATCTGACCAATCTTATCTGAAAAACTATTTTCCCTTTCATTGATATTGATCAGTTTCACTCCAAATTCGTCCATTCTCACGATCATTGCAACGATACCATAAACTCCAACAGTTGCTACAAAAGCGATTATTGAAACCACTATGATCTGAGTCGCAATTGGTTCAGATGTTACTGTTCCCAAAGCGATGATCACAATTTCAATGGATAAAATAAAGTCGGTGAAAATCGCAGATTTGATCTTTTCCTTCTCATGAGCTAATAATTCTTCTTTTGACAGATCTTCCAGATCATGAATATCTTCATCATGCTTATGTGGAAAAATCCATTCATATATTTTTTCAGCTCCTTCATAAGCCAGGTAAAGGCCGCCGATAACCAGAATAACTTTTATTACTACCGGTACAAAAGCACTTAAAAGAAATGCTATAGGAAGGATGATTAGTTTATTTAAAAACGAACCTTTGGTGATGGACCATAAAACCGGAATTTCTCTATCTGAAAGGAATCCCGATGCTTTTTCTGCATTTACCGCAAGATCATCTCCTAATATTCCGGCTGTTTTCTTACCGGCTACTTTTCCCATTACTGCCACATCGTCCATTAAAGCAGCGATATCATCTAAAAGCGCAAAAAATCCTGATGCCATAAAACTTAATCTGGTTTAAAAGGAGGGTAAGTTCAGTCTTTTTTTGAAAAATAGAAAAACATTTTCTTCCAATTTCAACCTTCCTATTTCAAAAAGTAATTAACTGGAATAGAGATATTGATTTAATAACCTGATTACTGGGCTAAAGAAAATTCAAATAACACTTAAACCAATCTTTTTCTTTTTCAAGAATTAATAAAAGAATATTTATTTCCATTTAGTAGATAGTATTGGTATTAAGTCTGATAACCACGGGTCCATTTGAAAATATTACCCTACAAATACAGTATTTAACTGAATATTAACCTTTTATGCAAAACCAGATTAGGAGATATGCACGTAAGTATTGGTATAACTAAAAAACTTTAAATTATGAGAACTTTAAAAATGTTTTACTCTGTAATGCTTTCATCTCTACTGATTTTCGCAGTTGGGTGTTCAAAAGAAGAATCCGGAATGGGAGAAATCAATACTGTAGATGCGCACTATACTCCCAATGATATTCCGAATAATGGAAAAAAGGAAAAAAACTACACAGTCAGTTTTGGAGAATTGAATGATTCAGGGGTTTCCGGAACTGCTGAATTAATTTTAAAAGGCGTTGATCTTACTGTGAAAATTTCAGCATCGGGCCTTGAGCCAGGAGCCCATGCTCAGCACATTCATGGTTTCTCAGAAAATGAGAGAAATTCAAAATGTCCACCACCTTCTGCAGATATGAATGGTGACGGACTCATCACTTTGGATGAAGGCGCACCTTTTTATGGCGGTGTATTATTGCCATTAAAAGCCTTCCCTGAGGCAGATGAAAATGGAAATTTAGAATATGAAATGACTTTTGAAGATGTGACCAAAGATCTTACCCCGCTTCAGAATAAGTCTATTGTAATCCACGGAATGAATGGAATGCCATTTTTACCGATTGCTTGTGGACAAATTAAAGCAAATCAGGGTTCAAAATAGTATTCTGAAATTTCAAAATTAAAAGCACTCGGAAAGAGTGCTTTTTTTATATTTCAATAGAGTATACTTCGTCTTTAATATTTAAAAAAGCTAACTTATGAGATCATTAATTTAGTGAAACTATTAAAGATTTAATATCAAAGATGACGACTATAGATAAAACAAAACCAATATTGGTTACAGGAGCAACGGGATATGTAGCAGGCTGGCTGGTAAAAAGACTACTGGAAGATGGGTTTACAGTAAATGCCGCGGTTCGTGATCCTGAAAAAGAGCATAAAGTTCACCATCTTAACGGAATTGCAGCAAACGCTCCGGGAACAATAAAATATTTTAAATCTGATCTTTTGGAGGAGGGTTCTTACGCTAAAGCAATGGAAGGTTGCGAGCTTGTTTTTCACACCGCCTCGCCATTTACTTCAGACTTTGATGATCCTCAAAAAGAGCTCATCGAGCCGGCGGTAAAGGGAACTGTCAATGTACTTAACCAGGCCAGTAAAACAGCCAGTGTAAAGAGAGTTGTTTTGACCAGTAGCTGTGCTGCGATCTATACAGATGCCACGGAGGTACAGAATACACCAGATGGCCAACTAACTGAAGATATTTGGAACACCACAGCATCCCTGGATTATCAGCCCTACTCCTATTCCAAAACCCTGGCTGAAAAAAAAGCCTGGGAAATAAATAAGGATCAGGAACAATGGGACCTGATTACTATCAATCCATCGCTGGTTATGGGACCCCCTCTAAATCCTAAAGCGACTACTTCCGAAAGTTTTAGTTTATTAAAACAGCTGGGAGACGGCACCTTTAAAATGGGAGCTCCTAAGCTAGGAATTGGGCTGGTAGATGTTCGTGATGTGGCAAAAGCGCATTATAAAGCCGGTTTTACTCCTTCTGCAAAAGGGAGATATATCACGTCAGCGTATAACACCAATTTTGTGGAGCTAGGGGAAGCACTGGAACCCAAATACGGTGATTCTTACCCCGTACCAACTAAAGCCTTACCTAAATGGTTATTACTCCTAATCGGTCCTTATGTAAATAAAAATCTATCCCGAAAATTTATCAAAAATAATGTGAATGTCGAGTGGAAGGCCGACAATTCCAAGATCAAAAAAGATCTGGATATGAAATTCAGGTCAATGCGGGAAACTATGGAAGACTCTTTTCAAGTGTTAATCGATAATGGGATTATTTAAACATAGATGAAAACTTCTAGAAAATTTTGGGAAAAAACCTTCCGGTTCTTTTGCGGTATGAGGCATAGCCATTGTAACGCTTGGTTAATTGTTCTTCCTCATATCCCGTTTTCACTATAAATAGAACATATAATAGAAGTGTAATTATTAACCTGAAAACAGATTCACTATAAAGCCCAAACCCGCTAAAACTTAAAAGGATCCCGGTATAAATAGGGTGCCTTATAAATTTATAAAGTCCGGTTTGAACAAGTTCAGAGTTTGATCTTGGAGTTGGAAAGGGAGAAAGATTTTTATTTAACTGAAGCATACCTAGCAAAAGGATTATAATCCCCGAAACAGTCAATATAATGCCAACGAGCTTGATGAATAGCGGCATCTTTAAATTAATAAGCTTGAAATCGTAAATATAGACTACACACAAAATGACCTGAAATCCTACCAGGATATAATCTTTAGCCTTTAACTGCATTCTCCGTTTATTTACCGTACTATTCAATTTCAAATAAAAGCTCATCGGTTTGTTATGCTAACCTCCATACTGCTAGTTTCAGAAGAAAATTTATAAATTCACCAGCAATTGAACTTTACCTGAATTTCAATTCGACAAATTAAAAATATGAAGAAAATTCAAGTTGGCTTTTTAATGTCTTACGATTACGAATTGCTAAAAAATTCTATCCCGCCGATATATAATGAAGCTGATGAAATTTTTATCGCATTAGATAAAGATCAAAAGACCTGGTCTGGAAAAAGAATTGACATTGACCCCAATTTCTTCACATGGCTAAACGATTTCGATTTAAACAATAAGATCACTATTTACAAAGACAATTTCTATGACCCCGCTTTAAACCCAATGGAAAATGAAGTGAGAGAACGTAAAATGCTTGGTCATAAAATGGGAATTGGCAACTGGCTTGTACAAATAGATAGTGACGAATATTTTATTGACTTTAAAAATTTCGTAAAAGAACTTAGAAAAAGAGATCATTACTTGGACGAACCTGAGAAAAATCAGATTCAAATTGCCGGATTTTTTATCAACTTATATAAATATGTTGAAAACGGAATATTATATGTTGATGAGTCCCGAAACCAAAAATTTGCTACCAACTATCCTGGTTACAGAACTGGACGAAACTCAAAACAGAGAGTAATTTACACGAAGAATCTTATTCTTCATGAATGTCTATCCAGATCTGAAGAAGAGATCAAAACAAAATTTGAAAATTGGGGACATTCACATCAGGTAAACTACAACAACTTTATTACCAAATGGCGTAAGATTGATTCTTCAAATTATAAGGACTTTCAAGACTTCTTTTATCTGGAACCTGAAAAATGGAAAAATTTAGCCTTGGTAAAAGGAAAATCTATTTCTGAAATTTCGAAGAATCTAAATTACAACAGCCTTATGCCGTCCTCTCTATTTTTAAGAAAAAAGAATTTTGGACAGTGGTTTAAATTTTTGTTTAAATAGCTGTTAGGATTCATGTTTTCATTTAAGGAAAATGGGCAATTCAGATATTCTATATAAATTCTATGAATCCTTCCGAAGAAGAATGCACAAGGAATGCTGGAAGTGCTATCTTCAGGATATATTTTAGTTCCTGAGAGAAGAGACGTACCGTAAAATAAGTCTAATTTGACTTCGGCCTGAATTTTGCTTCAGTTTTTTAATATTAAACTTTTTCAGTTAACCTTACTATCTGATCTCAACCTAAATCACACATTATGAGATTATTTCACATTTTATTTTTAAGTATGTGCCTGAGTGTCCAGGCCAAAACTATTACAGGTAAGGTTACTGACAATCAAAATTCCCCCCTTCCCGGTGTTAATGTTATGATCAAAGGTAGTACTTCAGGTACTCAAACGGACTTTGCTGGAAAGTATACAATTGAAGCTAAGGAAGGAGATATCCTTGTCTTTAGCTTTGTAGGTTTCCAAACCAAGAAGATCCAGGTAAAAAAAGAGACTTCGATAAATGTCACCCTGGAGGAAGACACGAGGTCACTTGAAGAAATTGTAGTGGTACAAGATGTAGCTGCAATTCAAATTCGAGGTTATGCAAGTTCTCCAACCCCGGTTACCGCCAATGAATCCTATAACCAAATTGAAGATAATAATTTTAAATTGGTAAAAGCATCTCCGTTATCTACTTTTTCTATAGACGTTGATAAAGCCGCATATAGTAATATTCGAAGAATGATCAATAATGGCATTGAAATACCAAAGGATGCCGTGAAAATTGAAGAAATGATCAATTACTTCAATTATGATTACAAACAACCCGAAGGAAAACATCCATTTTCAATCCAAACAGAATATGCTCAAACTCCATGGAATAGTGATACTAAACTTCTGAAAATAGGCCTTCAGGGAAAAAGAATCCCTTTAAAGAATGTCCCGGCATCAAATCTTGTCTTTCTACTTGATATTTCCGGATCTATGAATCAACAAAATAAACTTCCTTTACTTAAATCGGCTTTTAAATTACTAAGCAGTCAGTTAAGAGAAAAAGATAAAATATCAATTGTAGTCTACGCGGGAGCTGCTGGAGTTGTACTGGAAACCACTTCTGGAGATCAGAAGATTAAGATAGAAGAAGCACTGGACAAACTATCTGCAGGAGGGTCCACGGCAGGAGGACAAGGCATTGAACTAGCTTATAAGATAGCTAGAGAAAATTTTATTAAAAATGGGAATAACCGTGTGATCCTTGCGACCGATGGGGACTTTAATGTAGGTTCAAGTAGCGACAGGGCAATGAAAGATCTCATAAAGGAACAAAGAGAATCAGGAGTATATTTAACTGCTTTGGGCTTTGGAATGGGTAACTATAAAGATTCTAAGTTAGAAACTCTGGCCCAAACTGGTAATGGGAATCATGCCTACATAGACTCTATGCAAGAAGCACAAAGAGTTTTGGGAACTGAGTTTGGTGGAACTCTATATACCATCGCCAAGGATGTGAAAATTCAGGTTGAATTTAATCCTGATAATGTACAGGCATTTCGCCTAATCGGCTACGAAAACCGACGGTTGAATGATGAAGATTTTAAGGATGATAATAAAGATGCCGGAGAACTAGGAAGTGGTCACAATGTAACGGCGGTTTATGAAATCATTCCGGCAGGCGTGAAAAGTGAATTCCTTAAGGAAATCGATGATTATAAGTATACAAAACAAGTTCCTACCGGGAATAACTCTAACGAACTTGTTACGGTTAAGTTTAGATACAAAGATCCGGATGGTACGAAAAGTAAACTTATTGAAAAGACAGTTTATGCCGATTCAGAAAAAGAGCTTTCAGAAGATTTTAGCTTTATTGCGGCACTTTCACTTTTCGGAATGAATTTAAGAGAATCTCTATATGCCAATGGAAAAAATAATCCTTTGGTACTTAGTCTAGCTGAAAAAGGTAGAGGAAGTGATAAAGATGGATATAGAGCTGAGTTTATAAGACTAGTGAAAAGTTATAAGAACATGGATCAGAAAGCAGAAGAATAAATTTAAAGCCTTTAAGAATCCGTGTTTTGTTATGAAAAAATTTTACTCCCTACCCTAACCCTAAACAGATTAACCTAAGAATTTTATGGATTTTTTCCCAGCATTTGGATATTTTCCAATTAAGCAGTAATTTTCCAGAATGAAAGATGTGAAGTTTGCTATTACTGATATTGAGACTTCCGGCAGCGGGATAAGAGGAAATAAGATCACAGAGATCTGTGTGATGGTGGTTCAGAATGGAGCAGTGATAGACGAATATTCATCATTAGTCAATCCCAGCCAGTCCATCCCACTTTATATTGAAAGTCTTACCGGCATTAATGATGAAATGTTGAGTAATGCTCCACAGTTTTCAGAAATTGCAGCGGAAGTAGATGCCATTACTAAAGACTGCGTATTTGTCGCTCATAATGTGAATTTTGATTATAACATCATTCGCGCCGAGTTTTCTAAGATCGGCAGGGAATTCAAACGAAAGCGATTGTGTACCGTGCGTCTTACGAAAAAACTAATTCCCGGACTGTTTTCCTATAGTCTTGGCAATATATGTACTTCCATCAATATTCCGCATTACGATCGGCATCGGGCCGGGGGTGATTGCGAAGCTACGGTAACCCTGTTCCAGCGTTGTCTTTCTCTGGATCAGGAATATGAAGTGATCACTAAATTCCTGAATCAAAGGACGGCCGCTTCCTATCTTCCGCCTAACTTTAAAAATTCAGATTTTGAAAAAATACCCACCTCAACGGGTGTTTATTTCTTCAAGGATAAAGATGGTATCCCGCTTTATATAGGAAAGGCAAAAAATATAAAGAGTCGTATTAAATCTCATTTCCAGGAACGCTCTAACCGAAAATATAAACTGATGCAGGAAACTTATAGCATCGATTATGAACTTACGGGAAATGAATTCCTGGCATTATTACGGGAGTCGGAACTGATTCTGAAATATTTTCCCAGATACAATAAAGCTCAGAAGAAAATCTCAAGGCCATATACACTCACCTCCTATCATAATCAAAAAGGGATCGAGCAGTTCGCTTTACATAAAAATAAGATCTCTCCTGTGAGCTGGATGAAATTTTATACCCGGGAAGAAGCCATCAGGTTTTTGGAGTTTATTTGTGAGGAATATCAACTCTGTCCAAAATACTGCGGACTTCAGGCCGGGGTGAAATATTGTGATCATTATAAAATCAGCTCCTGTAGTGGGGCCTGTAAAAATGAGATCGATGCGGAAGAATACAATGCCCGCGTCTCTAAAGCAATAGACTATATTGGTCAGTTTGAGGATTCCTGCCTTTTAGTGGAAAAGGGAAGAACTACCAAGGAAAAATCTTTTATCTATCTTAAAAAAGGCAGATATGCGGGTTATGGTTTTATTGATAATTCGGATGAATTCAATCATCCTGAAGAATTCAAAAATTTTCTTATCCCGCAAAAAAACTCCAGTTATGCCGACAGGATTGTTAGCAGGTATTTAAATACTCAAAAAGATCTTGTAAAACTACCTCTAAATGCTGATTCTGAAAGGCAATCAAAAGCTGAAAAGTTATTCGGTGAATTGCTGAAGTCATAACAGGAAAATCACTTTCAGCAAATAAAATTCCAATTTTTCTGCAACAGATCCATAATTCTCAAGTCTTTATATAAAGACCATTTTATATTGGTCAAATTCATCAATCAAAAAACGAATCATATGAAAAATCTTATCATTGCGGTAATTGCATTTGCTACCCTTACTCTTCAAGCTCAGAAAAAGATTCAGAAAGAAATAAACTATAAAGATCAATCGGTAGAAATGGAATTTGCATTTGCTTCAGGTATTGAGATCAAAAGCTGGGATAAACCTACTATACGTATAGAAGCAATAGCTGAGACAAACGATGAAAAATATACAGATATGTTTGAACTGAAGCTTCAAAAAGACGCTTCAAAAATTAAAGTTTCATCAAATTCTGGAGATATTTTTAAGGCATACCAGAAAGAGAAAGAAGGTCTTGCAATGCTTTACGATAAAAGCCTGGATCATGAATTTAAATACATTCTGTTCTTGCCAAAAAATGTCCGGTTAGATATTTCAAGCATTACCGGCAGTATTGCTTCTGAATTCGTTCAGGGAAATATCACCGCAGAATTAATTAGCGGAGATATTGATATTAAAGAATACAAGGGAGACTTAAAACTGAAGACAATTTCGGGTGAAATAAACCTTAATTATATGGACTCGTCTCTAATTGCAAAAACTATTACCGGAGACATCCACACTAATAACAGTCAAAAATTGATCAGAAAAAATAAACTGGTTGGTGAAGAAGTCAGCATACAATTAGGCTACACCCAAAATTCTCTTACGCTCCATACTATAAGTGGAGATATCTATTTAAAATAGCCACCTTTTAAATGAAAATTTTTCGGGAGCTGCTCAATTTGAACAGGTTGTATTTATATAATATCTACTTCCTTTTCAAGAACATGGCCTCCCGCTTGAGGAAAATCTCCATTCTTACTTCCAGAAGTTAAACGCCAGTCATATTGGGCAATACCCTCTAAAAAATTTATAATAAAAAAGGAAGAATACCTTCCCCCTTCTTAAATTCTAATTAATTTTAAATTTATCTGACTGAAATAGACGGATATTTTGCTTTTATAAGCATATAAACTCCATATCCAACCAATCCAATGGCTACTATCCCTAATGCGATAGAACCAAATTCATTTTGTATAAAACTAAAAGCATCTGTTTGGGTGTTAATATCATTCCCACTAGATAAACCGGACTTAAGTGTTAGATAAGCCATTAGACCAAACACGACACCTCTGGCAGTATGGCCAAATTTCCCTGCATTTATAAGTGCCTTCTGTTCTTTTCGATCCATTCCTGTTTCTTCCACTTCTTCCTTGAATTTACCTGAATAAGCTCTGTAAAGATCATAAATCGCCTTTATCGCCATACCTATCCCAATAATAATGGCAACAGTATCGCCATTAGAGCCAGACATTAGAGAACCCATCATAGACTTTCCACCTCCGGAACTGTTTCCAAAAGCAAGTTTGAAGGAATAAAAGGCAAGACCACCATATAATAGTCCACTAATAAAGTATGCTACTCTTTTAGCGTAACCTTTAGTATCATCATCGAGACCTTTTGGATTCGCAAAAACCTGATACATTCTCCAGAATACATATCCAAGAAGTCCAAGGCCCATAACAGCCAGTAAGATCTGGCCGTATGACTGTTGCGCAAGATATTGCAAAGCTCCCTTGCTACCTGTTTGCTCTCCGCCCTGTCCAAAGGCAGCGAGTGCGGTGAGTACTCCTATTAGGCAATAAACTGCTCCCTTGGCGGCCATTCCAAAACGTGCAAAATTTTTCTTCTTACTACTCATCTATTTATTTTTTTGGTTGGTTAATTAATCGATCAATCTTAAAGTTAGGAGAATTAGCATGGTTTTCTGCGGAATCGATAAAATTTTATACTTATTTTAGCTAAATCTCGTCACTTTTGTTTGTTTTTACGATTATTACCTAATTTTTATTACTTTGATTTTTAATAAGATTTATTATCCTCATGTTATGAATATTACATCAAAGAAAATCCATTTGTTTTAACCAGCTTTTTACTTAAAGGTCATATATTCCTGAATTGCTGAAAATTCAGAAAGTCTAGAAGATGTTGGAGAATAAATTATAAAAATTTAGAAACAGAATTAGAATAGGCAAAAAAGAAAGCACTTTCAAGGCTAGTCCATTCCGATCTACCTTATAATCAATGTGGAAGAATTCAAAAATGGGATACTAATGTTATAATTAAACCGTATAATCTTTCCAGTCTTCAATTTCATTTCTCTCTTCGGGCTTAATGGCCTCCTTCAGCATCTTTTCATCATAGGTTACCCCATGTTTCTTTAATACTTTCTCGGGGACACCATCCCAGACATTCGGCTTATTTCCCATATAACCCAGATACTCTATTCCTTCCTTACTTGTAAAATATCCAGTAGTTACTAAATTTCTTATCCGCGAAAAGAACACTGCACCCTGACTAAATTCTGGCTTTACATCTTCGGGATAAGCAATATCATCTATGATGGCGATTTGCTCTTCCTTTGAAAGTTCCACGAAATCTTTATTATAGCGTTTATAACTTTCATTTTTTAACCACCGGAGGCCACCCCGCATCGGGGTTTTGTGATAGGGAAGATCTTTGGTGATAAATTCAATGAATTCAGGCACACCAACTTCGGACGCTGGTGGATATTCACCATCCCCAGGCATTATAATATCACTAAGTACTATTATAGTTTTCATTTCCTCTTCAGTATAAAAATCTTCACTTAATAAAGCTTCATCCCTGGCTTCTTCCTCGGGAGTTCTTCCGTAATCAAATTTCTTTTCTTTGATATCTGTCAGCTGGCTAACATCGGTATTATCGTCCAACCTGCAACTTAGCAGTAGTCCTGAACCTGCGCCACCAATAAGTAATGTTCTAAGTGATTCTCTTCTATCCATAACCAGCTATTTAAATATTTCCTTTTTTCATTTCATCTGCTAGATAATCTGATGCCCTCCATGCAAGCGCGAGGATTGTCCAGGTCGGGTTCTTATCTGCCTGAGATACGAATGCTCCACCGTCCATTACAAATAGATTAGGCACATCATGAGCCTGATTATACTTGTTTAAAGCTGAAGTTTTCGCATCCTCTCCCATTCTCACCGTTCCTACTTCATGAATAATCCTTCCTGGATTTTCAAGTCCGTAATTTGATTCTTTACCGGGTTTATTTCCCAATGCGATCCCACCCATAGACTGAATAATTTCTTCAAAACTATCTTGCATATGCGCTGCCTGTTTCACTTCTTCTTCAGACCATTTATAATTGAATTTTAGTACCGGAATTCCGAATTTATCAATTTTTTCAGAATCTATGGTACACCTGTTCTCGGCTCTAGGAATACTTTCACCTCTTCCAGCCATTCCTACAGTGGAACCATAGAAACGTTTTACATCCTCCATGAGTCCAACTCCATAGCCTCCTGCCTTTTTTATTTCCCCATTAAGACCGGGAACCAGACTGTTCATATTTTCCATATTGAAACCGAAACCATAGGAAGGCATTCCCATTCCTCCCCAGTATTCTATATGATAACCCCTGGTAAACCCAAGATTTTTATTATCATTCAGCCACCATGGCGTGTATAAATGCATCCCGCCTACACCATCTTCATTATATCTTTCCCTGTCCATAAGAGAAGGAATAAACGCCATCCTGGAAGAACCTGTAGAATCATGCAGATATCTACCAACTACATCGCTGGAGTTTGCCAGTCCATTGGGATGAGCAGTTGATTTTGAATTAAGAAGAATCCTTGCAGAGCTACAAGCACTCGCCGCCAGGATCACCACTTTCGCTTTTATTCTATAATCCTTAGAATCGGTTTTATCTATATAATGAACCCCGGTTGCTTTTCCCTCTTTATCTGTGATCACTTCACGAACCATAGCATTTACAAAGAGATCTACATTTCCGGTTTCCTTGGCAGGTTTCACCAGGGTCGAAGAGGAAGAAAAATCTCCATATACACTGCAAGATCTGGAACACTGGCTGCAATAAAAACAAGCCTGGCGTTTTTTATTTACTCTTTTGGTAAGAATGGAAAGTCTGGAAGGGATCATAGGAATCCCAGCCTTTGCCGTGGCATTCTTAAAATAAAGTTCATGCAGCCTTGGTTTAGGAGGTGGTAAGAAATACCCATCTGGTTCATTGGGTATATTTTCCTTCGTGCCGAAAACTCCGATTAGCTTATCAACTTTATCGTAATAAGGTTTTACATCTTGGTAGCCAATTGGCCAGTTATCACCTTTTCCATCAAAATCTTTTCTTTTAAAATCAAGCGGGCCAAATCTCAACGAAATACGCCCCCAGTGATTTGTTCTTCCTCCTACCATCCTGGAACGAAACCAGTCGAACTGAGTACCCCACTCTTTGGTATAAGGTTCTCCATCCAGTTCCCATCCACCATAAGCCATGTCAAAATCACCAAAAGGTCTCACCGTAGAAGCTCCTCTACGGGGTGACTCATATGGCCATCTTAGCTGCGTGCGCTGTTCAGGATTTGCAGGATCAAAATCGGGACCTGCTTCTAAAAGGGCTATTTTGAAGCCCTTATCGGCTAATATTTTTGCCGCCATACCTCCACCGGCTCCCGAGCCTACTATACAGACATCGTACTTTGTGGATTGCTCTATAATTTGAAAGGACATGTTATTTTATTTAGTTAATGCTAGTCAAATTCAGTTTTAGCTGTTTCTATTTTTTTATCGCTTCGAAATAGGTATTAAAGAATTATAATTTCAAGGGAAACAAAAGAATAAGAAACAGGAAAATTCCTATCAATTTCCGCATAAAGAAAGTATTTGTGTTAATATATAATATTATTCTGAAAAAAGAGCAACTTATTTGCCTTGCTGGAAATTATTAGTCAGATAGTAAAATGGAAAGTGGCAGAAGAAAAACTAATTAACAATTTAGCCTTAAATATCATTCACTTCTAAGAGCAAATCTTGAAAATTTAAATAATTGCAGTAAAAGATCTGAAAATAGCGTTGGGCATTTATTCCGGAATTCTTGGGCTGGAAGTAATAAAAATGGCTTCTGGAATACTCGAACTTCAAAAAATGAGCAGACTCCAGATTTGAAAATAGTTTATGAATTTTCATAAAATGGGGATTATTTCTGCAAAATTGTAGTAATTATCAGCATAATTTAAAATTGAGATATTTCCATATAAACCTCAACTATCTCAGAGACCATAAGGGCTCAGTAGCTTATTCAGAAATAAAAAATAGAATTGGTGGTTTTTTTGATTTTCAATAAATGAAATCAAAGAAATGTTTACTATGGATTTGCATAGAAACGGAGCACTTTACTTCTATATAAATGTTCCAAAAAATGATAGGCCGATAATGCTTCACTCTGAAAATTGTAAGGAAATTTCCAATCCTTTACATAGAAAATATGTGGGATTATTTTATTCCCAGAGATTCGCATTGGAGAAATTAAAAGCGGAATATCCTAAAATTAAAGTCTGCAGGCAGTGTCTGGATGAAGATTAATATTATGACTTATATGGAGCTTCAGCTTCAGGATCCTTTTGAACATAATCTATGATCTCTGAATTAAGCTCAGCTCCTAATAAAACTATAAAACTGGTAATATATAACCACAGCATCAAGATTACCACTGCGGACACCGAACCGTAAATCTCTCCATAACTGGCGAAATTACCAACATAAAATGAAAAAACCCAGGACGCTATTAGCCAAAGAACCGTAGAAAGAATCGCGCCAACCAACACCCATTTAGCTTTCGGCCGATTTCTTGCGGGTGCAAATTGATACATCAAAGCAAGAAAAAAGGTGACAATTACCGCCAGCACTGGCCAACGCAGCCAACTAATAAGTTTTTCAATTTGCATCGGTAATCCCACATTATCTATATAAGCAGGGAAACCTATAATAAGTGCCATACTTAAGATTAGGAGAATTGTTCCAAAAAGAGTGAAAATTATGGAAAGGACTATTTGCTTAAAAAATCCGTGATCCTCAACCGTATCATATGCGATATCAATACCTTTAAACAGAGATTTTGTTCCCTTATTAGCACTCCAAATACTAAAAATCAATCCAATAGCCGTTCCCCAACCAAGCGTGTTTCCTGAACTGGATATAAAGTTTTCAACTCGTTTTTGTAAAAGGTGAAAAGCCTCCTCCGGCATCATAGCAGATAGTTGAGATATCTGTCTTTCTATTTGATGAGGGTCTGTGGTAAGACCATAAATAGAAATAAGAGCCATGATAGCCGGAAAAATAGCCAGAAAAGCATAAAACGCGACTCCGGCCGAAACAATACCTACATTATCAGCTCCAATTTCATGTTTCACTTCCATTAGAATACTCTTCCATCCCTTCCATTTTATATGAAATGGATTGTGAATTCTCTTTTCTCCAACTTTTCTATGTGACATAGGCTTATTCCCTTCTACTTATAAAAAGTCCTCAAATTAAAAAATAGGTAGTGGAGAAGCTATTAAATGATTGTTAATATAGAAACCTTAAGCTTGTGTGACGCGTTAAAAGACCTTAAATTCAGTATAAAAAAGATCATATGCACTTACACCTTTATCAAATTGATGCTTTTACCGACTCTCTATTTTCAGGCAATCCAGCTTGCGTAGTACCTCTATCAGAATGGCTGCCCGATGATCTTCTTTTGAAAATAGCCAGGGAAAATGCGGTTGCAGAAACTGCCTTTTTTGTAGATAAAGGATATAATTTTCATCTTAGATGGTTTACGCCGGAGACAGAAATGGACCTTTGCGGACATGCAACTCTGGCCGCAGCGCATGCTATCAAGGAAATACGCAAATTTGGAAAAAATAAAATACTTTTTGAAACCTTGAGCGGAGAACTAGAGGTAATCGCCAATGAGGGTATGTATACTTTAAATTTTCCTTCCCGTAATCCTGAAAGAACAGAAATGCCTGCAAATCTTAAAAAATCCCTTAATATTCAACCCATGGAAACAAAAAAGGCCAGGGATTTTGTCCTGGTATATCCTCAGGAAGATGATGTTAGGAATATTGAAATAAACAGAGTTTTTTTTGATCAGCTGGAGCTTGGAACCGGTGGGGTGATCTTTACCGCCCGGGGAAATGATTGCGACTTCGTATCCAGATTTTTTACGCCAAAGGCTTCCGTTTTTGAAGATCCGGTAACGGGATCGGCTCATTGTTCCCTTATACCCTATTGGAGCAAAAAACTCGGTAAGGAGAAAATGACTGCAAAACAATTATCTCCTCGTGGTGGAAAACTTCTTTGTGAAAATATAGGAAAACGGGTATTTATTAGTGGAAACGCAAAAACATATTCCATAGGTAAGTTATGGACCGAATAAAAAGCAATGCTAAATTAGAAAAATCGAAAGGTAAAAACAGAGAATAGAAAACCTGCCAGGATTCAAAAGAAACCTGAAAGGTAATTTTAGAAGGTTAAAGGGGGCAGATCAAAAATTCGACCTATAAATTAATTAAAATCACATTAATAATGGCGCTAAACACTGCAAATGCGATAAAAATCAACATCAGGGTTATTAAAACCTGAGCCACGATATTTAACCCATGCATAGCGTCCTTGTAATTGTGAACAAACTGAGTAAAAATCTCCATACAATATATTTTAAATTAACACTCTAACTCCCTTAAATTTAAGGAGATATTAAGCTGAAACAAAAAATATTCGTTGAAAGAAAGATATATTAGCCGTAATACAAAAGAGGCTTATTTATAGTGATAAAATCCTGTTAATTCCTTCAGAAAAAGGATAAAATAAATAGGAAATAGCTCCTTTTTACT
Organism: uncultured Flavobacteriaceae bacterium; assembly: GCA_963825045.1. Classification (GTDB taxonomy): domain Bacteria; phylum Bacteroidota; class Bacteroidia; order Flavobacteriales; family Flavobacteriaceae; genus Christiangramia. The sequence goes on along the minus strand of CAWGSM010000026.1, from coordinate 62,522 downwards.
ATAGCTCCATAATCGGAAATGAAAAAGAAAATTCTTTTTAAACTATTTCTTCTTTATAGAGTTCTTTCATTACTTCAGAAAAGTTCTTATAGGATTTCACACGATCTTTATGATGGTAAATATGCGAAGCTACCATGAGTTCATTTACGCCCGAATTTTTTATAAAATCCTTTGTTTTTTCTTCTATGGTTTTCTTGCTTCCCACAAAGGTATATTTTAGCATACGTTCAAATCCCGGGTTTCTGGAAAGTTCCCTTAGCGGGGGTGTCATTTCTATAGGAGGTTGCATATAATCTATATCCCCAGTCATAACGCCAAGCATCATTCGCAGCATCGTAGTGGAAACTCTTTCGGCTTCCAGATCGGTCTCCGCAGCGATGATATTAATGCAGGCTATGCTGTAAGGCTCTTTAAGAAATTCAGATGGCTGAAAATTATTGTAGTAGATCTCCAAAGCTTCAAAAAGCTGCGCCGGTGCAAAATGACTGGCAAAAGCGTATGGAAGCCCTTTTCTTGCCGCCAAATGTGCACTGTCTGTGCTGGAGCCTAGAATATAGATGGGAACTTCTACACCTTCGGCAACCGTAGCCCTTACTTTAGCAGCAGCGTTTCCCTTCGAGAATAGCCTTTGGATCCGATCTATTTCTTCAGGAAATTTATAGACAGACTGCATCCTGTCTGACCGGATGGCTTGGGCCGTTAGCTGGTCTGTGCCCGGAGCTCTTCCTAGTCCCAGATCTATCCGCCCTGGAAAAAGAGATCCAAGGGTACCAAACTGTTCAGCTACTATTAAAGGGGAGTGATTGGGAAGCATAATTCCCCCCGAACCTACTCTAATCTTTTTAGTACCTCCAGCAAGATGGCCTATTAAAACTGAGGTGGCTGAACTGGCAATGCTCTTCATGTTATGGTGTTCTGCCAGCCAAACCCGGTGATAGCCAAAATCTTCTGCTTTTTGGGCAAGATCAAGAATATTGCTAAAAGTTTCACCAATAGTAGTTCCCTCGGCGACACTTGCAAGCTCTAAAATGGAAAACGGGATTTTATTCTGGATCATAAAGTTTTAAATAATAAATTAAAGAAGGAAACTAAAATATAATAATAGCCTTTTTATAGGTCGAACAGAAACTAGAACCTTTCATGAGTAGAAAAAAGCAATGACTTTAAATTATATAAATTGAAGCTGCTATAACTACATCGCTCTGTGATTTTTAGTTTGCTCCTTCATATTCTCATAATTTTCTTTAGACATTTTATCCATTTTCTTCGGATCATTAAAATTGATCTCAATTTGCTTTTTACGCTGTTCACCACCAAGGATCACATTGAGATCCTTATTCATTAATCCGTCAATCGTTCTTTTAGCCACTTTTTCAGGACTGTCCATCTCACTAGCTTTTGCATTTTTCATATGTTCGTATCGGTGGCCGTTGGATACACAGTCATAACATGCAACGGATAGTCTGGATATTCTCTTCTAATAGCATCAGAAAACTGCCTTACTCCAGCTTTTGTTGCGGCATAGACACTATAAAAAGGCATTGCAATATAACCGAGACCAGAAGAAATATTAATAATTGTTGCTTCTTCACTCTGCTTTAATAAGGGAAGTAGTTTTTTGGTTAAAAGGATCAGACCGGTAAGATTTATGTTGATTTGATTGATAATATCTTCATCACTTATTTCGGTTAAAGGTCCCGCGCTAACTACACCGGCATTGTTTACAAGAATATCCAGACCTCCCCAGTTCTGCTTGATTTTATGCGAAATAAATTCTACATCATCAGCCTTTGATATATCTCCAGGAATAAGAAGAAAATTAACAGATCTAAATTCTGCTTCAAGCTTTTCCAGTGATTCTTTTTTTCTTCCGACCACAGCTATCTCTTTAACCTCCTTATTTACAAGTTGTTTAATAATTTCAAGGCCTATTCCTTTACTTCCTCCTGTAACTAATACTTTTTTATTCTTAAGATTCATATTTCAGATTTTCAATAAAATTTAAAGAATTATACTTGATTCAATCCTTAGTATCATCTTAATTTCTTGCTAAAATTGCGCTAATTAAAAGTTTCAACTTTCTTCTCTCATCTATTAGGCTTAACTTGGAAACTCACTTTTTTTGTTAATCTTAATTAAATTCGCTTTTCATCGATGAGAGAAGCTATTAGATTTACCTTTATAGCCCTGTTTATTGCAGGCATCATAATTTGCATAATTCTCTGGCCAGTTTACGGATTTTCCACTCTTGGCGTATTAATTTTTGGTCTTGGCATCTATGATATCCTGCAGAAGAAACACACTATTTTAAGAAATTTTCCGGTACTCGGTCATATGCGATATTTGCTAGAGATGATTGGGCCTGAGTTGCACCAGTATTTTGTAGAGAACGATACAGACGGCATGCCCATAGATCGCAATCATAGAACTTATGTATATGAGCGTGCTAAGCGACAACATCAAATGCATCCATTTGGAACGGAGCTCGATGTGGAAGGAGAAAATTATAGATGGATGCATCACAGCATATATCCATCAAAAAAACCTGAAAAACCACCAAGAGTAAAGGTAGGAGGCCCCTATTGCACGAAACCTTATTCTGCCAGCCTGTTTAATATCTCGGCTATGAGTTTTGGTTCTTTGAGCAAAAATGCGGTAGAAGCGCTGAATCTTGGCGCTCAGGCAGGAAATTTTTTCCACGATACAGGTGAAGGGGGCATTTCACCCTATCACCTTAAAGGCGGTGATCTTGTTTTTGAAGTTGGAACAGCATACTTTGGCTGCCGAACCCAGGACGGCCACTTTTCTCCAGAACATTTTAAGGAGAAAGCAGCTTTCCCTGAAGTGAAAATGATTGAATTAAAACTTTCACAGGGAGCTAAACCAGGACATGGCGGAGTGCTTCCTGCCTCTAAAAATAATAAGGAGATTGCTGAAATAAGAGGCGTGGAACCTCATACCCAGATTCTCTCCCCTCCGGGACATAAGGAATTTAATGATGCTACCGGTTTATTAAAATTTATTCAAAAAATGAGAGAACTGGCTGATGGCAAGCCTATCGGTTTTAAATTATGTATTGGTAACCGCCAGGAATTTGTAAACCTCTGCGAAAAAATGGTGGAAACTGGTCTCAAACCAGATTTTATTACCATTGATGGTTCCGAAGGAGGAACAGGCGCGGCTCCCGTGGACTTTTCCAATTATGTAGGAATGCCCTGGGAACAAGGATTGATCTTCGCGGTTGATACATTAAATGCATATGATCTAAAAAAAGATATTCGTGTTTTCACAGCAACAAAAATTTTTACAGCATTTGATATATTTAAAGCCCTCTGCATTGGTGCAGATGTATGTAATTCGGCGCGTGGGATGATGCTCGCCCTGGGATGTATCCAGGCTTTAAAATGCGATACCAATCAGTGTCCAACCGGGGTAACTTCAAACCAGCCTTCACTTAGACGGGGGCTTGTCGTTGAAGATAAATGGAAAAGGGTGAGAAATTATCATTATGAAACACTTGAGGACTTCCTGGAGTTATTTTCTGCGGCGGGTTGTACAGATACCCAGGAACTCAACAGATCTCTAATTTATAAACAGGTGGGTGAGGAAATGAAAACTTATGAAGAGCTCTACCCGACAGTAAAAATCGGTGCTTCTTTTTCCACTCGAACATAAGAGCATTGAATAAAATTTCTCAGAGAATTTGTTTTATTAATAAAATCACCGGCAATCTATAAAGCCTGGAGAATTTAAGTTTTCCGGTCTTAATTTTTGATCATTAGGGTAGGAATGAGTTAGAATTCCGGCGCCTATAATTATATGTTTTCATATGTTAAATTTTGGGGGTTTCCCCTGAGTTAATTATTCCAATAATTAAAACTACCTTTAAAAATCAAAGTTTTGGTTACGGGATATGTTATAAACTGTAACAAATTCTTTAACTAATCAAACAAAAAAAAGGGATAATCTAGATTATCCCTTTTTCATTTTGACCAAGCAGCATTTTCGGTTTCCTTTTCCTAATTCTATTGTTAAAATTTATTTAAACAAACGTTTAATTTAAACAATTGTTTAAATTCGCATCCAATTTTAAAGATTGGTTTATGGAATTAAGCGAAAAACAGATCCGGATTCTGGAAGTAGCTGAAAAATTATTTGCCGAAAATGGCTTCGATGGAACGTCGGTAAGGCATATCGCAAAGGAAGCCCGTATTAATGTGGCGATGATTTCCTATTACTTTGGGTCTAAAGAAAAATTACTGGGCGCACTGCTATTCTATCGTACTTCTGATTTTAAAATCCAGATAGCATCTGTCCTTTCTGAAGATATGAGTCCGCTGGAAAAAGTCGATGCTGTAGTAGCTCTTACAGTAAGAAGAATTCATAGAAACCGTAGGGTATATAAAATAATTCATTTCGAATACTCAAATCTGGGTAGAAAAATAGATTTTGAAAATTATATCAAAAGGAAAAAAGAAAATTTCAAAATCATCGAAACCTTTATTAAAGAAGGACAGGCCACAGGAGTATTCTCTAAAAATGTTAATATCCCTCTTATTGTTCCTACCATTCTAGGGACCTATTTCAATCTATATTATAATAAAAAATTCTTCCAGCAAATGCATCATCTGGATGGTGAAGAATCTTTTGATGACTTTATCTTTAATATCCTCACTGTACATATTCAAAGAACCATAAAAGCCCTATTAACTTATGAAGATTAAGACCTTTTTGTTTTCCGCCCTATTTTTTTTAGTCGCGGGAGTAATATATTCACAGGAAACAACCCTAAGTATCAAGGAAGCAGTTGATCTAGCTCTTTCTAATAGCGATGAAGCAAAAAGATCTGAAATTGGAATAATTACTGCCGAGAATGAATTAAAAATCACGAAAGACAATCAATATCCAGATTTTAAACTTTCAGGACAGTATAGCTATTTAACCAATGCCGATGTTAATTTAAAACTCTCCTCTGGAAATAACGCTTCAGAAACCGATCCAAATGCAGCTCCAGCTGAGAGCCCGGATATTCATCAATTATTACTAGGCCAGGCGACCATTTCCATGCCACTTTTTTCAGGTTTCAGATTGAAAAATGCTATCAAAGCACGTGAAAATGGACTGAATGCCGCAAAAATGAATGCTAAAAACAATCGAGAAAAAATCGCGCTGAAAACGATTCAGAATTACCTGAATCTCTATATGGCTAGAAAAACAATTGAGCTCGTAGAAGAAAGCCTCAAAAGCGCAAAGCAACGTGTGAAGGATTTTAGCGCAATGGAAAAAAACGGATTACTGGCAAGAAATGATCTCTTAAAGTCGCAAATCCAGGAATCTAATGTAGAATTAAGCCTTGAAGAAGCAACCAAGAATGCTGAAATTCTTAATTATCAACTGGTTACCATTTTAAAATTACCGGAAGGAACCAGGATCAATACAAACGATTCTGATTTCATAATTAGTCCAAAAATATCTTCCGGAGAAATAAACAGGAATGATCTGGAGGCTTTAAAATATCAGCACAAGGCCGCGGAAAATAATATAAAAATGGCCAAAGCCGACTATTTTCCTTCCCTGGGCCTAACAGGAGGCTATATTGCTTTGGATCTTCAAAATGCTCTTACCGTTTCCAATGCTATGAATATTGGTGTTGGAGTCTCCTATAATCTTGTCAATATCTTCAAAAATAAAAATGAGGTGAAACTGGCAAAGAGTAAAGCGCAACAACTGGAATACAGTATAGCTGTGGTTTCAGACCAGATAAAAATTCAAATAAAAAATGCGGAACAGGACTATAAACTGGCACTTCGCAAATTTGAAGTCTACACCAAATCTGAAGAACAGGCTGTTGAAAACTACCGTATAGTAAAAGACAAATACGATAACGGTCTTTTGGATACCAATGATCTCTTAGAGGCAGATGTGCAGCAATTACAAACAAAAATAAACCTTGCCTATGCCCGTGCCGGAATTACTCAAAAATATTTTGAATTGCTAAAAGCACAGGGAAATTTAACTAACGAATTGAATTAGTAATAAATTATTTTGACGAAAATGGAACAAAAAAAGAAAACCAATAAGAAATTCATCCTTATCATTTCGGTACTTATAGGTACTGGAGTTATTTACGGAGGTTATAAATATATTCATTCTCTTTCCCACGAAGAAACAGATGATGCACAGGTAGAAGCTAATATGAATGCTATCATACCTCATGTTGGCGGCTATGTAGAGAAGGTCTTTGTAGATGACAACCAAAAAGTAAAAAAAGGAGATACCCTTTTTATCATTGATAATCAAGACTACCTGGTACAACTGGAGCAGGCACAAGCTAATCTTGCGGCTGCCCAAAGCCAGGTAAATGTTGCCGAAGCCAGTATAGGATCGTATCAGGCTAATGCGGCAGCTTCAAATGCCCAGGTAAGTTCAGCTTCATGAAAGTATTGAATCTGCTAAAATCAAGCTTTGGAGAGCCGAAAATGACTTTAAGCGATATGAGAATCTTTACGAAAATCATTCAATTACCGCACAACAATATGAGCAGGCACTTGCCGCTAAACAGGAAGCCGAAAAAAATCTGGAAATTCTTAAGAACCAGAAACAGGCTACAGCAGCCAACGTAAAGCGGCTATTATCTCAAACTGAAATCTCTGAAAAGCAGGTTTCTGTAGCAGAAGCCAATGTGAAAAGTGCCGCAGGCAGCTGTTGACGCAGCTAATTTAAATCTTAGCTATACGATGTAACAGCACCCATTGACGGGCAACTTTCTAATGTGGAACTTCAGGACGGGCAATTTATCCAACCCGGACAGGCTTTATTCTACCTGGTAAACACACAAAAGAAATGGGTAGTTGCTAATTTCAAAGAAACCCAGCTTGTCAAAAATGAATGTAGGCCAAAAGGTAGGCATTGAAGTAGATGCTTTTCCCGATATGGAGTTTGAAGGAGTGGTTAGCTGCATTTTCACCTGCAACAGGAGCCAGATTTTCTCTTTTGCCTCCAGATAACGCTACAGGAAACTTCGTAAAAACAGTACAGCGTCTACCGGTGAAAATCGATTTTACCAATGAGAATGATGCTGATAAAACTTAAAAGACTGCGTTCAGGAATGAACGTGATTGTAGACGTACACTTAAATTAAATTCATGCAGGAGGAAGAAAACAGCCTGGTAGAATATGGTTTTAGAAGGGTGATCATCACGATCACCGCCATTTTATGTGCCCTTCTCGAGATCATTGATACCACTATTGTGAATGTAGCGCTGAATGATATGCGAGGAAGCCTTGGTGCAACTCTAACCGATGTGGCCTGGGTAATTACCGCCTATGCCATTGCCAATGTGATCATTATCCCTATGACCAGCTGGCTTTCAAAACAGTTTGGCCGGAGGAACTATTTTGCGGCATCCATCATCATCTTTACGGTAGCCTCTTTTCTTTGCGGAAATGCAACCAACATCTGGGAACTGGTAGCTTTCAGGTTCATTCAGGGAATGGGTGGTGGAGCACTTCTGGTTACCGCACAAACCATTATTACTGAAAGTTATCCGGTGGAAAAACGAGGAATGGCGCAGGCCATCTACGGAATGGGTGTCATTGTTGGGCCTACTTTAGGGCCCCCACTGGGGGGTTATCTTGTAGACCATTTTTCATGGCCTTATATTTTTTATATCAATATCCCCATTGGAATCATTGCCACCTTTTATGACCATTTTCTTTGTGAGAAGTCCTAAATATGGAGAAAAACTCAAGGTTAACCAGGTAGACTGGTGGGGGATAATTCTTTTAGCCAGCTTTATTGGCTCTCTTCAATTTGTATTGGAACATGGTCAGCAGGATGATTGGTTTGAAAATCCTCTTATCGTCTTATTAAGCCTTACTTCGCTCTTTGGATTATATTTTTTATCTGGCGGGAACTCGTTTATGAGCATCCTATTGTGAACCTGAGGGTGCTAAAAGATACTAATTTACGTATTGGAACTATACTGACTTTTATCCTTGGATTTGGCTTATTTGGTTCCACCTTTTTAATTCCGATTTATACCCAGTCAATTCTTGGTTGGACAGCCACAGATGCAGGATTATTATTAATACCGAGTTCAATTACCACAGGGCTTATGATGCCCATTATCGGGAAATTGCTGGAAAGAGGAATATCCCATAAATACCTCGCAGCTGCAGGTTTTGTAGTATTCTTCTTTTATAGTTTCTGGATGTATAACCTTATGACGCCGGATACAGGTTCTGAATTAATGTTCTGGCCGCTGGTGGTTAGAGGAATTGGTCTAGGGCTATTATTTGTTCCTATTACGACTTTATCACTTTCTACCTTACAGGGAAAAGATATTGGTGAAGGTGCCGCCTTTACGGGAATGATGAGACAGCTAGGAGGTTCCTTTGGAATTGCCATTATCACCACAATGGTTTCCCGCTTGAGTCAGCAACACCGCGTCGATCTTCTCCCGAATATAAGCGGAATTAATTTTCAGGTACAGCAAAGAATTCAGGGTATTAAGCAAATGTTCATTAGCAAGGGGTTTAGCGCAAATGAAGCGCTGGACAAAGCTTACCAGGTACTCAATGGAAGTATTGCGCGGCAAAGTGCCGTTTTGTCCTACATGGATATCTTTCTTTATTTGGGCCTATTGTTTCTCTTATGTGTTCCTTTTGTGCTCCTCATTCGGAAAAAAAGAATAAAGGAGTCCCCTGCACTTTCTGATTAAACATATTTTGATCCTACAAAACCTGTGTGCCCACCACAGGTTTTTAATTTTCATATTTAGAAAAATCAGATTGATGATTAAATGAAGGAAATTTATGAAAATGCTAATTCTGAAAGTTATCTAATACTTTCAATTAAGCTTTAGACCGGGTTCCCTTCGACTTCGCTCAGGACGGGCTTCTCACCCTGGATTCAAAATCAAATTAAAACTCAGACATAAAAAAAGCCTCATCTTTAAATGAAGCTTTAGAGCGGGAGACCGGGTTCCCTTCGACTTCGCTCAGGACGGGCTTCTCACCCTGGATTCAAAATCAAATTAAAACTCAGGCATAAAAAAAGCCTCATCTTTAAATGAAGCTTTAGAGCGGGAGACCGGGTTCCCATCGACTTCGCTCAGGACGGCTTCTCACCCTGGATTCAAAATCAAATTAAAACTCAGACATAAAAAAAGCCTCATCTTTAAATGAAGCTTTAGAGCGGGAGACCGGGTTCGAACCGGCGACATTCAGCTTGGAAGGCTGACGCTCTACCAACTGAGCTACTCCCGCCTTAGGCTGCAAATATAATGGGAAACTTTTTCAACTTCCAAAAATTTCAGGGCTTTTTTCGATGTAGAAAATTCGGTTATCGTTTTTACCTTTTAAAATCTTGTTAAATGCAGACTATAGGATTCTTTTTTCTGCTAAAATAGTTCTATTTTTAGCTACTACTTCAATAAAATTAAATACGTAAGAATGGATTTTAAAAAAAATAAGACAGGTAAAATTCAAGACCTGATTGATAATAAATTACTGGAAAAAAGAAAAATTTACATGTGGGGTGAGGTGAGTGACAAAACCGCCAAATATGTTATAGACAGGCTGGAGTTTTTAGATTTGGAAGGCCATGATGAAATTGAGCTTTTTATTAATAGTCCGGGAGGTTACGTAACTGACGGCTTTGCTATCTATGATACTATAATGTCATTGGAATCCCCGGTTTCTACAATATGTACAGGATTAGCAGCCTCAATGGGATCTATTCTACTTTCAGCAGGAAAGAAAGGGCGAAGATTTATACAACCTCATGCAAAAGTCATGATTCACCAACCAAGCGGTGGAGCTCGGGGTCAGGCTTCAAATATTGAGATCGCCGCTAACGAAATTCTGAAAACTAAACATCTGAGTGCCGAAATTCTAGCTGAAAATTGTGGTCAAAGTGTTGAAAAAGTTCTAAAAGACTTTAATCGTGATTACTGGATGGATGCGCAGGAATCGCTGGATTACGGAATCGTTGACGGCATCTACAAAAAATAATTTATGGAAATAAAACATAAAGAAAACCACGGTAGAGGTATGTTCTATATTGAGGACGAAAAAGGATTGATAGCCGAATTAACCTATCATAAGGATGATTCAGATGTCATGACTATTGACCATACTGAGGTAAAAAGAAAGGTGGAAAATCGTGGAATTGGTTCTAAACTTGTAAAAGAAAGTGTTCACTATGCCCGTGAAAATAATTTAAAGATTGAGCCACTTTGTCCTTTCGCGGAAGTTCAATTTGAACGGAACCAGGCCTACAACGATGTAAGAGCATAGTTCTACCCATCCCCAATCAGTATTAACTGATAAACCCCAATTTATGCGATTTCGCCTTCTACTTACGGCAATCCTTTTTTCGCTTGCTTCTTTATCCTGTAGGGATGACAAGAAACCGGGAATAGAAGAGCGAAACGAAGTTAAGAAAGTTAGCAGTCTTAGTAATCCGGGCCGGTTGAAAGAAGCCTTAAGTACGGCATTCTCCAGGGATTCTTTAGATCATTATAGTGAAGTTTCTAACTTTTACACTCAAAACAATTATGAACCTGTTTGGAATGATAGGGCCTACAGGGAGGTTCTTTTCAGAAATATTGAGAATATAGAAGAAGATGGATTATTCTTTGAAGATTATCACGGCCCCTTTCTCCAAAAAGCGCTTTCTAATTTAGATTCTAATACAGAGGAGGAAAATACCCGGCTGGAGATCCTACTTACTGATGCATTTTTAAGCCTTTCGAATCACCTGGCTACCGGAAAACTCAATCCCAAAGATATTTATGAAATCTGGGGCACGCCTTTAAATAATTTCAATGCTGAGGATGTTTTAAATAACGCATTAAAAAATGGGGATATTCAGGATGCCCTCGACTCAGTTAGACCCCACAATATTGTTTATAACGGATTAAAAAAATCTTTGAAAGAATTCAAAGAAGAAGAGTTATCAGAGGAAAGAAATATAACAAAGGTACCAACAGGAAAACTTATTCGACCTGGAGAGACTGACTCCCGAATTGGATTGATAAGGAAGAGATTTCAGGAACTTGGATATTCTATCGAGAATGATACACAGGATACTCTTTATTCTGCCGATCTTGAGAAGATCATAAAGGATTTTCAAAAAACCAGAGGATTGGAAGTAGATGGTATAATTGGCAATTCGAGCATTCGTGATCTTAATATGACCAGGGAAGACAGATATCATCAAATCCTGGTAAACATGGAACGCTGGAGATGGTATCCCCGCGAACTGGGTGAGCATTATATCATTATAAACGTCGCAAATTTCGTTTTGCAGGTGGTCAAAAATGGTGATACGATTCGCACCCATAAAACCATGGTAGGTACCCAAGCCCGAAAGACTCCGGTGTTTTCAGACGAAATAGGCTATATAGTATATAATCCAACCTGGACCATCCCTCCTACTATTAAAAAGAATGATGTAATTCCGGGATCAAAACGGGATCCGGAATATTTAAGTAAAAAACATCTAACGGCTTACGACAGAGAAGGGAATGTAATAGACCCCTCTACAATAGATTGGTCTTCTTCCGCAGCACTCAATTATACCTACCGTCAAAAGGCTGGACCTGCCAATCCATTAGGTTTAGTAAAAATCATTTATCCTAATAAATATATGATCTATCTCCATGACACTCCATCAAAGGCTCTTTTTAATAAAAACATCAGGGCTCAGAGTTCAGGATGCGTGAGGGTTCAGGATGCGCTTGATCTTGCAAAATATTTACTGGATGACCAGCAAAAGTATGATGATAAAAAAATCCAGGAAATTATAGATTCAGGTAAAACAACTGAAATCCCGGTAACCAAAAAGGTTAAGGTCCATCATTTCTATTGGACAGCATACCGGGAAAGGGATAGTATTAAATTTATTGAAGATATCTACAATCTTGACCAGGAACTCTGGAAAAGGCTTAGACCTCAGGAATAATTTAAAAATCCAGATTTCGAAACGTAGTTATTATCATTCTTATTAATATAGACTACCGATTCTCCTTTTATTGTATTGATAAGATTTTTAGCAATTTTATTTGGAACTGCAGGGCATCCATAACTTCTACCCAGTCTACCGTATTTCTTTATAAAAGAAGGTTCAGCATAATCGGCGCCATGAATTACCACATAACGGCTACGGGCATTAGAATTTATTCCTTTTTCCATTCCGTCAATAAAAAGAGAAAGTCCGTTTTTACCATAATAGGTCTCACCGGTAACATAAAAACCAAGAGAGCTCATATGAGAGTTCACTTTGTTAGAAAATTTATTGGCAAATTCAACTCCGGTTTTTTGACCATGAGCCACATAGGTATTAAAAAGAACTGCTTTGGTATCCATATTCAGGATCCACATTCTTTTATTGGTAGAAGAAAGATCAAAATCGATAATGGTAAGAACCGGATTAGATACTTTCCCTGATTCTTTAAGTTTATAATAACCACTCATTGCCTTTTCAAAAACTGGCATAGATGGCATAGAATTATTATTTAGAGAAAAACTCTCGTAAAGGCTTGATACCTTTTCTTCGAAGGTAGTTTTAGACGAAATTTCAACAGATAGTTTCGGGGCGTTATTGGAATTATAAATATTGTTGATTGCATCGGTACTGCTAAAGGCGTATGAAAAAATTAAAACTCCAATAACAGTAAGGATTCGGTACTTCATATATTCAATTTTTTTATTTTCTGTTAATTATTTCCAAAAGTCCTGCCAACATACAAAATTTCAGAAATATTTCAAGAAAATGGTGAATTTTAACAGTTAGGACTTTTATGCAGCTTAATATAAGCGACTTACAGCAAATATTAAGTCTATTCCTACAACGAACATAATCCTCTGTTATTTCATTATTCTAAAATTTTTGTGTTAAATTTTTAAGTTCCTATTCTTTTAAGCTTGACCAGAAAATGTTAAAATCAATGTATGGTGCGGAGTTACTGATTTTCTACGGATTTTTATATTTGATCTTCCTTCTCTTTCGGCATCATTTCTTAGAAAAATAGAAACAGATTTAATAAAAGATTATAAGCATCTGCTCAGGCTGTACGTGGATTTGTTTTTATCTTTAACCCCCAAATTACTTATCTAATGAATAAGAAAGTTATTTTAATGATTTTGGACGGTTGGGGTATAACTCAGGATCCTAAGGTTTCTGCAATTGCACAAGCTAACACTCCTTTTATGGATTCCCTACCTGGTAAATTCCCCCATGCCACCTTGCGTACAGACGGTATGAATGTTGGTCTTCCCGAGGGACAAATGGGAAACAGTGAGGTTGGACATATGAATCTGGGAGCTGGACGCATAGTTTATCAGGACCTGGTAAAGATAAATATGGCTGTTGAAAAAGACACCCTTATCGATGAGCCGGTTCTAGAAGAAGCTTTTAACTATGCCGTAAAGAATAACAAACCAGTTCATTTTATGGGATTGGTTAGTGATGGCGGTGTACATTCTCACATTAATCACTTGAAAGGGCTTTTATCTGCTGCTGAAAAACTAGGCGTAAAAAAGAAATATGTTCACGCTTTTACAGATGGTCGTGATGTTGATCCTCACTCAGGAAAAGGCTTTATAGAAGACCTACTCCCCCACCTTGAGGAAACTAACTCCAAGCTTGCTTCAGTAATTGGAAGATATTATGCTATGGACCGGGATAAAAGGTGGGAACGGGTAAAACAGGCCTATGATCTCATTGTCCACGGAAAAGGCAAAAAAACTACAGATGCTGTAGCAGCGATTCAGGAAAGTTATGATAATGATGTTAGTGATGAATTCATTAAACCAATAGTTCTTACAGATGATAACGGTAAACCCGTTGCTGAGCTTAAGGAAAAAGAGGTTGTGATATATTTTAATTTTAGAACTGATAGAGGTAGACAATTAACACAGGCGCTTTCCCAGGATGATTTTCCGGAATACGATATGAAGAAACTGGCTTTATACTATGTGACCATGACAAAGTATGATGACAGATTCAAGAATATTAATGTAATATTCAAAAAATCAAATATTAAAGCAACGCTGGGGGAAGTCCTGGAATATGAAGGTAAAAAGCAAATTAGAATTGCTGAAACCGAAAAATACCCTCATGTTACTTTTTTCTTTTCCGGAGGTCGCGAAGAGCCTTTTAATGGAGAAAGCAGGATTATGTGTAATTCACCAAAAGTGGCTACCTATGACCTTCAGCCAGAGATGAGCGCAGGAGAAATTCGGGATAAAATTATTCCTGAAATTGAAAAAAAATCAGCAGATTTTATTTGTCTTAATTTCGCTAATCCAGACATGGTAGGTCATACCGGTGATTTTGATGCTGCGATAAAGGCATGTGAAACCGTGGATGCATGTGCTAAAGACGTGGCGGAAAAGGCTTTTGAGAAGGATTATTCAATAATTATTATCGCAGACCATGGAAACAGTGAGGTGATGAAAAATCCTGACGGAACTCCTAATACTGCTCATACCACAAATCCGGTTCCGTTAATATTAATGGATAAGGATGTAACATCTATTAAAGACGGGAAGCTTGGAAATATAGCTCCTACAATTTTAGAACTTATGGGTATTGAAAAACCCGATTTAATGACAGAAGATTCACTAATTTAAATTTTATGACCAAATACTTAATCGTTCTGGCGGTAATCGCATTAAGCTTAGGAAACTCTAAATACAAAATGATCTCGACTTCCCCAGCCCAAGCACATCAAACGAAAACTACTATAGTTCAAAAAGGTATGCTGCTAGGAGAATTTGAGAAAGAAGATCTGCAGCAAACCCCATTTTCTCGGTGGTTTCAACCGCAATATGACAATTATACCCCAGACAGCGAGTCAATGGAAATCATTAAGAAAAATATTGGAGATTACGAGATAAAACTCTTTATGGGAACCTGGTGTGGCGATAGTAGACGTGAAACTCCTAAATTTCTAAAAATTCTTGATGAGGCAGGTTATGACTATGATCATTTAGAAATGTATGCAGTAGATCGCAGTAAAACAACCCCTACTAAGGCTGAAGTGGACCTTAATATTCATAGAGTTCCAACAATGATCTTTTACAAAGATGGAAAAGAGGTTAACCGTTTTGTGGAATATCCTCAGGGATTATCTCTTGAAGAAGATATGGCAAGGATCCTTTCTGATAAAGAATACAAAAATTCATACGCGGACTAAGGGAAAACCTTAAGTTAATAGTCAAAAATTATAACTAATTTTGTAATATGCCCAATTCTCTAACCATAGCTGTTGATTTTGACGGAACTATTGTGGAGAACAGATTCCCCGAAATTGGCAAACCTATTTTATTTGCTTTTGAATCTTTAAAAAAACTTCAGGAAGAAGGTCACCGTATAATTCTATGGACCTACAGGCATAATAAAAGACTTGAAGAAGCGGTAGTATTTTGTGAAAATAAAGGCCTTGAATTTTATGCGGTAAATAAAAGTTATCCTGAAGAAGAACATGATGACACGATAAGTCGAAAAATTCTGGCGGATATTTTTATTGATGACCGTAATCTAGGCGGATTAAAAGGTTGGGGAGAAATTTATCAAATCTTAACTAATAATAAACCGGAAAATATTAATAAAAAGAAAAGAAGAACCGGTTTATTTGGAAGACTTTAAAATATTATGATAATACCTAAATCCAGAGAAGAGATTGAATTAATGCGAGAAAGCGCCTTAATCGTTTCCAAAACGCTAGGCATGCTTGCTCCAAAAATCCAACCCGGAGTAACCACCCTGGAATTAGACAAACTGGCCGAAGAATTTATAAGAGATCATGGAGCAGAACCAGGTTTTCTTGGTTTATATGATTTTCCAAACTCTCTTTGCATGAGTCCTAACGCCCAGGTAGTCCATGGAATTCCAAATGATACTCCACTAAAGGATGGTGATATTATTTCTATAGACTGCGGAGCAATAAAAAATGGATTTTATGGCGATCATGCATATACTTTTGAAGTTGGTGAAGTTACACCAGAAGTGAAAAAATTATTAGAGGTTACCAAAGAATCGTTGTATATTGGAATTCGTGAGTTCAAAGCTGGAAATCGCGTTGGAGATGTGGGATATGCTATCCAGAAATATACAGAGGATCATGGATATGGTGTGGTAAGAGAACTTGTAGGCCATGGCCTAGGAAAAACAATGCACGAAGATCCTGAAATGCCAAATTATGGTCGTCGCGGAAGAGGAAAGAAGTTTGTAGAAGGTATGGTTGTCGCAATTGAGCCAATGATAAATTTAGGCACTAAAAGAATAAAGCAACTACCCGATGGCTGGACCATATTAACCGCCGACAATAAACCCAGTGCCCATTTTGAACACGATGTGGCGCTTATTGACGGAAAACCCGAACTACTATCTACATTTAAATTTATTTATGAATCATTAAAAATTAAAACCAAAGAAGAAGACGAATTTAGAGCAAAAGTTTATGATTAAAAGTTACAGACAGGAAATCTGGAAAACCCTACACAAAGATTCCTGGGAAGACCGCTTTGTCTACAAAGTCTCAAATTTCGGAAGGATGATTAGTTATCTGAAAAACCCGGAAGGCGATCTTATGAAAGGCGGTAAAGTAGGTGGATATTTAAACTTCGCGGTAAAATTGAAGAATGGTAAGCACAAGACTTATTACATTCATCGAATAGTCGCAGAAATGTTTTTAGAGAAAAAAGAAGACGATCAATATGTGATCCACAAGAATTTTGTGAAGAACGACAATCGTGTTTCTAACTTGGCCTGGGCCACCAAAGACGAATGGGTCCGGCATCAGTATGACAGTCCAAAAGTTAAAGAGAATAAGAAAAAAAGGAAGCTTAGAAAAGTTACCTCTTATTCTAAATTAACCTATGCGCAGGCTGTAATCCTAAAGAAAAAACTTTTAGATCCCGAAAGGAAAACCCGTATCAGGGTACTCGCAAAGCAGTTTGGAGTATCAGAGATGCAATTGTATCGCATTAAATCGGGTGAAAACTGGGGAGATATCGAAGTATAGAAAATGAGTAATCTTTTTAAACTGGCCTTAAATACTATTCCCAGGCCGTTTCTTATTAGAATTAGTTACCTGGTAAGGCCGTTTTTAAAGATTTATCTTAAAGGTTCGCGATATACCGATCCTATTGACGGGAGCGGCTTCAGGAAGTTTTTACCATACGGTTACGAAAATCAACGGGAAAATGTACTTTCCCCTTCTACCCTTTCATTAGAAAGGCATAGGCTTCTCTGGCTTTATTTGAAACAGGAAACCGGGTTCTTTAAAAAGGAGCTCAAGGTTCTTCACTTTGCACCTGAACAAGCATTCTATACGCGGTTTAGAAAGCTATCCAACCTGAATTATACCACTACCGATCTTAATTCACCATTGGCTGACGTAAAGGCCGATATTTGTAATTTGCCTTTTGAAAATGAAAGTTTCGATTTTGTTTTATGTAATCACGTACTGGAGCATATTCCGGATGATAAAAAAGCCATGAAAGAGTTATACCGCATCCTGAAACCTGGCGGAACGGCTATTTTACAGATCCCGCAGGATCTTTCCAGAGAAAAGACTTTTCACGATGATTCTATTACTGATCCAAGGGAAAGAGCCCGAATATTTGGCCAGTATGATCATGTTCGGGTGTATGGACGTGATTATTTTGACAAACTAAGATCTGTAGGATTTAAAGTGGAAGAAGTTGATTATACCTCCTGTTTATCAGAAGATGAAATCGATAGTTTCAGGCTTGCCAAAGGGGAAATTATTCCTGTTTGTAAAAAATAGTCTAATCCAGCAGAAGATTTTGAAAACCCGGGGTCACGTAAGTTTCAATAGACCCATCCTCAGCAGAATAAATAAGATACACTTCTACATTCTTGATTCGATCAAGCATTTCCTTGGAGCGTTCTAGCCCAAGTGCCATAAAAGCAGTAGCATAACCATCGGCGAGCATACAATTTTCAGTGATTACAGAGGCGCTAAGAAGATTACTTCTTTCAGCTTTACCGCTAACCGGATTAATAGTGTGAACGAATTTTTGACCACTCACAGAATCTACTCTGAATTTTCTGTAATTTCCCGAAGTTGCCATAGCAGCATTCTTTAAAAAGACCCGCGCCTTCAATTCTCTGGCTCCTTCTTTTTGCATTGGATCATCTATTCCCACCACCCAGGGATTTTCCCTTTCTTTATTTTGCCCTTTTGCACGTAATTCCCCACCTAATTCTATGAGATAGTTTTCAACTCCCCTTTTCTCAAGGAATTCAGCGATCACATCTATAGTATATCCTTTAGCTATGGCATTAAAATCTAAATAGCTATAAGTATTTTCTTTTACAAGTTTATTATTCTTTGTGATCGTAATTTTGTCAAGCCCTACTAGGTTTTTTAAGGAGTCCAGGGTTGTAGCATCTATCTCTTTTAATTGTTTACCAGGACCAAAACCATAAGCATTTACCAGCACTCCCACAGTAGGATCGAATAAGCCGTTGCTTTCCTTAAAAATTTGATTAGAAGCCTCAAATACCGTCCTGAAATTTTCATCCACATACACCGAGGTATCCCCTCTATTAATTTTAGAAATATCGGAGCTGGTCCTATAAGTACTCATGGAGGAGTTTATAGATTCATAAATACTATCCAGAGAACTTTCAAACTGAAGGTCCCTTTTAGAAAAGTAACGGATAGAATAGGTAGTTCCCAAAGCCTCGCCATTAAATTGATGGCTGCTTATCTCTATTTTTGAATTACATGAAATAAGTAACAGAACCGAAAAGGCAAAAAAAGATATTCTCTTCATAATTAAAATTCTTTCCATCCGGAATAATTCACAATATAATCTTCATCGCTGGTAATAGGCTTTTCATAATCACTGGAGTTTGCCAATCCAACTCCGGCATAAAAGGTACGTGCATTAAATTTTTCAGCATGCTCCTTTATATCTTTCATAAAGGCAGGATCAAAGGCATTTGGATCATCTGGGTATTCAATGGCCCTTACGATCACAAAATGAAGTTTAGTATCCTTTAAAGCGACAAACTGGGGGTTTCTCTTCAATTTACTATTAACTCCAAGAAATTCATATCCATTATCTTCAAGATCTTTCCCAACGATATTCATCGCGAGATTGTGAAGTTCCTGTTTATTTAATTTCGGCATGAAATAAAGATAAAAATTAGATGGCTAAAAATAGATTATCATCAAACTGAACTTGATTCAGCTTCTCAAATTAAAGCCTATGTAGATCCTGAAATAAAAAATCCCGCCGAAGCGGGATTATATATTATCCTCCAAAGTCATCAAACCTGATATTCTCCGGTGGCATTCCAAAATCCTCACCCATTTTCTGAACAGCCTTGTTCATCAATGGTGGACCACAGAAATATAATTCAATTTCTTCTGGTTCTTCATGATGTGATAAATAATTATCTATTACCACCTGGTGAATAAATCCAACAAATCCATCTCCTTCATCATCAAGGTTTGATTTTACTTTCCAGTTATCCTCTTCCATTGGTTCAGAAAGTGCCAGGTAGAATTTAAAATTAGGAAAATCTCTTTCTAAAGCTCTAAAGTGTTCTGTATAGAACAATTCACGTTTTGATCTACCACCGTACCAATACGTTACTTTTCTGCCGGTCTTCAATGTTCTGAATAGATGATACAAGTGAGATCTCATTGGTGCCATTCCGGCTCCGCCTCCAACATACAACATTTCAGCATCACTCTCATTAATGAAAAATTCACCATAAGGTCCTGAAATAACTACCTTGTCTCCTTTTTTCAAACTAAAGATATAAGAGGAAGCAACGCCAGGATTCACATCCATCCACCCGTCTTTTGCACGATCAAAGGGAGGAGTAGCAATACGAACGTTAAGCATTATCTCACGTCCTTCTGCAGGATAAGAAGCCATTGAGTAGGCCCTTTCCACTGTTTCCGGATTCTTCATCACAAGTGGCCAAAGCTTAAATTTATCCCACTCAGCCTTGAATTTATCAGGAGTTTCATGTTCTTCAGGGTGAGCAGTGATATCCATATCCTCGAATTTCACTTCACATTTAGGAACTTCAATCTGAATATATCCCCCGGCTTTATAATCCATAATTTCAGGAATTTCAACTACGAATTCCTTAATAAAAGAAGCAACATTATAATTTCTAACAACCGTAGCATCCCATTTTTTAATTCCAAATACTTCTTCTGGAATTGTAATTTTCATATCCTGTTTCACCTTAACCTGGCAACCAAGTCTCCAGCCATCAGCGATCTCCTTTCTGGTAAAATGAGGCTCTTCAGTAGGAAGTAAAGCTCCACCACCTTCTTTTACGATACATTTACACTGAATACAGGTTCCACCTCCACCACAGGCCGAAGGAAGGAATAATTTATTTTCTCCTAAAGTAGAAAGTAAGGTCCCCCCTGAGCCTACTTCAAGATCCCTTTCGTTATTAACATTTATAGTTACTGGCCCGGAAGGTACCAGCTTTGCCTTAGCCCCCACAAGGATAGAAACCAATAACAAAATTAGAACTAAGAATACTACAATACTTGCTATTATAACTGCCATAATCTTCTTTTTCGACTATAATTTAATTCCCATAAAACTCATGAACCCTAGAGCCATCAATCCGGTAATAATAAAAGTAATACCAAGACCTTTTAAAGGCGCAGGAACATTGGAGTAGGCTATCTTTTCTCTAATGGCAGCGATCGCCAGGATTGCAAGAAACCATCCAATTCCACTTCCTAAACCATAAGTTATCGCTTCAGAAATTCCACTGAAATCTTTTTGCTGCATAAACAATGAACCTCCAAGGATAGCACAGTTCACAGCAATTAGCGGAAGGAAAATACCCAAGGCACCATATAAAGCAGGCGCGAATTTTTCTACTACCATCTCAACTAATTGCACCATGGATGCGATTACCGCAATGAACATGATAAAACTAAGAAAGCTAAGATCTATATCGGCGTATTGTTCTCCCAGCCAGCTTAATGCTCCGGGACGTAATAAATAGGTGTCTAATAAATAGTTGATAGGAACTGTAATTAATAAAACAAAAATTACCGCCGCACCAAGACCAACTGCCGTTTTTACTGTTTTTGATACCGCCAGGTAGGAACACATTCCCAAAAAGTAGGCGAATATCATATTTTCTATGAAAATACTTCTAACAAATAGGTTAACTAAATCCATTTTTTAATGTTTTGTAGCTGGTGAGCTATTAATTTTCTTCAATCAGTTTACGGTTTCGTGCTCTCTGAACCCAGATGATAATACCCACAATGATCAAAGCCATTGGGGAAAGCAACATCAAACCATTGTTCTCATAACCAAAAGCATATAATCCTGTAGAATCTGCTACCGTGGCTGCTCTATGTCCAAGTACTTCAAATCCAAATAATTTACCGGATCCCAGTAATTCCCGGAAAAAGGCGACTATAATAAGAATGAGTCCGTAACCTGCTCCATTTCCAATTCCGTCAAGGAAAGATTTATAAGGACCATTACCTAAAGCAAAGGCTTCAAGACGACCCATTACGATACAGTTTGTAATAATCAATCCAACGAATACCGAAAGTTGTTTACTTACATCATAAGCATATGCCTTTAAAATCTGGTCCACAAGAATTACCAGAGAAGCAACAACCACTAACTGAACGATGATCCTGATCCTGTTAGGAATCAAATTACGCAATAGCGAAATGATCACGTTAGAAAAGGCAACTACGGCAACCACCGCAATAGCCATCACAATAGCCGGCTCCAGCTGAACTGTAATCGCCAGTGCCGAACAAATACCCAATACCTGAACGGTAATAGGATTATTGTCATCTAAAGGATCGGATAATAATTTTCTGTTCTTTTTTGACAGGAAGTGCTCTTTCTCTTCCGAACTGGACAAGAACATGATCATTTCCTTCTTTTTTGCTTCCTTTTCTTCGGAAGTAAGTTGTTTATCTTTATTCATAATTACTGAATTGCGACTTTAAATCCTTTTTGTTCCTGGAAGTAAGGCAGGTAATGTTTTAGCCTTTCCGAGATCATATCAGAAACTCCCTTTCCGGTAATAGTTGCACCGGAAATAGCATCAACTCTGTTATCGTCTTTATTGGCATTCCCAAGGCTACCCTTTACAACAGATACTCCTATAAGGTTTCCATTGGCATCGAATACTTTTTCTTCCTGGAATCTATGCTGGAACCAGTCTTTAGTGATTTCAGCTCCAAGTCCAGGAGTTTCTCCTTTGTGGTCAAAGACAGCTCCTTTTACAGTATTCAGATCATCCTTTAAGGAAATGTATCCCCAGATGGCATCCCAAAGTCCTTTTCCACGAAGCGGAACTATATAATATTTAGAACCATCTATATCTGCAATATATAATGGATAGATTTGTTCATCCACGGGTTTTTTAAGCTCCTTAGCCAAATCAACCTTAAAAGCATTTACATCTTCAGCAACACTTCCGTCTGACTTTAATGCAACCGCTTCTGTAATAAACTGATTGTAATACTCTTCCACCATTTCACGGCTAAGAGCGACTTCCTGACCGTCTACCTCAACAGAATCTACTCCAACCGTAGCAAGAATATTCTGCATCTTTTCCTCACGCACATTCACATTCTGTATTGGCTGAAGAGAGGTGGCAGTAAAAGCCAGCACGCTGGCAACTACAATCACCATGATCACCGCAAACATAAAAGTGTAGCCGTTCGTGTTTGTTTTATTTACTGATTTTTCTTCCATAACTATACTGCTGTTTCCACTTGTGCAGTGGCAGTTTTAATTCTTTTCTTTCTTTTCTTAACGCTGGACTGGATCACGTAATGATCGATTGTCGGTGCAAATACGTTCATTAAAAGTATCCCTAGCATAACTCCTTCCGGATAGGCAGGGTTAAAGATCCTGATCATTATTGAGAAAAATCCAACCAGGAATCCGTAGATCCATTTTCCTTTTAAGGTTTGTGCAGCTGAAACCGGATCGGTAGCCATAAACACAATACCAAAGGCAAGTCCACCAATAAGTAAATGATTGTACCATGGGAAATTAGTTAAGAAATTGCCTTCTATTCCAAACGCAGGTAATGAATTAAAAATGAATGCCATTACCGCAGCTCCGATAAAACCACTAAAAATGATTCTCCAGCTTCCCACTTTTGTAAGTATAAGAAGCAGTGCACCGGCAAGGATACAAATTGTTGAAGTTTCGGCAATAGAACCTGGGATTACCCCAGAAAACATATTCATTGTATCATAGGCCACCTCATTTCCCTGGGCCAGACTTCCTAAAATAGTTTCTCCTGAAATCCCATCAACATTGGAAGCTTCACTCACCCATACTGCGTTACCAGACATATAAGTAGGATACGCAAAAAATGCGAATGCCCTTGCAGTAAGTGCGGGATTAAGAATGTTCATCCCTGTACCTCCAAAAGCTTCCTTCCCAATAATCACTGCAAAAACTACAGAAACTGCTACCATCCATAGCGGAATATCTATAGGCATGATCATAGGGATAAGCAAACCTGTTACCAGGTAGCCTTCGTTCACCTCGTGCCCTCTGAAGATTGCAAATGCAAATTCAATTCCCAGACCAACCGCGTAAGAAACAGCAATCATAGGTACAATTTTGGCAGCTCCATGAAGGAAAGCATCCCAGAAGGTAAACTCTTCACCTGTTTGAATAAAGTGCTGATAACCTCCATTCCACATCCCAAAAATAAGTGCCGGGACCAAAGCGAGCACCACGGTAATCATGGTTCTCTTAAGATCTACTGCATCACGAATGTGAGCACCTTTTTTTGTAGTATGATTAGGGGTATATAAAAAGGTATCCAGCGCGTTTATTGCTGGCGCAAACTTTTCATATTTATTACCTTTATTAAAAGGCTCTCTAATTTTATCTAATCTTTGTCTAATCCATTCCATAGTTCTTCAGCTTTTAACCTACTTCGGTAATCATTAAATCGAGACCCAACCTAATAACTTCCTGAACTTCGAGTTTAGAAGTATTTATATATTCTACGGTCGCAAAATCTTCAGGAGCCACTTCATAGATCCCAAGATTTTCCATTTTTTCTATATCTCCAGCCATACAGGCTTTAATAAGCTGCATTGGATAAACATCCATTGGAAGGACCTCCTCCATTTCCCCTGTTACAACCAGGGCCCGCTCTTCACCATTAAGGTTGGTGGTAGGCTTATACTTTTTATTTGGAAATAACCAGGATAAAGAAGTATGAGAATGCGAGTGTATATTATTATAAGTAAAAGGTAACCAGCCAAACAGGCGGTATTTATTTCCTTCCGGAATTAAAGTAACCTCATTATCAAAGAACCCGATATACTGATTATTTGATAATTGCGTTCCAGTTAACACCGTCCCGGAAATGATCCTGATATCTTCAGAAACCTCTCCAATGAAATCAGAAACGTTTGCTCCTATAAAAGTCTGGTAATATTTTCGGTTTTCAGCCTCACTTCCCACTATAGCCACCGTGCGTTCCGCACGATATTCGCCGGTAAGAAATACATTCCCAATAATCGCTACATCTTCGATTCCAACCGTCCACACACGCTCTCCCTGATTAATTGGATCTATCTTATGGATCTGAATCCCGACATTCCCTGCAGGATGAGGACCATTCACATGATGGAGTTCAACCCCCTGAAGATCTTTAAGGTATTGAGCAGAATTATCATCTACACATACGTGAACTTTCCCGGAAGTAAGCTTTTTTAAAGCATTAACACCTTCCTGAAAAGCAGCAACTTTGTCTTTTATTATAAAACCTTTATCTGCTGCAAGAGGAGCCGTGGTCACTGCAGATATAAAGATCGCTTTAGGCGAATCCTTTGGATCTGCAACAATATCATAAGGCCTTTGAGAAATAAAAGCACCACAACCGCTTTCGAGAATTCTTTCCATCACATCTTTAGCCTCGGCTTTTGACGCATCCATTTTACCGAAATCACGGTAAGTATTTTCAGGATCTGCCTCAATAATGATTTCAAGGATTCTTCTTTTATCTCCTCTTTTAATTTCTTTAAGCACCCCACTTACGGGGGTAGTAAAGCGAATTTGTTCTGTATATTTTGAATAGAAAATCTCATCACCTGCGAGAAGCTTCGCCCCTTCTTTTACAACCAATTTAGGTACAACCGTATGAAAATCCGGGGGCTTGATCGCGTAAGTTTTGGATCTTGGAGCTTTGACCAGCTCTTTTTCCGCCTCCCCTTCTAAACGCAGAGTTAATCCTCTTTTAATTCGAATGTCTTTTGACATAGGATAGAGTGTATGTTAAAATTTTTAGTTTAAAGTCGGGCAAATTTAAGAATTTTCACTCCATTTATCCCAAGAATTATAAGAATTTTACTTTGATCGACTGTTAAATTAAATTACGATAAAAGTGTATATTTCTGCTAACTTTGTTCATTATATTTAGTATGAAAGTTTTTTTTACAATTTTACTAGTAGTTGCAAGTCTTTCTGCGGTATGCCAGATCAAGGAAACAACTCCGCCAAACTTTATAAGAACTATACGATTTACAGGAGAAAAGGCAGAAAACACCGGTAACCCTATAATCAGGCTTGGGAGTAGCATTAGATTGAGCTTCGATGATATTATTGGTGACGAAGCAGATTATTATTACACTATTTCCCATTATGATTTCGACTGGACACCATCGCAACTTTCCCAGAATGAATACCTTGAAGGGTTTGATGATCTTAGAATAACTGAATACACCAATGCATATAACACTCTCCAGCCCTATACCCATTATGAACTACGGATTCCAAATTCAAATACCAGAGGACTTAAAGTTTCAGGAAATTACCTGATTAGTATTTTTAATTCCAACCGTGAATTGGTTTTTTCCCGAAAATTCATAGTCTATGAATCTATCGCTCAAATACTGGCAGAAATAAAAAGATCGCGGGATATAAAATTCATAGATGAAAAACAGGTGGTAAATTTCTCCATTAATTCCCCGGACCTTTTACTAAAAAATCCTGCTGAGAACGTAAAGGTAGTTGTACTTCAAAATTACAATCTCAAAACCGCTATTACAGATCTTAAACCGCAGTATACCATTGCGAATGAGCTGATCTATAGATATGACACAGAATCTTCCTTTTGGGGAGGAAATGAATTTTTCCAGTTTGACGATAAGGATCTAAGAGCGACCACAGCCGATATTTCATCCATAGAACTCGGAGATCTTTATCATCATTATCTTTTCCCCGATTTCACCCGTAATGATCGACCTTACACCTATAACCCCGACATCAATGGAGGTTATGTGGTAAGGAATTTCCAGGCTAAAGATTCAGATACTGAAGCTGAATACGTGTGGGTCCATTTTCGATTAAAGAATTATGATGATATAGGAAACGGGAAAATTTATATTTATGGAGGATTTAATAATTTTGAATTAGATGATTCTACCCTAATGCATTTCAATGAGGAAACCGGGTATTACGAAACTGCCCGTCTTTTTAAGCAGGGTTATTATAATTATAAATATATATTAGTGAACGAGAATGGTGTTTTATTAGATGGCTTTATTAGCGGCAATTTTGATGAAACAGAAAATAGCTATACTATCCTGACCTATTATAGAAATCCAGGGGCCAGATATGATAGGTGCATAGGAGTGGGAATGGCAAATTCTTCACATATCACCAACTAAGATCAAGTTGTAAAAAATGAAAGTCAACCGTGCATTGATGAAATACAGAGGAGATCACTGTCTCAATTGCAATCAGGCTTTGGAGATCTCGGATCGTTTTTGCCCTCATTGCGGACAGATGAACAGCACGAAAAAACTCCAGTTTGATGACTTTTTTAGTGAATTCTTTTCTGGCCTTTTTGCTTATGATTCCAGGTTTCAAAGAACCTTACGAGTACTATTATTTAAACCCGGGAAAATTTCAAAAGATTACATAAAAGGAAAACGAACCCGTTACGCCAATCCATTTCGGTTTTACCTGAGCGCTTCCATTCTATTCTTCTTACTTTTTAGTTATTCCTTGGATTTGGGAAATGAAAATTTAGGACCTCGAGACAGGGACAGCCTTGATTTGGATTTTAATGGCGTGAACACCCCTGCACCCCCCCAATCAGGCCTGGACTCCATTAATAAAATTATCACTTCACCAGAAGTTGGTCTCGACAGCATTAAGGCTGACACCATTAAGTCTACTTATATGGATAAAATGGTAACTCAAAAAGAGATTGATACTATGAGTTTTTCTGAAGCATTATCAGCAAAGATTAATTTATATTACCAGTTCCAGGATGAAACGGGCATATATAATTCCCAAAGAGCACTGGATAGTCTAAAACATAACCAAACAAAATATAATAACTGGCTCTATAAAAAATCTGTAGATGCAAGTACTTTCAGGCAAAATCCACGTCTGTTTTTAGATTATTTCATCAATAAATTACCATTCTTCATTTTCTTTTATTTGCCAGTTTTCGCACTTTTCATATGGCTACTTTATATAAGGCGACCTTTTTCCTACATGGACCATTTGATCTTCGCATTTCATACTCAAACCGTCTTTTTTGTTCTATATGCACTCGCAATTTTAATTCAGCTAGTAATAAAAGGAGATGCACCGGTAATGGTGGCAAACTTTATATTTTTATTCTATCTATATAAAGGCTTACGTAATTTTTATGGCCAGGGACGTGTTAAAACCATTCTAAAGTTCATCATTTTAAATCTAATATTCTTTACTTTAGCTATTATAGGAGTAGTGGTATCCCTACTCGCTTCATTTTCTCTATATTAATATGATTCAACAAGTTACAAGAGGCATTAAGATTTCTGTAGAAACTCATTTTGAAGGTATGTTCTACAAGAACTATAAGATGCATTTTGCTTTTGGATATCGTATTACTATCGAAAATCAAAGTAATGATTCTGTGCAACTACAGTCCAGGTTCTGGAAAATAAAGGACGCTCTAAATGACACAGAAACAATTGAGGGAGAAGGAGTTATAGGAGAGAAACCTGTTTTAAAACCTGGAGAACGCCATACGTATCAAAGCGGTTGTTTACTTACTGCACCCTTTGGAGCAATGAGTGGCTATTACAACATGGTGAATTTTACTTCTACTAAAAAATTTAAAGTTCAAATTCCTTCTTTTAAGCTAAGTGCCCCTTATGCTTTAAACTGAACAAATTCTTCTTTAACTTTATTATTAGAGAGATCTTTATACCAAAATCTCATCCCCATTGAGGAATTGCTAATTTGAGAAATACTCTGAGTTTTTAAAAAGCCTCTGTCCATAACCAGATCAAATTCTTTATTTCCTTTTCCCGCATTATGATGAAAATAAAGCAGGCTTTCAGAATTAAATCCCTTTGAACGTTTCAGTTTATCAAACCACTTCGACCGAAGTTTCTTCATTTCTTTAGAATATAAAGGGGAAGAAGACCATATATGGTCCTTTAAAGCCAGTTTATTAACCTTAACATCCTTTTCATCCCATATAAGTTCATAGAATAGAAGTCCGTTATTCCAGTCCACCACAATCATCGTAAAGGGCTCAATCCCCTTAAAATCATATTCTTCTGATAGATTTTTTTTATCCTCTCCAGCAAGGAAATCTTTTACAACTACTCCTCTACTTAATCTATAAGATTTCTTTCGTTGATGAGATTCTTCGGCTCCATTCATCAAACACACACATCTATTATTTTCACTTAATCCTATCCAGGTTCCGCCGGCCTGGGAATCCTTCGGAAAATACATCATAGTATGATGATAAATTTCATACGCAGGCGGAATTGTTTTCCTACTTACAACCTCATCTCTATTTGACGTTAAAATAAAGCCGTTAGGCGAATCGGGGTGGGGAACCAGACTGATTGTACACATGAATAAAAGTCAAAATTTTAAGGAAAATTACGAAAAAAGTTAAGCTTTCGTGAAGAGACCTTTCCTCTTCTTCTAAACCGCTTAATTTTTTTACCTTTAGTGCAATTAATAAACAATCGAAAAAAGCAAATAAAATATTATGGGAAAAGGATTTTTTCACGTTCCCGTAGCCGTTAACGAACCAGTTAAAAGTTACGCTCCGGGAAGCCCCGAAAGAGAAGAAGTATTACTTACTTACAAAGATCTATATAATGCCAAAACAGAGGTTCCTCTCTATATTGGATCTGAAGAAATTAAAACTGGAGACACAAAAACTATTAATCCTCCACATGATCATAAGCACGAGGTAGGAACCTACCACCTGGCCAAGAAAAAGCATGTAGAAAAAGCGATTGGAGAAGCTCTGGAAGCCAGAAAGAAATGGGCTAAACTGGAGTGGGAACAACGCGCCGCTATTTTCTTAAAAGCTGCTGACCTTATTTCTGGACCCTACAGGCAAAAAATGAATGCCGCAACCATGATTGGTCAGTCCAAGAATATATATCAGGCTGAAATAGATTCGGCGGCAGAAATCTGCGATTTCCTTCGTTTTAATGTTGAGTATATGGCTGAGCTTTATAACGAACAACCAGTATCTTCTGATGGTGTTTGGAACCGGGTAGAATACAGACCACTTGAAGGATTTGTGTATGCAATCACTCCATTCAACTTTACTGCAATTGCTGGAAACCTTCCCTCAAGTGCAGCCCTTATGGGAAATGTAGCTGTATGGAAACCAAGTGACAGCCAGATGCTTTCAGCCCAGGTAATTATGGAAGTATTCAAAGAAGCAGGTCTTCCAGACGGAGTCATCAATATGATAAACGGCGACCCGGTTATGATCACCGATGCGGTACTTGCAAGTCCTGATTTTGCCGGAATTCACTTTACAGGAAGTACAGATGTTTTCAAGGGTATTTGGGAGAAAATCGGAAAGAATATTCGCAATTACAAGACCTACCCAAGAATTGTTGGTGAAACAGGAGGTAAAGACTTTATTCTTGCCCATCCTACGGCCAATGCAAAACAGGTTGCAACCGCAATTTCAAGAGGTGCTTTTGAATACCAGGGACAGAAGTGTAGTGCTGCTTCCCGGGTATATCTTCCAAAAAGCCTTTGGCCAGAGATCAAAGACTTTGTGAAAGAAGACGTTGAATCTTTCAAAATGGGATCTCCAGAAGATATGACTAACTTTATCAATGCGGTTATTCACGAAGGAGCATTCGATAAACTGGCAAGCTATATTGATAAAGCGAAGAAAGATAAGAACGCAGAGATCGTGGTAGGTGGAAATTATGACAAATCCAAGGGTTACTTCATTGAGCCTACGGTAATCCTCACTACAGATCCTCATTATACAACTATGGAAACTGAATTATTTGGACCTGTGGTGACCATCTATGTATATGATGATAAGAACTTTAACGAAAAGAAATGGGCCGAGATCTGTGAAACAGTAGACAATACAAGTATCTATGCCCTAACAGGAGCTATTTTATCTGGAGACCGATATGCAGCTGCTAAGGCTACCGACCTGCTTCAGAACGCTGCCGGTAATTTCTATATCAACGATAAACCAACGGGTGCAGTTGTAGGTCAGCAGCCATTTGGCGGAGCCAGATCCAGTGGTACAAATGATAAAGCAGGATCCAAAATGAACCTTATGAGATGGATCTCTGTGAGATTGATCAAGGAGACTTTTGTACCTGCAACCGATTACCGATACCCTTTTATGGGAGAGTAATTCAAACAATAATTGATGATCTTAAAAACCGCCGGAAAAAAATCCGGCGGTTTTTTTGTATTGTATTGATTCTATGATCAGTGCGCTAAACACCGACTTTGCTGGCATTTTGAGCGAAGATATTTGCTTTTTAACGAAATTTTGTGTTTTATTAAGAAAATTGAAGTAAATTTATCTACTAAACCACTTTCCCACAACACCTTAGTGATTTAGAGAAAGCCCCACTTTTTACATTACCCCACAAGAATACCCTTGCATTGCTGTATTTTTATTTAAACCATTAAACTATGGGGAAAAAATTACTATTATTTCTTTTCTTGGCTTTTATATTTCTCCCCCTGTCAATTTGGGGGCAGGCATGTCCTACGTCTGTAAATATATCTTCTGATACTGGAAGTACTATTTGTAAAGGAACACCTGTAGAATATACGGCTACTCCAAATGGAGGTACAGGACCATTTACTTATGAATGGAAGATCAACAATGTTGTTCAATCTGAAACCAGTAACCAATTTGTAACATCAGGTTTAACCAATGGGCAAACCGTTTCTGTTACTGTAATTGATGCCAATGGCACCTCATGTAGTATCACAAACAATGGGAGTCCAATTACAGTTAATCCCAACCTCACTCCTACCGTTAATTTTACTATTCCTGCCGGTACAAAATGCACAGGTCAAAATATTACTTTCACTGCATCCAATACAAACGGAGGATCTAATGCCAATTATGAATGGTTTGTAGATGGATCCTCTGTTCAGAATTCTACGAATAATAAACTTACAAGATCTTTTTCGGGTGATGGTACGTTTGATATAAAAGTTGTCTTAACTTCTACTATAAACTGTGTAACCTCACAAACTGCAGAAGTCATCAAACAAGTGACAATAACACCAAATGCTACCCTCTCTACTTCAAATGCTAACTTAAACGGAGTATGTTTAAATCAACCCATCACCCCTTTAATTTATAATATAGGAGGAAGTGCGACGGGGGCTACCGCATCAGGACTCCCTCCAGGAGTTACCGGATCTTATAGCGGCGGCACTTTTACTATTAGTGGGAGTCCAACTTCAGACGGAAACTTTAATTATAATGTAACTACTCAAGGTCCCTGCGGCAATGTAGTCGAAGGCGGAACTATAGAAATTGTCAAAGACGCAACGATATCACTAAGTTCAGGAAGTAATGATCAGGTGGTCTGCCAGGGTGAAAATATTGAAAATATTGTGTACTCAATTGGTGAAACAGGCAACAATGCAACTGTAAACGGTTTACCTGGCGATTTAACTACTGGCTATTCCGGGGGAAATTTTACTATTAGCGGTTCTTCGACTCAAACCGGCACTTTTAATTATTCCATCTATGCTACAGGTTCCTGCGGGAATTCCTCCACATTAAATGGAACATTAACGATAAATGAGAATTTAACTCCGGCAGTAACAATAACATCTTCAGATGCTGATAACATCATTTGCGAAGGAACAGAAGTAACTTTTACTGCGAGCCCGACAAACGGAGGCTCCAATCCTTCATACCAATGGAAAGTAGGAAATCAAAACGTAGGAAATAACAGCAACGAATTTATTACCACAAGTCTGGCCATAGGTGACCAACCGGTAAGCGTTGTATTAACTTCCAGTGAGACATGTGTGACAACAGCTGCTACCGTAACCAGTAATGAAATTGTCACAACGGTTAATGAAAATCTTACTCCCGAGGTAACAATTACTGCTACTGATAGCGATATTTGCCCGGGAGATGAAGTGATCTTTAGCATAGCATCAATAACCAATGAGGGATCAAATCCCACTTATCAATGGAAACTTGATGGATCTAATGTTGGTAGCAATAGTTCTACCTATAGCACTACAACTCTTACCGACGGTCAAACTATAACTCTTGTTATTACTTCAAGCGAAACCTGTCTAACGACCTCCAGTGCTACTAGTAATGAATTAGAAATCGAGGTTTTCCCTCCAGCTCCCTCAACACCCGGTGTTATTTCCGGTGAAATCGAAGTATGTTCATCTTCAACGGGTTTGGTTTATTCAATTCCACCTGTAACTAATGCAGAATCTTATGATTGGAGTTTTCCAACCGGTTGGAGCATAACTTCTGGTGATGGAACTGATACCGTTACTGTAAATGCTGGTAGCGGAAGTGGGGATATTTCTGTTAAGGCAAGCAATATATGTGGTGACAGCTCTTCTGAAAGCATACTTGCTGTAACTTCAATAAATGGTGTACCCCCAAACCCGGGTAGCATCTTTTCAGACCTGGGTGGGAACAATAATATTTGCCCACCATATCTGGTAACTTTCAGCGTTACTTCTTCCGGCCCACATCAGTGGACGGTTCCAGCTGGATGGGAAATTATTAGTGGTGCTGGCACCAATACTATTGAAGTAAGTATTACCAATGCAGCTACAAGCGGCACCAGGGAAGTATCTGTTGTAGCACAGAATATTTGTGGAAATAGTTCTCCTTCTGTTTACGGGAATATTGAAATAAATGATCACATTATTGCAGATTTTGGTGAAGATCAAACCATCTGTAAAACGGTAAACTCCGTTCAACTTACCGGAACCAGAAGTTTCGGAAATGCCACTCTTAATGTAAATTTTTCTAGTAGTGGTACTGGAGCTTTTTCCAACTCTACCGCCGGCGGAAGTAATAAAAATGGAGCATTTTCCGTAAACTATACACCCAGTGCTGCAGATAAAGCTTCGGGTCAGGTAGTATTGACTATGACTGTACCTGAACCTAAAAAACAAGATAATGCGGGTAATGATTGCGGTGAATCTAGTGATTCTGTTATTCTAAACATTATTCGGGATGCAACAATTAGCAACCCTGCCAATAAAGATCAGACTGTTTGTATTAATAATGCAGTCAATAATATAGTATTTAATGTTAGTAATGCTGGCACAGGAGCCTCTGTGACTGGCTTACCCGCTGGCTTATCGGGCAATTTTAATTCAGGAGTTTTCACAATTTCGGGCACTCCTACTGAGGATGGAACTTTTCCGTACACCGTAAGCACAACAGGAGACTGCACTTCTCAACAGACTACTATTTCGGGAACTATAACTGTTAATCCGGATAATACAATTACAGACGCATCTAACAAGGATCAAACAGCGTGTATTAATACGGCTATTGAAGATATGTCATTTCCTGTAAATTCTTCAGTCACTTCAGTAAATACAAGTGGGCTACCTGCAGGGGTCAATGGAAGTATTTCTGGAGGAAATTTTGTTTTAAGCGGTACCCCCGCCGAATCTGGAACTTTCTCATATATTTTGACCACAACTGGATCCTGCCAAACCGCTACTACCACAGGAACTATAATTGTTAATCCGGATGTCACTATTAGCAGCCCTGCGAATAACAATCAAACTATTTGCATTAATACTGCCATTGAAGATATTTTATTTGAGATCACAGAACCGGGTTCCGGAGCTACGGTCTCAGGATTGCCTGAAGGCCTGGAAAGCGATTTTGAAAATGGAATTTTGACAATTTCTGGAAGTCCTACCGAAGCAGGTGCAACAGCTGGTGAAAATGGAATTTTCAACTATACCGTCCAAACAACAGGAAATTGTGTTCAGGTTAGCGGAGGAGGCACTATTACAGTAATTCCAGATCCATTAGCCACTATTTCTTATCCAGATGATATTTGTACTTCCATTACTGGCAGTATAAATGTTACACTCGATGGTAGCGGCGATTATCTGGGAGGTATATATAGTGCGCCTTCGGGATTGACTATTAGTGCAAGTTCCGGTGCGATCACACCCGGTTCCAGTACTCCCGGAACATACACCGTAACCTATGAAGGCCCTGATACCTGTACCCCGGCAGTGGCTACTACCGAGGTTACGATTATCGCAGAACCCTTTGTAGAAATTTCCTATGAAGGACCATTTTGCACCTCAGAGACTGACTTAAAAGAACCCTTATTTACAAACGGAGTAGGAGACTATGAAAACGGAAGTTTTACTTCTTCTGAACCTGGAGGTCTCATTATTGAAAACTTAACAGGAAAAATTAATGCGCAGAATAGTAGTCCCGGCACATATGACATTTTTTATACCATTGATGCTAATACAGGGTGCTCCGAGGTTATGGTGCAGACTGAAGTTACTATAACTCAAGTTCCGCAAATAATTATATCGTACCCTGAATTTATTTGTTCTTCAGAAACTTCTGTTCCGGTGACAATTTCAGGAGAGGATGGCAACTATGAAAACGGAGTATATTCCGGAACTAGTGGGTTATCAATTGCCTCTGATGGAACAATAAATCCTTCTGAAAGTTCTTACGGTGCGCACACAGTGACTTATACCATTGGCGCGGAAGAAGGTTGTGGAGAGGTAATTGCTGAAGCAGGTTTTGTTATTAAAGAAGTTCCAATTATCACTACCGATCCTCTAAACACTGGAACCTGTTCGAATAGTCCGGCTCAGTTTGAAGTAGTGGCAACTGGTGATGACCTTATTTACCAATGGTATAAAATTTTGGAGGATGATAGCGTGGTGGCTATTGCTGGCGAAGATGAAGCTGTATTAAATTTTTCTAACGTTACTGCCGCTGATGCTCTTCGTTATTATGTAACAGTTTCCGGTGATGATTCCTGTATAGAAGACACTTCAGAAATTGTTACTTTAAACGTTGATGAAGATATTGTGATTTCTGAACCTTCAGAAGACATTACTATTTGTGAAGACACACAGAAAGATATCAGTTTTATATTTAAAGGGCATGCGAATGGAGCTGTTTTAACTTTTGACTGGTACAAGGATGGAGAGATTGTCACAGCGCAAAATGGTAAAATTGAACTGGAGGTTTCAGGTCCTGTGGGCTCAAATGGAGAATACACCGGAATATTAACAATAATAGATCCAGAATCTGGTGAAGACGGAGATTCTGGAGTGTATTATGTAATGGTGGATGGGCCTGATTATTTTACCTGTCCCGAGGCAACTTCTAAGACATTTACTTTTAGGGTGGACCCAAGACCAGAAGCTCCTACAGTCACAGATAAGCAATTCTGTTTAGACGTAGATGCAGGCAATCTTACTGCAAGTGGCGAAGAGGGAAATGATATAAAATGGTACACGCTTGAAGAAGGAGTCTATACGTATATAGGAGATAACATTCCAATTGACACTTCATCCCCTACAACTTTAGAATACTATGCGACTCAGACCAAGCCTAATGGTTGTGAAAGTGATTATTCAGAAGTTTTAACTATAGAAATTCTGGACACTCCAGATCCAGTGGCGACAGAAACAATAAAATTTGAGTTTTGCTACGAAGAAGAAGTTACAGATCCACTTTCTGTAACACCAGCAACCGGTGCAGATATTAACTGGTATGATAATGCTGAAAATGCTTTAGGTTCAGCCCCTGTCCCACTCACAAATTCTGTAGGGACAACTACTTATTATGTTAGCCAGACATTTACCGCAACCGGTTGTGAAAGTGATAAAGTTGCTGTAGAGGTAAAAATTAAAGATTTGCCAAATGTAAATGTTAGCATTGACGGAGGTGAAAATACAATTTGCCTTGGTAGCAGTATCAATTTTACAGCTACGGGAGCAGATAGTTACACCTGGTATCTCGAAGAAACTGAACTCCAAGCAGGAACTACTGCAACCTATACAGCTACTCCTACTGCCCTGGGTGAGAATATATATACCATTGTTGGTACTACAGATGGATGTACAAATAGCTATGATATTTCAGTATATGTTGATGACAACACTATGGCCGGAGCGCTTATTGCACCAGAAAGAATATGTATTTCAAGTGGTACTGCAAATGTTGTTCTTGAAAGCAGAACCGGACCTATAACAAAATGGGAATATAAAAATGCCTCCACAGGTAATGTCTGGACTGAAACAGAAGATATTGATCTAAATGATTCAAGATCATTTAGTGGATTAACCGAAACTACTTCTTATAGAGTGACCGTTAAAAATGGTGTTTGTGATGAAGAATATTCTGAAACAACGGTAATTGTTGATGAATTACCCGAAGGAGGAGAATTACTATGGGCTAAAAATAATGACAGAATCTTCCTAACCTGTGAAGATGCTGTTTCAGGTTATAGCCAATTAAATCTATCGGGGTATACCCCTACCGCAAGTATTTTAGAATGGGAATACCGCAGCCTTTCAGATAATTCATGGCAAGTGATTAACAGCACAGAAGCCTACCTAACCTCAGATCAAATTGAATTGGTAATGGCTAATGAAACTACTGTTTTTCGAGCTAAAATAGTTAATGGGGCATGTGATACAGGTATTTATTCTGAAACTGCCATGATTAGTGTTATTGAATCTGATATCAAACCGTCTCCGGTTCAAGTAGATAAAGAGGTCATATGTATCGGTGATCAAATTACTCTTAGTTCTGAAACTGGATATAGCGCCGATGGTGGAAAATTTGAAGGCGGCGCATTCCAAAATGCAGGTATAAAAAATCATGGATGGAATTTTACAGATCAAGACGGTAATCCAAATGATTTTGATTCCGCTGCAGATAATGGAAGAGCAGATCACTGGTTACGTACTCAACCTAAATGGAAATTCATCACGGCTGATGTAGATACGCCTCCTTATAACACCACCGAGGAATGGTGGAATTCGCATCCTGATCCAACCAAAACAAATGAACATTTTGCAATCACTCAGGGTCCTTTTTCGTCTCTTATGGAAACACCTGTTTTTAGCCTCGGCGGAATGGACGAGGCAGTATTAACTTTTGATCAGGCTTACAACTTAACCCCGGGCGCAACAATTATTGTTGAAATTTCTCGAGATGGAGGGAATAATTATAATGAGGAAGATATACTTATGTATATTCAAGGAGATGGAACAGCAGCAAGTAGAAGTGGATACCAGGATCACTTTAGTACTGGTTTAGAGGATATAAACCAGATGGAGTTAGATCTGGGAGGATTTATAGGATTATCTAACCTAAGAATTAGATTTAATTATGTAGGCGTGAGAGTCGGTGATGTATGGGCTGTAGATAACATTAAAGTCCCCGAAGGGCCTCAAGATATTCTACTGCAATGGTATTATGACGATGATTTAAACGATCCTGATAGTTATTTAGAGCCTATTGGAGATGTAAATCAGTACACAGTTAATTTTATACCCCGTAAAATTGGATGGAACGACTTTGAAGTTCAAACGAGAATTATTTTAGACAGTAATGGAGACGAGTGTCAAAGCGTTGATAACTTTGAAACCATACGAGTCTGGGCATTTGATAGATATACTACTACGGTTACTTCAGAAGTAGGCGCTTGTGGTAGTCTAACTGTTATACTTGACGCATCAGTAACCGCAGAATATCAAGCTAAAACAATTACAGAATATCCTACCCTGGACGGTTATGAGGGTTCGTGGAGAGTTGAAGATCTTAACGGCAATGAAGTAACTACAGGATTTACAATTACGAATCAGGATTCATCAACTGGCCTGGATCCAATAGAAGATCCTAATGCAATTTTCACAGCTGAAAACTTGGGTGATTACGATTTTAAATGGGTATTAACCCCAACAGCCTTAGATGAAAATAACAATCTAATAGACAACTCCGGTTGTCCGCCTGTTGAAAACCCTAATAATGTAACACTTATAGATTGTACCACTCTCGATTTTGATGGCGATGATGATTACATCGATCTTGGAAACAATTACAATGGCAATTATTTTATTGAAGCCTGGATTAGACCGTTTGACAGACCTCTTGATGATGGTTCCGGAGACACAAATGCATCGACTGGCGTGATATTTAGTAGTCCAGGATTCGAAATTGCGATGGAGAACCTACCTTCAGGAATTGTGAAAAATGGTAGGTGGTACCATATAGCTGTTTCGCATAATGGTGAAATCTGGGTTGATGGCATTGCCTCAGGAAATATTACTGTTAACGCATCTGGTATTAACAACACGAGTATAGGAGCACGGTATGATGCCAATAGCAAAACTACATCAAATCATTTCTCTGGATGGATTGATGAACTTAGAATATGGAATGGAAATAATCCTCCAAATCTTAAGGAATTACGCTTTATGATGAACCAGCGAATTAAGTTAAATGACGCTGCAACATCCGGAACATTGATAGAAGGTGAAATTGTTCCTAACCTTGATATGGGAGACGGCTATAGCAGTTATAACACTGACGGCACACATAATCTAGACCAGGATGGAGATCGATTTTACGACCAAACCTGGGGGGATCTCGCAGGATATTATAGATTGATATCTGCAGAGCCCGATCCTGATGGTCTAACTGAATGTGTCACATTTGATGATAACTTAAAACCAAATGGAGGCTATACTCCCGACCATTCAATTAGCAAACCAGATAAAGTACCTGGAAGATTGGTAAATATTACCACCGACCAGGAAAACACCTCTCCTACTCCATATTGTTCAGGCGCAGATGCCACCTGGGCAAATGCCAACACATGGGCCAGACCCGATGTATGGGATTACCCTAACAGTTCTTATAGTGGAACAGCGATTGACTGGAATATTGCGAGAATTAATCATAATATAAATTCTTCCAATAAGGATATCACTATGCTAGGTTTATTATCTGAAACGGTAGATAAAAAACTCAGTATTAATCCAAATCATTTTATAAGGATTTCTCACTATCTCCTACTTGATGGAAATATGGACTTAGAAGGTGAATCTCAGTTATTGCAAGACCATGGTAGTATTTTAGACAATGCGAGTAGTGGATGGGCAGAAATAGATCAACAAGGTCGAATGAGCAGTTTTAATTATAATTACTGGACAAGTCCGTTTAGTAATCAGGGAGCCGATAATAATTCAGGATTTATGCTTAATCAGGTATTATTTGACGGATCTAACGCTAATTCACCTCAACCAGTGAATTTCCAAAATGGTTATTTTGTGGCTGACAAACCAAAAACTTCACCTTTAACCATTAGTAATGAATGGATTTGGGATTTTAGAGGAGGTGTTGCCGATTTATATGGTGACTGGGAGCATCTTGGTTCTGATTTTACAGAAATTGTAGGAGCCGCGTATTCTATGAAAGGGACTGACGGAACAGTAGGTTTATCAGCAAAGCAAAACTACACCTTTAGAGGAAAACCAAATAATGGCAATATTCCAACCGATTCACTTTATTTACAAACTAATCAAAATTTCCTGGTAGGAAACCCCTATCCTTCTGCTATCGATGCCTATAAATTCATTAATGATAATGTAAAAATTAATGGAGGTTCAAATGTGAACAATGAAAATGTATTTAACGGCTCAATTTATTTTTGGGACCATTTTTCGGGCAAGACACATATCCTGGAAGAATATATAGGCGGTTATGCTGTTCTTACGAAAGCTTCGGGTATTCCTGCTATTTCAAACGATTGGAGAATAGATAACTCCGATCCAAATCTAGAAAGTAATAAGACACCTAAAAGATTTATACCAGTTGCTCAGGGTTTCTTCCTAAATAGTCAGACTGAAGGAAGTGTAACATTTGCAGGAGATATAATATTTAATAATACACAGAGGGTATATAGACCAAAGGATGGAACTTCTTCATTATTCCTATCTCAGGAAAAATCTACTTCTCGCAGCGAAAAGGGATATTTTGAATTAGACGAACGCGCTAAAATTCGACTTAAATTTAATTCTCCTGCGGGCTATCATCGCCAAATTCTAGTTACCAAGGATGAAAATACTACTAATGAATTTGATCTAGGGTATGACGCGCCCTTAATAGAAGATAATTTAGAAGATATGTACTGGATGGTAAATGACAATCCATATGTGATACAAGCTGTCCCAGATTTTGAACAGGAACAGGTTCTTCCTCTTGCTATAAAAGTAAAAAGCGAAGGTGAATTTAGTATCCAGATTGACAGCACGGAAAACTGGCCGGAGGGCAAAAATATCTATTTGAAAGACAAAAAATTAGATTCTATACATTTATTAGGAAAACAGGCTTACAAAGCAACATCTACTCCCGGAGAAGCTAAAGATAGATTTGAACTTGTATTCTTCGATCCTACCAAGGAAAAACCTGAGATCGAAGACCTTCCTGTAGTTGAAGGGATAGGCATCACCTACAGCCGATCTACTAAAGAGGTGAAAATCAATAACGACGAGCTATTAGAAGTATCTAAAGTAATGATATTTGATATGGGAGGTAAATTAATTCAGGAATTCGAAGGAATGCCTACAGAAAGAGAAATATTATTAGGTATGCGACCCGTGAGATTCGGTATTTATATCGTGAAGGTTTTCTCTGAAAAAGGTGTTTCGAATAAAAAAATCATTATTAAGTAGATTTTACCGAAAGTATTTTCTTACATTTTGCCCTATTTTACTGGTTCAAAAGCAGTTATTATATATTTTTTTAATTTTATTAACCCTTTATCTAGATAATATGTAATTTTACCGATGAAAATCTAGATCGGTAGCCTATGCGAAACTCTACTTTTGGATCCCGAATCCAATATATAATTATATTATCGCTTATATTCTTAACACTTTCCTCCTGGACAAGTGGAAATTTATATGCCCAGATCTCTATTAGCATAAATTCAAAAACGAATGCCTCTTGTCCAGATGCTGCAGATGGAGCCATTCAAATTTCAATCCAAGGCGGCACACCAGATTACGTTATTAATTGGACTGGACCCAATTCTTATACTAAAACGGGAGTAGAAAATATTTCCGGATTAAAAGCCGGTACCTACACTATTAACGTAACAGATAATTCTGAACCTGCATTATCCACATCTCAGAATATAGTTATTAATGGGACAGACAATGAAAATCCAACCATAACTGCTCCGGCAGATAAATCTGGTAACACCAGTGACGATGGAAGCGGGGATTGCACTACTACCATAGCTTTGGGAACTCCCAATTCAAATGACAATTGTGGAGTAGCAACCCTTAAAGCCTTTGTAAATGGAAACGAAATTGATCCGAACACCTATGCTTTCCCTATTGGTGACACGAACGTAACCTGGACTGTAACAGATAACAGCTCCAGGAATGCTTCAGACACACAAACTGTTACCGTTACAGACAATGAAAATCCAACCATAACTGCTCCGGCAGATAAATCTGGTAGCACTAGTGACGATGGAAGCGGGGATTGCACTACTACCATAGCTTTGGGAACTCCCAATTCAAATGACAATTGTGGAGTAGCAACCCTTAAAGCCTTTGTAAATGGAAACGAAATTGATCCGAACACTTATGCTTTCCCTATTGGTGACACGAACGTAACCTGGACTGTAACAGATAACAGCTCCAGGACTGCTTCAGACACACAAACTGTTACCGTTACAGACAATGAAAATCCAACCATAACTGCTCCGGCAGATAAATCTGGTAGCACCAGTGACGATGGAAGCGGGGATTGCACTACTACCATAGCTTTGGGAACTCCCATTACAAATGACAATTGTGGAGTAGCAACCCTTAAAGCCTTTGTAAATGGAAACGAAATTGATCCGAACACCTATGCTTTCCCTATTGGTGACACGAACGTAACCTGGACTGTAACAGATAACAGCTCCAGGACTGCTTCAGACACACAAACTGTTACCGTTACAGACAATGAAAATCCAACCATAACTGCTCCGGCAGATAAATCTGGTAGCACTAGTGACGATGGAAGCGGGGATTGCACTACTACCATAGCTTTGGGAACTCCCAATTCAAATGACAATTGTGGAGTAGCAACCCTTAAAGCCTTTGTAAATGGAAACGAAATTGATCCGAACACCTATGCTTTCCCTATTGGTGACACGAACGTAACCTGGACTGTAACAGATAACAGCTCCAGGACTGCTTCAGACACACAAACTGTTACCGTTACAGACAATGAAAATCCAACCATAACTGCTCCGGCAGATAAATCTGGTAGCACCAGTGACGATGGAAGTGGGGATTGCACTACTACCATAGCTTTGGGAACTCCCAATTCAAATGACAATTGTGGAGTAGCAACCCTTAAAGCCTTTGTAAATGGAAACGAAATTGATCCGAACACCTATGCTTTCCCTATTGGTGACACGAACGTAACCTGGACTGTAACAGATAACAGCTCCAGGACTGCTTCAGACACACAAACTGTTACCGTTACAGACAATGAAAATCCAACCATAACTGCTCCGGCAGATAAATCTGGTAGCACCAGTGACGATGGAAGCGGGGATTGCACTACTACCATAGCTTTGGGAACTCCCAATTCAAATGACAATTGTGGAGTAGCAACCCTTAAAGCCTTTGTAAATGGAAACGAAATTGATCCGAACACCTATGCTTTCCCTATTGGTGACACGAACGTAACCTGGACTGTAACAGATAACAGCTCCAGGACTGCTTCAGACACACAAACTGTTACCGTTACAGACAATGAAAATCCAACCATAACTGCTCCGGCAGATAAATCTGGTAGCACCAGTGACGATGGAAGCGGGGATTGCACTACTACCATAGCTTTGGGAACTCCCAATTCAAATGACAATTGTGGAGTAGCAACCCTTAAAGCCTTTGTAAATGGAAACGAAATTGATCCGAACACCTATGCTTTCCCTATTGGTGACACGAACGTAACCTGGACTGTAACAGATAACAGCTCCAGGAATGCTTCAGACACACAAACTGTTACCGTTACAGACAATGAAAAACCCACTATAACCTGTATTGGGGATCAAACCAAAAGTGTTGATAATGGTTCCTGTGATTATACAGTCAAGGGTACAGAATTTAATATTATTTCTTTTGATGATAATTGCAACGGAGCCACTATTACAAATAATTACAATAATTCCAATTCTCTTGCCGGTGCCACATTCCCGTTGGGACAAACAGATATCATTTGGACTGTTACTGATGCCACTGGTAATACTGAAAATTGTACGTCTAAAGTAACAATTAGCGATACCGAAGATCCCACGATGAGTTGTGTAGAAGATCAAACCAAATCTACAGATTCTGGAAAGTGTTATTATACCGTAGTTGGAACAGAATTTAATCCTTCGGCTGTAACCGATAATTGCTCTGTTGAATCTTTAACTAATGATTTTAATTCCAGCTCGAGCCTCGCGGGAGCCCAAATACCAGATGGAACATTGATTACCTGGACCCTTACTGATTCCGCCTCAAACACGATAACTTGTAGTTTTACAGTCACGGTAAACGATATAGAGCCTCCAACAGTACCTGTATTACCAGACTTATCTGAAGAATGTTCTATAACATTGACACCACCGACAACCACCGATAATTGTGGGAATGTTATAACGGGCTCAACAGGTATTGATTTAACCATTGATGAATCAAAATCAATATTCTGGATATTTACGGATGCGGCCGGAAATTCGACACCACCAGTCGAACAAATAATTACAATTGCCGACACCCAGGCTCCGGTTCCCGACCAATCTTCCTTACCTAAAAAATCTATAACCGGTTGTCAGATTTCCAATATTTCAGAATTGAACATACCAACAGCAACTGATGCCTGTGATGGAATTATTAATGGAACCTTAAGTGAGGATTTTCAATTTCCTTATTCGTTTTACGGAACAAATAACGTCACCTGGGAATTTATAGATAGTTCAGGTAATATTTCAACTCAACAACAGGAAATTGAATTACTACCAGTTAGCATCGAAGGTGGAACCCTGGAAGGTAAGTTTAATTCAACAGTATTTCAGCAACAGATAGACGTGTCGGCATGTGGATCAGATA
Source organism: uncultured Flavobacteriaceae bacterium (assembly GCA_963825045.1). GTDB lineage: Bacteria > Bacteroidota > Bacteroidia > Flavobacteriales > Flavobacteriaceae > Christiangramia. The sequence continues at coordinate 18,029 of CAWGSM010000026.1, read as the reverse complement.
TATCTGTAGATCTAACATTATCAGGTAAAACTGGTTCCATCGTACAATGGGAAAAATTCGCTGTTAATGAAGGTAAGTGGGAAATAATTTCTAATACGACAACTACTTATACTGCAAATTTTGGAGTAGGTGCTTTAGAATCGACTTATTACAGAGTTTTGGTTAAGTCTGGATCCTGCACAGATTACTCGAACAGCTTTTATATTCGAGCTTTACCGGCTGGGGATGCTCCAACTGTTACGAATTTAGATTCAAGTAATAAATATTGCCTAGGTGATGATGTAAATCTTTTAGCAACCAGTAATTATTTGGCAACTCAGCCAGCAATACCTTCAAGTATGTCTCCAGGTGATTTTAATCAGGGACAATTAAACACACAAGATCCAGACTCATGGTTGGTCGATGGAGAGACAGGTGGATTTACTGCTGGTGGAAATTCAAAGAAACCAAGAAACTGGTCCGGAACAAACGATCACGAATTTGGTGGAATTTTATACGATAGTGAAGATGGTAAATTTGCTATAGCCCAGGGAGACTTCAGTGATAACCAGTATAAAGGTCCAAATCCTACAACTTTAGAAAGTCCGATCTTGGATTTATCTAACGCCGCTTCTGCTAGCTTAGATTTTGATCAGGCATTTTATTTTGCCAACAACGATATTGCAGTTATAGAAGTTTCCACAGACGGTGGAACCACTTATTCTAATTTAAAAGTAATGCATTCTGCTGGAAGTGGAATTAAAAATTGGTTTTCAGCAGGAACTGCTCAATCTACCACAGGCTCTAATTCCACAAATTATTATTTTAAAACTGATAACACCTCAATCCCCCTAGATGCTTATATAGGCTTAAGTAATGTTAGAATTAGATGGTCTTTCGTTGGAACTAGTGATAAGAGTGTTTGGGCAATGGACAACATTTTTGTTAATAACCAGGTACTGGTTGAGACTGAACTGGAATGGACAAATGGTATAGGTAATCCAGAAGAAAATCCTATTGAGAAGGGAAAAACAAGTATCCCTCTCAACTTTATCCCTAAAACTCCAGGAATGCATCAATACGGCGGAACTGCTTTAATCAATGGTTGCAGGACTTATAGTGAAGAAGGCACAGATCTAATAGATATTGGTGTCTCCTACTCTTATGCGGGTGAAGATATAATTTTTGATGAATCTGAATGTGGTCAAAACACTGTGCAGCTTAATGCCTATGATAATACTTTAACGGCTAATGAAAATGCGACCAAGGGATCATATCCCTCCATCCCTGATAATTGTAAATCTTGTGATATTCCAGGAACTGGCGATATTGGTACGTGGTCCTGGTCAGGTGAGACACCTTCCTGTACCGACGCTTCTTTTTCAGATGTGAATAATCCGGATGCTACGTTTACAGCGGGACCAGGAACATATACTTTAACCTGGACTGTTGATGGTTGTTCAAATGAAATTACTGTAACCATAAAGAATTGCGAACAAATTAATTTTGACGGTATAGATGATCATATAGACTTTTATGATAATTATGAATTAGAGGGGGGATTTAGTGTAGAAGTATGGATAAAACCAGAATCTTTAGCAGGAAATCAAACAATATTTTCAAAAAGAGATGCGAATTATTCTGGGAATTCAAAAGGTTATGATCTAAGTATGGAAGATGGAGAAGTATCGTTCAATTGGGATAAAACAGGAACTATAGTCTCTCCTCATAAAATTCCTGATACAAACCGGTGGTATCATATCGCCTTGACTCATTCAGCATCTGGAGAGTACAAATTATACATTGATGGAATACTTATGAAATTAGTTGGAGGTGACTCTCCTGGTGAAAATGATAATAAAGCAATCCTGGGAGCGATGGATAATTATACTTCAGGAGCCCCGTCAAATTTCTTCAATGGCTGGATGGAAGAATTAAGAATTTGGAATATTGCTCTTACATCAGATCAATTGCATCAAATGATGAATCAACGGATCAATAAAAGCGGTACAGATAAGGTAGAAGGAGAAATTATTCCGTTGAAAATTACTAATCTAAATTGGAACAATTTGGTTGGATATTACAGAATGGATGATGTAGGCTGCGGTAATATTTACCCATATTCTATTGATGGCACAAACTATATAGGTGCTACAGGAAAACTAAAAAATATTACTTCTCCTCAGGAAAATACGGCTCCTCTACCCTATATTTCTAATTCTAATAGACCTTGGAGAGAAAAGAATACTTGGCTGCATCCTGAAGTATGGACCTGGCCTAATGATACTGGTATAAATGGGGATGAGATAAAGTGGAATATTGCACGCATAAAGGATAACATCAATTCAGAATACAAGGATATTTACCTTCTAGGACTACTTTCAGAAAGTGGGGAATTAACAATGGCTGGGGAGGTGGATATGAGTACAGGAAAAGGCATAGGAAATCCTTTGACTATTACACATTATCTTAAACTCGATGGGGTTATAGACCTTAATGGGGAATCACAGCTTATACAAATTGAAAACAGTAAGTTGGATGATCAAAGTTCAGGAACAATAGAAATCGATCAGCAAGGAAAGGCTAATAGTTTTAATTACAATTACTGGACTTCACCTGTTAGCTTAGCTAATTCTCCCATTAATTCCGGATTTAAAATTGGGGATATTCTGAATGATGGTACAGACCCGACAGATTTCGAAGAAATAGATTTTGAATATCAATATTACTGGGCAGATAATTATGATTATAATTCAGCCCCTAAACGAATTAGTACTTACTGGTTATATACCTTCGGAGAATCCACCGAAAATTATAATGGGGAAGCCGATAATTATTTTGAATGGCATCAAATCTCCCAAAATGATCTGCTACCTGCCGGGATAGGATACTCCATGAAAGGTACTTCGGGAGGAGTAGACCTTAACAAATATCAAAATTACACATTTGAAGGATTACCAAATAATGGAGATATTAACCTATCTATAAGCAATGGACAGAACAAACTAATCGGAAATCCATATCCATCAGCCATTGATGGGGAACTATTTCTCAACGATAATTTGAGTTCGCTAAATGGGGCATTGTATTTTTGGGATCATTTTGGAAAAGTTAATTCTCATTACCTGGAGGAATATATTGGAGGCTATGCTGTGTTCAATAAATCAGGATCCATTCCTGCCATCTCTACAGATGAGAGGATCGATAATGAAGAATCTTACCAAAACCGTGCAAATAAAAAGTACCCGGGAAGATATATCCCTGTTGGTCAGGCATTTTTTATAAGTACTGCCCAGGATGACGAGGGAAGTTCCAGTTCTGGTGGAGAAATTATTTTCAAAAATACACAACGCGTTTTTGCGCCGGAAAAATCGGGAAACTCCCAATTTCTTAGTCAGGAAAGATCTAGCCAGGCTGAATACAATGAGGACAAACGATATAAGATCAGATTGCATTTTGCATCACCCAAAGGTTATCACAGACAGATATTAGTCACTGCCGACGAACATACTACCAACAATTTTGATCTGGGTTACGATGCGCCGCTAATAGAAGATAATGTAGAAGACATGTACTGGATCATTGATGAATCGGAATTTGTGATACAGGCCGTTCCTAATTTTAATGCAGATCAGGTGCTACCTGTTGGCTTAAAAATAGATCAGGTGGGCGAATTTAGTATTGAGGTGGAGGCACTTGAAAATATTGAAGGAAAATTCATGATCTATTTAAGAGACAAACTCGATGATAGCTATTATAATTTGAAAGAAGAAGCCTTTACAACAACTGCAGACCCTGGTTTTATTGATGATAGATTTGAAATAGTCTTTTCCAAACCATCAGAGGAAGTAGATAATCCAGAAAATCCGGAATTACCGGTTAAAATTTCAGATGATCTCGCCCTGGATTATCTAAGAAGTTCTAAAGAAATCGTTCTTATTAATCCCTCTCTGTTGGAAATTGAACATATTGAACTATATAGTCTTAATGGGCAACGAGTAGGCAGTTTTAAAGAAATTCCGGTGGAAAAAGAGATTATAATTCCAATTGAAAACGAAATAAGTTCAGCTGTTTATATAATTAGAGTATTTTCAAAAACTGGAGTATACTCGCGAAAGGTTATTATTAATAATTAAATCAGGGTTTATATTTTAAAGGCAGGTATACAAGCTTTTTAGTATCAAAAAAATCTTCCTGGAAGTAATCTGAGAGCTCAAAGATTTTCGCAGTGCGATAATCCCTGAGCTCTTCTTTTAAATCTCCTCCTTTTAAATAAAGAATTCCATTTTTTCTTTCATGTTTACTTTCTTTCGTTATTTTTCCCTTAACCCATCGCACAAAAGTTGGCATTACGGCCACGGCTCTACTTACTATAAAATCATAATTTCCGCTTAGGTCCTCCACTCTTTCATTAAAGCTTGTCACATTTTCCAGGCCGAGGCCTTCACTTACTTCATTCACTACCTTTATTTTTTTTCCAATGGAATCAACAAGGTGAAATTCGCTTTCAGGAAACACGATAGCAAGAGGAATTCCGGGAAAGCCTCCACCGGTGCCAACATCCAGAATTTTTGATCCCGCTTTGAAAGTCTGAATTTTTGCAATGCCGAGCGAATGAAGCACATGACGCAAGTACAACTCATCAATATCCTTCCTCGAAACCACATTAATTTTCAAATTCCAATCCTTGTAGAACTCTTCCAGTTTCTCAAATTTTGATATCTGATCTTTTGTGAGATTCGGAAAATATTTTTTAATTAATTCCAAATGAAAATGTTTTGCACAAAAGTAATTATTTTATCTACTTTTTTTCCTAAAATGGAAACAACTGAATTTTAAAATTTTAACTTTGAAACTGTTTTCAAAAAATGGAAAGCACGCGCAAAAAACAGTTAGAAGAGAAAAATTAATTAAAATTAAAATTATGCAGGAATTTTTATCAAACCGCATTAAAAGTATGGCCACATCCCAAACACTTGCTATGGCAGCAAAAGCGCGTGAGCTAAAAGCCGAAGGCAAGGACATTATTGGCCTTAGCCTTGGAGAGCCTGATTTTAACACTCCGGACTTTATTAAGGAGGCCGCCATCCAGGCTATTAATGATAACTATAATTCTTATACACCCGTAGATGGATATGTAGAATTGAAAGATGCTATTATTAATAAATTCAAAAGAGATAATAATCTTACTTATGACAGGTCGCAAATCGTAGTTTCCACAGGTGCGAAACAATCACTCGCCAATGTAGCCATGGTTGTCCTTAACCCTGGAGATGAAGTCCTTTTACCCTGCCCCTACTGGGTGAGTTATGCGGAAATCGTAAAACTAGCTGAAGGAGTACCGGTAGAGGTGCCAACTACCGTTGAAACCAATTTTAAAATGACTCCTGCACAGCTGGAAGCCGCCATTACTCCCAAAACCAGAATGATCTGGTATAGTTCTCCCTGCAACCCAAGTGGAATGGTTTATAGTAAAGAAGAACTAAGAGCTCTGGCAGATGTACTTAAAAAATACCCTGATATTATAGTAGTGAGTGATGAAATATATGAGCATATAAATTTTGTTGGAGACCATGCCTCAATGGCTGGCTTTGAAGATATGTATGATCGCACAGTAACGGTAAATGGAGTCTCAAAGGCTTTTGCGATGACAGGTTGGAGAATCGGTTATATTGGTGGCCCTAGCTATATCGCTCGTGCATGTAACAAAATGCAGGGACAAATCACCAGTGGTGCAAACTGTATTGCTCAACGGGCTGTAATTACTGCCCTTGAAGCTCCAGTTTCAAAAATTAGTCATATGATCGAGACTTTTAAAAGTCGTCGTAAATTGATCGTAGGCTTACTAAATGAGATCGAAGGATTTAAAACCACGGAACCGGAAGGCGCATTTTATGTATTTCCCAATGTTTCCTCTTTCTTCGGAAAAAACATTAAAGGACATCAAATCGAAAATGCTACAGATTTCAGTCTTTTTTTACTAGAGGAAGCGCTCGTAGCAACTGTTACTGGAGATGCCTTTGGAAATCCTGAATGTATAAGAATTTCTTATGCGGCAAGTGAAGAACAGATTGAAGAAGCGATGAAAAGAATTAAAGAAGCACTTTCTTAATCCATTTCAGAACATACATAATATTAAACCGGCTTAAGGCCGGTTTTTTAATTATCTGTTACGCCAGAAAAAAGGAGTTAACAGAATTAAAACTGTAAATAATTCAAGTCTTCCTATTAACATTAGAAAAGCACACCACCATTTACCAATACTTGGGAGCATATCAAAATTATTAACCGGGCTCAATCCACCAAATGCAGGTCCGATATTCCCCAGCGATGATGCCGCACCTCCAATAGATGTTTCAAAATCCAGACCTAAAGCCGCAAGACCTACAGAACCAATTATAAAAGCCAGCATATAAAGAATAAAAAAACCAAGGATATTGAATACGATCTCCTTGCGTATCGATTTTTTATTAAACCTTACAGGCAAAATAGCATTAGGGTGTAGGGTTCTTTTAAATTCGATTAATCCGTTTCTTATCATGATAATATGCCTCATCACCTTTACTCCCCCCGCTGTGGAGCCTGCTGAGCCACCAAGAAAGAACATTCCGAAGAAAAAAATCGTCAAAAATGGTGTCCACATGGTATAATCGGCAGAAACAAACCCCGTCGTAGTGATCACAGTAAGCACCTGAAATAAGGAATGTCTAAAGGCACTTTCCCCTTCTCCCCATACCATTGGATGGTCTATAGAAGAAAGGCTTACGTCTGCCTCTAAATAAATAACTAAAGCGGCAATAGCTGTAAAAGAAGCAATAAATAAGAAATACCATTTAAATTCATCGTCCTGTAACACCCGACTTACTTTCCCTTTAAAAGCAAAATAACTAAGTACGAAATTACTCCCGGCCAGGAACATGAACACAATGACTATATATTGGATCATGGGATTATCATTCCAAAAAGCCATACTGGCATTTTTAGTTGAAAATCCTCCCGTGGATAACGTACTAAAAGAATGGTTTACAGCATCAAACAAGCTCATCCCTGCAACCCAGAGAAGAAGTGTTTCTGCAACCGTATATGAAACATAGATAAGCCAAAGTCTTTTTGCGGTATCACGTATTCTCGGTTTTAACTTATCAGCACTTGGACCGGGAGATTCAGCCGAAAAAAGCTGCATTCCTCCAATTCCCAGAAGTGGAAGAATTGCTATTGCAAGAACGATAATCCCCATACCTCCAATCCAGTGTGTTAGACTACGCCAAAATAAAATTCCTTTTGGTATGGATTCAATATCATTTAGAATAGAAGCTCCGGTTGTAGTATAGCCCGACATAGTTTCAAAAAAAGCATTGGTAAATCCCGGGATAGCCCCACTAATAACATACGGCAGGGAACCACTCAATGCCATGAAAATCCAACCGAAAGTGACAATGATATACCCTTCTCTTATTTTTACTTCTTTACTATGCCCCCGAGTAGTAAACATGAAAAGAGTTCCAGTAAAAAGTGTAATGAGAGCTGCCATTGAAATTTCAAGGGTCACTCCATCTTGATAATACCAGCTTACCAGTGTAGAAATAAGCATGAAGCCGCCGTTGCATAATAGCAACAAACCCATGACATGCAGAATTATTTGATAATTCAGTTTGGGCATTATAAAAAGAGTTTTTCTACTTTGTTTATTGAGCGTGGAAGGCAACATACAACAATACGATCACCAGGTTTTATAAGAAAATCTCCCAAAGCTATTAGTCCTACTCCATCGCGAATAATACCCCCTATAATAGCTGATCGAGGGAAATCGAGATCCTTTATTTTTTTATTGCTTACCTGAGATTTTGGCTTTACAATAAATTCCAGTAGCTCGGCATTCATATTATTAAGCTTGGTCATAGCAACTACCTCCCCTTTTCTAACATAACGGAAAATATTGTTAGCCGCCAGTAACTTCTTATTTATTAAGGTATCTATTCCTATGGAATGACTTAATTGAAAGTAATCCATATTTTCAACCAGAGAAATTGTTTTCTTAACACTTTTAGATTTTGCTACCAGACAGGACATAATATTGGTTTCCGAATTTCCCGTCACCGCAATAAAAGCATCCATATCATGAATATTTTCCTCTTCAAGAAGCTCAACATTACGACCATCACCGTTAATAACCAGCACATTTGGAAGTTCATCTGCAAGTTCGTAGGCTTTCTCCCGGTCTTTTTCTACAAGCTTTACATTAAATTTATTTTGATAGAGATCCCGTGCGGTTTTCCTACCAATCTTGCTTCCTCCAAGAATCATCACATTTTTAATTTCCTGTCTTACTTTACCTGTAAGTTTATAAAGCTCTTCAACTCCATCTTTAAGTGTTACAAAATATACCTGATCCCCATCTTTAAACTGCGTATCTCCTCTTGGAATAAGGGTATATTGCGTCCCGAATCTTTGGATTGCGATGGGTACAAAATTTAACTGAGGAAAAATCTTAGCAGCCTCTTTAACAGTTTTACCTACAAATGTGGCCGTTCTGGATAAACTTACCCCAATCATTGTAAGAGCTCCTTCTTCGAACTCATAACTGTCGTTAAAGGCAGATTGATTTAATAGCAATTCAATTTCACGTGAGGCCAGAGCCTCCGGAGATATCAACTCGTCTATTCCAAATCGCGTGAATCCTAATTCACCCTGATTTTCAAGATATTCGGTATTTGAAATTCTGGCAATCGTTCTTTTTGCTCCAAGTTGTTTGGCAAGCACACATACTGTAATATTAGTAGCCTCACTGGAAGTTACACTAATCACCATATCGGTATATTTCACTTGTGCCTCCTTAAGGATTCGAATTGAGGATGCATCTCCCTTAAGAGTTCTAATATCCAGGTGGGTATCGGCGTAAGCAAGATTATCCTTGCTGGTATCTATAAGAGTAATATCCTGGGATTCAAAGGAAAGTAATTTAGCTAAATGAAACCCAACTTCACCAGCACCAGCAATGATTATCTTCATAAAACAGCTTGAAATTAAAGAGGCAAAGTTAAGTTATTTAAAAGAAACGAAAAATTAAGCGGTGAGATACAAAAACTTAAGGATTAACAATCTATTTCGCACATATGGATTATATTTGGACCAAATTTACTTTATGAGTAAAAAAGTTACTCCTTACAAAGATTCCAAGCTCACTAAAAAGGAACAGGTGGAGCAGATGTTCGATAATATATCGGATAACTATGATGGGCTTAACCGGGTGATATCATTTGGGACGGACGTTAAATGGCGGAAAAAAGTAATTGCAGCTGTTGCCGCTACTAATCCGGATACCGTACTAGATATTGCTACAGGAACGGGTGATTTAGCTATACAAATGGCTAACACAGGTGCATCCAGAATCGTAGGATTAGATCTTTCAGAAGGTATGCTGAAAGTAGGACGAAAGAAAATAGCCCTTAAAGATCTTACACCAAGAATAGAGATGGTCCAGGGGGATTCTGAAAATTTACCCTTTGAAGATAATACCTTTGATGCGATCACTGTCGCGTTTGGAGTCAGAAATTTTGAAAATCTGGAAAAAGGCCTTGAAGAGATTCACAGAGTGCTTAGGCCTGGTGGAATTTTTGTTGTTCTGGAAACCTCTGTACCGGCAAAATTTCCATACAAACAGGGTTACCATTTTTACTCAAATATAGTGTTACCCTTGATTGGAAAAATATTTTCTAAGGATAAAAATGCTTATTCCTATTTAAGCGAAAGTGCTGCTAATTTTCCCTACGGTGCAGACTTCAACAATATTTTGAAGAAAATCGGGTTTATAAATGTAGAAGATTCGCCTCAAACATTTGGCGTGTCATCAATTTATACCGCTTCAAAGTAATACCATGAGAAAAATATTATTGATTGCCTTACTGGCACTTAGCTTTCAGGGAGCTCAGGCACAGTTATTCTCGGGTGAAAGTATACTTAATAATGAAAATTTTGATCAGCAACGCTGGTCCTGGGGATATTTTCTTGGACTTAACAGTTATGATTTTAATTTTGATTATAGAAATTATAATTCTGATCCAGTTACCGGTCAGGATTTTCGCGTAGAACGGCGCATGGGGTTTAATGTAGGTTTATTAGGAAACCTAAGGCTTAATAACAACCTGGATCTACGCCTAGAGCCAGGTGTAAGTTTTAATACAAGAGGTTTTCAGGCATTAAAGGCAGATGCCGGCACCTATAGAGAGGTTAATTCTACCTATGTACATATACCCTTACTATTAAAATTCAATGCCAACCGATTAAATAACTTTCGACCATTCGTTGTTGGAGGGATCTCTACTTCCATAAACCTGAGTAGTAATGAGAATAATCCTGATGATAATAGTGCTGGCCAATTTCGAATGACTACAAATTCCTATTACTACGAAATCGGTTTTGGAATAGATCTGTACCTTTATTATTTTAAACTTTCACCCTCCATTCGAGGAGTTTTTGCAATAAATGATGAGTTGATCCGGGATGCCAATCCTAATAGTCTCTATACAGGAAATGTTGATAAAATGTCATCCCGGGCAATATTTATCAATTTTACTTTCCAGTAAAATTTCTTCGAAATTCACTTAAGAGAATAGCGGTTGCAGTGGCAACATTTAAGCTTTCGGTCTTCTGACTTTTTCCAAATTGCGGGATATTCAGTTTATGATTCAGTAATGCTGAAATTTCCGAAGAAATTCCATTGGCCTCATTTCCCATTACCAGCAATGCATTCTCCGGTAATTTTTGAGAATAAACATTTTCTCCTTCCAGCATCGCCCCGTATAAAGGTATCCCCTGTCCTTCTTCCAAAAATGTATTTAAATCTTTATAAAAAATATTGATTCTGCTTAAGGACCCCATACTAGCCTGAACCACCTTAGGATTGTAACAATCTACCGTATCCTGTGAACAAATAATATTGTCGATCCCAAACCAGTCACATAAACGAATGATCGTCCCAAGATTTCCAGGATCACGTATTCCATCTAAAACCACATTTAGGCCTTTAAGTTTGATTTCTCGATTTTCAGGAATGGAAAACACAGCAAGTACTGTTTGCGGAGATTTTAAAGAACTCATTTTTTTAAGGTCGGCTTCACTAATGTGAATTACATTTTTACCTATAAAATCAAGATGCCCATCTGAACTATATAGATAATGAAGCTCTAAAGATGAGTTCAAAAATTCCTGAACTCCTTTTATGCCTTCAACCACAAACAAACCAAGTTTATTTCTAAACTTTTTTTGTGAGAGGCTTTTTATTAACTTAATCTGGTTTTTACTAACCATACAAAAAATGTATTTTTGAGCCATTAATCATTATTATTTGAAACGGCTTCTCGCAAAAATATTATTATTTTTCATAACCATAGTTTTAATAATTAGCTGCAACGCCGTAAAAAGACTTGATGCAGATGAGAATTTACTGGTAGAAAATCAGATATTTCGAAATGGCGAAGAAGTAAAAGATCAAAGAGTTTACAGTCAGCTTTATCAGAAACCTAACACAAAGTTTCTGGGAATTCCGCTCCAACTTCATTTTTATAATCTAGCCAGGCCTAATATTGACAGTATTCTGGCTGAAAAATATCTTGAAAATGAAAATAAGCAACGCCATCTCGTAAACTTACTTTCTCAAAAACAATTTGAACGCTTTCTCCACTCTAAAGTAGAATTTAATGATTGGCTAAAAAGAACAGGAGAAGCCCCTGTAATTGTAAGTGAAGAAGAAACCAAAAAATCTGAAAACAGGTTGAAATCATGGTACTGGAACAATGGCTGGTTCAATGTAGAAACCGATTATACTATTATTCCATTACTTGAGAAAGAGAAGAGAGCTCGCATCGAATATCATGTGACTCCGCATGAACCTTATATAATAGATTCCTTAACTACCGAAATCTCCTCCCGGGCTCTTGATTCTTTATACGAAAGAAATAAAAATGCAAGTGAGATAAAACCTGGCATCCAGTACAATACTCTTGATTTTAATGACGAAAGAGAGCGCCTAACAGAACTCTTTAGAAACAATGGAGTCTATAATTTTGATCAGGAATATATCACATTTGATGCTGACACTGTTAATACTAATCACAAACTCAACACTACCTTAATTATTAAGAACAAGCGAAATAATGTTGGTGATAGTATTTCCAGAATCCCATTTAAAATTCATGAGATAAGTAAGGTTAATATTTTTACAGATTATACTTATGACAACCGGAACAGTCCAATTACCGACAGCACAAGTAATGAAGGATATACACTATATTCATTTGACAAAAGAAGATACAATGCTGAAGCGATCACAGATGCTATTTTTATAAAGCCTGGTAATATATATAGTGACCTTGACAGAACAAGAACCTATAACAGATTAAATTCACTACGTATTTTTAAATATCCAAATATCCAATATACCCCAGATCCGGCAAATAGTACCGGGACAGATCTGGTAACAAATATTTTCTTAACCCCGTTACCCAAATATTCACTGGGTTTTGATTTCGATGTCTCCCAGAGTAACATCCAGGAATTTGGAATTGGTTTTGGAGGATTCTCTTTTAATAAGGAATATCTTTAGAAGAGCAGAAATTTTTGAAATATCAGGCCGGGGAAGTATAGGTTCTTCCACAGATGCTGCCGCCAGCAGTGATGACAATCGTTTCTTCGATATATCAGAGATCGGTGCCGACATGAAATTATCTTTTCCAAGGATATTCCTTCCTTTTAATACAGAAAAATTTATCCCAAAGTACATGTCTCCATTTACCACACTTAGTCTAGGAGTAAGTACACAGAATAATATTGGTCTGGATAAACAGAACTTCTCCGGGATCATTAATTATAACTGGACCCCTTCCAAGCAACTATCTAACCGGCTTGACCTTTTAAATATTCAGTATGTCCGGAATCTTAATGTCGCTAATTATTTCAATGTATACCGCAATTCTTATGAAGAACTCAACGATATTATCCAATCTGGCGGGGTGGCTACAAGTGATAATTTCTTAAATGAAAATGGAGATTTAATTATACCTGAAGGAGCTGATAATTTCATTGATAGCGTAGAGAACATGGATGGCACAACCTCCGGTTTGTCTGAAGATCAAAGACGAAACATCATTAATATTAGAGAACGAAAAAACAGGCTTACCGAGAACAACCTGATATTCGCCAGTAACTACACGTACCTTTGGAATACCAAGCAAAATCTATATGATCAGGAATTCTCCAGGTTTAGATTGAAAATCGAAACTGCAGGTAATTTCCTATCGGCAATTTCAAATATTGCTAGTTTATCAAAAAACGATAATGGAAATTATGAGATTTTGGGTGTAGCCTATTCTCAATATGCAAAAACCGAATTAGACTTTATACAACACTGGGATCTTGGTCATAACAACACCTTGGCAGCCAGAGCCTTTGGAGGCGTAGCAATTCCTTATGGAAACGCGAACAGTATTCCTTTTGCAAGAAGTTTTTTCGCAGGTGGTCCAAACGATAATCGAGCATGGCAGGCCTATGACCTCGGACCAGGTAGCAGCGGAGGAAGAAACGAATTCAACGAGGCTAATATGAAACTGGCTTTTAACATTGAATATCGTTATAACCTCGTAGGAGCCCTTAATAGCGCTTTTTTTGTTGATATAGGGAACATCTGGAATGTGGCAGATATTGTAGAAGATGAAGCCTCAACTTTCGAGTCCTTATCAGATCTAAAAGATATCGCCGTAGGATCTGGGATTGGATTGAGATATGACTTCAGTTTTTTTGTTCTTAGATTCGATGTTGGCTTTAAAACATACGATCCTGCCAGAACATTAGGAGAAAGATGGTTCAAAGATTATAACTTTGGTCACGCTGTATATAATGTAGGCATCAATTATCCTTTCTAAGCCAGTTTATTTTCTTATTTTTGTAAGCCTAATTCAAGAAAAATTATGAGTCACAATATTAAACCAGGCGTCGCCACAGGAAAAGAAGTTCAGGAAATATTTAAATATGCAAAGGAAAAGGGATTTGCCCTTCCTGCGGTAAACGTAATTGGATCAAGCAGTATTAATGCGGTATTGGAAACAGCGGCTGAATTGAATGCACCTGTAATTATTCAGTTTTCCAATGGTGGAGCACAATTTAATGCAGGAAAAGGTCTTTCAAATGAAGGAGAAAGAGCTGCTATCGCCGGAGGTGTAGCAGGCGCAAAACACGTTCATGAAATGGCTAAACTGTATGGTGTTCCTGTTATTATGCATACCGACCATTGTGCTAAGAAACTTTTACCTTGGATCGACGGACTTCTGGATGCCAGTGAAAAACATTATGAGCAATTTGGAAAACCTCTTTACAGTTCTCATATGATTGATCTTTCTGAAGAATCTATCAAAGAGAACATGGATATTTGTAAAAAATATCTGCAGAGAATGTCCAAAATGGGAATGACCCTTGAGATTGAATTGGGAATTACAGGTGGTGAAGAAGATGGAGTAGATAATACTGATGTAGACTCTTCTAAATTATATACGCAACCAGAAGAAGTAGCCTATGCGTATGAAGAATTAAGCAAAGTAAGCGACCAGTTTACTATCGCAGCAGCTTTTGGAAATGTACATGGCGTGTATAAACCAGGAAATGTTAAACTAACTCCAAAAATACTCAAAAATTCTCAGGAATATATTACTGAAAAATACAATGTGGGTAAGAATCATATAGATTTCGTATTCCATGGCGGAAGTGGTTCCACTGTTGAAGAGATCCGTGAGGCCATTGGATATGGAGTTATTAAAATGAATATTGACACAGACCTTCAATATGCTTACCTTGAAGGAATAAGAGACTATATGGGCAAGAACAAAGATTATCTTGCCGCTCAGATAGGTAACCCTGATGGAGCGGATTCTCCTAATAAAAAATACTATGATCCACGTAAATGGGTTCGAGAAGGTGAACTTACTTTTAAAGCTCGCCTTAAAAAGGCCTTCGAGGATCTTAATAATGTGAACACATTATAGAAATAACCACAACAGTCTAACTACTAATTTTAGTTAGGCTGTTTTTTATTTATAACACTGCGATAGGAGTTAAAAATTGAAAGAAATGGCTTGGTTTAAAAGAACACAAAAAGGAATTCAAACCCCAACGGAAGAAAAAAAAGATGTTCCAAAAGGTTTATGGTATAAATCCCCTACCGGAAAGATCGTCGATGCCGAGCAATTGGAAAGCAATTTTTATGTGAGCCCGGAAGATGGCTACCATGTTAGGATTGGAAGTCAGGAATATTTCAAGATATTATTTGACGAAAATAAATTTAAAGAACTCGATAAAGGGATGACTTCAAAGGATCCTTTGGATTTTGAAGACACGAAAAAGTATGTAGACCGATTAAAGACTGCGCAGGAAAAAACCGGATTAAAAGATGCGGTTCGTTGCGCGGTTGGAAAATCAAAAGGGAAAGAACTTGTGATCGCCTGTATGGATTTTAAATTCGTTGGCGGAAGTATGGGCTCTGTTGTAGGTGAAAAAATCGCCCGTGCTGCAGATTATGCACTAAAGAACAAGCTACCGTTAATGATAATTTCCAAATCTGGAGGTGCCAGAATGCAGGAAGCGGCTTTATCCCTCATGCAGTTGGCTAAAACCTCTGTTAAACTAGCTCAACTTGCAGATGCCAAGCTTCCGTACATATCCTTATGTACCGATCCTACAACCGGAGGAACCACTGCTTCTTTCGCAATGCTGGGAGATATTAATATTTCAGAACCTGGCGCTTTAATTGGATTTGCCGGACCTCGTGTAGTAAAAGACACTACGGGAAAAGACCTTCCAAAAGATTTTCAAACAGCCGAATTCCTGAAAGAAAAAGGCTTCCTTGACTTCATTATAAAGCGTTCTGAACTCAAAAACAAAGTGAATCTTTACCTGGATCTTATTCAAAACCAACCCATAAGAGCCTAATAATTAAAAAAATAAAAAAGCGGGATAAGTAGGTAATTTTCAAATTAGTAGTATCTTTGCCGCCTGACAGAAAAACTGTCAATACATAAAAATCATTTAAATAATATTGGAATGTATCTAACAAAAGAGAAGAAAGAAGAAATCTTCGAAAAACACGGTAATGGTAAGAATGATACCGGTTCTGCAGAAGGACAAATTGCATTGTTCACGCACAGAATTTCACACTTATCTGGTCACTTAAAGAATAATCGTAAAGACTTTAACTCTGAGCGTTCACTGGTAAGACTCGTAGGTAAAAGAAGGAGTCTCCTTGATTATCTAATGAAAAAGGATATCATGAGGTATCGTGCCATCGTTAAGGAACTAGGATTAAGAAAATAATTTTCAGGGGCGCTATGCGCCCCTTTTTTTATATATTAGATTGAACCTTATTCAGGTTTTCAAAAATTGTCGTCCGCCATGGCGGATAGTTTTTCATTGGTCCACACAACTACACACAACACAACCCGGCCGTCCGGTAGGCGGAGACCATTGTTTAACAAAATAGATCTGGTGAAGTTATTCAGATCACGAATTTAAAATTATTATGATTCCACAAACTTTTAAAGAGGTTATCGATCTTGGAGATGGTAGAACCATTTCCCTCGAAACCGGTAAATTGGCAAAACAGGCTCACGGGTCGGTTGTTGTTCAAATGGGTAATGCCATGTTACTTTGTACAGTAGTGTCTTCTTATAAGCCTACTACAATGGATTTCTTTCCACTAACATTGGATTACCGTGAAAAATTTGCTGCTGCAGGACTTTTCCCTGGAGGTTACTTCAAAAGAGAAGCAAGACCAAGTAGCGAAGAAATTTTAGTAATGCGTTTAGTAGACCGTGTTTTACGTCCACTATTCCCAAAAGATTACAAATTTGAAACGCAGGTAATGATCCAGCTGATGTCTCATGACGATGACGTTATGCCAGATGCTTTAGCAGGTCTAGCCGCATCTGCAGCTATTCAATTATCTGATATTCCTTTTGAAACTCCTATTTCTGAAGCTCGAGTAGCGAGAATCGATGGGGAATTTGTTCTTAACCCAAGCAGAGAAAAACTTGCTGAAGCCGACATGGATATCATGGTGGGAGCTTCTGCAGACTCAGTAATGATGGTCGAAGGACAATTTGACGAATGTTCTGAAGAAGAAATGGCTGAAGCGATCAAATTTGCACATGAAGCTATTAAAGTTCAGTGTGAAGCTCAGGTAAAACTTGCTGAAGCATTCGGAAAGAAAGAAACACGTGAGTATGAAGTAGCAGAAACTGATGAAGATATCGAGAAGAAGATCCTTGATGCTACTTATCAAAAAGCATATGATATCGCCAAAAGCGGTACCAATAAAAAAGAAAGAAGCGAAGCTTTTTCTGAATTGAAAGAAGAAGTGAAAGCTATGTTCTCTGAAGAAGAACTGGAAGAGAAAGGCAAAATGATCTCAGGATATTTTGCTGATGCTCAGAAAAAAGCTGTTCGTGACCTTACTCTTAAGGAAGGAATAAGACTTGACGGTAGAAAGACTAACGAAATAAGACCAATCTGGTGCGAGGTAGATTACCTGCCATCAACTCATGGTTCTGCGATCTTCACTCGTGGAGAAACTCAGGCACTGGCAACAGTAACCTTAGGTACTTCAAGAGAAGCTAATCAGGTAGACCTTCCAACTCAACAAGGAGAAGAGACATTCTATTTACATTATAACTTCCCTCCTTTCTCAACTGGAGAAGCTTACCCAATTAGAGGAACTTCAAGACGTGAGATTGGACACGGAAACCTTGCTCAAAGAGCATTAAAAGGAATGATTCCGGCAGATTGCCCTTATACAGTACGTGTAGTATCTGAAGTTTTAGAATCTAATGGTTCTTCTTCTATGGCTACGGTTTGTGCAGGAACCATGTCGCTTATGGATGCAGGAGTTCAGCTTAAGAAACCAGTTTCTGGTATTGCCATGGGATTAATTTCTGACGGTGAAAACTACGCTGTACTTTCAGATATCCTTGGAGATGAAGATCACCTTGGAGACATGGACTTTAAAGTAACAG
>CAWGSM010000025.1:0-10194 GCA_963825045.1 uncultured Flavobacteriaceae bacterium | reverse complement strand
CTGTTATTTCTAGCATTCGTTGGTGGTGTAGATCTATCTCCCTGACCAATTCTTAGTTTGTATTTCTGTTTTTTATCTCAGGAGATCGCAAAGTTCAGCGTTCAGATCGTAGAGATATATTTTCCGCAGCATACATCTCGATTATTCCGGCTTTGCAAGGGACTTCCCGGAGCTTAGCAGGCAATCTCATACATCATCGCGAACGAAGTGAAGCGAATTATCAATTATCAATTATCAATTATCAATTATCAATCGTCTAACTTCTAACTTCTCACTTCTCAATACTAACTACTAACAAGGGTACTTTCCCCCTATGAATTCCTGTTAATATTTCGTTTCTTTGAGGTTCTGTAAAAACATTAATATGCCCTGGTATGTAATCCGTACAAAGCCGCAACATGAAATTAAAACGGCTAATTTAATGGAGGATCTTGGGATGCAGGTGTATTGCCCTGTGGTCACAGAAATCCGGCAATGGACAGACAGGAAAAAGAAGGTCACCGTGCCTTTATTTAGAACCTATGTATTTGTAAACCTGGAACCTAATACGCGCAACCGTGTATATGAGGCACCGGGGGTTTTAGGTTTCCTGAATTGGTTAAATAAACCTGCACTGGCCAAACCTGAAGAGATCGAAGCCATACGTTCCTGGTTAAATAACGATAGCCTTGATGGTTTTGAGGTGGACAGTCTGCAGCCCGGTGATGAGGTAACGATCAGGAGCGGTAAGCTTGCTAATAAAAAAGCGATCATCAAAGAAGTTGGTAACAAAAAATTGAAATTAATACTTCCCGATATCGGTTGGGTATTAACCGCTAATATCCAGGATGTGCTTTAGTAGCTTTAATCCCTGTTTAAAACTATTCTTGTAGTCAGGTTACTTCCTTAGCGCCTTGCTTTCAAAAAATATTGACCGGAATTTATTCTTTTCAGACATTTGTAATATTTAAGAAGCTACTCAGGGTTTACATGATCATAATAAAGAAATGAAGGCCGTTGACTTAAATCGTAGATCTAAAAGATGAGCATGAATACTGGCATTCTGAGACCTGCGAAGAAATATTATCAGGAGACCGGAGAGGTCCTCAATTTGTGAAGACAATAATGGGGTTGCCCGATATATTTAAAAACTTCCGGAGGGCAAAATACTTTTGATAGGATATATCGGTTTGTGGCAGGTATGTAAGGAGCTGGTTATATTTTTAAAGAGGGAGGATCAAACTGATATTGTGCATAATTCTTTTTTGACCAATTTAAAGGTGGCAAAGAAGACATCCGGTACAGGAATTAAGGGGTTATTCATTAGCTCTTCAGCATGTATGTATTCCAAAGCTCATCAAAACCCCGATTTTTCAGCTATGCTTATATTATAGAAGTGACATCAGGGAATAGGGCTCTGGCCAATAAGAAAACGGACCGGGAATAATAAAATAAGCCTTATGCCTTTCAGCCACTCATGATATTTTTACTTAAAAAATACCAATGCCCAGGAAGTTACCACGAGCATGATAGATCAAAAAGGCGGTTTATTTAATTTATAAATCTAATTGAATTATTTTGTCGCACCAGGGTAGTACCGAGGTGCGGTGGGTGACAAAGAGGATGGTAACACTGGTTTTCAATTTACCAAGGAGGTTCATTATCTGCTTTTCGTTGTCTTCATCTAATGAAGAGGTGGCTTCGTCTAGCAGCAGTATTGTCGGCTGCCGCAAAAGGACACGTGCCAGAGCAAGACGCTGCCTTTCCCCGCCTGAAAAGTGAAATTGATAATTAACAATTTCTTCATCAATTCCTTTTTGGAAACGATCTGCCAGATGCAGCCCGTTTACCTGCTTCAACACATTTCGAATTTCTGATTCAGGTATATTCCTGTGGCTGTCCCAAACCAGATTTTCACGAAGGGAGCCATCGATAAAAAAAGAATCCTGGGGCAGATAACCGATTCCACTGCGCCATTCAGGTAAGATCTCCTGGTCAAGCAATTTTTCGTCCACGCTAATTTCTCCTGAAAGTGGCAATTGCAACCCGGCAATTAAATCTATAAGGGTCGTTTTACCACAACCTGACTGGCCTATTATTCCAGTGAGGCTAAGGGCTGGTATCTTTGCGTTAAAATTCTCGAAAAGCTGCTCGCTACCAGAAAAAGAAAAATTCAGATTTTTAATATCAATGGCTTTTGTCAGCGGAACTGATATACGGCCTTGCTGGGAATGCATATCAGGTTCAGGAAAATCCTTATCCAGTTGCATTACCATTTTTACAGAGGCAAAGTTGGAAATAATGATATTTATATCTGTGGTGATCGAGGTAAACTGGGGATAGATCCTGGAAAAGAGAATTATTAATATAAAAAATGAGGTGAGCGGGATCAAATCATAACGATAGCCAATGTACACTACCAGTACTAAAACCAGTATCCCGGCAATCCTATAAATAAATATAGGAAGCGCATGGTTTTTTCGCATCTTATATTCCAGGTCAAGAAGGGAAGAGGAGACAGAGGTAAATTTCTTATAATAAAAATTTTCCGAGCTGTGAACTTTCGCCATTTTTACTGTGAGCCAGAAATCATCTATATATTTCAGTAAATAATTGTAGGAATTAACAAACCCCTCACCGAGATGAAAAGCTTTAAACAGGAATTTTCGTAGTAGAACAAATAGAACAAGTCCCACAAAAGAAATAAATAGCGTGAATTTAGGTGAGACCAGCATGGCCCAGGCTATATAGGAAGTTGTCATGATGAGTCCTGTGAGAACACGCATTATAAAGAAAAAATAATCTGCCAGGTTTGGGACCTCCGTGCTCAAAACCTGTAAATGATTGGTTTTACTTCTGTTATTTAGTAATGGCCAGTCTGCCATTATAATTTTACGGAACAAACGCCGACGGATCTGATAAATAAAAGATTGTTGGTAACCGGCATCCAGCAGGCTTTTCCATAACTGTAACAATGCCATTATAGAAAGCAGAACTACATAGACAAGCAGTATAGTTTCTAAGTTTAATGGAATTCCGGCGTTTTCTGCCAGGCTATTGAGAAAGTTAGCGATCTGATTGGTTTGATTTTCTTTAGCCGGGCTGAGTATTTGTAACAGTGGGATAAGTAATACAATAGAAAACCCGGAAAACGCTCCCAGGAATAATGTTAAAACAAACAACAAGGCAAGTTTTCCCGGCCGGAAGTTTAAAAGCATTTTAAAACTTTCGATAATATTTAAGTCAATTTTCATTGTTAAGTTATTCCAGGAAAGGGATGATGGTGATTTTAGCTTCTTTTAGAGTGACTCCAACAAACCTAATAAGAAGTACGGTGAAATTCAAAGGTCTTTAAATATTTGCCATAAAAAATAACTCCAAGAACACTAAGTTTAAATTTAATACCTGGAAAACATTTAATTTGAAACCAATACGTTTTGAGTCTTTCAATGAAGGATTTATTATAATAGACATTATCTTCCACCTGTAATGTCGTAAATTTCAATCTTCTTTTTGTACCAGGACTTGGTTCGCATGGTAACAACTGGCATTCCGGGAAATATTTAGAAAGCACCGCATTACATAGCGATACCATCCGGGAAGCATTCAGTTCTTCCGTTAGTTGCATGAATTTCTCAGCATCAAATGGGATCATTTCTATAAAATCTTTCACATCAACTAGCCACTTCAGTCTGAACCAGGAATGAAGCCCCCCGTGTATAATTAGGTACAGCAATTCCAGTTCATTAGAAAATACCTGAAAATTCCGGTCCTTAAATTTTATTTGATCCTCATTTGATTTCAGAACATCAGATAAAACCTGGGAATGGGTAATTTCAGTTTTAAATAGTTTCCAGTGTATTTCAATATTAATTTGATTTTTAGGATTTACAAATAATATTTGATTTGATAATTTTATTAATCTGCGCTTCTTTTTAGAATTGTTAGGCCAGGGAAAATGATGAGGTTCATACCCATTATTTTTCAAAATTAAAATGGCATTTTCTATAGTGTTTGCGGAAACTAAAAAATCCAGGTCATTGGAATAGCGATAACTGGGGTCGTTGTGAAGCCTGTAGGACAGAATGGGGCCTTTTAACGGAATAAATGGAATTGATGCCTTACGGAATTCGTCTGACAATTTTATAAATTCACTTACCTGAAATAGTTGGCCGTATTTTTCAACTAAATGTTTCTTGGAGTACTGTTCATTTAGAAGCGCATCGATCTGCTGGTGAGATAAGCGGTGACGTTGATTAAGAAATTGCCGGGAGGAAAATGGATGGCTGTGCAATACAAATGTTTTTGTTGATCCTAAATATTATTGGAATGCTGAAATTTCGTGAAATCCTTCCAGGTTTTCACCTCCTAAAATATTTTTATTTCCTACCGATAACCAGGCATGAGCCCCGAACTGGTTATTTAATTTTGCCGCCACTCCAATATGTATTTTGTGATTTATCAGCCTTTGCTTAAGCATGTGTCTTGCGGTAAGGGCTTTTACCAGGCAGGTGTTTTTCCACGGAGTACGGTTTTCCAGGCCATCTAATACTTTTGCTACCAACAAGGCTTTTTCCATGTTTTCAGCTTCAATGTTTTCGGAAACTTCTGTGACAGCTTTTGGCATCCATTTTCTGGATGGCTGGTAGCTTACTTTTAACCGAAAAATAAAGAGCACTAACAGTGCTTCAGGAATTAGCATAATTTCTGAAAAGGATAATTTTCTTTTAGGAATAAAATTATTCATTAAGCTGCTTCCCCCATTTGTTTAATTAGTCCATTCGCCTGCATATCAACAAGAAAATGTTCTACGTGCTCCCTACAGGTTGATTCATTTACCTCGTATTCCTGCATCAATAATGCTATCAGTTCGTCTGTAGTAGCAGGTTGTTCTGCTAGTAACTCCCAGATTCTACTTCCTACCGGGTCCAAACCAAAATAGGATTCTGCTTCTAAACTCATTAAGATGGCCTCTTCATCTATTTTGCTGGAAAGGACTTCATTATTTACCTGCCAGGTTGGATTCATTTTAATAAATTTTAATTTGATTTAAACCTGATAATACCGCCGTTTGACGAAGTTTATCAAGCATTTCGTACGAAAATATAAATTTTCCTTCGGTTGTTAATTTATTCTTAATTTTTTTCGATTATCGTCTTATAAACATCGATTAAAGGCAGTGCTTCGAAGCGATTGCTCGAGTATTTAAGCTTTGAGTTAGGTATGTAGCTATGGAAAGGTTCGTAGGTAAATACTAAGCATAATTAAATAATCAAGCCAGTTCACTATTAATAATGTGATAAATGGTACTATGGATGTTTCAAGAGGAATTGAGAGATCATGATATGTGAAATCAGGTTCAGATTAGAACCAGGATTGAACAAAGTCGAAATGCCCGACCTGAAATCAGAAGGCTTTACTCCGGTAGATAGAAATAAATATGCTTCGTGCAACGAAGTAAGAGGCTTATTTTCCCCTATTCAAGATAGATATCTTTTACTGAAAATCTGGATTGTTGCCGAAATTACGGCTAAAAACTTACTAACGGTTTAACCTGTCAGAGAGCATCTATTTGAATCATATCTGGTGAATACAATATTGTGTATGTAATTTAGAGATACATTTTAGAATTGTGGGATCATGTAGCGAGTATAACATAATATTCTGCTTAAGACAGACGTTATTTTCTTTTTTTCGATGGAGAATGTAAGGAAGAACAACTACAATACTAGCAGTTACTTTTGCCTTGGCTACTCACTCCGGGTGAAGTTCGAACTTAATAAGTTATCTAAAAATACTAGAAAAACTTGAATGCTTTTCCATTCTTATAAAGAACCACAATCCTCTAATAGGTTATGAGCCTGTGTTATTTCTACCAGTAGCATCCGTGGAATTTTTTATCTTCCCACCTAGGGTATTCTTAATGGAAAGTGTCGAAATAATAGAGGGACTGCGCCATTGCTTTTTATTCGTCTTCTGCATAATATTTATTGTTTAATGACCAATGAGTGTAACATAACCAAATAGATATTCGGTGTATTGAAAAATAATCACCTTCAAAAGTATGAATTTTTTTTGAATTAGCTATAAAATCCAAATATTTCGTTAACACAGGAATTTCAACCATACTCCCGAATTTATCTTTTACTTCAATGCGCTCCAATTGAGATTCAATTTTATCAATATCTTTTTGAAAAATTTGATGATAGGCAGGAGAGTAGGCTCCCTTATTTTGCCGGTCTCTAATTTTTTCTGGAAAAACATCAAATAATGCTTTCCGTATCAATCCCCTTTGATAACCTGAGGCAGAAAAATGTTCAATTGGTAACTCTAATATAAATTCTACTACTCTTCTGTCAGCAAGGGGATAAGTCATTTCTATTTGGTGGTAAGAAGAGCTACAGTCCCATTCTTCACCGAAAGGGTCCCAATTTTTTGGCCACATAGAAAGAAGTATGTTCCTTTTGAACTTATAATAATTTTTAATATAGTTTTTATTTTTTCTTTGTAGTTTTCTTTTTTCCGGAGCACTGAGAACAAGAGGCAATCCTCCAATATCCCAGAAAGGAACTCGTCCTTTAAAACGTTCCCATAATTCTCTTATGAAAAAAGGTGTAATTGGTTCGAATATTTGAAATTTTAAGAGAGAGAGTAGGCTCAAATTTTGGCTTTGCATTATTTTGGAGCTTAATTTAAAGAAGGCACCAAATCTTCCATTTAAAAGCAAATGCGGTAAGGGTTTTACTGTACTTGAAGCAATATTATCACCTAAAAATCCAGAAAGGACGCGTTTGATCGATTTTGATTGAAATTTTTGATAAATAGCCTCATCAACATAATGGAAGTAGTTTACTTGATCAAAATGACGATCAAATTTTTCGTTCAAATTATTTAAAAAGCTAAGTTTTGAATTATAAACATAAGTTGGCTCAATATTTCCTTCTTGTTTTAAAACTTCATTAATATAAGATAGCTCATCCTGGATTTCATTATTTATAGAACCAGGCTCAAGTACTGAAGACGCTGTAACTACTTTTTTACCTATTAACTTTTGTTTTCTTGCAGCCAGTGTAGTAATTGCGCTGGAATCCAACCCTCCACTCAAAGGAATTCCAATCCCTCCAATTACGCGCATCCGATCAGAAATTGCTATTTCCAATAACTCCCGTAATTTTTTAGCAGCTTCGTCTTCATTTTTATAGTTGTAATTAGGTGTGTAGTCCAGGTTCCAATATTGATTCAATACCGTTTCCGAATTTTGCACTAATAAAAGGTTTGCAGCCTTTAAACGAATAATTTTTTTCCAAGGTGTTCTATTTACTTCAACGTCAAAAAATAAAGCCCAATCTCTATTATAATTGTGATCCAATTCAGTTTTAACAAACGGCAGTTTTACTATGGATTTTAACTCTGTTGAAAACACGAACCGGTTTTCCTCAAAATAATAAAGAAATGGCTTTACCCCCATCTGGTCCCGGGCACAAAACAGTTCCTTTTTCTCTCTATCCCAAATTGCAAAGGCGAAGTCTCCATAAATATCCTTAACAAAATCTTTCCCGAATTTCAGATAAGACCGGAGTAATAGCAGAGGGTCGGTGATATATTCGCGGTCTCGCGTTGGTGTACCTATTCTATCCATGATCGCTTCTCGTTCATCAAGACGAGCATAGGCTGTAATTACAAAACCGTCTTCTTCATAGGGTGCCTTGTCATAAATAGACTCAGGAGTTACCTGCAGCAACATATGCCCCAGGAACATCGATTCTTCCCGGTATATATCCTGCCGGTCGGGTCCACGATGAGCGAGGTCATGTTGCATGGATTCTATCCATTCCTCCTTAATTGGGCGATCTTCAAAATCAATAATTCCAAAAATAGCGCTCATTTAATTCAGAACTTTAGAGTTGGTATAAATTTTCTTCAGGTATTTCTTTAATTGCTGTTGCGTTTGTTCGATAGGAATATCTTTTGGCCTGTACAACTTTGTGATTGTTATGTTCTTGCTCATTTCTACCAGGTTTTTAAAATAATAAGCTTCGTTTTCTGGCATGCCCTGCATATATTCCAAGCGATAGATCTCCTTTCGCAGAGCCATGATCTTTTCAGCACCTTCAATTTCCTGAAAATCAATATTTGATCTATCACGTTTCTCCAATAAAAAAATATGATTCAGCATAAAGGTGCTCTCCTTGTAGGACTCTAAAGGATAATAGAATTTTTCGGTTTCAGGGTGAATTTTATGCAGGTCTGCTTTGCTTTGGTTTAGTTGCTTAAGGCTATCCTCCCAAAGTTTTATGCGGTCACTCATAGTCCAGATGAGAGCCTGGTTATTTGAAAATAGAACAGGCGTAACGTCATCGGTTAAAAAATCATTTCCGTCGATGACAAATGCTGCGGTGAGTGAAGACTTTCCTGCTCCAGATTCCCCGCAAAGCATAATTCCCATATTATCATACACAAAACAACTGCCGTGCATGGGCATAATTTTGCGTTGATGCAAAATTGCTCCATAGGTAGAGCCGTTTAAATAAAGTTCAATATTAGCAATGCTGACTTCAGGATTAAGAACGAGGGATATGTAATTACCGCCAGAAGCGTAAAATGAACCTACGTCTTCTACCTCCATGGAAAATTCGTTCTGATTCAATCGAAAAAAACCATCATCATAAAGCGGATTTTCAACTACTTTCCTGGAGTCGCTTATTTCAATTTTTACGTCTTTTAGGGGAAACTTCAACTGCATTCGTGAAATTGGATTGGATAGGTGTTGGTAATTTGCAATGTATAATGTTTCTGAATTCTAAAATTCAATGCGTGCAAATCTAATATAAACTATTTGCTTATCCTTTAAGAAATTTAAAACTCCCGGTATTTATAGAATTATAAGGTTTTATAGCCTTTGCGATACGGGATATGTTGTTCAAATTTGTATCGGTAATTCCAGGGCTGAGACATTCAATTCGTTTCAAGGAATCATTTAATTGTGGTACAGGTATTTTTCAGCGCCATTTTTAAATAAGAAAAATTGCGATATTCAGATTTATAAGCAGGAGCGAGAAATAGAGATACGATTGCTTTTAGCAAATAGTTCGTACGCTAATCCTAAAGCTAAAAGTTTTCTGTCTGGTAAGAACTTTAACTGCCTGTATTCAGTATATTATATAATTGAAATTTAAAGTTGCGGTCTAGTTTCTTCAGGTTATAATCCTTTTCCTACAGCACTAATTATTTGGTAGATCAATTACATCGTTATAGTTAAGAACTTTTCTTAGCTCGTTAAAAATTTAACGTTTCTAATTTTGTGTTAAGTGATACTTCAAATTACATTTGCCGGCTGTAAGAAATTACAACCTGAGCTCAACCCTACTTATGCGATCTTTAGTCGATTCCGACTAAGATCCTTCCTTTCAGGTTTACTAATAAAATTTTACGAGAGTTCCCCTCTGGGACTCACGGCGGCGGAGCCCTTTTTTATTTAAAAAATTTATGTCTGAAATTATTCATGTTTTGCTCACCGGTGGAGTGGGTAGCAGGCTCTGGCCTCTTTCCAGGAAGTCAAGACCCAAGCAGTATATCGATCTTTTTGGGGGCTATTCCCTGTTTGAATTATCGGTTAAACGGAATTCATCCCTAACTACTAAATTAAATGTGGTTGGAAATGTGAATAATAATACGCTTTCAGAAAGT
The DNA here is from genome assembly GCA_963825045.1 of uncultured Flavobacteriaceae bacterium. Lineage (GTDB taxonomy): Bacteria > Bacteroidota > Bacteroidia > Flavobacteriales > Flavobacteriaceae > Christiangramia. The sequence goes on along the minus strand of CAWGSM010000025.1, from coordinate 528 downwards.
TCGCTTTTAAAATTAGGGAAGAGCAGATACTCAAATATTATAGAGGCGACTCCAAGAAATACTGCGCCGGCGATAGCATTTGCTGCCTTTGCTGCCCAGCCGGAAGATATTCTGTTAGTTACGCCGGCAGATCATATCATTAAGGAAGGTAAAGATTATACGGTAGCCGTAGAAAAGGCTCTTCAGCTGGCTAAAGATGGTTTTATAGCAACTTTTGGAATTAAACCTGAAAAACCTGAGACGGGTTATGGATATATAGAACATGAAGGCAATGATGTGATCGCATTTCGTGAGAAACCAGATCTGGAAACTGCGAGGCAATTTCTTGAGCAGGGTAATTTTCTATGGAATAGTGGGATGTTCTGTTTTAAAGCAGGGGTTTTTCTGGAGGAATTAAAGAAATATGAGCCTGAAGTTTTTAGCAGATCTATGGAAACCTGGTCAAGTAATAAAAATGGAGAGCTTGATCTTGAAGATTCTATGAAAATTCCTTCTATCAGTGTAGATTACGCAGTGATGGAAAGGAGT
>CAWGSM010000024.1:0-10459 GCA_963825045.1 uncultured Flavobacteriaceae bacterium | reverse complement strand
CTGTTATTTCTAGCATTCGTTGGTGGTGTAGATCTATCTTTCTTACCAATTCTTAGTTTGCATTTCCGTTTTTACCTTACGAGATCGCAAAGTTCAGAATTCAGATCGTAGAAATATATTTTCCATAGCCTACATCTCGATTATTCCGGCTTTGCAAGGTACTTTCCGGAGCTTAGCAGGCAATCTCATACATCATCGCAAACGAACTGAAGCGAATTATCAATTATCAATTATCAATTAGTCTAACTTCTAACTTCTCAATTCTCAATTCTCAATTCTCAATACTAACTACTAACTACTAACAAGGGTACTTTCCCCCTATGAATTCCTGTTAATATTTCGTTTCTTTGAGGTTCTGTAAAAACATTAATATGCCCTGGTATGTAATCCGTACAAAGCCGCAACATGAAATTAAAACGGCTAATTTAATGGAGGATCTTGGGATGCAGGTGTATTGCCCTGTGGTCACAGAAATCCGGCAATGGACAGACAGGAAAAAGAAGGTCACCGTGCCTTTATTTAGAACCTATGTATTTGTAAACCTGGAACCTAATACGCGCAACCGTGTATATGAGGCACCGGGGGTTTTAGGTTTCCTTAATTGGTTAAATAAACCTGCACTGGCCAAACCTGAAGAGATCGAAGCCATACGTTCCTGGTTAAATAACGATAGCCTTGATGGTTTTGAGGTGGACAGTCTGCAGCCCGGTGATGAGGTAACGATCAGGAGCGGTAAGCTAGCTAATAAAAAAGCGATCATCAAAGAAGTTGGTAACAAAAAATTGAAATTAATACTTCCCGATATCGGTTGGGTATTAACCGCTAATATCCAGGATGTGCTCTAGTAGCTTTAATCCCTGTTTAAAACTATTCTTGTAGTTAGGTTACTTCCTTTGCGCCATGCTTTCAAAAAATTTAACCGGAATTTATTCTTTTCAGACGTTTGTAATATTATAGACGCTCCTCAGGGTTTACAAGATCCTAATAAAGAAATGAAGGCCGTTGACTTAAGATCGTAGATATAAAAGATGAGCATGAATACTGGAATTCTGTAATCTGCGAAGAATATCTTCAGAGAGACCGGAGAGGTCCTCAATTTGTGAAGACAATAATGAGGTTGCCCGATGTTTTTAAAAACATCCGAAGAGCAAAATGCCTTCGATTAGATATATCAATTTGCGGCAGGTATGTAAGGAGCTGGTTATATTTTTAAAGTGGGAGAATCATACTGGTATTGTGCATAATTCTGTTTTGATCACTTTAAATGTAGCAAAGAAGACATCCGGTACAGGATTTAAGGGGTTATTCAATAGCTCTTCAATATTTATGTATCTAAAAGCTCATCAGAACCCCGATTGTTAAGCTATGCTTAGACATCAGGGAATAGGGCTCCGGGCAATAAGAAAACGGACCGTGAATGATAAAATAAGCCTTATGCCTTTCAGCCACTCCTGATATTTTTACTTAAACATACCAATGACCAGGAAGTTACCATTAGCATGATAGATCAAAAAGGCGGTTTATTTAATTTATAAATCTAATTGAATTATTTTGTCGCACCAGGGAAGTACCGAGGTGCGATGGGTGACAAAGAGGATGGTAACGCTGGTTTTCAATTTACCCAGCAGGTTCATTATTTGCTCTTCATTGTCTTCATCTAAGGAAGAGGTGGCTTCGTCCAGCAGCAGTATTGTCGGCTGCCGTAACAGGACACGTGCCAGAGCCAGACGCTGCCGTTCCCCGCCTGAAAAGTGAAATTGATAATTAACAATTTCTTCATCAAGTCCTTTTTGGAATCGATCTGCCAGATGCAGCCCGTTTACCTGCTTCAACACGTTTCTAATTTCTGTTTCAGGTATATTCCTGTGGCTGTCCCAAACCAGATTTTCACGAAGGGAGCCATCGATAAAAAAAGAATCCTGGGGCAGATAACCGATCCCACGGCGCCATTCAGGTAAGATCTCCTCGTCAAGCAATTTTCCGTCCACGCTAATTTCTCCTGAAAGTGGCAATTGCAACCCGGCAATTAAATCTATAAGGGTCGTTTTACCACGACCTGACTGGCCTATTATTCCAGTGAGGCTAAGGGCAGGTATCCTTACATTAAAATTTTCGAAAAGCGGCTCGCTACCAGGAAAAGAAAAATTCAGATTTTTAATATCAATGGCTTTTGTAAGCGGAACTGATATACGGCCTTTATGGGAACGCATATCAGGTTCAGGAAAATCCTTATCCAGTTGCATTACCATTTTTACAGAGGCAAAGTTGGAAATAATGATATTTATATCTGTGGTGATCGAGGTAAACTGCGGGTAGATCCTGGAAAAGAGAATTATTAATATAAAAAATGAGGTGAGCGGGATCAAATCATAACGATAGCCAATGTATACTACCAGTACTAACAGCAGTATCCCGGCAATCCTATAAATGAATATAGGAAGCGCATGGTTTTTTCGCATCTTATATTCCAGGTCAAGAAGGGAAGAGGAGACAGAGGTAAATTTCTTATAATAAAAATTTTCCGAGCTGTGAACTTTCGCCATTTTTACTGTAAGCCAGAAATCATCTATATATTTCAGTAAATAATTGTAGGAATTAACAAACCCCTCACCGAGATGAAAAGCTTTAAACAGGAATTTTCGTAGTAGAACAAATAGAATAAGTCCCACAAAAGAGATAAATAGCGTGAATTTTGGTGAGACCAGCATAGCCCAGGCTATATAAGAAGCTGTCATGATGAGCCCGGTTAGAACACGCATAATAAAGAAAAAATAATCTGCCAGGTTTGGGACCTCCGTGCTCAAAACCTGTAAATGATTGGTTTTACTTCTGTTATTTAGTAATGGCCAGTCTGCCATTATAATTTTACGGAACAAACGCCGACGGATCTGATAAATAAAAGTTTGTTGGTAACCGGCATCCAGCAGGCTTTTCCATAACTGTAACAATGCCATTATAGAAAGCAGAACTACATAGACAAGCAGTATAGTTTCTAAGTTTAATGGAATTCCGGCGTTTTCTGCCAGGCTATTGAGAAAGTCAGCGATCTGATTGGTTTGATTTTCTTTACCCGGGCTGAGTTTTTGTAACAGTGGGATAAGTAATACAATAGAAAACCCGGAAAACGCTCCCAGGAATAATGTTAAAACAAACAACAAGGCAAGTTTTCCCGGCCGGAAGTTTAAAAGCATTTTAAAACTTTCGATAATATTTAAGTCAATTTTCATTGTTAAGTTATTCCAGGAAAGGGATGATGGTGATTTTAGCTTCTTTTAGAGTGACTCCAACAAACCTAATAAGAAGTACGGTGAAATTCAAAGGTCTTTAAATATTTGCCATAAAAAATAACTCCAAGAACACTAAGTTTAAATTTAATACCTGGAAAACATTTAATTTGAAACCAATACGTTTTGAGTCTTTCAATGAAGGATTTATTATAATAGACATTATCTTCCACCTGTAATGTCGTAAATTTCAATCTTCTTTTTGTACCAGGACTTAGTTCGCATGGTAATAACTGGCATTCCGGGAAATATTTAGAAAGCACCGCATTACATAGCGATACCATCCGGGAAGCATTCAGTTTTTCCGTTAATTGCATGAATTTCTCAGCATCAAATGGGATCTTTTCTATAAAATCTTTCACATCAACTAGCCACTTCAGTCTGAACCAGGAATGAAGCCCCCCGTGTATAATTAAGTACAGCAATTCCAGTTCATTAGAAAATACCTGAAAGTTCCTTTCATTGAATTGGATCTCAATTCTGTGAGATCTTAATACTTGAGATAATACTTTGTTGTTGGTAATTTCCGTCTTAAATAGTTTCCAGTGAATTTCAATATTAATTTGATTTTTAGGATTTACAAATAATATTTGATTCGATAATTTTATTAATCTGCGTTTCTTTTTAGCATTGTTAGGCCAGGGAAAATGATGAGGTTCATACCCGTTATTTTTCAAAATTAAAATGGCATTTTCTATAGAGTTTACGGAAATTAAAAAATCCAGGTCATTAGAATAGCGATAACTGGGATCATTGTGAAGTCTGTAGGACAGAATGGGACCTTTTAACGGAATAAATGGAATTGATGCCTTACGGAATTCGTCAGACAATTTTATAAATTCACTTACCTGGAATAATTGGCCGTATTTTTCATCTAAATGTTGGTTGGAGTACTGCTCATTTAGCAGCCCATCGATCTGTTGGTGCGATAAACGATGCCGTTGATTAAGAAATTGCCGGGAGGAAAAAGGGAGGCTGTGCAATGCAAATGTTTTTGTTGATTCTAAAATATTATTGGAAGGCTGAAATTTCATGAAATCCTTCCAGGTTTTCACCTCCTAAAATATTTTTATTTCCCACCGATAACCACGCATGAGCCTCAAGTTGGTTATTTAATTTTGCCGCCACTCCAATATGTATTTTGTGGATTATCAGCCTTTGCTGAAGCATTTGCCGTGTGGCAAGGGCTTTTACCATGCAGGTGTTTTTCCACGGAGTACGGTTTTCCAGGCCATCGATGACTTTTGCTACCAATAGGGCCCTCCTCATTTTTTCAGCTTTAATTTTTTCGGAAACTTCTGTGGTAGCTTTTGGCATCCATTTTCTGGATGGCTGGTAACTAACTTTTAACCGAAAAATAAAGAGTACTAAAAGTGCTTCAGGAATTAGCATAACTTCTGAAAAGGATAATTTTCTTTTAGGAATAAAATTATGCATTATGCTGCTATTGCTATTTGTTTAATTAACCCATTTGCCTGCAGATCATCAATAAATGCCTGTACATGCTCTCTGCAGGTTGTTTTATTTACCTCGTATTCCTCCATCAACAAAACTATTAGTTCGTCTGTGGTTTTAGGTTGCTTTGAAAGCAATTCCCAGATCCTGCTCCCTACAGGATCCAAACCAAAATAGGATTCTGCTTCTAAACTCATCAAGATAGCCTCTTCATCTATTTTGCTGGAAAGGACTTCATTATTTACCTGCCAGGTTGGATTCATTTTTATAAATTTTATTTGATTTAAACCTAATAAACGTCGCTGGTGTAGGGAGTTCAACGACCATCTTGGTTCAAAATTATAATTATTACGCTTAGGATTTAATGATTTCAAAGCTTATTCGATGACCATCAAATAATACCGATTAAATGCAATGCTTCCAGGCATTCTGCTTTGAGTTTAGTATGTAGCTATGGGAAGGTTGGTGGGTAATTACTGCCCAAAATTTATTTAATAAACCAGTTTACTATTGGTATTGCGAAAAATTGGATAATGGAAGTTTCAAGAGGAATTGAGAAATTGTGATATGTAAAAAAATCAAGTCCAGAATTGAACCAGAATTGAACAAAACCAATATGTTCGACCTGAAATTAGAAAGCTATATTTCCAGTAGATGGAAGCTAAAATACGCATGGCAGCCTCAGGGAAGTAAAAGGCTTGTTTTTCCCGTTCCGGATTGATATATTTTGCCGAAAAATCGGGATAATTCGGAAATCACCGCTATGAAATTCCTAGCGATTATATATAGCAGAGGGCATTTACTTGACAGATATTCTTCGTTATTGAAAGTGTATATTTGGAAGCAACCTTTTTGAATTTTAAGAGAAACGTTATGATTCTATTGGATTATTGTGCTTGGGACAGACTTACTTATCTTTCTCTCCGACGGAGAATATGACTAAGCCCAACTGAAACACTAACATTTACTCCCTGCCTGGCCTTTATTTGAGCATTAATAATACCCTGTAAATGCTATCTGTGGGTTTTTATTAATTTTGTACTCCTTCATAACCAGAACAACCACATCTAGGTTACAGGTTGTTTTGAAAGCAGTTCCCAAAAAAATACTCACAAAAAATTGTAAGTATTAGTCCAGCGTAAATTCATAAAAAATTAAGACCTTTGCTTATTAAGATCTGGACCACCATCAGTGCCAGACCCGCCTCTGGAAAGGGTTTCCTTAATTTTTAATTCAGTCTTAATTTCGGGTTTTTTCCATTGCTTTTTCATAATATCGAATATAATTAATGATTCTCTTTATTGTCCAGCCAATAATAGAATTTTATCCAAACGGAGATAGCTATTATTGTCCAATAATTAGGTTCAATATTACTATTTAATTTCATATTGTCCAAACTAGATATCATTTTGGAAGTATTTAATAAACTTTCAATTTTTTTATTAAACGGTTTTCTAGTCAATAACTCTTTGATTTTTAGCATATCCCTCCTGTTAATCTGCTCATAGTCCGGAGAATAAGGTAGCTTATCAAATCTTAGCCTAATTTTTTCCGGTAGTATCCCTTGCATTGCTTTTCTAAGCAAACCCCTTTTTAACCCATCCATATAAAAGTGTTCCACAGGAAATTGCACTAGAAACTCAATAATCCTTCTGTCCAGTAGAGGGTAGGTTATTTCAATTTGATGGTGTGACGAACCGCAATCCCAATCCTCACCAAAATTTTCGTCTTCAGAAAACCAAATACTATTTTTATAATTGAAGGGATCGAAATAATAATTTTTGTAATAGGGAGTCATTCTTTTTTGGAGGGCTTTTTTCTCCTTATGTGAGCCTTGAAGAGGGAGGTTATTTATAATCCAGGGTTTATTTACTCCTAGAAGGGTATGAATTATTGGGCGTATAAAAAATGGTAATGATGGTTCCATAATATTCCTTTTGAGGTGAGAATAATAATTGAACTTCATGTTCTTTCTATACCGTCTGCTTAATTTAAAAAATTTTGAAAATTTGCCTTGGAAAAACAACATGGGTAAGGGGTAAACGGTACTATTGGATACCGTCATGTCACCTAGAAACCCAGATAGCATACGCCGAACCGTTTTTTCTTCGAATTTCGTATAGAGGGCTTCATCAACATAATGTGAATGTACCACAGGAGCATAGTTATCATTAAATTTTGAATTTAAATCCTCCAGAAATTTAAGTTCGGTATGGTAAACGAAGGTGGCATCAATATTTTTTTCCTGATTCTAAGACTTCGTCAATGTATTCCCTTTCATCACTTATCCCTGGTTCGGTATAAGCTTTATCCAGAACAGATGAAGCTGTGACAACTCTTTTATTTTCTTTTGCAAGTTTTCTAGCGGCAATACAAGTAATGGTACTGGAGTCCAATCCGCCACTTAAAGGAACTCCAACTTCACCGATTACGCGCGTATGGTCTGAAATCACTTTTTCCAGCAATTCTCTTAAGGCCCTCGCCGAATTTTCTGCCGAATTTAAATTTTTATTTTTTTTAATTTTCAAATCCCAGTATTTAGATATCGAAATTTGACCCTTATGTATTTTGAAATAGCTTGCAGCTTTGAGTCTGTAAATGTTTTTCCAAGCAGTTTTAGTGGGAGCATCACATAAACCTATTGCTTTGTCTCTAAGATTGAGATTGTCAATTTCAGTTTGAACAAATGGCAGCTTAACAATAGACTTCAACTCCGTTGAAAAAACAAGTCGGTTATTCTCAAAATAATACAAAAAAGGTTTTACCCCCATTTGGTCCCGGGCACAAAACAGTTCCTTTTTTTCTTTATTCCAGATAGCAAAGGCAAAATCCCCATAGATATCCTTCACAAAATCTTTTCCGAATTTCAGATAAGAACGGAGTAATAGCAGAGGGTCGGTGATATATTCGCGGTCTCGCTTTGGTGTACCTATTCTATCCATGATCGCTTCGCGTTCATCAAGACGGGCATAGGCCGTAATTACGTAGCCATCTTCTTCATAGGGCGAGGCATCGTAAATAGATTCCGGGGTAACCTGTAGCAGCATATGGCCCAGGAACATCGATTCTTCCCGGTATATATCCTGCCGGTCGGGTCCACGATGAGCAAGGTCATCTTGCATGGATCTTATCCATTCCTCCCTGATAGGTCGGCCTTCAAAATCTATGATCCCAAAAATCGCACTCATTAATTCAATACTTTAGAGTTGTTGGAAATCTTATTCAGGTATTTCTTTAACTGCTGCTGCGTTTGTTCGATGGCAATATCCTTTGGCCTGTATAACTTTGTGATTGTTATGTTCTTGCTTATTTCAACCAGGTTTTTAAAATAATAAGCTTCGTTTTCCGGCATGCCCTGCATATATTCTAAACGATAGATCTCCTTTCGCAGAGCCATGATCTTTTCAGCACCTTCAATTCCCTGAAAATCAATATTTGATCTATCATGTTTCTCCAATAAAAAAATATGATTCAGCCTAAAGGTGCTATCCTTGTAGGACTCTAAAGGATAATAGAATTTTTCGGTTTCAGGGTCAATTTTATGCAGGTCTGCTTTGCTTTGGTTTAGTTGCTTAAGGCTATCCTCCCAAAGTTTTATGCGGTCACTCATAGTCCAGATATGAGCCTGGTTATTTGAAAATAGAACAGGCGTAACGTCATCGGTTAAAAAATCATTTCCGTCGATGACAAATGCTGCGGTGAGTGAAGACTTTCCTGCTCCAGATTCCCCGCAAAGCATAATTCCCAAATTATCATACACAAAACAACTGCCATGCATGGGCATAATTTTGCGTTGATGCAAAATTGCTCCATAGGTAGAGCCGTTTAAATAAAGTTCAATATTAGCAATGCTGGCTTCAGGATTAAGAACGAGGGATATGTAATTACCGCCAGAAGCGTAAAATGAACCTACGTCTTCTACATCCATGGAAAATTCGTTCTGATTCAATCGAAAAAAATCATCATCATAAAGCGGATTCTCAACTACTTTCCTGGAGTCGCTTATTTCAATTTTTACATCTTTTAGGGGAAACTTCAATTGCATTCGTGAAATTGGATTGGATGGGTGTTGGCAATTTGTAATTTATAATGCTTCTGAATTCTAAAATTCAATGCGTGCAAATTTAATATAAACTATTTGCTTATCCTTTAAGAAAATGAAAACTCCCGGTATTTATAGAAATAAAAGGTTTATAGCCTTCGCGATCCCGGATGTTGTGCAAATTTGTATCGGTAATTCCAGTGTTAAGACTTTCAATTTGTTTCCGAAAATAGTTTAAGCCTAGTTCTGGTTTTTTTAGCTTCATTTTTCAGGTATATAAATTCATACGAGAAATAGAGATACGATTGCTTTTAGCAAATAGTTCATACGCTAATCCTAAAGCTAAAATTTTTCTGGCTGCTAAGAACTTTAACTGCCTGTATTCAGCATATTATATAATTAATATTTAAGGCGGCGGTCTAATTTCTTCAGGTTATAATCCTTTTCCTACAGCACTAATTATTTGGCAGATCAATTACATCGTTATAGTTAAGAACTTTTCTTAGCTCGTTAAAAATTTAACGTTTCTAATTTTGTGTTAAGTGATACTTCAAATTACATTTGCCGGCTGTAAGAAATTACAACCTGAGCTCAACCCTACTTATGCGATCATTAGTCGATCCCGACTAAGATCCTTCCTTTCAGGTTTACTAATAAAATTTTACGAGAGTTCCCCTCTGGGACTCACGGCGGCGGAGCCCTTTTTTATTTAAAAAATTTATGTCTGAAATTATTCATGTTTTGCTCACCGGTGGAGTGGGTAGCAGGCTCTGGCCTCTTTCCAGGAAGTCAAGACCCAAGCAGTATATCGATCTTTTTGGGGGCTATTCCCTGTTTGAATTATCGGTTAAACGGAATTCATCCCTAACTACTAAATTAAATGTGGTTGGAAATGTGAATAATAATACGCTTTCAGAAAGTTCGCTTTTAAAATTAGGGAAGAGCAGATACTCAAATATTATAGAGGCGACTCCAAGAAATACTGCGCCGGCGATAGCATTTGCTGCCTTTGCTGCCCATCCGGAAGATATTCTTTTAGTTACACCGGCAGACCATATCATTAAAGAAGGTAAAGATTATACGGTAGCTGTAGAAAAGGCTCTTCAGCTGGCCAAAGATGGTTTCATAGCGACTTTTGGAATTAAACCTGAAAAACCTGAGACGGGTTATGGATATATAGAACATGAAGGCAATGATGTGATCGCATTTCGTGAGAAACCAGATCTGGAAACTGCGAGGCAATTTCTTGAGCAGGGTAATTTTCTATGGAATAGTGGGATGTTCTGTTTTAAAGCCGGGGTTTTTCTGGAGGAATTAAAGAAATATGAGCCTGAAGTTTTTAGCAGATCTATGGAAACCTGGTCAAGTAATACAAATGGAGAGCTTGATCTTGAAGATTCTATGAGAATTCCTTCTATCAGTGTAGATTACGCAGTGATGGAAAAGAGTGACCGTATAAAAGTAGTGAGCTCAGAATTTCAGTGGAGTGATATGGGAAGCTTTGAAGCCATTTATGATTACCTGGCAGAACAGGGGCATCCAAAAGATGAGCAGGGGAATATGGTTATTGGGTCAGAGAATTACACCGCTTTTGTGGGAATGCAAGACTCTATCCTGGTATGTACCCCAGATGCCAACCTGGTGCTTTCAAAGGAGCGGTCACAGGATGTGAAGAAGG
>CAWGSM010000023.1:0-5789 GCA_963825045.1 uncultured Flavobacteriaceae bacterium | reverse complement strand
TTGCAAAAAAAGAAAAATAACCTTTGAAGACATAGACGAAGAATTTGTTTTAGGATTCAAAAAGCACCTTAATAAAACTGCCAGAACCAAATCTAGTACTCCCCTATCTCAAAACTCAAAATACACCTACTATAACAAATTTAAGGCTGCCTTACGAAATGCCTTCGATGATGGCTACACCAGCAGGAATTTCGCCACAACAGTTAAAGGATTTGCCCAGGGAGAAACTTCAAGAGAATATTTAACTCATGAAGAACTACAGGGGCTGGCTAAGGCCAGATGCAAACATCAAATTCTGAAAAATGCATTTCTATTCAGCTGCTTAACCGGCTTAAGATGGAGTGATATCAATAAGCTAAACTGGGCTGAAGTAAGAGATGAAGAAGAAGGTGCCCGTCTCATTTTTAAGCAAAAGAAAACAGCGGGACAGGAATATCAGTATATATCAGATCAAGCCAGAAACATACTGGGTAAAAGAAGAAAGGGAAATGATCGCGTTTTCCAGGGATTGAAATACGGAGCTCATTTTAACGCGGAAATTCTCAGATGGTGTATGAGAGCCGGTATTACAAAGCATATAACTTTTCATAGTGCACGCCATACTCACGCTGTTCTACTACTTGAAAATGGAGCGGATATTTATACGGTTTCAAAAGTGCTGGGACATAAAGAAATAAGAACCACACAGGTATACGCTAAAATTGTAGATAAGAAGAAAAAAGAAGCTGCTTACTTAATACCGGAGCTTCAAATAAAATATGAATTCTGATATATTTACATATCTCACTAACCTGGCATTCATATACGTCTATGGACGATTGGCAATTCATTATTTCCCCTTTATCCTCAATTATTTTTTAAATTCATCTTTGAATTTTCAAATCCAATTTGAAAGACCCCGAATATTTTTTCATCTCTTCGGTTTAAGCATCATGCACCTTATGGCTTTTCCTTATAAGATCCTTGAAAATGGAGGAATTACCTTCAAGCTTTTAGCCTTATCTGCATTTAGTCTAGGTGTTTTCTTATGTAGTTTAACCTGGACAAAGAAATTTGATTCCTCCTTCCTTCCACAAATAAAAAAATTAACTGTAAAGCCTTCTGAAAATTTCAATATTTCAATTTCAGATATACAGGTAACACAATTATACAATGAAATGGCTCGATTTGATCTGATTGAGCAGGATACGACTTTGGAAGATTTTAAAAATGTTATACTTAAGGATTGGAGTAGCCATAATTCGAAAGTTATTCTAAAAATGGATGGTCCAAGTTGCAGGGAATTCTATCAATATCTTACCAAAACATTTCCGACTAATACAATGACTCTTAAAAATCTATTCATTACTTCAGGATTAATTTTACGGCCTGATGGTAAGATGTATAACTATAATACAATTAAAAATGCACCTACCCGCACTCCTATATCTAAACAAAATGAAACCTTGAATACAATTTTTCAGAATCTTAAATAAGAAACGCATTAGAATTCAGCTTTGAAAGCCGGTTCCATAGTTAATTGTTCCTTTTTAGCGATTCCTATCTGTTGAGCTAAAGATTTCCAATTACTTACGACAGATAAAATATTTTCAATTATTTGATCCATTTCATCTTGACTTAATCGAAAATATTCTCCTACACTTTTTGCAAGGTGGAAATCAAGGGCATTATCATCTGTATTAATATTTAATGCCAGTCCATCTTTATCCACAGAAGGATTAATATCATATGCCGGAGATAATTCCCATCCCTTTTCATGTAATATAAAACCATGATTTCTTAAATGATCATCCGTATTTGATACAGCAATATTGAAAACTAGCCGGCGCCATAATTTATGTAAATTACTCTCCACGTTTATACCGTAATTTTCAATTACATCAACAATATCAAGATAACTTGGATTTATAACTTTTAAAGATTCTTCAGTATTTCCAGTCATTGTCATTGCCGAAGAAAAATGAATGCGTTGACCACCATCGCGGTCAAATCTTTTAGTTAAAAAAGTATGGTATTTTCCTGATATTCTCTGAATTTTAGATTCTGCCATTTCAATACCACAACCAAGTGCTAACTTATATATTAGGAATTCCCACGCTCCCTTATCAATCATATCCATTTTTGAAGGAAATTTAGCAATCCAGAGTTCTCCATCTTTTCCTGATATATTTGCTTTAGGCCTGGCTCCACCTAGAGAAGATCCAGGAGCTATAAGGACAGCAAGCCATTGTCTGATAGCATCACTTTGAGAATCACTTTCAAGATGGTTAACTGCTTCCTGTAAATCACCAAGTGATGACCATGGGGGTGTAGGGTTTTTATTATCATTGTCTAAAAATGGTCCCTCGCGATCAGTCTTGAATCGTAAAGCTCCCATCCTACTTTTATCATGCACTCCTAACAGGTAATCGATCTCATAAAGTTTGGGCACTTTTTCATTCTTTGCTCTTGCCTCCTGAGCAGCTCTTCTCTTCATTAGAGTTTTTCCCCAGGTATCGGGCATACTATCTAAAAATATTCCGAAATTTTCTTTATCCGTGGGGTATTGAGGCCCTGAAAAAAAAATTATATCAGGGTCAAGTAAATGATAAGAATCGAGGGATAGCCAGTCTTTGTTATATTCAAAACTGAAGGCCTTTTTACCTTTGGCCAATTGAGCTGAGAGTATTCCAATCTCGGTCGGACCATTTAATCCCTTCCAGTCAGCGTATACGTATATGTCAATTTTTCCTTCCGCCATAATTTAGAGTAAATCCAGGTCCTGAAGTTTACGACCAAGCTTATCATCATTTGCTAGATTAGCAAAATCCTTTTCAAGATTTAATACTTTCAGTACATTAAAATAGATACCTATTGCAACGGAAGGATCGCCCTTTTCTACTCTATGTAATGTTGCGCGATGGATCCCCGCCCTTTCAGCAACCTGCTCCGCAGTTAATTTTCTTCGTTTGCGAGCAAGCTTTATATTTTCCCCTATTCCATCAAGTATTTTTTGATATTTAGGAAGGAGCAATGCTTTCTTAGAATTCATTTTGTCGCTTATTTGCAACAAAAATACGTTTTATGTTGTAAATAAACAACGTTTAGTAAAATTCTTATGGAAGTCAGCTAAGTTAGCACCGTCCGATTAAAAAATATTTCATTCTCTTGTTTTTCAATTACTGCATACTACACCTATTATTTTACATACCCCGCATGTAAAGCATACCCTATCAATATTTTCACTTCTTAGATTAGCACCAGAGTTCAACCAATAAAGGCGCAATTGTTCCTTTATAACCTAAAAATTTGAATCATGGAAATATTGAAAATTTTCGAACAACTGGATCGTATTGAAAGGCTCGTACGTGCCAACAAAAATGTCCTAAACTTTGAAGAAGCTTCAGAGTATACCGGCATCTCCCAGAGCTATCTATATAAGTTAACAGCTAAAAGGGAGATTCCCTTCTCTAAGCCTAGAGGCAAAATGATCTTTTTCTCAAAAGTGAAACTTGATGAATGGCTACTTTCAAATCAAAGAAAGTCCACAGGCGAAGTAAAATCCGAAGCTTTAAACTATGCCTTCAGGAATAAGAAGAGGTTTTAAAAAATTAGCTCATACATATGGATTCATCGCATCACAAAATATACGGAGTAAAAGATCATAAAAAGAAAACCATCTATGACAGGATAAATGAATATATGGTTGGCAAGTATAATATTCGATTTGATGAGCTTGGACATGAATTTCAGATTTCTTTTAAGGATGAAAATAAATGGGAGATCCTTGAAATTAATTCATTTCTAATAGAATTGGCTCAATCGAATATAGAAGTGAATCCTGCAAAACTGGAAATATTTTTAAAATCCTGGTTTATCCCAAGGTTCAATCCTATTTCTGAGTATTTAAAATCACTACCTAACTGGAATGGAGAGGATCATATAAAAGATTTGGTAAACTATCTTCCTTTAAAGGAACCTGATTTATTCCTATACCATTTCAAAAAATGGCTGGTACGTGCAGTAAAATGCGCTTTAGAAGAGGATTATTTTAACAAGCAATGCATAGTCCTGGTCCATCCACAACAGAATTCCGGAAAATCCACCTGGTGCAGGTTTCTCTCTCCTCCTGCACTTTCAAAATATTTTGCAGAAGATATGACCACCGATAAGGATGCCAGGATCCAATTAACCAGGAACTTTTTGATCAACCTTGACGAGTTATCAATTCTGGCAAAAAAGGAAATAAATGCCTTAAAAGCATATTTCTCGAAAACCATGATCAATGAACGGCTTCCTTATGAAAAGCGGAACACCACCCTCTACCGCACCTGTAGTTTTATAGGTTCAACCAACCGGGCAACCTTCCTAAACGATGAAACCGGTTCTGTACGATGGCTTTGTTTTGAATTGGACGGTAAAATTGATTTTAGTTATTCCTGGAAGATAGATATCAATAAAGTCTGGTCTCAGGCTTTTTATCTGGCCTATATAGATGAAGACTTTTATCCGGAGCTTACCATTCAGGATATCATGCTAAATGAAGAAAGGAATAAAACATATAAGGAATGTAGCATGGAAGAAGAATTACTAAGCAAGTATTATGAGAAAAGTAGTGATCTGTCTGATTTTAAAACTGCCTCAGATCTGGTCATAAAATTAACCTGTATCAACCCCAGACTGAATATGTACAACATGGGCCGGGCCCTAAAAGCTCTTGGTTACGAAAGAGTTAAACCTACTAAAGAAAGAGTGTATGGCTACCTGGTTAAACCCTTGTTCAAGGACTCTCCTTTAGAGTTATTATAAATATTAATTACCCAATTACCTATATAAAGCTTTAGCCGTCTAGATACAGTCTTGCAAAGGGGGTAAATAGAAAAAAAGAATATTACCCAGTTACAACGGGTAGATGGTAAATAAAAAAACACTTGAAATCATACCGAATATCCCTGCCACTAAGCTCTGGGTAAATAGGTAACCAAAATTAGAAAAAATGGTCTTAAAAAGTTTAATGTGGAGTAGTGCCCGTAATATTTGCATCGTAAAAACACTTGCAAAATTAGGTCACTACCCCACCAGAAAATCGGAGAAAGAAGCTTGGTTTCTAAGTCCCCTTCGGTCAGAAACACAAGCCTCTTTCAGCGTTTCTTTAAAAAAGAACCTATGGTTTGATTACGGACTTGGACAGGGTGGAAATATTATAGACCTGATCATGGTTTTAAAAACCTATTCATTCCGCGAAGCGATGAGCTACTTAGCGCATGATGTTTCTCATTTTTTGTTTTGCCCGAATACTATTCCAAACAAAAAGATTCTAAACAAGGACATGAGAATTACCCGGGTTGATTTTATTTCACATCCTGCTCTTAGAAAATATGTTGAATCCAGAGGAATTACCTATCATGTAGCAAGAGATTATTGCAGGGAAGTCTGGTATAGGGTAAACGCAAAGGAATACTTCGCTATAGGTTTAGAGAACCACCTGGGCGGCTGGGAACTACGAAACAGCTACTTCAAGGGGTCCAGCTCTCCAAAATCCTATTCCTATATCAAAAGGAAATCTAAAACTGTATTGATCACTGAAGGCATGTTTGATTTTCTCTCCCTGATAATATTGGAAGAAGATCTGGTAAAGGCATCAGATATTATCATCCTGAATTCGCTTGCTTTTACAAGTAAAATTGAGAGCCACCTTACTAATTATGAGAACATTCGTCTGTATCTCGATAATGATTCTGCAGGAGATAAGGCTACAGCGGAGATTTTAAAGCTATTTAGGAGTGCTACCGATGAACGGAATTCCTTCA
>CAWGSM010000022.1:0-4735 GCA_963825045.1 uncultured Flavobacteriaceae bacterium | reverse complement strand
TTTGCAAGTTCAGACTGCTGCGCCAACTGCAGGTAAACAGTATTTAGAATCTGGACATTTCTCTGTAACCTTCCCTGTTCAAGCATTAACGCAGGTGATTGGGATATTACTTTATTCTTTTCACTAAAATTTTTCATTTTATTTTCAGCTATCGTCAATGAATCTTTTACTTCAGCTCATTCTTTTATCTATATATTTCCTCTGATCCTTCGCGCTTGTTCTTATCTGTGTCTGTATATAATTATCAAGCGATTCAGCAATTTGTTAGCTACATCTGCCGATAGCTGTCCTTCGGGCATTCTTACTGTTATGGTCAGGACCTGCGTCATTCTATCCAAATCTGTTGTTATTTTGCCTTTTACAAGCTTTTTATATTCCTTTAAAAACATTTTTCGTTTTTGCAATTCGGGTGGAAGGCTCTCATCAGGTTCTATTTCGTCATATTCAATTAGGTTCACAGAATCCGGAAATTCTTCTGTTTTATACTTTGCATAAATAACAGGAGTAAGGACTGATTCGCTGGTAATAAGTTCCTGGTAAATTTGGGTGGGTGTAGAACCGCCTACATTTACACCGGCAAGAGAAGCGAGTCCGCTCAACTGCCCTAGCATAGAAGAGGCGTTAGTGCCGTAATCAGGCAGAATAGTGACGGTGGTATCATAGTATGGCTTCGCCAAAAACAGTAAGTAGAGAACAGTAAGTAGTAAGACAACGCCATTAATCTATTACCAGCTTCCAGCGGGCAGCCCAGAGATTATGGATGTACGGGCGGAGTTTTTCTACGGTCTCTTTAAATCTTTCTTCGCTAGTAAGCTCTTTTTCTTCTTCGGGGTTTTTGTTTTCGTTCATAATAATAAATAGGTTAAGGAAAAGGTAGAGATAAAGATATTAACTTTTTGTTGAATTTCTTAGTGTAACAATAATCTTATTTACATCATTGTATAATTTAATCAATTGCTTATCTAATTTTTGCATATCTGAATCTTTTATATAGCCTACTCTATTGCCGTATTCCAGATGATTTTGAGTTTCAGTAATCGATCCACGACAAAAATAATAAAAATTAATTTTATCTAGCTTATGATGTCTTCCAAATGCCTCAGCAATATTCGCAGATATGCTTAATGCTGATCTTCTTATCTGTGATGTGTAACCGTAGTCCTCTTTCTTTGGTAAATTATCAGTCAATTTGAAAATGTATGCCGCTAAATCCATCGAGTCCTTCCAAATTGGCATATCTTTGAAAGACTTGTACACTAAATCTCCCTGTTTATTCGTTCGAAACTAAATTCACCTTGTCCTTTACCTATATCTTTTCATTTTAATTTTTACTTTTTCCTTTTCCCTTTTCATAGAAAGCGTTCTTCGGAAGAGAGATCGGGTTCGGAATTATTTTCTAAATCACTCATATTTTATTCAAATTAAAAATTAAAAAGGTAAAATTAGAAAGTTCCTAAAGAAAAAATTAAAAAGGTAGAACTAAAAAAAATATCGGACATTATTTGCGGAAAAATAAGCTGTATTTAACATTATCTATTGTTTTAGAAGCCTTGATTTGGCTGAATATTTTTCCGCTTGATGTTCTAAATTCAATAAAGTTAATAATGGAGCTATGATTAAGTTTTATTTCCGTATAATTTTTTAGCAATTCTATTTAGGTCGCAAGAAGTTCTATTTAGAATATTTATGTTAACCCAGATAAATATCGGGACAGGCTCACCTGGTTTCACCTTTTTCAAACAGAATTCTTTGCTTTTCATTTCGTTACTCTAAAATTTTTCACACAATTTATTTTTAGGCGCAAATCAATAAAATCCGATAATAATTCGAATTCTTATGTTTTTCAACCCCCAGACCAGACTTTCACTTCGTTCAACTTTATACCCCGCAGAGCGGGATTTCACTTCGTTCAACTTTATCCTTGCTTGAGCTCTTCGCTGCTTAGTTCTTCTTGTTGATCGTTCATATTAAATACAAATTAAAAATTAAAAAGGTGAAATTAAAAACTTAGTATATTTCTGAATAATCTATTTAGTCTTAGTATTCCCGGGATTTTTACAAATAGTAGCAAGAATTTTCTTCCAGGCCTCAATATTTTCAATATCTGGTTATTTTCAATCATACCCAAAAAAAATAATTAATAACCCGGAACAAAAAACTTTGAAGATTACTTACTCAAAGTCTTGGCAGTAAGAACGAGTACTGCAGCAGTGCTGAGTACGAAACTATATCACGAAATGCCGGCCAGAATTTGCTGGCGGTTTCAAGTTTCTGAGGTACAATTATAGTTGAGCCTGCCAGAATGTCAGAATTCGGTATAAAAAACCAGCTGGAAGAGTTCCACTTCTTGCCGTTGGGAAGTATTACAATATCATTGCCTTCATCCGCATTTTCCAGGTAACCACCCGCCTGTTTAATATAATAGCTTAACCCGGCCCCGTCTTTATAAGGAACTGTGGAAGGGAGTCCAACTTCACCAAGCACGTATATTTCATTTACCTTCCGCTCAACAACCACGGAATCTTTCGGCTGCAACACAAGGTTATACGATGAATTTGAATCTTTTTGAATTTCATTCCAATCAACGGGTATGCGGTTTGAATAAACATCAAGAAGAGCCTGGCGGTTATATACACTTTCTCCAGTTAGATTCTTCTTCACACTATCGGGAAGTGTTCTAGTAAATTCGTCTGTAGTTCCTAATTGAAATATCGGATTTTTTCGTACAACATAAATGCCGTTTTTATCTGCTGTGGTTTTAAAACCGCCCGCCCTTTCTATAAAATTCTTAACGGTCTCCCCGTCATATAAAGTATAGTAAGCACCCGGGGAATTAACTTCTCCATTAACGAAAATAGGTGGAGCAAAATATTTGTTGGGGTCCCTTTTTATCACTACTTTATCATAATCCTGTAATTTAAAATCCTGTGTCGAATCAGCGTTCCAATAATCTTTGGGTAAATTAATAGTATACTTTTTGTTATAAATGTATGCATTTACAGTATCCAACCGTGCAATTTCAATATTTTTAGTCGTGGCTGTATCATTAAGTCCCCCCGCAATCATAATAAGATCAGAAACTGTCATATTCTTTAGCCTGGTGTAATAACCGGGATTTAAAACTGATCCTGAGATTTCAACAATACGCGAAGGAAAGAAAACACTGTCTCTGTAAATGTTGACGGTATCCTTATTTTGCAGCTTAAGGTTATTATCGCTATCCCCATTAAGCGCGGCTTTTAAATTAAAAGAGTGTATCTCTTTTTTCTCAGATGGCGGAGTTCTTATTAAAAGTGCTTTTTCTAAAAAAGCGTCCGGGAAAAGGGTGTCTGCTTTAATTATAAGGTCGCGCACAGTCATTCCGTCAGTAAGTTCATAAGTTCCCGGAACTTTAACATCACCCAAAATAGTAACCTTGTTTTGAGGACTGCCGTTTACACCCTTTATAATAATTATGTCACCATCAGCCAAAGAAAAACTGCTTTTATTAAATTCATCAATTGACTTAAAGTTAAGGTCCATGCTTAAAATATTGTTCTGGTAATCTTTACGTTGATTGAATGGGATTACTCTTTGAACATAAACATCCTGGAAATAAGTCTTAAAAGTTGGTCCGCCCGCATATTTCAAGAGATCTTTTAGCTGATCGCCTTTCTTAAATTCATAAATTCCGGAACGAAAAACCTGGCCGGTAATTGCAGCACGTTCACCAACAGGAGGAACAAAAAGCACGTCTTCGTCTTCCAGCCTAACATCGCTGGACTGGTCACCCTTGAGGAGATAATCATAAATATCTATTGTAGAGATAACCTTGCCGCCGCGTATTACCTGCACGTTTCTCAAACTACCGTTAATATTTGGTCCACCTGAATAATACAAAGCCGTGAATGAAGTTGATAAAGCCGGCAATGTATAACCGCCCGGCTTGTTTACTTCACCAAGCACAAAAACTTTTACACTTCTCAGTTTACCGGTGGATACATCAAGATGTGTTTTTGCCCCACTCCCGGAGTTTGCCGATACATCAAGGGATGAATAACTTTTTGATAAAACCGATAGTAATTTGACACGAAGTGAACTCATTGTAAGTCCGCTTACATAAACCAGGCCGACATCAGGAATATATATACTTCCGTCCTGAGCGACTGTTAGTTTTTGTACCAGTTGGGTTTCACCCCACATAGAAATCACAATTTCATCACCCGGGCCAATTACATAATTTACAGGCACAGGAATATTTACGGAAGGTTGAAATGTAGTTGGCGAATAATTAAAAATACTATATCCATAAGCCTCTAAAGTATCTACACCCCCGTCTTTGGTCTGAAAAGCAGGAACCGTGTATTTTAATTCAGGTTTAATATTATTTGGAACTATTGCTGTAGTATCAATTCCTGCTTTTACCCTAAGTTCGTTCAGGTTGTTAGTCTGCTGTTGCTGCTGCTGAGATTGTTGAAGTTTCATATAATCATCAACAGAATAGCCCATAGCTTCAGCTTTTTGCTTTATTTGTGCATCAGTTAAACCACTCTGCCGTGCCTTATTTAGCAAATCCTGCTTTGATTGGGGGTGGAGCAGGGTGAATGTAAAGATAAATATTAAAAATACTGTGTTGGAAAATCTCGTGATTTTCAATTTGGTTCCTTTATTTTCAGTTTCGATTTGATATGATTGCGTAAAATAATAAGAAATTTTTTAAGAATGAATCAATAATTATGAATTATGAATTATGAGT
>CAWGSM010000021.1:0-89735 GCA_963825045.1 uncultured Flavobacteriaceae bacterium | reverse complement strand
TAAAGGCGTAAGTATATTTTTTTAGAGAGATAAAGATAGAAAGATTATGACGGATCGGCCCGCCTCTTTTCTCGATACAATTGCTCATTCGCTGAACGCTCAGGAGCAATTGCTTGCCTACCGGCAGGCAGGCTCGAACTGACGGCGGAGTTGTTCAAATCTAAAAATGAAGACCTGCCAAAAATGACATTTTTAAGTAATCTTACAATTACCAAAGCAGTTCAGAATTCTGAAATACGATTCTGGTAGTGATCACCCGTCAGTTCGAGTTTTTTCTGCAATGCGAAAGCAGGGCAGAAAAAGTATCGAGAACGAAGGGAATTCGGTTGCGCCTCGGTTCTCGACTCCCGTCAGTTCGAGTGAATTTGATGCTGCGGCGGCAGCAGCAGATTTGTATCGAGAACGAAGGGAGTGACGAATCACCTCTATTCTTGTTACAATTGTTCATTCGCTGGACTCGCAAGAAAAATCACTTGCCTTCCGGCAGGCAGGCTAGAACTGGCGGCTGGAAGCAACTATCGGCTATTCTACAATCTAGCAGACTTTTCTTCCACAGTTAGTATTTTAAAATAATTCGCTAACTTACTGATTATAAATTTTTCACTGAACAAACATTGAAAATATCCTATTTCACCAGCCTGTTTTTATTCATAAGTCTCACCAGCTTTTCACAAATTAACGATAGCCTGGCTGAACCTATTATTCCTATAGAAAAGACCGGTCTCTTAAAAAACATAAATATCACCTTCGATATGCGTGCAGAGTTTGAAGCCTACACCTTTAGGGGTGGTGACCATTACTACAACGGGTTACAGTTTGAAAATGGCTTTACAGCGCTGGGAATTTCCGCAAAAATTAACGACAGATTAAACTTCCGTTTTAGAAATCGTTTTAATAATACCAGCGATGTACAAAGTCTGGACAGGCTGGGTAGTAATATTGAATTGGCATATCTGGATTATAAAGCCAGCCCGAAGCTCAATATTGTAATGGGAAAAATGTTTGCGTTTTACGGGGGGTATGAATACGAGTTTAGTGCACTGGAAGTTTTAGAATATAATGATATTTATGGCAATGCACTGGCATATGTTACCGGTGCCGGAATTATTTATCAGGCTTTTGAGAATCATAAATTTGGTTTTCAGATATTAAACTCGCGTACATTGCATTATGATGACCTTTACGGTGATATTGTAGCCGAAAATATCCAGGAACCAGACTGGCCGGTGGCAGTAGTTGGAAACTGGCGCGGAAGCTTTTTTGATGGAAAACTCCAAACCATTTATAGCGCTAGTCATTCTATTGAGGTGAAAAACAAAGGAACCACTTTTTTTAACCTGGGCCACAAATATCAAAATAATAATCTCACCCTAATGTATGACTTTCATTATAGCTTTGAACAGGTTGATACTAAGGGCATCATCACTGATATTATTGGTGACGAAAATGTGGCAGAAAATGCAACCTATATTGAAAACTGGCTAAGAGCAGAATACCGGTTTAATCCAAGATTTAAAGGTTTACTAACACTTATGACCAGCAGTGCATATGGTAATCTCGAAACCGAAAATGATCTTGCAAGAACAAGCTATGGATGGATTCCTACTTTTTATTACAGTCCGTTTAAAAACATAGATTTTCGATTTTACGTAGCTTATATCGGCCGCTACTATGATTATTCAGATTTTGCATTAGAAACACTGGATGTTTCAAATTATAATAAAAATGAATTCAGGATCGGCTTTATTGCTCCGCTATTGTTATTATAAGCCCATATAGCATTCAACTATTGACACTTCCGAAATGATAATTATTAGGGCTAACAGGTTTATATAGATGAATAAATCCTGGACCACACCCTCCTCCATTTTTTAAATAGGATAAACCATCTTTAATTAATTTTTAGTTTTCTGGATAACTTATAAAAGCAGCCAGAACTCGCTTCAATTCTGCACGTGTGTTCCATAGCTTTTGTTTAATAGTAATTTGCTTAAGCTTAGAGTCTATAAGACTCTTTTCCCTGGTATTTATCAGAAAGATGGAACTTTCGCCAAGCTGAAATTTCCTTTCTTCAGCATTCAGCATTCTTGTATAATTTTCAACTAAGGCGTTGATCATGGCCACCTGTTTTTGATAGGAAAGGTTTTGCTCTTTCAATCCTCTTATTTTATTTCGAAGTTCAATTTCCTGGCTTATCAATTCCAGCTCTGCATTTTCAATTTTTAATTTTGAAACCTTCAAAGCTCCCCGTTCTTTTCTTAAAAAAACAGGAATACTAAAATTAACTCCAAATTTATAATTCTCATTTACAAAACTTCGCAGGTACTCCGGTTCAGCACTTAGATAATTGTATTCAAGATTGATCTTTGGCAAAAGTTTATTCGCTTTCAGTTTATTATCATATTCCAATATTTCTAACTTATAACTAAGAGATCTAATTTTAGGATGATCATATAGTCCTCCTTCAAATAAAAGTTCCAAAGATGTCAAAGATTCATCCTGAAAATCTGGCGCAGGATAAACCTGATCCTGAATTTCCAAAGGCGTGTTCTCTGCTCCCCATAAGAATGTTCCTAACTTTAAAGATGCTTTCAAATAATCTAGCTCTGCCTGTGCTAGACTAAGATTCCTATCCTGAATTTGGATGTTTGCTTCAAGTGTATCAATAGCAGGTTTATCTCCCAGCTCATGGCTTTTTAAAATTCCGGAATAGCGAATTTCTGCATTCTCGATAAAATTTCGATATAGATATAGTTCTCTATATTTCGTAAACCATTCAAAATAGGCTAAAGAAGCTTCATAAAGAATTTCGGTAACTGCCAATCGCTGGTCTACCTGCGATTGCTGTGAATAAACCTTTGCCTTTTTCAATGCAGCCATGCGATCGTTAATAAATAAACCCTGACCTAAAGGAATGGAGATTCCCGCAGCAAAAAGGCCATCATCAGGAACTTTATTTTGAGGATTTAAATAATAGCCTTCATTTTTCTCAAATTTTGCCTTTAGCTCTACCCCGTACCAGGTAGGGATTTTAAATGTTGAATTAAAAAGATCATAATAACGCGTGTTATTAAAATCCTTTATATCATATCCTGCTTCCAGTTTTGGATCAAAACCGCCTCTGGCTTTCAAAAGTTCTGCAGCTCCCTGGTCACTAATTAAGCTCGCCTGCTTCACTAATGGGTGATAGATCTTAACCATTTCCAGGTATTCTTGATAACCCAGATATAAACTATCTTGCTCTTGGGCCAAACTATACAATGGCAAAAAAAACAACCACAAAAATCTTAAATTGAAACTTTTCATTTTGATGCCGATTTTGAAGTTTCAGGAGTATAATAATTAGGAGGAAATCCATTTAAATGTCGCCAAATCTCATACCAGATAGGCACATCTTCCAAAAGTGCCAGCGTATTAGCTCCTGAACCTACCCGAAGGGCAGAGGGCCAGGGATGATCTTCTTTATCTGGGGCTAATAATACCCTGTATTTACCATTTGAACTACTAAAATTTTCAATCGCTACTACTTTTGCTCCGTAAGTTCCGTAGGAGACGTTAGGCCAGCCACTAAAAACAATTGCAGGCCAACCATCAAATCTCACCCTCACCTTCTCACCAGTATGTAATAATGGTAGATCAATTGGTTTTACATAAGTTTCTACAGCCAGATCATAATTAGAGGGCATGATACCAACCAATTGTTCCCCTTCCTTGAAAGTCTCTCCAATTCCTCCTTTAATAGCTTTATTGATATAGCCATCCTGTGGTGCTCTCACATAATAAAGATCTTTCCTCATTTCATAATTGGTATAGGCATTTTGAAGTTTACTCACTTCAGCTTCCGCATTAAACCGGCCTGATTCCGCAGAAGATCTTTCACTAATAGATTTTGATATCTTATCACTGTATTCTGCTCTCGTTCTGTTAATCTCGATCCTGGAATTAATGATATCATTTCGACTAGCGAGGAGCTTATTTTCCTGAGAAATTAGTTTTGCTTGATTCTCCTGCAACTTTAATTTTTTCTCTTCCACATCAGTAATTGCTTTTAAACCTTCTTGCTGCAATAATTCAGTTCTGTTCAATTGTGTTTGAGCAATACTTAAATTGGTCTTCGCCGCTTCAAGATCTATACTGTCACTCTGTGTTTTAAGTATGGCCTGTTTTAACTTATTTCTGGCTTGTTCCAGTTTCAATTCTCTTTCTTGACGCAGGGCATCCAATTGCGTATTCAATGCTATTAATTTCTGATCATAAGAATCTAAAGAATTAGACTTAGATCTAACCTGATCTCCGGTTCTCTCTATTAGCGAAGGATCAAAATATTCATCCTTAACTTCGGTTATATGCAGAATAGTATCACCTTTTTTCACAAAATCCCCTTCGTTGACATACCATTTATTGATTTGTCCAGGAATGACTGACTGAATAGTCTGTGGACGCTGTTCGGGACTTAAAGTGGTAACGGTACCAGTACCGGAAATGGTCTGCGTCCAGGGTAAAAACAGCACAATAATTCCAAACACGGCAAAGAATTTTAAAAATCGATTAAAATATTTAAAATGCTTCGAATGAAAAACCTTCTTCCCAGCTTTAAATTGGGTAAGATCTATCTTTTCGTTCAATGAGTTTTTAGTAATGTTAAGCATGATTTTCAGGAGTTATTTTAATAATTCCATTATCCAGAAAAACCTGATGATCACATCGTTCTTTCCATATATTATCTCGGCTGGTTACAATTATAGACCAGTCATTTTCGACAGAAAATAAATAATCCAGGATTCTTCTCTCTTCTTCCCTGTCTAACTGATGTAGTGGTTCATTGAGAATTAATAATTTTGGATGTCTAATAATACTTCTCGCAAGAATGATCTTTTTCGTAATGGCATGGGACATTTGAAGCCCTTCTGGGAAAATAGTCGTCTCAAGGCCTTCTGGTTGCTGGCGCACATAATCTCTCAATCCTATTTTATCTAAGACTACAGAGATATCTGCCTGATTAATAGAATCATCTCCGAAAGTTATATTTTCTAAAAGAGTTCCTTCGAAAAGCGACTCTTCCGTTAAAGATTGTCCCAAGAGAGAATGATAAAATTTAAGGTCTATATTTTTAAGTGATATTCCATTTACGTAGATCATTCCACCATCTGGCTCTATTAAACCAGCAATGATTTTGAGTAGAACAGATTTGCCTGAACCATTTACCCCTTCAAGAAGTATTTTATCTCCAGGCTTTATGGTGAGATTGATATCTTTTAAAATTTCAGTTCCATCTGATCCTTTAAAACTAATATTCTGTAATTTGATCTCTAAAGAGCCATTCTCTGCAAAACTTTGATCACCACCTGTTGATTCAAGTTTTTTGTCTACCACTTCACCCAGTTTTTCCAATGAGGTAAGAAGGTCATAGAAGTTTTCAAGTCCAAGGATCATTTTCTCTACGGAACTAATAATCAATAAAATGATAATTTCTGCAGCTACGAATTGACCAATATTCATTTGCTGATTTAATACCAAAAAACCGCCTATAACAAGTAAGCCGGAAGTTACCAGGGTTTTAAAGGCTATCATCTGAATAAATTGGAACCTAAGTACCTGGAAATGACTTTCACGAGCATCCAGATATTTACTCACTAAAGCATCGTTTTTATTCACCGCATGCCGAGTCTTTCCAGATATCTTAAAACTAATTAGCGTTCTGGCAACTTCTTGAATCCAATGAGCAATGCGATATTTCATTTTAGATTCCTTAATACTGGTATCAAGTCCTTTTTTTGCCGTAAAACGAAAAACCATATATATGAGCAACACCAGCAATATTCCATAAAAAATAAAGAAAGGATGATATAAGGAAAGTAGTATCAATCCAAAAATTATCTGAAGCACAGCTGCTGGAAAATCCAGTACTAATTTGGAAATACCTTTTTGAATAGTGATTACATCAAAAAACCTATTAGCCAGTTCCGGAGGATAAAAATTCTTTAGTTCAGACATTTTAATCTTAGGAAACCTGTAAGTAAATTCGAAAGATGCGCGAGTGAAAATTTTCTGTTGAATATTTTCCAAAATACGTATTTGCATCAATTGTAAAACTCCCACGAATGCAACACCAAGGGTTACCAGGACTACAAGTACGACCCAGGAAGTAGTAATTCTTGCTCCCTGAATGAGATTCACAATTGCCTGAATTCCCAGTGGCACAGAAAGGTTTACCAGGCCTGCGAAAATTGCATAATATAAGATCTGTAAGAAATCCTTCTTTTCGAGCTTCAATAAGCCCAGAAATCTTTGCCAGGTAGTGAATTTATCTTCGGCCATGATCATCTATATTTAAAGTTTCTTTGACAAGATCCATGAAATAATTTGAAGCGGTTATATCCTCCTTACAATCGGTGATCGAACCTATATGCTCTTTTAAAAAATGCTGATGAAGGGCTCCGTCAATTAACATACTGGAAAGACTAAGTGGAAATTTATATTCCGGTGATACTTCACGAGTCATATCTGCGATCCGGATTACCAGTCTTTTATATATAGAAAAATAACCACCCTTATTTTCATTATCTACATTTTTAGTCAGATAAGATTTAGACGATTCGTTTATGATAATATTATTAAGTGCAACTTCGTTAATATGTTCAAAACGATAATCCTGTATTACAGGCTGGGTAATGACCTCTATTCCTTTAAGTAGTTTTTCAATAGGATCACTAATTCCATAAGTAGAGATGGTCAATTGAAATTCTTTCCATCCCCAATACCAATTGGTAAGGTACACCAGGAACTTATGCTTATTTTCAAAATAGCGATATATGGAACTTTCATTTGACTTTATCTCAACACCTAACTTTTTAAAAGTAAATTTTTCAAAACCAATCTCGTTTATCAAAAGAATTCCCTGACCTACAATTTTTTTTCCAAGTTCACTGGATTCGGGATCCTTAATAGACAAGTCCGAATTAATGGAAATCTTAACATTTTCAAATAGCTTATCCACGATTAATATGTTTTATCGCAAATATAAAAGTATTACTATTAGTATGTAATAATTTGTCTATTAATTAACTATTGTTGAGTATGTATTCAGGTAAATCTTTTTATTAAAAAAACCGTTAATTTTAGTGGAAAGAATTAGATGGAAGAGGTTTCAGCAACGAAAGAATACATATAAAAAATGCAAAAATTTTAGTTAAACTATTCATTATATTAGTTTCAAAGTAGAAATGCTTACTTTCCGAGGCCTATTATACCTCAAACTCCCTTAAGCATTCTCAAAAACATAAAATTAATTTCTATATTGCAAAAAAAAATTACTATGGGAAGGCCATCAACAAAACCAAAGGATCTAAGAGACGGATATTATATAGAAGTTCGTAACAAAAATCAGAAAAGTGGTGTAAAGATCAGAAGGGATACTAAAAAACAACTTCTTCTTGCCATTGAGGAATATAAAGAAAGTAAGGATGTAGTAGTTTTAGGCAGGTCAAAAAATGGGAAAATGATGGAAATTCCAGATCTTAAAATCGATTAATAAATTTTCTTTTTTTCCATTAAAATTAACTTGCTGAATTAATTTAAACATACTATAGTCTATAGCTTTGGTATAAATTATTGCTGGTTTTTTGATTTGCTTAATAGGTTTGAAAAACTTTTCACTATAGAAAATTACATCAGGCGGTCTATTATCTCTTGCACCCTGATAACACAGAATTCGATTTACAATCACTAATTAATTTTTTAAGAGTTTTGGCAGTCTCCATACAAAAGAAACACTTCGGGCCTGCCATCCAAAAAGAGAAAGAAATTGAAGTTCATACCCTTTTATACTACCATTTAGTAATGGGATGTTTTAGTTGTTTTTTGTACTTTAACCGGGCCTTAATCAGCAGTGATTTTTTACTTAATATTAACCCGGATCTTCTTCCGAAAACCTATACCCCCGGAAACGAGATCGTTTTTTAGAACTAAAAGTAATGTCTGAAAACAACGATAACTTAGATGATTATTTAGACAATCATTATATACATCGCAGTAACTGGCTTAGGGCTGCAGTGCTCGGTGCTAATGATGGAATTTTATCCACTTCCAGTATCGCCATTGGTGTAGCGGCAGCAAGTGAATTTCGAGAACCTATTATCCTGGCAACACTTGCCGGCCTCGTAGCAGGCGCTTTATCTATGGCAGCTGGAGAGTTTGTTTCAGTAAGCTCCCAAACCGATGTGGAAAAAGCTGATATTGAGCGGGAGAGACAGGAACTGGAAGAAATGCCCGATTTGGAATTACAGCGACTAGCTGAAATTTATGAATCCAGGGGGTTAAAAAAAGAAACTGCCATGACAGTTGCTGTGGAATTAACAGAGCACAATGCCCTGGAAGCCCATGTACGGGACGAACTGGGTATAAACGAAATAAGTCAGGCCAAACCTTTACAAGCAGCTTTTGCTTCCGGCGCCGCTTTTACTGTAGGAGGAATATTGCCATTTATTGTAACCATATTTTTCCCGACAGATGGCATGGAATATTTCCTTTATGGTTTTGCCATCATTTTTCTCGTGATTTTGGGAGGGCTATCAGCCAAAACGGGTGGCTCCAGCGTCGTTAAAGCGATTGCAAGAATAACTTTTTGGGGAACCCTGGCCATGGGCCTTACCGCCCTTGTAGGATATTTCTTCGGAGTGAATATTTAATCCTTCTCTTCAAAATTGTAATTAGCTTATTCCAATTATGAAACCTTTTTTTTTGCATTTTCTCTCCTTTAGAATAATGAGGAGAAAAACGCAGCAAAAGGCCCTCAAAAATTGAAATCGCCCAATTTCTGAACAACCAAATAAAACCATTAAATTTACAGTCTAATCAACCAATTTTAAATATATGAACAAGCTATTTTTTTCTTCATTATTCTGCACCGTTTTATTAGTAACTGGTTGCAAAAATGAGAATAAGGATAACTCCACTAACAAAGCTGTGAATGACTCTACGATGGTCGCATCCGGCGTGGATATCAATAATCTGGTTAATCAATATGCCGAAGTAAAGCTAACCGGGAACCTTTCAAATCTTTCTGAAAATCAAAAAAAAATAATCCCGCTTCTTATAGAAGTAGCAAAGATCACCGATGAACTATTCTGGTATCAGGCTTATGGTGAAAAGGATACTCTCATGTCCAAACTGGACAATACAACTGCCGAATACGTAAATATCAATTACGGTCCATGGGATCGACTGAATGATCTTGAACCTTTTGTAAAAGGATACGGTGAAAAATCTGAAGCGGCGAATTTCTATCCTTCAGATATGACCAAGGAAGAGTTTAATTCCGCAGAAATTGATAACAAAGAGAGTCTTTACACTTTTATTAGAAGAGATGATAACGGCGAACTGAAAACTGTTTGGTACCATGAAATGTTTCCGGAAAAGTTGAAAAAAGCTTCCGATCTACTTAAACAGGCCGCAGAGCTGGCTGAAGATCCCGGATTTAAAAAATATTTAAATCTTAGAGCAGAAGCATTAATCACAGATGAATATTATGAGAGTGATGTAGCCTGGATGCAAATGAAGAATAATTCCATAGATATGGTTACCGGACCTATTGAGTCTTATGAAGATCGCTTATTCGGAACCAAGACTTCTTATGAATCCTATGTTCTTATAAAAGATAAGGAATGGAGCAAGCGTCTGGCAAAATATGTTTCATTTTTACCAATGTTGCAGAGAGAACTGCCGGTAGAAGCAAAATACAAGAAAGAAAATCCAGGAACCGAGTCAGATCTAAATGCTTATGATGTGGTTTACTATGCCGGTGATTGCAATGCAGGCAGTAAGACAATTGCCATTAACCTGCCGAACGATGAAAAAGTTCAGGAAGAATACGGCAGTCGCAGGTTACAATTAAAGAATGCCATGCGAGCGAAATATGATCAGATCCTGGTTCCTATTTCTAAAGAACTCATCGTTCCGGAACAACGTGAGCATATCACTTTTGACGCTTTCTTCGCGAATACAATGTTCCATGAAGTAGCCCATGGACTCGGAATTAAAAATACAATTACAGATAAAGGTACGGTTAGAGAGGCTTTAAAAGAGCATGCTTCTGCCCTTGAAGAGGGAAAAGCTGACGTACTTGGAATCTATATGATCACCAAACTTTATGATAAAGGAGAATTAAAGGATGCTGAATTAATGGATTACTATGTGACTTTCCTCGCCAGCATCTTTAGATCTGTTAGGTTTGGTGCTGCAGATGCGCATGGAAAAGCTAATATGGTCCGGTTTAACTATTTCAAGGAAATGGATGCCTTTACCATCAATGAAAATGGAATGTACAGTGTAAACCAGGAGAAATTCAAGCAGGCTATTGACGCCCTTTCTGGTGATATTCTTGAGTTACAGGGAGAAGGAGATTATAATGGAACCGGAAAATTACTTTCCGAAAAAGGAACGATCGATTCCGGACTTCAATCGGCTTTAGATAAACTATCGGATAAAAATATTCCGGTAGACATCAAATTTGACCAGGGAACTGAAGTTTTAGGTTTATAAAAACAAAAGGTCTGTAAGAAATAAAGCCGGTAGCATAAACTACCGGCTTTTCTATTTAAATCATAGACCTACCTCTCTAAACTTATCCTATCTCATGAACTTCATTAGCTGCACGAACTCCAGAGCGTAAAGCTCCTTCCATCGTACTTCTTAAAATACTGGTATGTTCACCGGCAAAATGGATTTTCCCGTGAGGTGCCTGTAAGTTTTTGAGATGTGCAGTAACATCTCCTGGCGCCGGCCAGCTAGGACCACCAAGCGCAAAAGGATCATTATCCCAGCCTTTAACATGACCTTTTTGAAAATGATCATCAATATTAGGATAAACCTTCCTGACACTATCTTTTATTTTTGAAATTGTTTTATCTGTCGATAAGCTGGTTAACGTAGTTGCGAATGGCCCCGCTACCATACTTTCCATAATGGCAGGATTATTTTCTGGATTGTTACTATTTAAATATGGGGAAATATTCCTTGCATCCAGATCTGTATAGGCTATTCCTGAGATTCCTTTGTCCATCCAAAAAGGTTTATCTACCTGTAAATAAGTTCGGGTGATATTCATCACAGGAATTTCCCTGATAGCTGCCATCTTAGCCGAAGATAATGCAGGTTCAAACCTGATCTTTTCAAGGACTTTTAAAGGAAACGTAACAACTACCTCATCGACCTGGAATTCAACAGGGTTTCCATTTTCCATAGCTGCTACTGCCACAGCTTTATCGGTATCTGTAACTTTCTCGACAACTACGTTGTATTTAATATTTTCTTTCATTCTTTTCGCCAGTTCCCGTGGAAGCATATCATTTCCTCCTTTAAGCGTAAACGGAGCTCCTCCCATAAAGAGCCCGGCATCTGAAACCACCATGGAAAGTCCTGAAGTTTTATCTGGCATCGCCGCAAACCACTGGGTTTTCTGAAATAGTTCTATAGCTCCGTCACTTGCACCCTGTTTTTTCAAATAATCTGCCAGGGACATTTTATCAAAATGAATCAGCGGGGGTTGATCCCAGCTCTGAGGATTCCCTGCTTCAGAAGGCAAAGTATTAAGAATGTAATTCACAACCATCCCCATGGGCCCCATTTTTTGTTCCTCAGGAGTAAGATCAAAAGGCCATTCTACTGTTTCTTCAGGGCCTACGGTAATTGATTTCCCATTAAGGTGATAGGTTACCGCTTTTTCAGGCATTGGCCATGGAATTCTTTCCAAACCAAATTCATCAATAAATTTTGTTGCATGTGTATAGGAGGAAGAATATCCGGCAGCTCCCTCCTCGGCATACAATCCTTCCGCAAAAGGTTTTCTAATTGTGGAAACCCTTCCTCCTGGCCGGTTACGGGCTTCAAGAACTGTTACCTCATGCCCCGCTTTCTTAAGTTCCCAGGCGGCTCCCAGACCAGCAAGACCGGCACCAAGAACCAGAACTTTTTTAGGTTTTAAAGTTTTCCCAGTAAGAAAGTTTTGAGCAGAAAGGACACCAGGTAAAAAAATACCTGTTCCCAGAGCTCCCAGTCCCAGTTGTTGAACAAATTGTTTTCTCGAGATGTGATTTTCTTCCTTTTTTTCCATGTTATTAGTTTTGGTGAATTAATAAAAACGAGTGTAGGGAATTAAAAAGATGAAAGAACCACCCTATACTGCTGGTATTCAAATCAAAAGCGATATTAAATTAAGGAAAAATCGGAAGATTTCGTGAATAAATATATAAACAGTATGTTTTTATAGACCACTAACAATCATCTACGTATAAATAGTCGAAAAAGTGATTTTAAAAGAAATGAGTAATCAAATACAATTCTCTAAGTCTATTCCTCTGGAGATTGAATAATCTTATCTAGAATTTCCCAAACATTGTTCGCGACGATCTTCTGGCCCTCAAGGGTTGGATGAATCCCATCTTCCTGGTTTAGTTCAGGAATTCCGGCCACGTCTTCCAGTAAAAATGGAATTAAAAAAACATTATTCTTTTCAGCCAGTTCGGGAAAGATACTTTTAAATTTAGAAGTGTACTCCTGCCCCATATTTGGCGGGATCTGCATTCCGGCTAAAATAATTTTAGTTTGGGGATTTTGGTCGTGTACTTTGTCTATGATATCCTGAAGGTTCTTACGGGTTTCCTCTAATGGTATGCCCCTCAATCCGTCATTTGCACCAAGTTCCAGGACAAAAATGTCCACATTCTGGTTTAGCACCCATTCTAAACGGTTCTTTCCGCTGGCAGTAGTCTCGCCACTTAATCCGGCATTTACAACCTTATAATCACGCCCCAGAGAATCAAGCTTTTGCTGAATCAATGCCGGGAATGCTTCATTAGTTTCCAGACCATATCCAGCTGTCAGGCTATTTCCGAAAAACAAAATAACCTTGCTCTGTTCCTTATTCTCCTCTTTTTTTAATTCAGTTTCTGATACACCGTTCTCTTTTGGTTTTTTTTCTGAATCCTTACAGGAAGTGAAAATCAACATTAGAGTCACGGAAAATAAGAGTAAAAAGCTTCTCATAACGAATAGGTTTTTATTAAAATCATTTCTTTATTTTGTTAGTTTCAATAAAGAAACTCAAAAGCCTGAAGATGTCAAAGATATTAAACGTTCGAAACCTAACGAAAACTTATACCAGTGGTTCTAAAGAATTAACCGTTTTGGAAGATATAAGTTTTGAGGTCGAAAAAGGTGAAAGCTTTGCTATTGTAGGACCTTCAGGGAGTGGTAAAACAACCTTGCTTGGCTTATGTGCGGGGCTGGACAGGCCGGATTCAGGAGAAATTGAGTTATGTGGCACTCCCCTAACCTCACTTTCTGAAGATGAGCGGGCCTTACTTAGAAACAGAGAAGTAGGATTTGTATTTCAGAATTTTCAATTATTACCTACTCTTACAGCTCTTGAAAATGTGGCCGTACCCCTGGAGCTTCAGGGAAACAAAAATGCCACAAAACTAAGCAAGGAATTGCTGGAAAAAGTCGGCCTGGGAGATCGATTTTATCATTATCCTTCTCAACTTTCAGGAGGAGAACAACAAAGAGTAGCCCTGGCAAGAGCTTTCAGCAATAAACCTTCAATTTTATTTGCTGATGAACCCACAGGAAATCTGGATGAGGAAACCGGTAAAAAAGTTGTTGATCTTCTCATTGAACTTAATAAAATATCCGGTACCACACTGGTAATTGTCACTCACGATATGGAACTGGCAAGAAAAACTGAGCGGATCCTGAAATTGAAAGGCGGAAAAGTAATGGAAACCCAGAAGATAGGATAATGAAAAAAACCAAGACTTCTGCCCGTTTCCAATGGATACTAAAAATGGCCTGGCGCGATGGAAAAGCCAGCAGCCGGAAGTTAATGCTATTTATGGCCTCTATTATTCTTGGGATAGCGGCAGTCGTTTCCATCCAGTCTTTCAGTAACAATTTGCGGGAAAATATAGCTCTACAGTCGAAATCTCTAATGGGTTCCGATTATATTATCGATAGCGATAAGCCTGTCAATAGTAAAGTTTCGGGTATAATCGATTCCCTGGGTGGTGCTAATGGGGAAGAAATAAGCTTCGCCTCCATGGCTGCTTTCCCACAAGTAGCCAAAACAAAACTGGTTCAGGTACGTGGAATTAAAGGGGATTTCCCATTTTACGGTGAACTGGAGACCGAGCCTCAAGCTGCGGGAACCAATTATCAAATAGAAAATGCAGCGCTTGTAGACGCCACCGTGATGCTTCAGCTTGGATTAAGTCCCGGTGATAAGATCAAGATAGGGAACGTAAGTCTTCCAATCGCCGGGGCTCTTAGATCGGTTCCCGGAAGTGCAGGGGTATTTAGCTCTATTGCTCCACCTGTATTGATTCCATATAAATTTATTGAAAAAAGTGGTCTCGTCCAGACGGGAAGCCGCATAGATTACAAATATTATTTTGTAGCGCCGCCGGAAATGGATCTGGAGAAATTAGATAAGGACCTTGATCCTATTCTTGATGATCAGGAAGCGGACCTGGACACACATCTCTCAACAAGTCGCAGAATGGGCAGACGGTATGAAAATTTTGGAAGATTCCTTAACCTGGTAGCTTTTATAGCTCTTCTATTAGGATGTGTGGGAATTTCAAGTGCCATTCATATTTATATCAAAGAGAAATTAAAAGCAGTAGCAATTCTTAAATGTCTTGGTGCAAGCCGGAAGCAGACCTTCCTTATCTACCTTACGCAAATTGCAGCAATGGGATTACTGGGAGGTATTGCAGGAACGACCATAGGCCTCTTATTGCAACAATTATTTCCAGTAATTCTGGATGACTTCCTACCAGTAGACGTGGAAGTAACTTTCCAGGCCGGGATCATATTCATGGGATTATTGCTGGGACTTGTAATGTCGGTACTATTTGCACTTTACCCTCTTATTGGAACTTTATATATTTCTCCTCTCGAGGCCCTTAGGATACAAAGCAAGAAACATAAAAAATCAAAGAGAGCCGGGGTTCTGGTCTTATCAGGGATTTTTCTATTTATATTTTTATTTGCTCTCTGGCTACTGGAAAACCCAAGGTATTCAGTTTCCTTTCTTTTAGGAATCATTATTACCTTTTCTATACTTGCTGGAATAGCCCATTTATTTATGGCAGCTATTAAAAAATACTTCCCAACTTCGTGGGGCTTTATAGCAAGACAGAGTCTACTCAATCTTTTTAGACCTGAAAACCAAACCCTTATACTCGTACTGGCGATTGGACTGGGAACTTTTTTAATCAGCACGCTATATTTTACAAAGGATCTCCTGTTATCACAGGCTTCACTGGATGAACAGGCGAACAGTCCAAATATAATCCTGCTGGATGTACAACAGGAGCAAAAAGATTCTGTGGCAAGCACTATTAAAAATAATAATCTGCCGGTACTGGAAAATATTCCTATTGTTACCATGAGGGTGGAAAGTTTAAGTGGCAGATCGGTAAATGATATCAGAAAAGATTCTACCTCCGGAATTAACGGATGGATTTTAAGTCATGAGTTTAGAACCACTTACCGGGATTCTTTGATACCCTCTGAAACCCTTGAAGAGGGAAGCTGGACAGTGAGATCTTCAACCAAAGACTACGTAGCAATTTCAGTTAGTAGTAATTTTGCCGAAGACGCTAAAGTAAAAGTTGGAGACACTGTAAGTTTTAATAT
The DNA here is from genome assembly GCA_963825045.1 of uncultured Flavobacteriaceae bacterium. GTDB lineage: Bacteria > Bacteroidota > Bacteroidia > Flavobacteriales > Flavobacteriaceae > Christiangramia. The sequence continues at coordinate 74,039 of CAWGSM010000021.1, read as the reverse complement.
TCAGGGTGTAATACTGGAAACCGTTATTGGCAGTATAAGGCTTGTAGACTGGAGCAGGATGCAATTGAACTTCTCCATTGTATTTCCCAACGGCGTCCTGGAAAAGGCGCCACAATTCCGTATTCTCACTACAAAAGTTCCCGATGAAGAAAGCTCAGCCAAACTTCAGCAGCAACTCGTTCAAAAATTTCCCAATGTTTCCATTCTGGATCTCAGGCAAATACTTTCGGTAATAGAAAACATATTAAACAAGATCTCATGGCTGATTAATTTTATGGCATTCTTTAGCATTCTAACCGGAATTATCGTGTTAATAGGAGCTGTTCGAACCAGCAAGTATCAACGTATAAAAGAAAGTGTTCTTCTAAGGACATTAGGAGCGAAAAGCAGCCAGATATTAAAAATACTGGCCCTTGAATATACTTATATTGGAATCCTCGGAGGACTCTCAGGAATTTTGTTATCGCTGCTTGGCAGCCAGCTACTGGCCTGGTTTATTTTTGAATCTACTTTTACCCCATCACTGGTGCCGTTTTTAATTTTACTTCCGGGTATAATCATACTTGTCTTAGTTATTGGTCTTGTAAATAGTCTAAGTGTTATACAAAGTCCTCCGCTGGAAGTTCTGCGAAAAGAGACCTGATAACTCCCAATTCTGCTCATTTTTTTTGATCACTATTTAATATTAGTCTAAAAGCTTCTTATGTTAACGTATTAGCTTAGAATTACAGTCTTTAACATTTTTTTTATTTAATTTCCTACATTTAACAGTTATTAAGGTTTTACCTAAATTTACTACTACAATCAGAAAATATAATGTCAGCGCAATCCACTCATTCTGAAGTTATCCCTAATGAAAAGGAGCAATACTTTTTATTACTTACTAATATTGAGGATTCCAGTTTAGAATATCTAAGTGACACTTTAGAAACTTATTGTGGTATAGTTACTGATGATCTTCATCCTAAGTCTGATTGCTTTTATAAACAATTCTTACATCCCGAAGATTATGAAAAATATCTAGATCACCTGGATTCTTTCAGAAATAAAAAAACTGCAAAAATTAAAGAAACCCGGGCACGAGTAAAAAATAAAAATGGATCCTGGGACTGGTTTGAATTCAGTAGTCGATTTTATACAGGGGATCCTGTTAAAAAAGACAAGGTAATTTTAAGTCTGGTAAGTAAGGTACTCGAAAGTAATCCAGGTCTTAATCCATCACCCCGCTATTTTTCTTCTGAAGGAGATTACCGCAATTTAATAGAATCTTTAGACGAGGCATTTTGTGTGATCGAAATGATTTTCGACAGAGAAAATAAGCCCGTGGATTATATGTTTATGGAAACGAATCCTGCTTTTGAAGAACAGGTAAATCTTCAAAATGTTATTGGCAAAACCATGAAAGAACTGGTTCCAGCTCATGAAGACCACTGGTTTGAAGTTTACGGAAAAGTTGCATTAACTGGAGAGCCCATTCGTTTTCAATATTGCGCTGAAAAAATTGATAATACCTGGTTTGATGTATATGCTTTTAGGGCTGAAAATTGTCAAAAAGTAGTGCTCCTTTTCAGAAATATAACCGAAGCGAAACTTGCGGAAGAGAATCTTAAAAAAGCCAAAGCTGAGCTGGAAAAAAAGGCAGTTGAACGCCAGGAAAAGCTTAGACAAAGTGAAGAACTTCTTCAAACAATTTTTGACACCAGCAATCAGGGAATTGCCGTTTTCAAACCACTTTATAATAAAGACGGAAACATTCGGGATTTTAAGTTCATCAAAATAAACGAAGTCCTTGGAAAAATGTATAAGGACAGTGTTCCTTTAAACCGCACTTACCTCCAGGTTTCAAAATATGGCCAGAAGATAGGAGTTTTCGATGCTTTGAAAAAGGTTGTGAAAACAGGAGAATTATTGGATAAGGAGTATTATTTTAATCGTGATGGCTATGACCATTGGTTCAGGGTGACTGGAAGAACTCAAAATGAACTTCTTATTGCCACTATAGAAGATATTACTAAAAAGAAAAGGGAAGCTCAGGAACTCGAAGAAACAGTGAGGTTTAAAAAACAACTGGTACAAACCTCGCCGGAAACCATAATGATCGTAAACCTGAATAGTTTTTCTGTACGTTATATCAATAAAGATATTTTTACGGAAGAAGGAATCACCAGGAAAAAAGTGGAAGACATGCCTCTACAGGATATTCTTCCCTATGTGCATCCTAGAGATAGAGAAATAGTGATGGATATGCACAGAAATTTATTGAAATCTTCTGAAGATGATATTCTTGATATTGAAGTAAGACTGAAGATTAATGGAGTTTCCTGGGAATGGTTTAGTGTGCGCGGAAAAGTTTTTCAAAGAAAAGATGAGAACTGGGTGGATGAATACGTACTTCTGGTAAGAAATATCCATAAACAAAAGGCCACTCAGGAAGCTTTATTAAATGCAGAAAAGTTTTCTATCCAGGGAGAGCTCGCCAGGATGCTTGCGCATGAACTTCGCAATCCAATCGCCAGCATTGGTATGGCCACTGAGGTACTGGGACATAAAGTGGGAAGCCCGCAGAAAGAAGAATTAAAGAACTATTTTCAAATTCTTGGTAGAAGTGCTAAGACCCTGGATAAACTGGTGAACAACCTGCTTAATTCGGCTAATTATTCCCCCTGTGTATTAAAGGAAGAAGATCTTGCCTCCATCATTGAATCCAGTATAGAAAAAGCTTCTGATAGGATCTATCTTTCGGGTCTCAAGATCAATAAAAATTACCAAAAAGGAAGCTATCCTGTTATGGCCGACAAAGAGAAGCTGGAAATAGCTATTGTGAATATTCTTGTAAATGCAAGTGAGGCCGTGGTACCGAATGAAGGCATTATTGAAATTGGAATTGAAAGCCATAAAACTGGTTTTCAACTGAGTATAAAAGATAATGGTCACGGCCTGGAAAGTGACCAGATAGATAAACTATTTGATGCCTTTTATACTAATAAAGAATCCGGAACAGGCATTGGGCTGAATTCGGTAAAAAATATTATGCAGGAACACGATGCTAAAATTGAAGTGTGCAGTAAACCTGATCAGGGCACGACTTTCAGAATGTATTTCCATAAGATATAACCCCACAATTATACTCTTCTGGTACCCTTTATTCCATAAAAAAGATCTTTCTTTCCCAGCCTTATATTCTAAAGTAGTAAATTATTTTCTCACAATTGTGATGACTATTGTCACCTAAATTCACAATCTCAACCTGTATCTTAAAATTTCATATTATTAATTTAATCAATTAGCTTTTCCAGAGATTTTATTACAATATTATAGATTACCTAAAATCGAGAAAAGAGGGAAGACATTAGTTAACAATAAAGCATAAAAAAACCCGGTTAATTTCACCGGGTTTTCTATTCCATTTTAAGCTATTTAATAACTTTGATTCTATATTCCTGGGTAGAACTTTTCACCACAAAGAGATATATCCCTTCTTCCCAACCACTATGATCCAATGGCCAGTAGTATTCACCACCGTCTTTGCTCACTTCAAGAGAGGTTTCATCCAGTTGTCTACCATATAAATCAAAGGCTCCAACATGGAAATTTTCATCAAGTTCCCTAGGAGAAAAATTAAACCAGACACCTTCAGGTTCCAGAGGGTTGGGATATATATCTAAGGTCATTCCTGGATCTGCAGATAAAGTACTGGCGGCTTGTAAGGTGGTCAAGAACGGACAGTTAGCATTATTTCCATCAGCATAAAAGGAACTAAGATCATTGGCATCTTTATTACCATAATTAAGCCCATCAAAAAGTTTCTGGGTTCCGCTCATAATCTGCTCCACAGTTAATGGAAAATCAACTCCACTATTACAGGCATTCAGTAATGCTGCTGTTGCCTCTTTAGCTAATTTATTAAAACCGCCACCTTTCAGGGTTAAAGCTGCCTGTAAAGTCAAAGTAGGATCTCCTATTCGCGAGGTGTTTTGAATTCCAAACACTACATAAAAATTACTAATTGGATAATAATTTGAACACCATTTATCGGTAGAGGACCAATAGTCTGTACTACAACCCTCACGATCAATAACTACCTGGTTAAGCGGGCAAACTGCATTGTTTGCATTCTCGAGCTCCGTTCTTAATGCCTTTGCTTCATTCCTCCCCTTAGAGGAATCATTAAACATGGCCTGCACTCGAGAAATTATATCAGTTTCAGTTATGGAGTACAAAATTCCTATATCACATGAGTTTAGGATTGCTGCTGTCGCCTGTTGAGCTAATTTCCCCCATTCTCCTTTTTTACCATCTAAGGAAGAAAGAAGAGTGAGATTTGATCCTAATCCTTTATCATTATTAATTCCAAAGGTTGAGTAAAAATCATCCTGTTGATTAAATTTATCACACCAGGTAATCCTATTTTTCCAGAAATCGGCTGAGCAGCCTTCATTTCCAAGAGTAGTTAAATCTTCTCCATCACAGTCCTGATCAATACCATCATTAGGTATTTCTGTCATTCCGGGATTTATTTGATCATTTGTATCATCACAATCAGTATTATCCTGTATAAATATTATATCAAGTTCTGAAGGATCTTCACACTGTACCATAGGCTCTGCCTTCATATCTCCAAACCCATCTTTATCAACATCTGGATACCATGATATCAATCCGATTTCGGAGTCCAATGGGGCACAGTCATCCACATCCAGCACCAAGTCATTATCATCATCTAGATCACAAGCATCTCCTTCTCCATCGCCGTCTGTATCCAACTGATCAAAATTTGGTGTGTTAATACAATTATCGATTTCATCTGGAATTCCATCTTGATCTTGATCTGGAATAACTGAAAACTCATCGGCACCTATACTTGGAGTATCATCTCTTGATTCGTCATCAATGTCAACACGAACTTCACTTAGTGCCAATCCTGAATCAGCAATTTGCAAAGAGGTTGAATGTAGATCAGTATCTGATAAAAATTCTGGCTCAAAATTGATTGAATTTTGATCCAATCCACTTACAGACTGCCATAATACCAAGCTTTCAACTTCTTGATCACCATATTTAGCTATATAAGGACCAGTCGTAAAAATATTATTGTAATCAGAAGAGATTATGCCTGTTGTTCTACTAAAATAAATAACTGGTCCTGTTTCAGTTTTAAAAATATTATTTTTTAATTGGTTATTTATATATCTGCCAGGGTCATCAAAAAACAAGACTGAACCTGCTCCATAATTATTTAAACTATTATGAAATAGATACAAATAATCATTACTATTAATATTTACCGTGGCGAAAGAGTTGTTGGATGAAACAAAATTATTAGCGACTATAGAAGGATTTTCTTCGGTTGATAGACATCCAAGTATATATATTTCTTCTTGTGAAGAAGATCCGAAAATCTTATTTCCCTCAATTAGTAGAGTTTTACTGAAACCTAATTCTAGACTATGATAGGAAGGATATATACCATTTCCTTTAATAGTGTTCCCAATTATTTCAACTCCATTTAAGGAATGCACATATACTGCTGTTCTATACGAATTCTGAATTAGATTCCCTTTTATTAAAGTACCTTGTGGAAGATTAGTAAGAGCGCCGTTACTATTTCCATAAATACCATAAATCCCACCATTCAATTCATTATTAAAAATTTTGATATTGTTATGCAATTTAGACTCCATATGTATGACGCCTGTATAAAAGTAATTACTATAAGGTTCTTCTTTAATTGGCACTTCTAAAATGCAACTTTCTATTTGTAGATCATGACTTCTTCCACTTACCTTTATTGCATTAGAATTGTAATTACCTTCTGCAATTACACTAAGGTTTCTAAATACAATATTGGAAGCGCTTCTGAAATCAATAACGGATTCTTTTTCGACTTCAAAACTTTTCATAATTCGTACTGCTCCTCTTGTTCCACTCAATGATTCAAAGGTGATTGTATTTAAATTTGATGCTCCAACGATTGAAGGTATTAGAATTTGTTCCCTATAAATCCCATCTGATAATTTAAATGTTACAGGTCCAGAAATTCCATTTCCTTCAAGAGCTAATACGGCTAAGTTTATTGAAGGAAAATTCCGTATTCCTGTTTCCGCCGAATTTATAGTGTATTCTCCATTAAGAGGTTCCAATTCACTTGAATTGTATTCATCGGCACCTATACTAGGATTATCTTTTCTTAGCTCTCCATCAATATCTAAGGTTACGGGATTTTGGAATAAACCTGCGTTTGCTAATGCGGGAGACTTTGCATGCAAATCAGAATTTGATACATATAAGGGATCATAACTCTTAGAATTTATATTATCACCTACTATTGTTTGCCAAGAGTCCATAGATGATATATCCTGATTAAAATTGCCAATATATGGCCCTAACGTATAAAAATTATTATAGTCCGAAGAAATAGGTTTATATGTTTGAACATAAAACATAGCATACCCATTAAACGTTTTAACTATATTATTCATTAATGTATTAACGGGAGAATTACTGTATCCCTGAGAATATTGAATCCCATGTCCATCTCCAGTATTTAAAATATTATTAAAAAGAAAATCCTGATAGTTATTATCATATAGCAGAACTGCGGCACTACTACTATTCACGGAAATAAAATTATTATAAATTAAACCGTGGTTTTCAGCGATAGAATTATTCCCCGAAAAATCTAATCCTACAGCAAATCGAGTAGGATCATCCCCTACATATATCTGATTATTGAAAATTTTGATTAGTAGACTGGAGTCTATAACTATAATGCCATAATTTCCTTTTAAAGAAGAAACAACATTATCAGAAATTTGAATACTTTCAATATTTCTTAAATTCATACCAATTTTGTAATAATTAAAGATATTATTATTCACAATTTTTAAATTTTTAATTTGTGAATTTGATGCATAAATACCGTTGTAAGCCCCAGACATATCATTATTTAAAATTTTTATGTCTTCGCCTATGACATTATCTAGAAGAATTCCACTACTATTTCGAGTATATTGGCTATATGTTATAACCTTAGCTAATATTATACAGTTTTTCACAGTAATATTTGAAACGCTTCCACTAATACCAAGAACATTCAAAAAATCATTACTCGTGGCATAAATTTTCAAATTTTCGAAAATTAAATTTCGTGCACTATTAATTCTTATAACATAATTTTCAGAAAGGGAAGTCGAGGTAAATTGGATGCTAACATTTTCAGCGATTCCAGATTCAGATCTAAATGTTATTGTATTTAATTGAGAAGTACCGACAATAGATTCTAAATTGATTTGTTCGGTATATATCCCATCCCTAATATTTAAAATTACAGGCCCGTTAACACCCTGGAGTTTTAAATCCGCTACTGCTTCTGTTATTGTCACATAATCAGGACTAGTTCCTCCTACTGTATAGGCTCCATTCAACTGCCCATAATTGGAAGAAAAAATTAAAAATAGAATAAAAGACCAAAAAACTTTGCCCTTAAAATAATTGAAATGTTTGTTAATAATTTCCATAATACTTTGTTATTTCTGGTTAGTTAATTAAAATATAGGTCAACAATTAGTCACTGACTGACTATTGAGTATGTAGGGAAACTCTTTAAAATTTTATTTTATAAACTGAGTTTGATAAGTTTGATTATCAATAGTTACGTTCAAAATATATACTCCGGCGATCCACGATGAATGGTCTAAATCCCACATTATATTTGATGTACCAGCCATTATTGAAAAATTTTCGGAAGCCATTTGTTGACCTGCAGAGTTATATACTACGGCAAGGAGAGAACTGATCCTTAAAGGAGCCATAAAATACATCCCAATACCATTATCAACAGGATTAGGGGAAACATAAAGATCTCCAGCATCTGAAGCTAATGCCATACCAGAAGCGCAATTAATTCCCGATGCATTTTGGTTAGTACTTATTTCCAAGCCATTAGAATCGTTCCAGTAAACCACTATCTGAGTTTTACCTTTACTAACGGCACCACTTACAATTTGAATAGATTCTCCACCGGCGAGGTTAAAAGTTCCTGAAGAGTCACCCGTAGATGAATTCTTCCTTAGTTCCCACCTACCGCTAACTTCACACGTGCCTGGATTTGAGATATTCCAGTATACAGTAGTATCTGTTGAGCATTTTTCAGTAAGCATTAAAGTATCGGCTCCCTGGCAGGAAGTAACGGGGCCATCTGTATTATCGCAATCCTGATCTATTCCGTCTACAGTGTCATCCACTGCTCCGGGATGCACAGATGCCATAGTATCGTCACAATCTGTATTATCCAATATATAGCCTGGATCGGGCGAGCATAAAGTTTGAGAAATACTTGGATCGCCATATCCATCTCCGTCAGCATCTAAATACCAGGTTTGAGCTTTACCGATGGAATCATCTGTCGTCACAATCATCGGCATTTACCACAAAACCAGATGGAATTGAACAATCCTCTTTAGTATTATTAGGATCCCCATATCCATCTCCGTCCGCGTCGGCATAAAAGATTTCTCCTGTACACGGCGAAGAATTAGTCACTAAAATTTCGTCACTGAACTCGGATGTATTTCCTAAAGCATCGGTGGCCGTGACCACTATTTTATCTTCAGATTCTAAAGAATTGCTAGCCTCTATATCAAATTGAACTGAAAGAAATTGATTCCCTTTTGGATATTGAAATTCATTTAATAAGAATTCACCCAGATATTCTTGGCCTTGTCTATTGCCATCACTTTTAAATACTTCTACAGTGATTGGATAATTCGAATTGGAGATATCGGAATCCAATTTATATTTCAAGCTCATAGATAAGCCTTCAAAATGGGCCTCTGATAATTCTGGATAATTCTGATAATTATTTGGCCCACTGTCGCCATCATTTCTATCATTTCTCTCGTTACGATTATCAGCTCCCAGGTCTATTCCCAGGTTATTTCCAAACATTCTATTTCCAGAAATCTTATTTTCTATTCCCGTAACAGCAACCCCCTGAGAATTCATTCCAATAATATTAGCCGAACCTGGATTTGTATCTCCAATTTGGTTATTATTTCCAGAAATAAAAATACCAGCGTTTCCATTAGGTAAACTTGAAACTCCATCAGCCTGAACACCGATAATATTTCCATAAACCTCATTAAGATTTGAGTTTCCAATATAGATACCACTATCTAAATTTCCTGAAATAATATTTGAGCTTTCTTTCGAAAGACCTCCAATATAATTACCGGTTCCTCCAGCAATCTTAAGACCCCAATTATTAGGTAAAGGATTTAATCCATTTATATCGGTTCCTATATGATTAGCTTCCAGCGTATTATAGGAACCTCCAAACATTTCGATTCCCATATGTGTATTTCCAGATATTAAATTTCCGGCACCTGGCGTTCCAATTTGATTATGTTGTCCCTCCACATAAATTCCTGTCGAGTTGGGAATGGCAGTTTTGCCTGTATAATCAGTACCAATAAGATTATTGGTTAAAAAATTATTATCCATTTCGAGATATATCCCAATATAATTCCCGGAAATCAGGTTAGAATCAAAAGTATTTGTTTCCCGAGCATAAATTCCATAAGAATTGGGTACCTCCTTATCTCCACCGAAGTTAGTGCCAATATAATTTCCCTGTATTAAATTCACCAAACTGGTATAACCAACCTCTATTCCATATCTATTGTTTCCGGATATAATATTTCTTTTTTCAGGATCTAAACCTCCTATAAGGTTGTTTTCACCAATTAATTCAATTCCAACATCATTACCGATTGAAGATTCTCCAGCCACATCAATCCCAATGAAGTTAGCCTGGATCTTATTATTGTTTGAATATGTAATTTCAATACCTACACCAAATTGACCCTCATTTGCTCCAAAGTTTCCAATAACAAGGCCTGAAATCACGCTATTTGAAGAATTATTCCCGATTATTCGGAATCCTTTGGGAACACTTACGGATGAGGGAATATTTTTACCTGAAATCACTATCTGTGGATTTTCGAAGGTATATCCGGCCTGAGAAGTACCATCAATAATCGTTGGAAACTCTATTTTTGGTAAAATCCCATCCAGGCTTATAGTGTGAGGTCCTTCTCCGGGAATATTAAATTGAATTGAATCTGATAGCGGCGTTACATTGGCATTCTCAATGGCAGCCCTTAATGAACAGTTCCCATTTATATCACTACAAATATTATCCTCAAGGTTTAAATCTTCAGTATCTGAAGTAGTATTTACAATAAAGGTTTCCTGAGAGGCCATTTTTAATGTAAATAAGGAAACAAGGGAAAGCATTAGAATTTTTTGACAAAATACTGTCAGTGGAAAGTAATTTAAAATCATACCCTACGGTTTAAAGGTTAGTTAGATAGGTTCGCTATACTATTGTGGGAATCGATGTCGTAGGGTAACTTCGATTTAAATTTCAAACAGGAAATTCAAATAATAAAATTAAAAATAGGTGAATTAATTTTAGTACGCAAGGGGAAAAACACCTTAAATGACTGATTTACAGTTTTAAAAGTTTTTTGTAATGATGTTTTAGTATAAATTTAACGAATTGTTTAAAGACAGCGCTTCATGGAATCTTAACTTTAACTTAATTGACTAATTTTTAAAACATTGCAATGCAGACTTATCAGTTAGAATTAAATGAAGTTGATGATTTTATACCAGAACTGGCTGAAAGTTTAGGAATAGGCTATAAAAATGAATTAGGTGAACATAATTTGCAAATACCCAAAGAAATGGGTGAGGGAGAAATTACCGGTATCAATTTTCCTAATGGTATAGGCTTCTATACCTACTACCTAAACCTCTCTGAGGATATTAAGATCGAAATTCTTCATCCCTCCATCAAACCTCTAAGATTTATCTACTGCGTAGAAGGTGCATTAGAAAGCTATTTTAGCAATCCTGATGATAAAGCATGCATAAGGGACCATCAACACCTGATTGCTGCTCCCGTCTCGGGTGAATCCCATACCTTGATTTTTAAAAAAGATACAGATATTGCCATTTGTTATCTGGAAATTGACCGACTGAGGTTTCAAAACTATCTCTCCTTCAATTTAAATGAAGTCGAACCGGTCTTTTATAAGATTTTTAGTGATGTAGAGGCGAAAAATCGTATTTCCAAAATTGGAAAATTTAGCCTGAGAACTTCTGATATCATCAAAGAAATAAAGACCTGTGATATCACCGGTTTTCCACGTGTGAATTTTATTGGAGCCAAGGCCCTGGAAATACTAAGCTATATGCTAAGCCGCTTTAAACATTCTGAGAAGGATTTCTACAATAAAAATTTACGCGAAAAAGATCTTAAAGCTATTGAGAAAGCCGTACAGCATATCAACGACCATATAGCTTCAGCAGGTACGGTTTATGAACTTTCTCAAATGGCCGGTGTGAACACCAATAAACTTCAGGAAGGTTTTCAAACGGTTTATGGGAAAACAGTAAATGAATATATTCGGGATATACGATTAACTAAAGCTTTAAACATGCTTTCCTCGGGAAATAAGAATGTGAGCGAGGTTGTATATGAACTTGGGTTATCCAGTCGTAGCTATTTTTCCAAAATTTTCAAAAATAAATATGGTGTTAATCCACGAACTATTCTCTCTCAAAATTCGGTTACTGTAGAAGATGACTAAAATCTCCCTAGCTACAGTTAATATTCGTTAAAATGCAAAACCGAAGCCTATATTAAAGATGAAACCCGATAAAAGAGGAGATATAATATTTTGATCTTCTAATGAATACGTCTCATTCTCGCGGGTTCCATCGGCGTAAATGATAACTGAATCTACAATATCTGGAATAGGATTGAACGAATACCCAATCTCTGGCCTAAAATAAAAAAGTCCTCCCCACCTGGCGCCCACTTTGAGATTAATAGAGTTATTTATAAAGTCAAAATACTCTGTTCCATTTACCTCAGAATTTCCATCATATTTTGTAACTGCAGATTGCCCTTCAAAGCCTATCCTGCCAAAACTTAAGCCACTATATAGTCCCTTTCCAGGTTTAAAGAAATAATAATTAAGCCCTGCTCCAAAGAATGAATAATTATAATCATCACTCTCTTCTTTCGCATCTGTAGTGCCGCTAAACCAGGAAGATTTTAGCTTTGAGTAATCCAAAGAAAGGCTCAGCTTTTTTCCTAGTAAGGGCGTTGCGTATTCCAAATTAACCCCAACAGTATTGGGAAAACCCACTTTTAATCCAACACGAAAAGGTCTAATATTAAAGTCCTCGCCGCTTTCTTCTATCGAGGTTGAAGTGTTAACCATATCCTGGCCTATACAAATCAGGGGGAAGCTTAAGATCAAAATTATAATGGCAGTTCTTTTTAAAGGTGGCATGTTTGAAAATTTAATTTAAAATAAAAATATTCTCAAACTACAATAAAAACAATACCCCAAAATGGGTATTCTAACATTTATAACTACCTGAAAAAAAGGGGATTATTCCCCTTTTTATATATCTAAAATAAATGTACATTAGCATACTTAAAATTTTTGAATATCCCCTCATTTAGTGCACCATTTGTTCCTAAGCATAGGAAAGTAATACTCCCCATTTAAGAAGAATTATTTAAAATCAATTCATCAGTCATTTCATTTTTAAATTCATCAAAGATGGAAAAACCGGTTAGAAAAGCGTAGTATAAACTGTCTGGGGAAATTCATTCATCAATCAAATTCTACTCATTTTCTTTTAAATTTTTTGAATTAGCCGTTCGACATTACCGGGTTTTCATCTTTATACAACACTCTAACCAATTTTAACCCGACCTCACCAGTCGGGTTTTTTGTAAACTTATTTCGCGTGGTCTAATTCATTAAGTTTTTTATTGTTCGTATCTTCAAGGCCATTCAATACAGAACTTTTATAATGAACCTACAAATCACCAAATGCCTGGGCGTGATAACGCTGGCGGTAATCACCAGTTGTGCCAACAGCCCTGAGACTTTAAATAAACCCGAAACCATGAAAAATCCTTTACTGAAAAAATGGGATGGTCCCTACCAGGGAGTCCCCTCTTTCGACGAAATGAAAGTGGCAGTCGTCAAACCAGCGATCAGAAAAGGTATGCAACTTAAACTTTCTGATGTAGATAAGATCACCTCTAATACCGATGCTGCCACGTTTGAAAATACAATTGTTCCTCTTGAGGAATCAGGAAAGGAGCTTGAAAGAGCTTTTGTATATTATGGGATTTATAGTAGTAATATCTCGAGTCCTGAATTCCGTGAGGTTCAAAAGGAATTAGCGCCTGAAATATCGGAATTCAATTCTAAGATCAGCCAAAATGAAGACCTGTTTAAAAGGATCAAAACAGTCTACGAAAACTCTCAAAAAACACCTTTGCCAGACGAAGAACAACGTGTAATTAACCTCATCTATGAGGAATTCGCTATGGAAGGGGCCAATCTTGATAAAGAAGCTAAGAAAGAATATGCCGATATCAATAAGGAGTTATCAGGTCTATACACTCAATTTTCAAATAATGTGCTGGCAGACGAGGAGAATTATGTGACCTATCTTGACAAAGATCAACTTGGAGGTCTTCCGGAATCCTATGTAAAATCTGCAGCACAGGCTGCCGCCGATCGTGGTCAGGGAGGTAAATATGCCGTAACCAATACAAGATCTTCTATGGATCCATTCCTTACCTACTCCTCAGAAAGGGATCTGAGAGAGAAAGTCTGGAAGAATTATTATTCCAGAGGTGACAATGGCGATCAATATGATAACAATGAGATAGTTGCCAAAATACTGAAACTGCGGGATCAAAGAGTAGAGTTATTGGGATATGATAATTATGCGCAATGGCGACTACAGAACCGCATGGCAAAAACACCAGAAAATGCTATGGATCTTTTAATGAAAGTATGGCCGGCAGCCCTGGCTCGTGTAGAACAGGAAGTGGCCGATATGCAGAAGATAGCCGATGCAGAAGGTGCTAATATCACTATTAAACCATGGGATTACAGGTATTATGCTGAAAAGGTTAGGAAGGAGAAATACGATCTTGATAGTGAAGAAGTCAAGCAATATCTGGAACTTGGTAATTTAACTCAGGCTTTATTCTTTACGGCCGGGGAACTGTTTAATTTTCAATTTACTCCAGTAAAAGAAGGAACGGTTCCCGTATTCCATGAAGATGTTAAGGTTTGGGAAGTAACCGATAAGGATTCGGGGGAAATTATTGGTTTATGGTATCTTGATCCCTATGCGCGAAAAGGAAAGCGTTCAGGTGCATGGGCAACTACTTATAGAAGCTATACAAAACTGGAAGGGGAGAAACCTGTTCTCGCCTCCAATAATTCAAATTTTATAGAACCTGCTCCCGGCGAACCTGTCCTGGTCTCCTGGGATGATGCCGAAACTTTTTTCCACGAATTCGGACATGCTCTACATTTCCTCTCTTCGAATGTAAAATATCCTACTTTAAATGGAGGAGTTAGGGATTATACCGAATTTCAATCACAACTTCTGGAAAGATGGCTTTCCACAGATAAAGTGATCAATCAGTTTTTAAGGCATTATAAAACAAACGAGGTAATTCCGGATGAGCTGGTAAAAAAGATCAGAAAAGCATCCAAGTTTAACCAGGGATTTGCAACCACAGAATTTCTGGCTTCGGCGATCATGGACATGAAGTATCATACTACCGATCCTTCAAATATAGATCCCGACACTTTTGAACGGGAAACACTCAAGGAGCTTAATATGCCCGAAGAGATTGTAATGAGACACCGTACCCCTCAATTTGGCCATATCTTTTCAGGTGAAGGATACGCAGCAGGCTATTATGGCTATTTATGGGCCGATGTCCTTACCTCGGACGCTGCAGAAGCTTTTGCCCATGCTCCCGGCGGATTTTATGATAAAGAAGTGGCCAGGAAACTGGTAAAATATCTGTTTGCTCCTAGAAATTCAATGGATCCCGCAGAAGCTTATAAAAAATTTCGCGGAAGAGAAGCTAAAATTGATGCTTTAATGAGAGACCGTGGATTCCCGGCTCCTGAAGACAACAACCAAAAATAGTATCCGGTTTTTATGAAAAATTAAAATGCCCTGAAGTTTCAGGGCATTTTTTTAATTTCGAATCCATGCACAGACATTTTAAAATATATAAGCCTTATGGTTATTTGAGTCAGTTTATAACAAATCAAAAACCACGGAAAAAGAACAGGTTACTGGGAGAACTGTTTGGTTTTCCTGAGGGCACTATGTCTATTGGCAGGCTGGACAAAGATTCTGAAGGGCTTCTGCTATTAACTACCAATGGCAAATTAAGCTCGAAGATCACCGCCGGAAATTCTGAAAAAGAATATTATGCCCAACTGGATGGAAAAATTTCAGAAGAAGAAATTGAGAGATTAAGAAATGGGGTGGAAATAAGTATCAACGGTGAAAAATATCAGACACTTCCCTGTAAAGCTTCAATATTAGACCATATTCCTGACTTCCCTGAAAGAGCCAAAAAAATTAGAGATAAACGTCATGGCCCTACCTGCTGGATCTCTATAATTCTTACCGAAGGTAAATTTAGACAGGTTAAGAAAATGACCGCCACAGTAGGCTTTCCTACTTTACGATTGGTGAGGGTAAGGATTGGGAAGGAATACCTCGAAAACATGAATTCTGGAGAGGTAATAGAAAAAGAAAAATTTGACCTAAAGCCTGGTGACTAAGCTTGTATAAACCTGATATTAAGTTAATTTTGTTGCTACAAAACTTAGACTCTGCAATCCTAAAAGCATGGTCTAAAATTTTATCGCCAGCTTTTATTCTTTCAGGTCCTGAGATAATTTTGGGGTGGCATTTGCTAAATTCTTAAGCATCATCATTCAGTCTAAACTGGCTTAAGGCTTGTTTAATTTTTTGAAGATTGTCAACCTGTTCTGCATTATCGGCATTGATCCTATCCAGATATTCATAAATCTGATTCACCGTAATTTTATCGTTTCGGATACGTTCTCTCAAGTTGTCTTTCGCGACCAAATTTATAACCACCTTTTTGAATAAAGGTTTCAGTTTTTCCGAAAGACTATTAATATGTTTTTTGAGAATGTAGCCAGAAGCTCCGCTTAAAATAGTATTTGCGGCAAGTTCTTCATCGTGAATCGTTCCTGTGATAAAAATAAGATCAAGATCTTCATCATAATCCTGCACCATCTCAAGAATATCCAGACCCGTACAGGCAGGTAAGTTATAATCAGAAAGTACAACGTCTGGAGCAAAATTTACAAGCAGATTCCTGCAACCTTTAAGATTATTGGTCACCTCTATTTGAGGTTCTTTTACAATTTTCCTGATCTGTCGCTCAATAAGGACAATATCAGGTTCGCTATCTTCTACCAATAATATCCTTATGGGTGTTTTAATCATTTATATTCATTTTCAATATCGTGACAATCTGCTCCATACAATTTCTAATATCATGGTTTTTTATAGCGGTTGGCATATCTCCCTGGGCAATTTTAATTGGCTTTTAATTTAAAATAAAAGGTGCTTCCTACACCTTCCTGGGAGTCCACCCATATGGTACCTTCATGTAGAAGCACAATTTTTTCCACATGGGCCAGACCTACTCCTGTACCTTCACTTTCAGTGCCTGGAACCCGGTTAAAAATGGTAAATATATTTTTTTGGTCTTCCTTAGAGATTCCAACTCCGTTATCCATAATTGAAAACACCCAGTATTTACCTTCCTGATAAGCCGAAATCCGAATTTCTGGTTTTCGGTCTTTGGGAACATACTTAATCGCGTTACTAATTAGGTTTTGGAATAAAAGTCGAAGTTCAACTTCGTAAGCCTTAAGCTTTGGAAGCGCACCTGAATGCACTTTAGCACCAGAATCTTTTATACTTTTCCCCAGATCGTATTTAACAACCTCAACAAGTTCCTTGGAGTCGACCATTTTCTTCTTTCCATTCCTGCCTATGCGGGAATGTTCCAGTAATGCCCTGATCTGAGAGGAAAGACGGTCAGAAGCATTTTTGATATACTTGACGTAATTCTCTCCTTTTTCATCCAGTTTATCGGCATACATTTTTCCAAGAACATCACTACCAAATTTAATGGTGGAAAGTGGTTCCTGAAGGTCATGAGAACAAATAGAAACAAATTGTTCCAGGTCTCGGTTAGCTCGTTCCAGATCACTTTTTTGTTCCCTAAGCTTATCTTCAGCCATTTTAAGTGCCGAAATATCTACACAGGAATAACGAATCGTAATTAAATTATTTTTCTCGTCCCTCTCTGAGGTGGCGTTGAGAATTACCGGAAGTATTCGTTTTTTCCTGGTGATCAAATTCTGATCGATATTGATAAGTTCTCCCGATTTTTTAAAGCTGGACTTAAGTGTAGAGGTAGAAACCTGCGATTCCTGGTCAAAAAATTCAAATATGGGTTTTCCAATAAGATCCTCTTTTGACTCATACCCAAGTTTCTGAACCGCTTTCTTATTACACTGCACCACAAGCGAAGTTTTAGGATCCACACTTAAATGTAGAACCGGATCATCTTCATAAAATGATTTGAAACGCTTCTCACTGGCTATTAATTTCTCTTTCGATTTTTGAATTGTTTCAATATCAATAAAAGAAATCACAACACCATTAGTGTTATCGTCTGAGTCTATATAAGGTGAAATACGCTGTAGATAATTTTTACCCTCTTTGGATACGATATGTTTTTCTTGAATTTTTCCTGTATCCAGAACCTTTCCGCAGCGATCTAGAAAACTTTGTTTCCTGCTTAGACCAAAGCTATTCGTGAAATTATCTATAGGTCTTCCTATATCAGAATTTATTAAACTGAAATGTTTTCTAATCGCCGGTGTAAATTTCCTGATCTTAAATTTTGAATCCAGGAATATTACCCCAATATCGGTACTCTTAAGCAGGTTATTCATATCGGCATTCAGCGCAGATAGATCATCCATTTTCTGGATGTTTTCTGCATTTACCGTATTGATCTCCTCATTTACACTCTGTAATTCCTCATTAGTACTCTGGAGTTCTTCATTAGAAGCCAGTAGTTCTTCATTGGCGGCCTGCAACTCCTCATTACTGGTTTCAATTTCTTCCAGGGAAGTTTGAAGATCCTCCTTTGTTTTCTTGAGCTCTTCTTCTAGGTTAGAAACATATTCCTTGGTTTGGCTGGATGGACTTATTTTAGGTACTTCCTCTACCTCATTTAGATTTAATTCCTTTTCAACAAAAGTGATCACATAATTTGTCTCTCCCTCTAAACTGTATTCTGTAAAGGGTTTAATAATTATATCGGCACCTATTTTATCATTTCCCTTTTTAACCACCGCATCCCTGTAGATCGCTCTTTTTTCTTCTTTACAGGCTTTATTAAAAGTAGACTGAACTGCATATTTGAGATCTGAATCCAGCATATCCAGCAAATTGATAGAAAAACCGCTCACAGGCAGGTTGGCGTATTTTCTAAACTCCCCTATGGCCTGAAGAATATTGTATTCGGAATCCACAAATACTGAGGCTCCACCAAATTGCTCAAGAATAGTTTCGTTGAGCTCTACCCTTAATTTCTGTTTTATAGGATTGGTTTGGGTCCTAAAACTGCGTCGGTTATTACCAGATTTGTTTTCCAGAAGCTTCGACCTTTTAGTCCCGGTGCTTGAAGCACGGGTGATTCCGTTCTTAAGACGCTTACTGGGTTCTATATTTTTATAGATCTTCCATCTTCTATCAATTTCAGAAAAATTCTCCTTGTGGCTATGAACACTTTCACTGGTTCCTAGCACGAGAATTCCATCTTTTTTAAGAGCGTAATGAAGAACGTTAATAGCCTTTTTCTGAATACTATTCTGGAAATAGATCAGAAGGTTACGGCATACCACCATATCCATATTGCTAAAAGGCGGATTCTTAATAATATTGTGCTTTGAGAAGATTACCATTCTCCTGATCCTCTCCACTACCTGATAATTATGCGAATTTTTTAGAAAGTATTTTAACAGGAATTCACTGGATACATCTGCAACGATACTTTCAGGATAAATACCCTTACTCCCTATATCCAAATGAGGTTGCGAAATATCTGTAGCAAAGATCTTAATTTCAATATCTTTCTCTTGTTTTTCCATCTCCTCCTGAAGACACATAGCAAAAGAATAGGCCTCTTCACCCGTACTACAAGCTACATCCCATATCTTAAGGACTTCTCCAGCCTTTTTCCCGGCGATAAGTTTTGGAAATACTTTTTCGCGAAGAATTTCCCATACTTTATCATCTCTAAAGAACTTAGTGACCCCAATCAAAAATTCCCGGTAGAGAATTTCTACCTCATCTTCATTATTTTCAAGAAAATCATAATAATCACTAAGGCTATCGCACTTACAAATATTAACTCTTCGTGCTACCCTTCTTGCCAGCGTAGCGTATTTATATTCTCTGAAGTCAATGCCAGCTTTCTCATCAATATAATTGAGAATTTTATTTAGATCCTTTTCGTCATACTGGACATCACCATCCTTAAAATGAAAAATGGGTGGGGTGGAAATAAAATTTTTAAGTTCCGGTCCCATTTCGTTTACAGAAAGTATATAATCTACAAGTCCGGTGTTAATGGCGCTTTTAGGCATGCCGTCAAACTTTGCCTCCGACGGTTCCTGTACCATTATCATCCCGTTATTTTCTTTGATCGCTCTTGCACCACGAGTCCCGTCACTACCCGTTCCACTAAGAATGACTCCAATAGCTCTTTCTTCACGTTGCTCCGCAAGGGATTCGAAAAATAAATCAATAGGAAGGTTGAGTTGCTGGTTTTGAGGCTTATCCTGCAACCTCAATAAATTATCCTCTAAGGTAAGATTACTGGCTGGGGGAATTAAGTAAACATGACCAGGTTTAACTTCCATCTGGTCAGCGATCTGAACGATGGGAAGATTTGTGTTTTTCTTCAACAATTCTCCCATCATACTTTTATAATCTGGTGATAAATGCTGAATAACTACATAAGAATTATTGTCATCTGCAGGTATTTTTTTGAAGAAGGATTTCAGGGCTTCCAATCCTCCGGCACTTGCTCCAACAGCAATTATTCTGGCTTGGTCAACCATCTTATCTTTCACAGGCTCGGCTGTGGTAATGTCTGGTGTACTTTTCATTAATCTGAGTAGTAGGTTTTAAATTAGAATCAATTCAGATTTTTTCGAACTGGTAATTATAAAAAATATACTGCGATCTTACTATTCCATTTCAAATAAATATTGAGTCAAAATCTCAATTTAACCCGGCTTTATAAAAACTTTAACAACAATCTGTAGAAATTCCATGCCATAATTAAATCTGATGGGAATTTTTTCTGCAATTTAAATTATCTTAATATCTGCCATTATTACATGTTTTTGCCAAAACTGCAATATTTCAAATCTAATTGCCAAAAATTCACTTTGAATTTTCCAGGATGTTTTTTCTACAAAAAGCTACAATTTTGAGATAATAAAAATATCAGCTATTTACCGTTAGGCATGATCATTTATTCAATATGTAAGGCTAAAATTTATGAATTTCGCAAATGTGCCGCTCTATATTTTAAGATTTTAAACCGGAATTTAGGTTTTTATTATACCCTTTATATTTTATTTGGAATTAAATTATTGGGTATAAATAAAACCAACAGGGATTTTGACCTTTATCGCATGGTCTTTGAACAACTTCGGGCAGAAAATAATGGTAAAAAGCCATATAAATTAATTGAACCAAAAAAGTAAAAATGAAGACATTAGTTATTGGAGCTGGAAATATGGGTCTCACCTATGCTGAAGGCATGGCAAAATCTGCAATGCTGAATCGAAGAAACTTAATGGTATTTGATAAATCAGCTGATGTGATCGCCAGACTCAGAGAACTTGACCATTTTGATGTATATGAAAAACTGGAAGATTGTCTTCCTGAAGCTGATATGGTGTTCATAGCAGTAAAACCTTATCACTGTGATGAACTATTTGAGGAAATGAAGCCAATGGTTAACAAAGAGCAAATCTTTGTCTCACTTATGGCAGGAGTTACCATAGGAAAGATCCAGGAGGGACTTGGAATTAGAAAAGTTGTAAGATCCATGCCTAACCTTCCGGCACAGGTAGGAAAAGGTGTTACTTCTTATACTGAATCTGCCGAAGTTTCCCGCGTGGAATTATTGATGGTAAGAAATCTTCTGGACACTACCGGAGAATCAATCCATGTAAAAAGCGAAAATTATATCGATGCTTCTACGGGTATTTCAGGAAGTGGACCGGCCTATGTATTTTATTTTATGCAATCTATGCTGGAAGCTGCTTTAAAAATGGGATTCAGTAAAAACGATAGCAAAGTGCTGGTAAGTCAAACATTCGAAGGAGCCGTTGAACTTTTTAATAGAAATGATCTTTCTCCAGATACCTGGATGGAGCGTGTGGCATCTAAAGGTGGAACCACCCGAGCCGCGCTGGATTCTATGGACGATAATAATGTAAAAGAATTAATTAAGGATGCGGCTTATGCAGCTTTTGACAGAGCCGTGGAATTAGGAGAAGAAAAATAATAAAATTCTAAGTAGACTATAATACCCAATACAATGGAGAATAAGAGAAGAATTGTTGTAAAGGTTGGTACGAATGTAATGACCAATAAAGACAATAGAATTTTAGGCCCGGTATTAAAAAGCCTGGTTAGACAGATCGCCACCTTATATGAAGAAGATATATTAGTTGTCCTGGTATCATCAGGTTCTGCAATTGCAGGTAAAGAGATACTTGGGGAAATAAATATTAAGGACGATAGTAAGCGCCGACAGGTATATTCTTCGGTAGGTCAACCACGTATGATGCGCCATTACTATAGTATATTCCATGATTATGGAATGCGCTGCGCACAAGTACTGGCTACCAAGAGAGATTTTAGCCCGGGAATTCATAGAGAGAATATGATCAACTGTTATGAATCATTACTTTCAGAAGGAATCATTCCCATAGCCAATGAAGATGACGCGGTATCGGTAACCATGTCTATGTTCTCTGATAATGATGAACTGGCGAGTCTTGTAGCCGAATTAATCGGAGCCGAAAAGCTTATCATATTAAGCGATACAGAAGGACTTTACACCGGCCATCCTGAACATGAAGATTCTGAAAAACTAAATAAAGTTCAGGTTGATGAGAATGTAGAGAAATATGTTCAGGAATCTGACAAAGGTGAAGGTGAAGGCCGGGGCGGTATGGAATCCAAAATTAAGATCGCCAAAGGTACTGCTGCCAAGAACATTACTACCTATATCGCTAACGGTAAACGTGAAGATGTTATATTAGATATTATGGCAGGTAAACCTGTAGGGACCAAATTTACCTCGTAAAAAATTAGATTAACTAAATTAAAGAAACGAAGAAAATGAAGTTGATAAAATCTGAAATAAAAAATAACGTACTTAAATCCATGATGAAGATTCTGGATAAGAGGCGTGAAGAAATAATTGCAGCCAACAAGAAAGATCTGGATGCCTTTAATAAAGAAGATCAGGCTATGTATGATCGCCTTATCGTAAATGATAAGAAGGTAGACGGAATGATCCAGTCTGTTAAAGAAGTAATGGATCAGGATGATCCTGTTGGAAAAACGATCGAACATAAAAGGTTGGATACAGGGCTTGATATTACCAATAAAACAGCTCCTTTTGGTAACATTATGATCATTTATGAATCAAGACCAGATGTTACTATTGAAGCGGCTGTGCTTGCCTTTAAAGCAAATAACAAAATTTACTTAAAAGGGGGTAAAGAAGCCATTAATAGTAATAAGATCCTTGAGGAATGCTGGCATGAGGCATTGAAAGAGAATGATCTTGATACGAATTGGATCGAACTCCTGCATTTAGACAGAACCCAAACCCAGGAGTTTCTTAAAAATCCACCGGTGCAATTAGACCTTATTGTACCCAGAGGAGGAGAACGTTTGATCGCTTTTGTAAAAGAACATTCTACCGGAGCCGTATTGGTGAGCGGTAGAGGAAATAACTTCCTGTATGTCTCTAAAAACGCTGATATGGAAGTTGCTAAAAAAGTGATGCTGAATGCTAAGATCGATAAGATCTCAGGTTGCAATGCACTTGATAAAGTACTTATTGATAAGAACCTTCCAGATTTTGAAAATAAAGTAAAAGAACTTTACGATATGTTCACTCAAAACAAAGTGAATATTCTGGTGGATGATGAAATTGCCAAAGTACTGCCTGAAGAAGATAAAATACCTTCGGAAGATACCTGGTATGAAGAGTTTCTTGCCATGAGAATTGTTCTTGGTTCTATTGACGGGACCAATGCAGCTATCGAAAAGATCAACAAATATTCAGGGGGACACTCTTCTGTGATTATCACGAAAGATAAAGAGGAAGCTGCTACATTTATGGAGCAAGTAGATAGTGCCGCTGTTTATCATAATGCTTCTACCCGATTCACCGATGGTGGACAAATGGGAGCAGGTGCAGAACTTGCTATTAGTACAGATAAACTTCACCACCGTGGGCCATTAGGCCTTAAGCAACTAGTTACAAATAAGTACTATGTGTTGGGTGAAGGACATATTAGAGAATAAGAGATATTTTTTATATAATTAATAAAAAAGGCGCCGATTGGCGCCTTTTTTTATTCCTGAAATACTCAATTAACTTTTGATAAGCTTCAAGTATTCAATTTGACCAAAAGAATTTTGAATTCTGGCAATATACATACCGGGCATAAACCCACTTAAATTCAATTCAACTTCAGCTTCACCATTCTTAATAAGAACCTTTTTCGAGGAGATAAGGTTCCCACTAAGATCATAAAGAATCAGGTTTACATTTCCGTTCTTGAATCCTGAAATTTTTAGAGTAGTACTGGAAACAACTGGGTTTGGAGTGGCGATCATATCCTGTGTTCCTTCACACTTACCTAAAACAGCTCCTTTTTTCAATAAAGCTGACACCGCATTTTCCTTTACAAATTGCGTATGACCATTAAAACAAACCTGAACCATTTCTGGATTATTTTTTCCGGTAGCTGCTTCATCAATGAAAACCATTTTTACCGATACAGGAAAATGGTCTGAAGCAGTGTACTCATAATCCCCATCATAAAACTCATAATGTACCTTTGCCGATCCTTCCAGGTAATTTTCCTCAAGTTCGTTACTCGCCGTGATATGATCTATCATATTAGGATAAGAAACTGTTGAACGATAACCTTTATCACTTAGTTCTTTAGTTAAGAATGTATATTCTGCCGGATCATTTTTAAAAGAGATATAAGAAGTTGTGGTTGGCACTACTCCATCAGCCACAGTCTCGTCCACATCATCATTATAATCTCCCAGGATCATGATCTTTTCCTGAGAATAATAAGTATCAAGCGAATCCTTTAAAACTTCAACATCATATTTTCTCATGGCATAATCGTTCGGCTGATCGCTTCCTGTATTAGCACGGGCATGCAAAGCAACAAAATTCACATCCTGCGTCACACCGTTCACGGTTACTGTTGCATTCATAATGAATGGCAACCTACCACTGGCGAAGAATCTTTCCGGAGAATCAGGATAATCTGAAAGCAATTCCGTTTGCGTAGCTTCGTAGAAAGGGTGTACTGATGTAAACATCGCTCTTGAAGAATTCAGCTTTACAGTTTCTGTGTTATAAACGAAACCTAGTTTTTGTCCTCCCGGACTATCAGGATAAGAAGTAGCTTCGGAAAGTATAAAGTCATAACCATCCATTTCGGATATCATTTCAGCGAATAACACTTCATCACTAATTTCCTCTACGGCGATAATATCGGCATCAAGACCCAATAATATCTCCTTCACCGCTTCTTTTTGAACCTGGTCTGGATTTTCAGAATAAGCAGCTGGTGAATTTGATTCATCACCAAACCATTCAATATTCCATGCAGCAACATCCATAGTTAGATCTCTTGAGATATCAGAACCTGGATATTCAGGATTAAACTCTTCCGCGCAAGGTAAATCTGATCCTGTTCTTGGTTGCAACTGGTTAATATCATTGTACCTGCCAACTACACCTAATACTGAAGCACAGCTTTCAGGCTGAGTTTTTCCTACCAGTTCAGCAACATCAGAATCAATTCTCAATTGAGCGGTACCACTAACATCTGAAACTTCATAATTTGAGTTTCCGAAGAAGATCTGTCCCGGTTCCGGGAAGATCATATCAGTAATTTCCACAAGCTCGCCTCTGTGATCCTCTAATTCTGAAAGTGTAATTTGTTTTGGTTCAATAGGGTCTTCACCAAATCCTAAATATTCAACCTTTTCAATATCTGAAATTTGAATAAGCTCATTATATTCAGCTCTAACTCCTGTAACGCGAAGACGATCACCTATTTCATAAAGTCCTTCTTCAGTAACCAGGTCTCCAAAAATTGCCATTCCACCGGTCTCATCCTGGATAAACGCGGTATTCCCGAAATGATCGGTAGCAGTTAATGTACCTTCTACAATCACTTTTTTACCAAGAGCCAAGGCTCTGGCTTCTGCGATGGAGATAGGCTCTGTAATTTCAGGTTCCGGTTCCGGCTCAACAACAGTTCCGCCAAAAGACTGACCTGTGTTTATAGTACCGAAAGTATTTGATCCAGCTTCAGCCCAAGCAAAATCATCATATACTTTTCCTTCTCCTGTTAATTGCAGAGACTGTCCTATCGAAGTTGAACTTGTCTCTGCTACCCCAATATCTGTAGAAAGTATTCCTGCAGCAGGACCATCGGCAGCCGTAAAACTACCTTCGTAACTTAAAAACTGGATGATTTCTTCTCCCTTGATCAATGCAAAACCATCAGGAGCTCCATTTTGGATTCCGGAAATAAAAAATTCCAAAGTTCCATATCCGTTATCCTGGTTTGGTAAAATTCCGCTTAGATTAATGGTATCGTCAGCTTCCTGGTCACTTCCATTATAAAGCACGATGCTATATGCGGAAAGATCTGTTCCGGCAGTTCCGGCTATTTCAATTCCTTCCCCTTTATCACCACCGTCGTTATCGTAATGAAGTTCATTTACAAAGACCACTGGTTCCGGAGAGATGAAAGTCTGATCATTGTTTACAGCTCCAAAAGTATTTGATCCAGCTTCAACCCATTCAAAATCCTCGAAGAAACTACCTTCTCCTTTTAATTGAAGTGAGTAACCCAACGGCGTAGAACTTGTTTCCTCTACTCCAATATCTGTAGAAAGCATTCCCGCTGCAGGACCGTCGGCTGCCGTGAAGCCGCCTTCATAGCTTAAGAATTGGATCACTTCTTCTCCTTTGATCAAAGCGAAGCCATCAGGCGCTCCATTCTGAATTCCGGAAATAAAGAACTCCATAGTTCCATATCCATTTTGCTGATCTGGCAGGATTCCGCTTAAATTAATGGTATCATCAGCTTCCTGATCACTACCATTATAAAGCACGATGCTATATGCTGAAAGATCAGTTCCGGCAGTTCCGGCAATTTCGATTCCTTCCCCGGTATCTCCACCGGTATTGTCATAATGGAATTCGTTGATAAATACGATGCTGTTAGCTGGTTCCGGCTCTGGCTCTGGTTCTGGTTCTGGTGCAACTATTTCTCCACCAAAATCCTGATCATTATTAATCTCCCCAAATGTACTCAAAGCTGGTACTGTCCAGGTAAAGTCGGAATAAACCTGTCCATCTCCGGTTAACTGAAGCGAGAAATCTACCGGTGTACTACCTGTTTCCTGTACCATAATATCTGTACTGGTCATTCCGTTTGCAGGACCATCAGTTGCAAGGATCACATCTTCATAACTAATAAATTGCAGCACAGTCCCCGAAGGATCTACAAGAGCAAGAGCGTCAGGCCCATTTTGAATACCTGACTGACTGAAGCCCAACATCCCGTAGCCTCCCTGTTTATTGGGAATAACACCATTTAATGAAATAGTATTATAAACACCGCCACCATTTCCATTGTAAAGGGCTACAGTATACCCTGTAAGATCTGTTCCTTCCGGACCGGCTATTTCAATCCCTTCGTTAGTATCTCCACCGTCATTATCATAATGAATCTCATTGATAAAGATAGATTGAGAAAATCCGATTGTTGTAATAAATAAGAAGCTTATAAAAAATAAGCTTGAGAGTAATTTGTGTTTCATGTGTTGTATGGTTTTTTTGCAGTCGCAAGAAACTGAAAATAATAGGATTATGCATTATCGATTTATTAACAAACCATCAACAAAACTGAGAATTTTGATGGTATCCTGTAACTTTTTAATCTTTTAAGAGTCTTACTATTAAACTTGACAAATTCATGAAAAAAATACTTTTAGGAGTTGCTACAGTCTCTCTTCTTTTTGCCTGTAAAACTCAAAATGTAATTGCACCCCAGACCGAACAACCAACGATTGTAAATATCAACCTGGTAGATGTAGAAAATGATAAAGTTGAAGTCACTGTAGATCCTGACAGATTTACTACTGATACCACTACTTTTTTTATTCCTAAAACTGTTCCTGGCACCTATTCTACCGATAATTACGGGAAGTTTTCAGAAAACTTTAAGGCCTTTGATTATAAGGGTAAAGAGATGGATGTTACCAGAGTAGATGATAATAGCTGGACCATAAACAATGCCGAGGAGATGGATAAAGTCACCTACCTCGTTAACGACTCTTTCGACTGGGAAAAAGAAGGCGGAGTTTATTCCATGGCCGGAACCAATATTTTAAAGAACAAGAATTTCCTTCTAAATCTTCATGGGTTTGTTGGTTATTTTAAAGGTATGAAAGAAAAGAAGTACCGCCTGGAAATTCAAAGACCCTCAAATCTTATCCCGGGAACTTCGCTTACCGCCAGCCAGACATTGAGTAATGAAACATCAGATTCAAAAACCGATATTTTTAATATTGACCGATATTTTGAAATGATAGATCACCCAATTATGTATGCTGAGCCAGATACCATCAAGCTTAATGTACAGGGAATGGAGGTTTTATTGGATGTTTATTCTCCAAACAATAAATTTTCTGCACAGGATCTTAAGCCTTCAATTAAAAAAATGATCACCGCTCAGAAGAATTTCCTGGGAGATATCAATAACACTGATAAGTACGCGATCTTATTATACCTATCTGATCCTGAAAAAGCTGATGCGGGCAACTTTGGTGCCTTAGAACATCATACTTCTACTGTTGTTGTTTTATCTGAATCTGTAGCCCTTCCAGCACTTGAAGAGTCGCTTAAGGATATCGTCTCGCATGAATTTTTTCACATAATTACTCCGCTAACGGTTCACGCAAATCAAATTCATTATTTCGATTATAATGATCCTAAAATGTCGGAACATCTATGGATGTATGAAGGAGTCACCGAATATTTCGCGAATCTTTTCCAGGTTAACCAGGGACTTATTACAAATCAGGAGTTCTATAATAGAATGCTGGATAAGATTAATGTCGCAAAACATTTTGATGATACCGTTCCTTTCACCGAAATGAGCGCTCATATTTTAGAAGATGAATATAAAGACAGTTATTATAATGTATATATGAAAGGTGCTTTAATAGGGATGACACTTGATATTCGTCTACGGGAATTA
Organism: uncultured Flavobacteriaceae bacterium; assembly: GCA_963825045.1. Taxonomy (GTDB): domain Bacteria; phylum Bacteroidota; class Bacteroidia; order Flavobacteriales; family Flavobacteriaceae; genus Christiangramia. The sequence continues at coordinate 45,417 of CAWGSM010000021.1, read as the reverse complement.
AGCGGAGGCCGAATGGGAGTTCTTGACCTCATGAAAAAACTCGGAGAAAAGTACGGGAAGGATAAACCATTTAATGATGAAGATCTTATCCCCACCATCGTGGAACTAACCTATCCTGAAATTCAGGATTTCTTTGACACCTATATCACAGGCCATACGCCTATCCCTTATTATGAGTTTTTTGCAAAAGCTGGTTTAGAAGAAAAGGATATAATGACGGAGGTTGGCTATTTACTAAAAGGACAAACTACTCCATATGTGCGACCTAATCAACAAACCGGTGAGATCGTTTTTAGAGAAGACATGGAGTTGAATTCATTTCTTAAAGGTCTGGGCATACAGGGAGGAGACATTTTAAAATCGGTAAATGGGAAAGATTATAACCTTCAGAATGTCTATGATTTAATCATGGATACTCAAAACTGGGTCGTAGATGCTCCAATTACCATGGTAGTGGAACGTAACGGGGAAGAATTGAAACTCGAAGGGAAAATTGTTACTCCCATGGATGTAGATAAAGGTCTTGTTGAAGAACAAAATGCAGATGGTGAACAAATCGAACTTCGGAATGCCTGGTTAAAAGGTTAATAGGTTCTATTCATATAATGAAAACGGCAGGTTTCCCTGCCGTTTTTTTTTGTGTGAGGGTTAAACAATACCACTTAACTTGTTATCTTTAAACTCAACTAACACCAACCGGAGATGCAGATACCTCTGCTAAAGGATATAGTTGTAATTCTGGGATTATCCATTGTGATAATTCTGGCTTTTCAACGAATGAAGCTTCCGGCGATACTCGGTTTTCTGCTAGCCGGAATAATTGCAGGGCCTTATGCTTTCAATCTTATAAGTTCAAAGCATGAGGTAGAATTATTATCGGAGATTGGGATCATTTTTTTACTTTTTGTCATTGGGATCGAACTATCCTTAAAAGGTCTGGCATCCATAAAAAAAATAATTTTTCTGGGTGGAAGTATCCAGGTGGGCGGCACTATATTAATCACGGCTGCCATATCTTACGTTTTAGGTTTACCGCTTAACACCTCAATTTTTATAGGATTCCTCTTTAGTTTAAGTAGTACCGCCATTGTTCTAAAACTGCTTCAGGAAAAAGGTGAAATTACTGCTCCCCATGGTAGAATTGGCCTTGGGATACTGATCTTTCAGGATATCATAGTGGTACCTATGATGCTTTTTACTCCACTACTGGCGGGGGAAACTCCAAATATTCTCACCACCATTATGATTATGGTATTGAAAATACTACTGGTACTCCTTATTGTATATATACTGGCACAATACGTAGTTCCAAAGGTTTTTGGCTGGGTGGTAAAAACAAGGAATCAGGAATTATTTATATTAACCGTAGTTGTTTTATGCTTTGGTGTGGCATGGCTCACATCTGCGGTAGGATTATCACTTGCCCTGGGAGCATTTTTTGCCGGGCTTATTATTTCAGAATCAGATTACAGCCATCAGGCTACAGCAAATGTGCTACCCTTCAGAGAAATTTTTATTAGCTTTTTCTTTATTTCGGTGGGTTCATTACTGAATTTAAACTTCTTCTTTAACAATATTCTGAATATTTTTTTATTGGTAATAACTGTAGTACTGCTAAAAATGATCGTCGTGGGTATTACCGTATATATACTTAGATATCCGCCAAGGACGCTTTTTATGGCTGTATTTTCTCTTTTTCAGGTAGGTGAATTTTCTTTGTTATTATCGGGAGTGGGTATGGAAAATGGAATAATTCCAGAAAACATATACCAGTATTTTCTAGCAATTTCGATCATCACCATGGGTCTTACACCATTCCTTATGGCCAAAGCTAATAAATTCACCTATTCCATCTTAAAAGCGCCAATATCATCAGCAGTTAGAAAAAGGCTGGAAAATATTAAAAAAAGTTCCAATGCCGAAGAAGATTTTTCCGAAGAAAACTTACACGATCATCTGGTAATTATAGGATATGGAATTAATGGGGAAAACATTTCAAAAGCCGCCAAACAAGCCGAAATACCTTATGTAATTCTTGATACCGATCCAGATACATTCTCCAAAGCTAAAAAGAAAAACGAACCTATAATTTTTGGGGATGCCACTAATAGTTTAATTCTTAAACATGCTCATGTTCAGGAAGCGAGAGTAGTAGTCATAGCAATTTCAGATCCCCTTGCTACAAAAAAAATGCTTACCAGTATCCGTCAGTTTACCCAAACGGCTACTGTAATTGTGAGAACGAGGTACATAAGGGAAATTGAGGAAGTTATAAAATTAGGTGCCGATGAAGTGATCCCTGAAGAGTTTGAAACTTCCATTGAAATTTTTACCAGAGTATTAAAAAAATATCTGGTACCATTTGATGAAATCCAGGATTTTACCAACCAAATTCGTTCTTCAGATTATGAGATGCTAACTTCATTGAAGAAAAAACCGCACTCCCCTGCTCTTCAACATTTAAATATCCCTAACAGGGAGATTGTCACCATAAAAGTTCAGCAGGATAACAGGAAAATTGTTGGTAAGAGTATTGAAGATTCCGGAATTGGCAAGAATTACCGGGTTACTGTACTAGCGATTCAGCGAGATCGAAGATATTTAACCGAGATCTCTCCCGAGACCGAAATCCATCAGGGAGATCTCCTTTATATATTTGGTCATCCAAATAATATTAACCAGCTTAACAAAATGTTGTCTTTTTGATCGCGGTTATTTTCCTAAATTTAAAAACCTAATCAAGCAGCTACCTATGAGTGCAACACCAGAAAAGTTAAAACAGTATTATAAGTTCATTCATTTTATGCTTAAATACTGGAATAGCGATATTTTTCAAAAAACCAGTTCAGCCGCCATGGAAATAGGTGTTGTTGAAGATGAAGATGAACATCAATTTCAACAGACTCCTGAAGAGCTGGTAGAAGACCTTAAAGACATGGGGCCCACTTATATTAAACTGGGACAACTTTTATCCACACGGCCAGACCTTTTACCTGATGAATATTTAGATGCTTTGTCCAGTCTTCAGGATGATGTTTCACCTGTACCCTTTGAAGAAATTCGGAAAATAGTAGAAGAAGATCTGGGAACCAAAATATCGAAAGCTTTTAATTTATTTGAAGAAAAACCAATTGCAAGCGCTTCCATCGGGCAGGTTCACAGGGCGGAATTACTTTCTGGAAAACCCGTAGCAGTGAAAGTCCAGCGACCAGGAATAAAGGAACAGTTTCTTAAAGATCTTGAGACCTTAGACGAGCTTACCGCGATGGCGGTAAAACATTTGAAAAAGGCCAAGACTTATGCTCTGGATGACGTGTTTGCGGAATTAAGGCATATTCTTATCAATGAACTTGATTATAGAAAGGAAGCGCAGAATCTAAAAACACTAAAAGAAAATTTAAAGGAATTTCAGCATTTGGTGATCCCTGCACCTGTTAATGATTATAGTGCTGCCAGAGTGCTCACTATGGAATTCGTTTCTGGAAAAAAAATCACTTCTCTATCTCCATTAAGACAAATAGAAAATGATTTTTCTGAACTGGTAGATGAACTTGTAGAGGCTTATCTACAGCAGATCATGAATGATGGTTTTGCCCATGCAGATCCTCACCCTGGAAATATAAAATTCACAGAGGATAACAAGATCGCTTTAATAGATCTTGGAATGATAGCCCGTTTTAGTCCAAAGCTTCAGGAAAATCTTATTGAATTATTACTGGAGTTAAGTAAAAGCAACGGTGAAAAAACCGCTCAGGTTTTGATAAAAATGAGTGAGCTTAATGAATGGTCTGACAGAAGAAAGTTTGAAAAGACTGTAAGTGAAGTGATCATGGAAAGCGAACACAGTAAGGCAAAGGACCTACAAACCGGCAGGATTCTTATTCAGCTTAATCGTTTAGCGGTAAACACTCATATTAAACTGCCTGTTGAAATAAATATTCTTGGTAAGATTCTTCTTAATCTCGATCAAATTGTGGCTGTGCTGGATCCCGATTATAATTTGAGAGAAGCTATTCAGCGAAATGTCAATGAGATCATGCGTAAGAAAATGATCAATGAACTTAAACCCGAAAATTTCTTCGGAATGCTCATTGAAACCAAAAATTTTCTTGAGAGAATGCCAGAACGAATGAATAAGATCTCCGAGAATCTTGCTAATAATGAATTAAAAATACAGATTGATGCAATTGACGAAAAAAGAGTGACCGATGGTTTTCAAAAGGTTGCTAATCGTATCACCCTCGGGCTTATTATAGCTGCTACAATTATCGGGGCCTCAATGCTTATGCAGGTACCGTCAGATTTTACTATTCTTGGGTATCCGGGTTTGGCAATGATCTTCTTTCTACTTGCTGCTGCCGGAGGAATTGTTCTCACCTATGTAATTGTTTTTCGGGATGAAAATCTGGACAATAAAAAAGACAAACTCTAAACCTTGACTATAAAAATGAGAAAACTCTATTTTCTAATTGCTCTTACTATTCTTTCAATAACTAAGACCTATTCTCAAAAAGTGGAAATCCCTGTGGATACCAGTGTCACCACTCAGCATTCAGTGACTATAAAAGGTAAATCTGTAAACTATACTGCCGAAACCGGAACTATGCCTTTATGGAATGAAGATGGAGAACCTATTGCCAGTTTATTCTATACCTATTATACCAGGAATGGTATTAAAGACAACCAAAAAAGACCATTGGTGATCTCTTTTAATGGTGGTCCCGGATCTGCTTCCGTATGGATGCATATTGCTTATACAGGTCCTCGAATACTTAAGATAAGTGATGAGGGTTTTCCAGTTCAGCCTTATGGGGTTAAGGAAAATCCATACTCTATTCTGGATGTTGCCGATATCGTATATATTAATCCGGTGAATACAGGCTATTCCAGACCAATTCCTGATAAAGAAGGAAAAGTAGATCGTGAGAAATTCTTTGGTGTTCAGGCAGATATCAAATACCTCGCGGACTGGGTGAATACGTTTGTTACAAGAAAAAACAGATGGTTATCTCCAAAATATCTTATTGGAGAAAGCTATGGGACTACCAGAGTTTCTGGTCTCGCCCTGGAACTCCAAAACAGCCAGTGGATGTATCTTAATGGTGTGATCCTGGTTTCGCCTACTGAATTGGGTCTGGAAAGAGAAGGTCCTGTTGAAGTTGCTAACCGTCTACCTTATTTTGCCGCCGCCGCTTGGTATCATAAAGCTTTACCTACTGAATTGCAAAATAAAGATCTTGATGAATTGTTACCAGAGGTTGAAGACTATGCCATCAAGGAATTGTTACCGGTTTTGGTCAAAGGTGGTTTCGCTAAAGAAGCAAAAAGAGAGGAAGTTGCTGAAAAAATGTCCTATTATTCTTCAATTCCAAAAAAGGTGATATTACAGAATAATCTTGAAGTGCCCTTCCGTTACTTTTGGAAAGAGCTGCTGCGTGAAAAAGCTGGTTACACAGTAGGCAGACTGGATTCCCGATATTTGGGATTGGATGCGAAGGATGCCGGAGACAACCCCGACTATAATGCCGAACTCACTTCCTGGTTGCATTCTTTCACTCCCGCCATCAATTATTATTTAAGAGAAGAACTTAATTTCAAGACAGACCTTAAATATTTCATGTTTGGGCCAGTACACCCATGGGATCGAAGTGGGAATAATACGGGTGATAACTTACGCCAGGCCATGGCACAAAATCCCAACCTGGATGTTATGATCCAATCGGGCTATTTTGATGGCGCAACCACTTATTTCAATGCCAAATATTCCATGTGGCAAATGGATCCAAGTGGTAAAATGAAAGATCGGCTTAGTTTTAAGGGTTACCGAAGCGGGCACATGATGTACCTGCGAAAGGAAGACCTCGAACAGGCCAACGATGATCTTCGACAATTTATTCAGAAAACTCTTCCACAGGAAGGAGAACCAGTGAAATATTAAAATCCTATTCTAATAAATATCCCTTTAAATCGTCGTAATTTTTGATTTGGAGGGATTTTTTTTGTTTGTCCAGAATACTTTCTATCGATTTAGGAATTAATACCTTTTCTTTTATCACCTCCTCCACAGTATCCAGGAATTTTACCGGATGTGCTGTTTCAAGAAAAGTTCCATAATAACCTGGATGTCCTTTTAAAAATTGCTGAAGTCCCAGGTAACCAACCGCTCCATGTGGATCCATAATATATCCGGTTTCAGTATAAACATCTTTGATTGCAGCCCGGGTCTCATCATCATTAAAACTGAAGGATGACAAATGGTCTTTCAAGACATCAAACTTATTATCAAACAATTCAAGAATACGCACAAAATTGCTGGGATCACCAACATCCATTGCATTGGATATAGTATGGATACTAGACTTAGGCTCGTACTTCTTTGTTTGAAGATATTGAGTCACCACATCGTTAGAGTTATTTGATGCTATGAAATGATCTATGGGAAGCCCCATTTCTCTTGCCAGCATTCCGGCACATATATTTCCAAAATTTCCGCTGGGGACAGAAAATACCAGTTTTTGATCTTTCTTTGCCAGTTGCTTATAGGCCAGAAAATAATAGAACATTTGTGGTAACCACCTGGCCAGATTGATCGAATTTGCCGAAGTAAGCTGACGCTCTCTTGTAATATCCTCATCAAGAAAAGCTCTCTTTACCATACGCTGACAATCATCAAAAGCACCATCGACTTCCAGAGCGGTTATATTTTGTCCCAAAGTAGTAAGCTGTTTCTCCTGAATTTCACTCACCTTTCCTTTTGGGTAAAGGATTACCACTTCGATCCCATCTACTCCAAGAAAGCCATTGGCAACCGCACCGCCTGTATCTCCAGAAGTCGCAACTAAAACAGTCACTTTTCCAATATTTCCTTTTTTTATAAAATATCCCAGAGTGCCAGCCATAAAACGAGCTCCCACATCTTTAAAAGCTAATGTTGGGCCATGAAAAAGTTCAAGACTGCCAATATTATCCTTTACGGGAACTACCGGAAAATCAAAATCCAGCGTAGTTTCTATTATTTTCTTTAGATCGGCCTCGGGGATCTCATTACCAACATATCCTTTGATAGCTTCAAAGGCGATCTCTTGTTGATCCAATTCCTGAAGATCATTAAAGAAAGAGGCGGGGAGCTTTATAATTTCCTCCGGAAAATAAAGTCCTTTGTCAGGCGCTATTCCACGAATCACCGCATTTTCAAAACTACTGGAATGGCTGCGGTCGTTTAAACTAAAATACTTCATTTATAATATTTTTACGCCGTTTATATTAATTTCTGAAAGATGAAGTTCAAATTCAATTTCCTTATTTTTATAAAATCCCTGAATCGCATCTTTCACTTTAAGAGCATTAGATTCTCCTTTGCATAATGCGAAAACTGAAGGCCCGGAACCGGAAATACCAAATCCAAGCGCCCCGCTATCCAAAGAAATCTTATCAAGTTCCTCAAAATAAGGAATCAAAATAGACCGTATAGGTTCCACAATCTCATCAGTAAGACTTCGGCCCAAAAGATCATAATCACTGGAATAAAGCGCACTTACAAATGCTCCAAGATTTCCCCATTGATGGATCGCCTGCTTTAAACTTACACTTTGCTTAATGATTGAGCGGGAATCACGGGTCTTTATTTCTATGAGAGGATGCAGGATCACAAACCTTAGATCCTGAGGGACTGGAAGAGAAATGATCTCCAAAGGCTCATAGCTACGAACCAAACTAAAACCACCTAATAAAGCAGGAGCCACATTATCGGCATGAGCATTTCCGCTGGCCAATAGTTCTCCTTCCATGGCAAAAGGAATGAGTTCTTTTATACTAAAAGGTTCTCCAAGGATCTTGTTGACCGCAAAAACAGCCCCGGCAGAACTCGCAGCACTGCTCCCAATTCCGCTACCGGCCTTGATCTTTTTATGGATCTCGATATCAAACCCCTGTTCTGACTCCATAGCTTCAAGCAAAGCGACCACAGCCACTCCTGCGACATTTTTCTCGGTCTCCATGGGAAGATCCTGGCCGGTTATTTTTGTAATCCTCACCTTTGCCAGATCATTTTTACGAATGATCATTTCGTCTCCCACATTGTCCAAACAACAACCCAGAACATCAAAACCACAGGAAAGGTTAGCTACGGTCGCCGGAGCGAAAACTTTCAGTTCTTCCATAATTATTTCTTCCCAATTCTTATAATATCAGCAAATATACCCGATGCGGTCACCTCTGCTCCTGCTCCAGCCCCTTTAACGATAAGAGGTTGTTCCGGGTAACGGTCTGTGAAAAATAATACTATATTATCACTTCCGCTAAGATTGGCAAAGGGATGCTGTGCATCCACCTCCTGCAATCCAACCTGTGCTTTTCCATCTTCAAGTTGAGCGACATACTTTAATTCGCAGTTATTTTTAGTTGCGTTTTGATATATCTCCTGGAATTTCGGCTCATCTTTTTCTAGAATATCGAAGAATTCCTCGTTATTGGAAGAATTTAAACTTTCCTGGGAAAGAAAATCTTCGCTTTCTATATCGTCAAGTTCAAGTTTATGACCACTTTCTCTGGCCAGGATCAAAATTTTACGAGCCACATCCACACCGCTAAGATCGATTTTTGGATCAGGCTCGGTATAACCTTCTTTCATAGCCTTTTCAACTACTTTATAGAAAGGCTCACTGGTGTCATAATTATTGAAGACAAAATTAAGACTCCCAGAAAGCACGGCTTGAATTTTCTGGATCCTATCACCCGAAGCAACCAGGTTTTGAAGCGTATCTATAATAGGCAATCCTGCACCAACATTGGTTTCATACATAAAGGACGCGCCATATTCGCGAGCCAGACGCTGTAGATTTTCATAATTTTCATAAGAATCGGCACAGGCGATCTTATTACAGGTCACCACCGAAATAGAGTTCTCCAGATAATGTTTATACCATCCTGATATTTCGGGACTTGCTGTATTATCAACAAAAATGCTGTTGCGCAGGTTAAATTCTTTTACCCGCTTAAAAAATTCTTCTTTATCGGCTTTTTCTGATTCATCCAGCAGTTTCTCCCAGTTATCAAGGTCAACCCCATTCTCATCAAAGATCATTTGACGGGAGTTGGAGAGAGCGAGAACCCTTACTTTCAATCTTAATTTTTCAAGCAAATAACTTTCCTGTTTCTTTAACTGAGCGATTAGTTTACTTCCTACATTTCCAACACCCGTTATAAAGAGGTTCAGTTCTTTGGAAGGTACTTCGAAAAACTGCTCGTGTAAGGTATTAAGAGCCTTGTTAACATCTTTTTTAGCGATCACTGCAGATATATTCCTTTCAGAAGATCCCTGGGCAATGGCCCTAATATTAATATTGTTATTCCCCAGCGCACTGAACATTTTTCCGCTTAAGCCATGATGACTCTTCATACGATCTCCCACTAATGCCACAATAGCAACATCGTCTTCGATCTCTACCGGTTTGATCTTCTTGAATTTGATCTCTGCTTCAAAAGCTTCATCCAAAGCTTCTTTGGCTATTTCAGCTTCATCGGCTTTTACGGCTATACAAATACTATGTTCTGAAGATGCCTGAGTAATAAGGACCACATTTACATTTTGCTGATAAAGAATTTCGAAGAAACGTTTCGAAAAACCAGGAATACCTACCATGCCACTGCCTTCTATATTAAGGAGTTTTATGGAATCAATATGAGTAATCCCAGTCACCCACCGGAAATTCCTTTTACTGGATTTTGAAATTAAAGTCCCCGCTTCCTCCGGTTTAAAAGTATTCTTTATATGGATCTCGATATTTTTATCCAAAAGAGGTTGTAATGTGGGTGGATAGAGAACTTTTGCTCCAAAATGCGAAAGTTCCATCGCCTCCTCGTAAGAGATATTTTTAAGTGAATATGCATGCGGAACCAGATTAGGATTGGCCGTATACATTCCATTTACATCTGTATAAATGAGAACTTTTTCAAGATCCAGGGCTCCCGCAATTATAGCGGCCGTAAAATCGGAGCCTCCTCTTCCAAGAGTACTGGGAACGCCAAGATCATTTTTTGCTACGAAGCCAGGAATTACGTATAATCCCTCCTCATTATCCTTAAAATATTCCTGAATGTTTAGATTGGTTTTCGCATAATTTACCTGGACTTTTTCGTTCTGGTTCTTACAAACAATCAGCTCCCGGGCATCTACGAAATGAACCCTATTATCAAGACTTTTAAAGTATTCGGCGATGATAAGGGAGCTTAGAATTTCCCCAAATCCTGAAATAACGTGTTTCGTCTTATCTGATAATTCATTCAGAAGAAAAACACCTTCATACAAAGTTTCCAATCTATTGAATTCATTTTTCACCTTACTCAAAATTCCACTTTGCGCAGTAACAGGAATTAACTCACGCACAGCTTCTAGGTGCCTTTTCTCATTCTTTTCAAGGATCTTTTTGTAGGTAAGATCTTCTTTTGCAGCCAGTTCGGCCATGAGTAAAAGATCATTGGTTACACCGCCAAAAGCGGAGAACACGACAATGATCGAATCATCCTTTAAATGGTTAGTTATAGTATTTGCGACCAACTTGATTCGGTCTGGAGAGGCTAATGAAGAACCTCCAAATTTCAGGATATTCATAACTGAAATTGATTAAAAAATTAATAAGAAATATTAAAATATAGGTGTGAACGGAAGTTATATAGCTAAGACCCCAAACGGGGTAATACCTGTAATCATCATAGTAATCATTCCAGAAACAGAATTGTTTCCGGTAGTTAAAATGATATTAGACTGAAGTGTGTTCACAGGTACTTTTTTATCTGGATTAAAGGTAATTAAATTTCCTTGCTGGCAAAACAGGAGAGCCACTTCTGCTTAAGTTTTACGAAATTATCATTTGAAGGAATAAAAAAAACCGGAAATCGGAATTTCCGGCCTTATTATGAATGATAATTACGAATTATTAAAGATCACTTATATAACTTCCGTATAAATCCTTAAACTGCAGGCCTTTAGAAAACCGCTTCTTGCTCAGTTTCTTATATTCAACAAGCGCCCAAAGCAAAAATTCTTTCATAAAGTAGGTGTCATCTTTAGGCAATTCCGGTTGATATTTCTCAATGAGTTTATTAAGCGGTTCTACAGAATCCAGTTTTTGTCTGTAATCTGAATCTGGCAGATCATCAGGCAATTCAAACCCACTACTTTCAAAAAACCATTCTATAAGATCATCATAAGGAGTTGTCTCATCAGGCCGTTTTAATTTTTCAATTTTCGGAAAATACACGGGGAACAAACTTTTTACGGCATCACCAATCAATTGAAGAGCAACAAAAGCCGCTCCTTCCTGCTCACCCTCATAAACAAGTTCCACTTTACCCGTAATAGAAGGGATTACACCAAGGAAATCACCAAACCTAAGTGATGTTTCTTCTTCTCCATTTTTTAAGGATCTTCTTTCGGCTGTACTTAAAAGATTCTCATAAGCGGTAATACTCATCCTGGCGCTTACTCCGCTTTTATGATCTATAAATTCACTGTCTCTAGCCTCAAAGCTTATCTGTTCCAAAAGGTCTTTGGCCATTTCAGGCACATGAACAAACTCTTTTTGTCTATCATCCAGCTGTGCTTCCTGAGCTGTGATTATTTTTGCAGTTTCAATATCTTCGGGATAATGAGTTAGAATTTGTGAGCCTATTCTATCCTTTAAAGGAGTCACGATACTACCACGGTTGGTATAATCTTCAGGGTTCGCGGTAAACACAAACTGCATATCAAGCGGCAATCTTAATTTAAAACCCCGAATTTGAATATCACCTTCCTGCAAAATATTGAACAGGGCTACCTGAATTCTTGCCTGAAGATCGGGAAGCTCATTGATTACAAAGATGCTTCGGTTGGCACGTGGGATCATTCCGAAATGGATCACCCGGTCATCGGCATAGCTTAACCTAAGATTCGCTGCCTTGATAGGATCCACATCCCCAATAAGATCGGCTACTGTAACATCTGGCGTGGCAAGTTTTTCAAAGAAACGTTCCTCCCTGTGCATCCATGAAATAGGCGTATTATCACCTTTTTCAGAAATAATTTCCTTTGCATAACGGCTTATAGGATTTAAGGGATCATCATTGATCTCGGAGCCTTCTACCACGGGTATATATTCATCCAGGAGATTAACCATTAATCGCGCCAGTCTGGTTTTCGCCTGACCTCTTAGTCCAAGCAGATTTATGTTATGCCTGGATAAGATCGCTCTTTCCAGTTCTGGAATTACCGTGTAATCATAGCCATGAATTCCCTCAAAGGCGGGCTCCTTTTTGCTGATCTTTTCTTTAAGATTGTTCCGAAGCTCCTCTTTAATGCTTTTGCTTTTATATCCGGATTTCTTTAATTCTCCTAATGTGCCTATTTCTTCTTTCTTCATAATTTTTCTTATCCCCTTATTCGCTTTTTTCTATTAATTTCATAGTCTTCAAAGATCATTTCACCCAGGCCTTTTAGTCCTGTATAAAATGCTTTACCTTGATTTACCTGTGTGAACTCCTGCACAAAACGGGTTAAATATGGGTCCTGCGCAATCATAAAAGTAGTGATGGGTATTCTAAGTTTCCTCGCCTGCCGGGCCATGGTATAACATTTATCTACAATATAAGGGTCCAGCCCCATACTGTTCTTATAATAGCTCCCATCTCTTTCTCTAATACAACTAGGCTTACCATCAGTGATCATAAATATCTGTTTGTTGGTATTTCTCTTTCTTCTCAAAAGATCCATTGCGAGTTCAAGTCCTGCCACCGTATTGGTATGATAAGGGCCTACTTTTAAATAAGGTAGTTCTGAAATTGAAATAGGCCAGGCATCATTACCAAAAACAAGAATATCCAGGGTGTCTTTTGGATAGCGGGTGGTGATAAGCTCTGATAAGGCCATAGCAACCTTTTTGGCCGGCGTGATACGGTCTTCTCCATAGAGAATCATACTATGACTAATATCTATCATGAGCACAGTACTCATTTGTGATTGGTAATGAGTCTCTTCAACAACAAGATCATCTTCAGACATATTAAACTCTCCGATGCCATGATTAATCTGTGCATTGCGTAAACTTTCAGTCATGGATATCCGGCTTAAGGAATCACCAAACTGATATGCTCTAAAATCTCCTGTATGCTCATCCCCTCTTCCTATTTGATTTGTTCTGTGGTTGCCCGAGGAGCCTTTTTTCAATTTTCCAAAGATCTGCTCAAGAGCCTGCTGGCGTATGGCACGTTCGGTTTTTGCCGTAATTGCCATCCCGCCACCTCCATTCTTATCAATTTCTTCACGGATATAGCCCTTTTTCTTTAAGTCTTCTACAAAATCATCAAGGCTATAGTCTTCATCTGTTAACTGATATTCATCATCCAGCTGCTTCATCCAGTCTAAAGCTTCTTCCAGATCACCCGAAGTATGGGTAATGACCTCTTTAAATATTTCAAAAAGTTTCTCGAACGGAGATTGCTCCGGTTCGTCATATTTTCGAAAAATAAATCCTCTCTTCGCCTCCCTTAATTTCTTTTTCATATCCTTAAAATTAAACCTTTTTATACAGAATTTGAAAATATCTGGTGTCAACACAAATTAAACTTTTGTTAATTCACTTTTTTAAAACTGTGTCATTATATTGTTATTCTTTTCTTAATTACTCCTAATAATTTCTTTAGAAATAAGAGATTTGAATATAAATTTTAAGCAGGATCAACTAAAATTGATTCGGATAAGCTGCCTTAAGAACTAAAAACTCAGCACAGTGTAAACTATGAGTTCGTCTGGGGAAAAATTTTAATAAATGAGCATTGGTGAAATTATAATTCTCTTCTTTTCAGTTTTGATGTGTGTTCCCTCTCTGGCTTCCATTACCAGATTTGACCAATGGTGGATAAGAGGTTTTGATTTCCCCCGAATTCAGATTAGCTTCCTGATCATATGCGTGATCATAGGGTCAGTTTATATTTATGATTTTTCTGAAGTATGGCATTTCATTGCTATTGGGGTTTTGATTTTAAGTTTGCTCTATCAATTCCAAAAAATATTTCCCTATACCTATTTAAGTCATAAGCAGGTTTTACAATATAAAGGAACCGATCCAAACGCCTCGATTTCAATTTTGGTAAGCAATGTTCTAACTCCTAATAAACACTATGATAAACTAATTTCATTGGTACAGGACAAAAAACCAGATATTCTTTTAACTCTGGAGAGTGACGATCGATGGGAAAATGAGCTTTCTGTACTGGAGGAAGAATATAAGTATACGGTTAAAATTCCGCAGGACAATCTTTACGGAATGCACCTTTATTCCAAACTGGAACTACAAGACGTGAAGGTAATGAATATCGTCCAGGAAGATATTCCTTCCATACATGCATATGTTAGCTTACGAAATGGGAAGAAGGTGAGACTTCATTGTTTACATCCTATGCCACCGAGCCCTACTGAAAGTGAAACCTCTACAAACAGGGACGCCGAACTATTAATGCTGGGTAGGGATGTGGAAGCAGATAAAGAGCCCACACTGGTTATTGGAGATCTTAATGATGTTGCCTGGTCCAGAACGACGAGACTTTTTCAAAAAATGAGCGGATTAATGGATCCGCGTATTGGCAGAGGATTTTTTAATACTTTTCACGCGGGTTATTTTCTTTTACGTTGGCCGCTGGATCATGTATTCCACACCAAAGATTTTACTCTAATAGATATCGCCAGGGAGCGGAGTATAGGATCTGATCACTTTCCAATGTATATTAATCTAAATTATGAACCGAGTGCAGAAGTGATCAATGAAGATACAGATGAAGCAAACCAGGAAGAGAAGGAATGGGCAGAAGAGAAAATTCAGAATGCCGATCCAATAAGACCTAAAATTAATTAATGTTCTTCAAAATATGGAGATAACAGGGCTATTCCTTTAAGTTTATTACAATGCCTTGCAGATACGGGTTTTTCTATAAAATCTATCACATGCTTATCGTTTGCCGCCCTTCTCTTATCTTTTCGGTCTATTGATGATGTTACCATAGCTACATAACAGCGCTCATTCAAAGGGATCTTCTTTAATTTCTCTAGAAATTCCCACCCGTTCATTTCTGGCATATTTATATCCAGCATAATTAGAAAATCAGTTTGCATGGTTTCTTCAGAGGATAAAAATTCCAATGCCTTTTGACCTCTTTTAAAAACGTATGGCTCGGAATCTAAATCACACTTTGTAACCATTTTTCGCTGTAGGAAAGTTACAATTTCATCATCATCAACAATTATTGTCCGTAACATTGTAGAGCAGTTTGGGGTTTATTTTAGAGCTCACTTTCAGTCTTAATCGCAATTTTTCGAATGATAGCATCCAGCTCCTGGGATGAATTTAAAATATTTTCTAATATTTCATCGACATTATCCAAATCATTTTTATAATTTTTCAATAAATCGATTAAACCCATCACTTTGGCGAGTGGCGCTCTAACAACATGAGACTGTGTCCAAGCGATCTCCTTGAGTCTTTCATTATGTTCCTCAATAGCGATTAAATGCTGTTTACGCTCCGTAATATCCTGCATTGAAGCAATTATTCGACCTGGTTCCCCTTCCTTATCCAATAACAAGTAGCTTCTATCTAAAATATATTTATAAGATCCGTCCGCACAACGAAATCGATATTCAGTAGTAAGTTTTTTCTTACGATTTTCATAAATTTCGTGCATCAGGGGTTTTATCCTTTGGAAATCTTCAGGATGAATTTTCTCTTCCCACCAGCTACCTTTTTCCACTACTTCTCTTTCCGAATAACCAAACATATCATAAATCGTTTCGCTAAATTTCATGCGTCGGGAATCAATATCATAATCGGTAATAAGATCGCTGGTTGCTTTGGCTACAATATTATAACGTTCAAGACTCTCACGTAATTTCTTTTCCTGAAGTATAAAGTCTGTGATATCCCTGGAGTTCATTACAATTCCTCCAACGGCTTCATCACTCTTTAAATCAGTGACTATTGTTTCAATCCATCGCCACTCCCCAGCCATATTCTTAATGCGGTAAGAAGGAAGCTGAACACTTTTTGTATTATTCAGTTTTTCAAGATGCGGTTTAATATTTTCAAAGTCGCCCTTATGGATATAATCGGAGAAATTTTTACCAAGAATCTCTTCTGGTTCCAGCCCCAGGCAGGTCTTACAGGCGGGACTGGAATAAATAAAATTAAGGTCGCAATCCAGAATAGAAATAAGGTCTGATCCTTCCTGAACTAAAGACTTAAAGCGTTGTTCACTCTGTTTCAATTTTTCTTCGGCTTCAAGCCTTGCGGTAATATTATTTATGAGTGATACCCGGGAATTTATCCCATCAAAAACTACCGGATTACTCTTGATGATTACGTTTATAAGCTCTCCATCTTTTGTAAAATGCTTAACTTTAATCCTAAAGAAATCATTGTGATTCTCCTCCACGATTTTATTAATTCGATCTTCCTGATCAGGGGCCCAGAGATCCTTAACACTCATACTTAAAAATTCTTCCCTGGAATAACCATAAAGATCCACGGCAGCCTTATTTACACTTAAAAATCTTAAATTATCTCTATCCAGCACCCACATAGGTAAAGGACTGGCATCAAAAAGACTTCTATATTTCTCTTCTGAATGTTCAAGTTGAATTTGGACTTTCTTTCGCTCTATGCTATACCTAACACTTCGGGATAAAATTCCTGCATTAAGTTCATCTTTCAGCAGGTAATCACTAACTCCTCTTGAAAGGTTTTTTATTCCAAAATTATTGTCAGAATAACCCGTTAAAACTATTACCGGAATATTTCCGGCAAGGTTAAGAATACTACCTACCAGCTCATCCATATCGGTAGCATCCGGCAAAGAAAGATCCAATAAGACTGCGTCAAACTTAGAAGAAGAATTCAGGTTTTCCTTTGCATTTTTAAAAGAGGGAGCCTGCGTTACACTTACTGCATTTAACTCTTCTTCAAGATATTCCTCAATAAGTAAAAAATCACCTGGGTTATCTTCAATTACTAATATATTCAGTCTTTCCAGCAGCATTCCCATATTTTAATTTACTGGTAATGTTACTATGGATAACCAAAAATGCTCTATTGAGGTCACTACCTTAAAAAAATCATTTACGTCTACAGGTTTGGTAATATAACAGTTAGCATAAGAATTATAACTGGAATTGATATCTGCTTCAGAAGAAGAGGTGCTCAACATAATCACAGGGATAGATTTAAGTGCTTCATCGTGTTTAATACGTTTAAGCACTTCATGGCCATTAAGTTTAGGCAGATTTACATCCAGAATAACAATATCCGGAGTTATTATATCTATATATTTCCCTTCCTTTTTGAGATATTTAATTGCTTCCCAGCCATCTCTAACAACTTCTATTTCATTCGCAATCCTTCCTTCCTGGAAAGCTTCCCTGGTAAGCATAATATCCCCCTCATTATCTTCTACCAGTAAAATTTTAATAGGCTTCATATTCCAGTGTTCAAATAAGTTTGTAAATATACTAATTTTGTTTGGCCAGGGTAAAGTGAAAAACACTCCCCTTTTTATTTCCTGGTTCCACCCAGATATCTCCGCCATAATTGTTTACTATTTTTTTACAAATTGCCAATCCTATACCCGTTCCCGAATAGTCTTCGCGATTGTGCAGTCTTTGGAAAATAATAAAAATTTTGTCGCTAAATTGGGGATCAATGCCAATACCATTATCTGATATCTGAAATTCCCAGACACTATCCTTTTCTATAACCTTAATATCTATGACGGGAGCATTATTAGTTTTCTGATATTTCATTCCATTACTAATTAAATTAAGAAGTACCTGTTGTAAAGGCAATTCTGCCATTTGAATAACCGGTAAATCACCAAATTTAATGGTCGCGTTCTTCTCCCTGATGCTCGCTTTAATTAATTCCAGAATTTTAGGTAAAAAGTTATTGAGATCTATTTCTTTAATGGAGTAGTCCTTACGACCTACTCGCGAATATTCTAATAAATCTAAAATTATTCTTCTCATTCTTATTGCACCATCATGTGCAAAATAGATGTATTTCTGAGCTCTTTCGTCCAGCTGATCATTGTATCTCTTCTGTAGCTGAGTGAGAAAGCTTGAAACCATTCTAAGAGGCTCCTGAAGGTCATGTGAGGCTATATAAGCAAATTGTTCCAGTTCTTTATTGGATAGCATTAACTCATCGGCCCTTAAATTTAAAGCATCATTGGCTTCCTTTAATTTTCGCTCACTTTGCTTTAATTTCGATATATCCTGTAAGGCCCCAATCATTTTCACCGCCTTTCCCTCAATATCTCTTATAATCATGCCTCTTTCAAAAATGGAAAGCCATTCTCCATTTCGATGCCGGAATTCATATTCTGCTTCCCATTTATTTGATTCTTTTGAACGCAGTGCTTCCTGAATATCTTTATAAATTTCTTCCTCCATTCCCGGAGTCAAAAACCTGGCCCATTTTTTAAAAGTATTAATTTCTTCAGCTTCATGCCCAAATGTTTCCTTAACACCATGACCCCAGTTTAAAAAGTCGTTTTTAAGATCCCATTCGTAAATAATATCCTGCGTAGCCAAGGCCAGGAGTTCATATTGTTTTTTAGCTATCTCGGCCTTATCCCGGGTAAGTTTAATATTGGTGGTATCCTGAACAGACCCCTCTAAAATATTCCCATCTATTTTAGATATGTGTCCGCGTTGGGTAATATATTTTAAGGTTCCTTCAAGGCTTAGAATTCTGAAATCTA
Source organism: uncultured Flavobacteriaceae bacterium (assembly GCA_963825045.1). Classification (GTDB taxonomy): domain Bacteria; phylum Bacteroidota; class Bacteroidia; order Flavobacteriales; family Flavobacteriaceae; genus Christiangramia. The sequence goes on along the minus strand of CAWGSM010000021.1, from coordinate 26,637 downwards.
TTTCTAAGATATTCCGGGTTTTCCCAGATTCAATAATCGCATTTTTAACTCTGTCATGATCTTCCGGATATATAGTCTTTAAAACATTCCTGAGGCTAGGCTTAAAGTCTCTTTCTTGAGTTTCCCAAATTTTGTAAACCTGGCTCGTCCAGAACAATTCTTCAGTTTTAGTATTGTACTCCCAGTATCCCAGTCCTGCAATATCCTGTGCTGCCTGAAGTCTATCCCTATTTTTCTGGATTTCCCTTTCAAAATTTTTCCTTTCAGATATATCTGTAAATAAGCCATAAATTGCAGTAAGCTCTCCATTATCATTGAGTACCGGACCTGCATTAAGATGGATATCTATAAGCTCATCATTCTTTCTAAGTATTTTGATATCTCCTTTCCAATAATTAGAATTTTTAAGATCCTCTTCTATCCTATCTGCCAGTTTAGCATTTGAGATTAAATGGAAAGGGGCTTGTTGGTCTTCAATATCCCTAATACTATATCCCGTTATTTTTTTAAAAGATTCATTGAGATAAAGATTTTTATTTTTGAGATCAGAAATGGCTATCCCGTCCCGCGAATTTTGGATAATATTTTTATAAACCTGTAATTCTTCATAAGCGTCTTTTACCGGAGTAATATCGGTACCATAAATAAAGATGACATTTTCATTCTGAAAAAATTGAGAAAAACGCCAGGAGATCCATAAATAATTCCCATCCTTTTTTAGGCACCTTATCTCAAAATCTGATCCCTCAATTGATAAATTAGTAATCGCTTCAAAAGTTCTCTCTCTATCCGCCGGATGAATAAATTCTAGAAAGGGCTGAGTAAGAATTTCAGCTTCTGAAAAGCCAAATTTATACTCGAATACCGGATTAATCTTTTTGATGAAACCATCAAACCCAATTACTCCTATTAAATTGGGGGAAAAATGAAAGAAATCATTTAACTGATTTTGACTTCTTTTACTCTCCATCGCCGGAGCTATTTGAAGTGCGATATCTTCCAGGACCTTTTTGTCTATCTTCTTTTCTTCCCTAAGAGATCCCAGACATACTATTGAAATCAATTTATCCTGAAAAATAATTGGTAATCCCACCGCCGACTGAAGTGGTCCTTTATCTGGAATTATCATATCTTCCAGAAGATGTTTATGAGTACTTTGCCGCAAGACGATCGCATTTTTGTTCTCGCACACCATTCCCGGGAGACTTTCGGTTAGATCATAAACAGCTTTCTCATTAACCTTATGATATTTTTTAGGCCAGAATGCAGTTCTAATAAGAGAATTATTATCGGCACTGACTTTAAAAGACTCAGCATAATCAAAACCTAGATCTTTACAAATGGCGCTTAGAGTTTTTAACGTAGCTTCCTGAAAACCAGGTCTATCCCCAAATGCCTTGATGATCTTAAATATAAGATCCTGTTTTTTATTGTGTAGGTAAGTTTCGGTAATATCTCTTGCTATCCCTACAAGTCCAATAATTTCATCCTCCTCATTTTTTAATGGTACCTTAGTAAGTAATACAATTTCCTCTTTCCCTTTTACGGTTTTCACAAAATCCGGGCGATTGATAACTGCTTCACCAGATCTCATCACTTTTTCATTATCTTCAATTACTTCTTCCCCCTTAGACTTTCCAAGATAATCCAGGGGTGTGTATCCCTTACTTTGCTTTTCTTCATCCTTCCCAAGGATATTTTCGAAAAACTTTCGATTAGACAAAATAGATTTATGATCCCTGTCTTTTACAAAGATATAATCTGGAATATTATCGATAATAGCCCTAAGCATTTTTCGCTCTTCGATAATTTTATTTTCCGCATTTTTCTCTGCAGTAATATCTTTTGCTATCCCATACACCCCTATAATTTTATTTTTTTCATATATAGGAAAATTATTGATGTGAAGGATCTTTCTGGTTCCTTTATCACTTATAAACCTAAAGGAATAATTTGGAGATTTGCCTTTACAGGCCGCTTCAAAATGTTCCAAAACTTTATCCTGATCCTCGGGCAATACAAATGGCAAAAAATTCATCTGAAATAGCTTTTCTCTGGAAACTTCGGCAAGTTTGGCTGAACTTTCGTTAGCATCCACAAAATTTCCTCGTAAATCAAAGGAAAAAATAGCATCAGGATTGTTATGAAATAGATTCTCATAAATCTGCCGAGTATAATCCGGATTATCTGGTTTTGCATAATCAGGATTGCTTTGCTCAGAGCATACTTGCTTTCTTTCTTCTATTAAAAGAGAAGCCTTTTTTCCGGAATTATCAGAATCCAGATATGGAGTAAAGTGTATGTTCCAGAGAGAATTATTGGAAGGCTTTAATTCTAAAACGGATAACTTATCGTTAAAACTTTTTTGAATATATTCTGAAGTTGCATTAAAAAACTCAGGTAAAGCTGACACCTGGAACTCTTTTTTGAGCTCAACACTGAAAACATCCAGAAATAATTTCTGAGCTTTCTCATTGAAAGTCTGGATGGAGAAATCCTGATCAATTACAAGAATAGCAACAGAAGCTGATTCAGAACTTATTCTTTCCTGATTCAAATTTTAGGTTTAAGATTTGGGCATGTGGAAATTACAAAAAATTAAGGACTACTTCCTAAAATATTTTTTTTGAAAAGTTTACACCTATACCAAAATTGGAATTTTCGTAAGACTTAATATCCGCACCAAACTGTAATTTTAAATTGTAATCCCTCTTTAACAGATCAATTTCTATCAAGCTAGAGAAAACTTCACGCTTAACAGTGAAAAAAGAGTCTTTTCTTCCGTAATTCTGTCTGTAACTTAACAAAAAACGATAAGGTATATCTTCAAATAAATTGCCAGTAATACCAACATGATGTACAAGAACAATGTTAGTTCCTATTCCAAATTGAGAGTCATTTAGCAAGATAAATGGCATTCCTAATATATGTTCATTATATGTCCATCCCGATCGATATAGGTTGTTACTAAAATAATTATCGCTCCCATCTACAACGGAACTCTGCCTGTCTCTGCTTTGATTTTTTGTGTAGTATAATTCATACATAATAGCCTTCAACCAGGAAGCACCCCAAAAGGTATCGCGATTGTCTTCAATAAACAGAGCATATCTTCCATCGGGAAAATTACCCATCTTCATACCTGAGCCATCCTCGAAAATACTATTATATATAAAATGCACATCTAGATCCCGAACTTTGGTTTCTACATTTAACTCATAACTCCCTATTTGGTTTCCCAAGGCATTTACTTCCTGTCCTCCAACCGACTCATCCCCAGCCTGCCCGGTAAAAACATGAATATAATCGGAAAATGAATTAGGTAACTTTCCATAATCGGGTGCTATCCCCGCCCATTCCACAAAATGTTCTATACCCAGTGAGATTTGGAAATCGTTTTGGGAACGATAAACAATATCAAAACTTTTATGATGTACTCTGGCCTTCTCAACATATCTGTCATCATCCAAAAGATATTCTTCAAGGCTGGCCATAAATCCCAATCCATGATCTTCATTTACAAATAAAGGATCTCTTGAGAAAAGCCGTATTCCAGGAAGAGGAGAAGCATTTAAGGACCATAGTATACTTTGATTGGTTGCACTAAGTCCTCTGTACATATCTTCCCGCTGCTTTTTACCAATAACAACACCTATTTTTGGAGATATATATGAAAAGAAAGCTTCATCCAGACCTAGATTAACATCAAAACCATCCCTAAAAAAAGTTCCCGCTCCTAATTGAAAGTATGAATTTTGATCTAGTTCCATTGTCGCCGTAGTGGTGATAAGACTCATGAAATGCGATTTATCATCCAGGCGTCCCCTCTTATTAGTATGAAGCCAAAATGGAGAACGATCGCCACTGTATAGTACACCTTCACCTTCCAAATTTAAATTATAGTCTATCGTTTGGCTAAAAGAAATATTGATTACAAAAAATAAGAATAAAAAAATGTAAAATCTCATATAATCATTATAGGAACTCTGCAAATATTACTAATAAGAATTAAAATTATGTAATTTTGAACGGCAAAATAGAACAGATGTTTTCAATATTTCAGAAAAAAACATATTTAACAGATCTTTTAGAAGGATTCACAGATTTTCACAACCATATATTACCTGGAATAGATGATGGCGCACAGGATATTGATGAATCTTTAGAACTTATTTCAGGCTTTAAGGATTTAGGCGTAAAAGCCCTGGTGGCCACCCCACATGTCATGGGAGAATATTACCCAAACACTCCAAAAACTATTAATGGAAAACTAGAGTTACTAAAGGAAAAATCAGATAAGGATATCCAAATTTCAGCTGCGGCCGAATATATGATGGATCAACATTTTGTAGAAATAATTGAAAATAATGATATTCTAACGATTAGCGATAATAAGGTATTAGTTGAGATGTCCTATTTTCAGGCCCCGATTAACCTGAATGAAATATTATTTAAGCTTCAAAATAATTCCTATTCTCCAATTCTTGCTCATCCGGAAAGATATGCCTTTTATCATGGGCCGGATCTTGAAAAATATCAGAATCTAAAATCCAGGGGCTGCTATTTTCAACTAAATATGCTTTCTTTATTAGGTCATTATGGAATCAATATTCAGAAAACGGCCTTTAGCCTCTTAGAAAATAATATGATAGACTTTATAAGCAGTGATGCTCACAAGGATACTCATATTGAAAAAATTAGGGAAATCACTATTAAAAAGAAACATGTGAAACCTTTAGAAAAAGTTATTTCAGATTCAAAAGAATTATTCCCAGGCTAAATCAATTAAAAAAGACGTCTTTTGAGTCTTTCCCAGCGACTTTCTTTATCTGCTCCGTATCCATAACCATATCCATAGGAATATCCATATTGAGCACCATAAGAGAATTTAGAATAATCCACATCATTTAAGATCACCGCGATACCTTTTAGTTTTCCCTGTTTTTTCAAATCTTTTGGGAATTGCAAAAGATTTTTCTCGGTAAAATCTGCTCTTGTAACATACAGCGTATAGTCTGCTAATTGACTTATAAGGAGGGTGTCGGTCACGATCATCGTTGGTGCGGTATCCACAATAATATAATCATAATTCTGCTTTGCTTTTTCAATAAGTTCTTCCATACGCTCATTCATTAGAAGTTCTGCAGGGTTTGGAGGTATAGGTCCTGATAATATTACATCAACCGGAATATTATCATCTTCAGTTATAGAAACAACATCATCAAGATCAACCTCATGATCATACAAATAATCAGATAGTCCTTTTTCTTTTGCTCCAATAGTAGCACTGGTATATCTATGCAGTTTTGGATTTCGAATATCTGCACCAATAAGTAACACTTTCTTCTGTGTACTAGCTAAAGTTCTTGACAGGTTATAAGAAATAAAAGTTTTGCCTTCACCCTTAACGGTGGAGGTAACAAAAATGATATCTCCTATACTTTTATCTTTGTTTTGAATAAGATAAGCCAAGTTTGTTCTCAAGATTCTAAATGATTCTGCCAGTGGAGACCTGTCATTTAAATGTATCACATCGCTTTGGTCCACACCAATCCTTGGCACCTCCCCCATAAAAGGCACAGATTTTAATAAAGGTTGGAGATCACCTTTATGATGTACTTTAGTATCTAATAAATTTTTAATAAAAATAACCAGGATAGGAATCAAAAGACCAATAATAAGGCCTCCAATTAAAATTAATAAGGGTTGAGGAGTTACGGCTGATCCGTAAGTATAGGCAGGATCTACTACCTTTGCTACGTCAGATGTAACCGCGAAAGCGATAGCCGCCTCTTCTCTTCTTTGTAATAGAAATAAATAAAGCTGCTCTTTGATTTGCTGCTGCCTTTCTATTCCTCTCATTCCTTTTTCCATCCCGGGAAACATGCTAAATCGACTTTGCGCAACTTCTTCTCTATTTTTTAATTCATTCAATCGAATTTGCACTGAATTCATTGTAGAATTAACAGTTTTTTTAAGATTATTATTTAGAGATTTAATCGCATCATCAATATCTGCAATAACTGGATTTTTCTCTGTAGAATTCCTAAGTAATGCCTTTCTTTCAAGAAGTAATTCATTATACCTCGAGATCATAGATTCTATATTCCCTTCACTAATTCCCAAGTTAGCAGGTAAAAGCTCATAGGTCCCCAATTTAGCCAACAGTTGTTTAACCGACTGAATCACGTTAAGCTGGGTTTCCATATCCAGGATTTGCTGTTCTGCAGAGCTCTTTTTACTTATAAATTCCTGCGCTCCCGAACTTACGTCCATGAATTGATTGTTCCTTTTAAAATCCGCAATATCAGTTTCTACAGAATCAAGTTCCGTATTAATTATTTCTAACCTTTCCTGTATAAATTGAGTGGTTTTAAGTGCCACTTCCTGTTTATCCTTTACTCCATTTTTATTAAACTGAATCATAAGTCTATCCAGAAAGTCTTCAGCCTTATTGCTCTCCTTGTCTACTAATGAAAGAGCTAAAATATCCTGAGCATTTCCTTTAGGACCTATTTCCAGTCTGGAAATGTAAGAGGCAGCGACGTCCTCCAAAGGCCTAACAGTAATTATGAGTGGATTTGAATTTTTGAACTGGTTATAATTATTTTTTCTTGGATCAATTGTAAACTTAAAATCTCCCAGATTTATTTCCTCACCCAATTCATGATCATGATCATAAAGCTTAGATTCTTCTTTAAGATTAAAACTATTATTATCGATAGGAGTTACAACAAGAGTTAAGGAAGATGTATTTACAATAGAATCAGCTGATATAAAATTAATTTTAACAGGACTGGATTTATAAGCCTCAGTAGTAATAACCTTACCTTCGAAATAATAACTAATATTATGATCAAGTTCATCAACAACCTTTTTTGCCAGGCTCTTTGAACGAAGAGCGACTATCTGGTTTTCAAGACTATTATCAGCAAGTTTTATAATTGAAGCCGAAGAACCGCTGGAAGGTAGAATTCCAGAAGAAGTGTTATCGTCAGATTTAGTGATCATCATACTAGCTTCACTACGATATTTTGGAATGGTGTAGCGATTATATAGATATGCTAGAGTACCACCCAGAATTATCCCCAAAACTAACCATTTCCAGTGAGTGAGATATTTAAATAATTCCGCCTTTAAATCAAAATTAGAACCCTCTTCTTTTTCTGTATAATCAAATATTTCTTCCATTGAAAATTATTTAGAAATAAGAAAAATTAATCCGGTTACAGATCCAATTAAAGAAAAGATACCAGCATAGCTACTAAAAAATCCTGCCGATTTCATTTGTCTATAAGTAGGCTCCACATAAACAATATCGTTTTGCTTTAAATAATAGTAAGGATTTTTGAAAACCTCTGAACTTGTAATATCCACTCTTCCCATAGATTTTACGCCATTAATTTCTCGTATTACCAAAATATTTTCTCTTTTACCAGAGTAGGATATATCTCCAACAGATGCAAATAATTCAGGCAAGGTTATCCTTCCATCTTCAACATTCACTCTACCGGGACTTCCCACTTCTCCAAGTACCGTCACTTTAAAATTAATTATTCGTATGCTAACTACTGCATCTGTAGTCATAGTCCTTATTTGCGTTTGTAGCTCCTGTTCTAACTGGGTACGGGTTTTACCTGCAACTTTTACCTGACCCAACACCGGAAACTGAATAAATCCATTTGGATCTACTAAATAACCAGTTAAAGAAGAATTTTGAGAACCTCCATTACCACCTTGCTGACCTCCAGTGTTCATTTGAAAAGGCTTCACGACCTCTTCATTCCTTGATGAAACATTTATACGTAATACATCATTTTTTTCAATTACAGGTTCATATTCCATTAAATTCTGCATTCCCTGAATGTCTTCAGCTTCCTGGAAATAAACCACCTCATCTCTGGTAGCACAACTCGTAACTAATAAACTAATAATTATCAGGCTAAATATTTTCTGCATAAGTAAATTCTGGTTCTTAAAATTCTATTCCTTTTCTAATTCTGGCATATGATCCAGATGTTCATAAAGGGAATTATTACTTTTAAATTCAGGGATAAGATCTTTTAATTTTGCTACTACCTTGTCATTCTTCAGCTTACTTGCCGATTTTATTATTTTTTCGATCTTATCATTTATAAGATCATAATCTCTAACCACTTCCTGCCCTATCATAATTTTTTTATGATGAGTGGGTAAGGTCTTACATTCATCATTTAATAACTCTTCATATAACTTCTCTCCAGGACGAAGTCCTGTAATCCTTACTTTAATATGTTTGTTAGGCTGATATCCTGCAAGTTTAATCATTTTAATGGCTAAATCCATAATTTTCACCGGCTCCCCCATATCAAAAACGAAAATTTCTCCACCTTTTCCCATGGCACCCGCTTCAAGTACTAATTGACAAGCCTCCGGAATGGTCATGAAATATCTTATAATATCAGGATGCGTAATGGTTACAGGCCCTCCTGCTTCAATTTGCTTTTTAAATAATGGGACTACAGAACCATTAGATCCCAAAACATTCCCAAAGCGCGTCGTAATAAATTTAGTTGAATTTAAAGCATGCTTTCTTTGTTCATGATAAAGCGATTGGACATACATCTCTGCAGCTCTTTTAGAAGCTCCCATCACATTACTTGGATTGACCGCCTTATCTGTTGAAACCATTACAAAATGTCCTACATTATATTTTATAGCAAGATCTGCAAGATTTTTAGTTCCCTGAATGTTTACAAAAATCGCCTCATGAGGATTACTTTCCATTAATGGAACATGTTTATAGGCAGCCGCATGATAAACTACATCAACATTCTGATTCTGGAACATTAATTCCAATCTCTTTTTATTTCCCACATCGCAAATAATCACCTTAAAATTCAGGTTCGGGAACTTAGACTCTACTTCAAGTTGTAGGTTATGCAAAGGTGTTTCTGCCTGATCCAGTATTATAAGACGTTTAGGATTATATTCTGCTACCTGCCTGACAATCTCACTTCCTATAGAACCAGCTGCTCCGGTAACCAGAATAGTCTTACCAGTTAGTTGATCAATCTTATTCTGGACTTCAAGCTGAATTGGTTCTCTTTCAAGCAGATCTTCTATCTGCAAAGTTTTTATCTTTTTTGCTATAGGTTGTTTATCATCCCAGGAAGAAACCAATGGCGCGTTATACACAGCAATATCATGTTCGAGACATTCCTCTACTAATTTAAATTTTTCTTCTGGAGAGAATGTATTTTCTGAAAAAATAATTGCATCTGCTCCAAGTGCTTTTACTTCACTATGAATTTTTTTAGTGTGTTGTAAAACCGGTTTATCAAGAATTCGTAAACTCCGATGAGACTTCTGAGTTAGAAAGCCCACAATTTTAAATCTTTTAGGGTGTTCAATATCAAGAGCCCCGGCGATAGAAATAGCATTTTCATCTACGCCAAGAATTACGGCTTTAATTAAACTTTCATTTTTCTGAGCTACTTTAAAATATTCATACACCTGTTTAACGCTTAACCTAAACAGAAATAATAATGAAAATGAAATCCATAGATTTATGAGTAATCCTCCTACGAGGAAAATTTTCTCACCTACAACAAAAAATGTGATATAATTAATCACTAGTAACGAAAAGAAAGAACTTATCGTAGCCAGTAAAAGCTTTAACGCATCAATATTGGACGAATATCTAATGATACCCGCATAAGTTTTAAAAATGTAGAAAAACAGAATATTTACGGCTACCACGATAACCGCCTTATCAAAAAATGATATTAAAGTATATTGAAAAGGTGATAAATCCAGTAAGATTAAAATAGTAAGAACAATAGAAATGCTTACTAAACCAATGTCAATAAGAAATACTGCCCAACGCGGTAAATACTTAATATTTCTAATATCAAGCGCATTATCCGGTCCGGTAAGAATATTTTTAAGGGCGTTATTTAATTTACCCATAGGCTAAAATCTAATTTTTCAAACAATTTAATATTGCCTCTTTAATTCTTAGTCTATCCTGATCTTTCAGATTAGAGCCACTAGGCAAACATAAACCATTTATTAAACATTTCCCCGGCAACTCCCGTGCCATAAAAAGGAAAATCCTTGAAATACAGGCTGCAAATGCATTGGTTTCCAAAGAGGTCTACATTCAATATTCTCTAATTCCAGAGCCTTCCGAATATCCTCTCTATCGATTCCTCCTGTTTTTTCTTTATCTATTTCTATAACTGTTAACCAATGATTACTATAGTATTTATCACTTGGTTCCTTAAAAACATTAACCCCTTCTTCATTTTGGAATAAATTTACATAAAATTGAAACATTTCCCTCCTTGCTTCTACTCTTTTATCTAATACTTCCATCTGACCGCGACCAATTCCAGCCGTGATATTACTTAATCTATAATTATAACCAATACTGCTATGCTGATAATGTGGTGCATTGTCTCTTGCCTGAGTAGCTAAAAAAATAGCTTTTTCTTTACCTTCTATATCCCGGGTAACCAATGCCCCACCCCCAGAGGTGGTTATAATTTTATTTCCATTAAAAGATAAAATCGAATAATCACCAAAAGTTCCGCATTTTTGTCCATTATATGTGCTACCTAAAGCTTCTGCACTATCTTCAATGACCGGAATATCGAATTTCCCGGCAACCTCATTCAATTCCTCAATTTTATAAGGCATTCCGTAAAGATGTACGGCAATAATTGCTTTAGGTTTTTTCCCTTTAGTCAATGCGATCTTTGATTGCTATCTCCAATTGCATCTGGACAGATATTTAAAGTTTCCTTTTCACTATCAATAAAAATGGGTTTCGCTCCCAGATATGCTATAGGGTTGGCAGAAGCAGCAAAGGTCATACTTTGACAAATTACTTCATCATCACGTTCTACACCGCAAAGAATCAAAGCCAGATGGAGTGCCGCAGTTCCTGAACTCAGTGCAGCCACATGTATTTTCTCTTCAGAATTTGGATCTAAATATTTACGAATATCCTCCTCAAACCCATTTACATTGGGACCAAGAGGAGCTATCCAGTTTTCATCAAATGCCGAATTAATATATTTGAGTTCATTCCCTCCCATATGGGGAGAGGATAACCAGATTTTTTCTTTATTCATTTTTCATATACTTTATTGAATTTTATAATTTTTCCCGGATTACCTACCACAACAGAATAATCTGGTATATCATTAATTACAACCGCACCGGCTCCAATTGTAACCCAATTTCCCGATCCTTTACTCCTGGAATAATTGTGGCTCCTGCACCAATTGCAGTTCCCTCCTCTATTGAAACATTTCCTGTAATGACGCCCAGGGGAAATTGACAAAATTCTCTTAATATCAACGTCATGCTCAATAATTGCCCCGGTATTAATTATACAATGCTTACCTATATATACCGAAGAATTAATAATTACACCAGCCATCACAACTGTTCCTCACCAATATTCAGTATTTTCCAGAAATCACCGCTGGAGAATGGATCAAAAGCTTCACACCATTGATTGTTCAATTTCTTCGACTAAGCTTCTTTCTGGTCTTATTATTGCCTATAGCAAGATACACTATGAATTCATCATGCATTTCATCAGTTTAATTCTTCGATGATGTACTGGAATATGATGAAAGATATCACTCTTATATCGGTATCGTCATCAATTACACAAATCTATTGATTCTGTATCTATAATATCTAATTATATCAACGATCATCTTTCCCATGACCGCTTGCCCCGTATATAATCATCAATTACTTCCCGTTAAATGGTTCTGTAGTTGCCATATTTTGAGTATTAATCCCTTCTGAAATAATTACTTTCTGTATAGTTTTGAATATAATTTTAAGATCAAGCATCAGTGATAAATTATCTATGTACCACACATCATATTCAAATTTACGTGTCCAGCTAATTGCATTTCTGCCATTCACCTGTGCCCAGCCGGTAATACCAGGCTTTACTTCATGTCTTCTCTTCTGAAATTTTGAATAAATTGAAAGATATTCAGGTAATAAAGGGCGTGGCCCTATCAAACTCATACTCCCGGTTAAAATATTCCATAGCTGAGGAATTTCATCGATTGAAGTTTTACGAACAAATTTTCCAATTACAGTAAGTCGCTCTGAATCGGGCAAAAGAAATCCGTTCTCATCCCTTCCATCGTTCATGGTCCTAAATTTAACAATTTTAAATATTTTACCATTTTTTCCTGGTCTATTTTGAAAGAAGAAAGGTTTTCCATTATTAGCCATGGATAGAAGAATTACAACAACCAATAGGATCGGGCTTAGAATTAAAAGCCCACAAAAAGCTACTAAAATATCAGATATTGGTTTTAAGATTTTCCTATACATAGATTTCTTAAGAACGTATTTTTATACCGGCCGCGAATTTAACCATGATTATGCAGGTCTTCTAATTCTTTATATTCTTTTAACAAAACTTTCCAAAAAGCTCTTCTTTCATATTTCTTTTGAATCAACGAGCGTGCGTTTAGCGACAAACTCGCTGGAAATACTATCATCTAAAAGAAAAGTCTGCATCGCTTTGTGTAAAGCAAATTTATCTTTTACCGGAATAATCACTCCATTCTTGCCATTTTCAACAATTTCATTACAGCCATTTATATCACTTACAATAGCAGGAAGATTCATGGCATTTGCTTGCATAACAACATTGGGAAAACCTTCTCTGTAACTTGGAAACGCCAATACATCTGAAACCGCAAAATATGGTCGAACGTCATTCTGATACCCAGTAGTAAAAATTTTAGGATGATTTTTAATCAATTCCAGTGTCTTGTCTTTCAAGGGATCTAAATCAGTTTCCATTGGCCCTACCAAAAGTAAGGAGGTATTTTTATTTTCTTTGTTCAAAGTAGAAAAGGCATCCACTAACTCATTAATTCCTTTTTCTGACACCAGGCGACCTACAAATATAAAGACGAAGTCTTCTATGGGAATACCTATAGATTTTTTTAAATGATCGGTATCTGCTTTTGTAAAGCTTTCCGGATCAAAATAATCTGTATCAATACCATTGGAGCTTCCCTCCCCGAGTACATGTAATTTTGAATCACCTGCATAACCCAGTTTTAAAATGATCTTTTTTAATTCAAAAGAATTTGGATAAACCCGTGTCGCCAGTTTATAAGTTAAAGTTTCAACCTTATCTAATATCTTGCGTTTAATTCCCTGGGTTTCCAATAAAGGTAAACCAGCAACCGTATGCAATCGAATAGGGACACCTGCCATTTTTCCGGCAAGCATACCAATTATCCCTGCTTTTGGAGTATGACTATGAATAATTAAGGGTTTCTCTTTTTTTAGAAATTTATATAGTTTAATAAGTGCTTTTAAATCCTGAAAAGGAGTAATAGCACGAGTCATTTCAACCCAAAAGGTTCTAAGCCTATTTTGCTCTCCATATTTTTTCAGCCTATCTTTTTCTGCAGAAACAGCTATAACCTCATAATAATTATTCATAAAAGTTAGCTGACCCTCTAAAAGCTTTTCAAGGGATAATGGGATGGTTGTTATCCGGACGAGTTTATCCATCAAAATTGGTTTAATTTTTCCTTCATAGCTTCCAGAATTTTCTCTGTATAACTTTTCCAGGTATAGTTCTCTGCAATTTTTTTGATAACCTCACTATTAGAACTAAGTTTTTCTCTTAGTTCTGTATTCTCAATTAAATTAATTATTTCCTGATGAAGATTTTCGTTTTCCTGAGTAGAGATAATTAGATCTTCTTTATTCTTAAAAAGTTTCCTTATAGATTCAATATCAGGAGCGATAACCGGTAATCCAGTGGCGAGATATTCAAAAACTTTTAAGGGGTTCATATAATGATGGGCATAATGGTGAACCGCAAGATCGAAGCTATTTAAGTGCTCATTTACTTCATCATGTTTTATCCAGCCATTCAACTGAACTTTTTCCTCAAGATGATTTTTGTGAACGAAACTTTTAATTTTTGAAAAAGCAGGACCATCCCCTATAATAATAAGTCTTGTTTTTGGATATAATTGCTGAACTTTCTGAAATGCTTCCACCAAACGAATCATCTTTTTATGAAAATCCAGCGTTCCTATATAACCTATAATAAATTCATCGTCCTCATAACCTAACTTTTTTCGAATTTTCTCCTTACCGGGCAGAGGATAAAACTTTTGTATGTCCGTTCCATTATATATTATTTTGTCCCGATTTAAGTTCACATCCTCCCCCATGATACGGTTCCTGGAAAATTCAGAAATAAAAAAATTAAGATCAGATATTTGATAGGCTTCCCGCTGCTTTTCAATAAACCAATTTCTGAAAGCTATATTCCGGTAGAATTCGTCAAAGGGAGAACCGTTGATCTGGGTACAAATAAGTATATCGGGAAATAATTTTTTAAGCTTTTTGATTTGAAGAAAATTCGAATCCATCTGTAGCAGCAATACATCAGGCAGATCCTGTTTTATTTTAGCAATCAAATCCTTTATATAAAAGCTATTCCTTCTGTAAAAAGACAACACCTGAAAAACACTATTCTTTTTAAGTAATGTCTTGATCTTGCTTTCTTGTTGAGCTCTTATAATGGTGTCATTTGAAGAATCTGGAAATAATGATTTATCAACTTCGGAATGTTGACACAAGTGACCGGTAAAACTCCAGAGATTGGATACTACCCCCATGATTTGCATGATATGAAGTACTATAATAAATAATCTTCATCTTCATTTGTTTGAAGCTAAAAGACTCTCAAGTTCCTTATCAAGCTTAATACTCTTTGAGGGAGAACTTTTCAAAATTCGCTGAAATGCTAAAAATTCAAGCTCTGGATTATGAATACCCTGTTTTTGAATATGTATATCATTAGTAGCCGAGTCTTCCAAATTATTTCGGTAACCTTTATAATAAGGAGTTTTAAAAAAAGTAAAACCAGTAATAAAAACCGAATTTGTTTCCGCCAAAAGAGCACTAGAAAGAGCATAAAAGCCAATGGTTGGTAAATACTCCTTAACTTCCTTATTAATTTGATCAGATATATTCTTTTTCAACATAAAGGTTTCTACTGCCTTATTGTGGCGTTTATAAAAATTAAGATGGGCCCTAATCCCAGCTTTATTATTATTAGGATTTACAATTTTTTGTATTCCAAATTTCTCATATAGTTCGAGATCAATTTCACCACCACCACTAGACGCATTTTCATAAAAACTATGAAAAAGAATATCCGTTCTTTTACCGATAAACTGTTTCATCTCCGGTTGCCAGGCATGTGGGGCTTTATTTATTCTTATTACAACATCTGCCTTCTCAATAATATCAACATTTTTATATTTCAAGGCGGTATCAGCCGCGCCAATAACGGCGACATTTTTATTTCTAAATTCGACTTTCGGGTCAAATTCTTTGATATATTTAAAAGCCTGATATTTGGCCCTAACATGTCTCTTTATTTTATTCAAAAGATTCAATATAATTTAATCCCTTTTTCTTTAGTTCCGAATTATTAAAGCCAAAAAACTCTACGTTATTTTTCTTAGCTGCTTCAAAATCATTAATAGAATCCCCAATTAAAATAGTTTTATCTCTATTAATCGATAGATCTTTTAATAAAGATTTAACCAGTTCAATTTTAGGGGTAGGAGATCCGTTAATTGAAATAAAAAACCTTTTAATATCCAATTTTTTGCAAAGATAACGCAGCTCCTCTTCATCTGACCCAGAAACAATATGCATCTTAATCTTTTTGAAATTTTTTTTAATGAAATTAAGCGTCTATTTTATTAAAATATCCTTCTCGCTCAAGTTTTCCCTCATTATTACAGAAAAATTACTGGGATAGTTCATCCACCCTCTCATCAGAAATAGGACTTTTCCTGATTTCTTCAAAAAAGTATCTGAATTTCACATAACGGGATAATCCTCCATTTTTTTTATGATATTGAATTAACTGCTCAACCTCCTCTTTAGGATAATCTCTTAAAACCTTTTCAAAACCTGCAGTTCTTACTTTTTCAGAATCGATAATAACGCCATCAAAATCCCAAAAAATCACTTCTTTATCTGAAAAATCTTTCATAAAATAATTCTGCCATTTTAAAATCGGTGTCGGTATCAATATCCCATGAAGTAATTTTATCCAATTCCATAAATATGGATTTAAACCTATTCTTTTGCCTTTTTCGTAAAACTTCCTATGCGCTACAAAAATAGCATTATCTATTAAAAAGTTCTTTTGCAAATCCTGAGTTCGAGGCCATGCTTTCCCTGTTAAATTATTAACGATCTCTTTTTTATCTTTATTCCACAGAAATTCCTGAAATAAACTTCCTGTCATTAAGGAGTCAAAGCCCTCCAGTTCTTTATACTTTTCTATAGCCTGAGCATAGTTTTCTTTCTCACAAAAGGGAGAAGTGACATGGGTCCACAGGAAATGCTCGCAATTAGAAATTCCAGGAACATACTTTATAAGATCGGTCAAATCTGTGTCTGCTCTTCCTAAATGATCTGGTCTATGATCTATTTTTAAATTTGATATTTTATTCGAAAATCTCTGAGCTATTTGAAGACACTTCTCATCATTGGTTGAAAGAATTATCTCATTCACCAAATTAAAATCTTCCAGTTGATTTAGCTTAAGTTCTATTAACCCATACTCGTAATCACTAAAATTGCGGGTGTTCTTTTCAGGCACTCTTTCGCTTCCTTTTCGCACCGGGATGAAAATGGCAAAACTCATTAAATAAGCGTGTATATAGATTTAGAATTCAAATGATATTCGGTGGGTGTAAGACTAAACATTTCTAAATCCCCTTTAAAATCCTCAAATATCTTCAGGTTTTCCTCAAATAATTCAAATTCAGTTTTTGTCATTGAATTTCCGTAACCGTCATATCCTGTTACAAATAAGGTTGAAATATCAATCTTAGTACAAAACTGAAGTATTAAAGCAGTAATAGATCGTTTATAAGATTCATTAAAGTCTTCATTCTCCAGTTTAATAATATGATCTTTAAATTCCTGTGGAATAATGTTTAAAGTAGAAAAGAAATCGGGAACTAAAACTCCTGCCCTATTATATAGTTCAAAATTCTTTAATTCTAATTGCAATCGCTTGCCTTCATTTCCCGCTAAAAAATGTAATTGAAAATTAGCACTATCCTTTAGTACCTTTACATTCTTAGAACTTGCGAATATTATTAATACCTCCGGATTATTCTGAATAAATTCATTCAAAGCTTCATGATGATTTAAAACAGAACTACCTCCCCCAACTAGTAAAGCAGTTTCATATTTTTTTGGTAAATCGTATTGAAACTGTTCTGCTTCTTTTCCTATTTGTTGGTTTTCCTTCTTAAAGCCATTCAATGAAAAATAACGTTTTTTAATTTGAGACATAACCGCATCCTGTGGAAGTGATTTCAACCCAGAAACCATATATGGCAGGTTGGTACCCCATTTATATTTTTCTTTAAAACCGATAAATCGTTCAGAAATATTATCTAATATATCAAAATCGACATCAAAATGTTTCTTCTTATAAAAAATACTGAGTAATAATTCCGTTCTTAGATTCCCAGCTCCTCTGCCCATCCCTAATATGGTAGCATCAATTATTCCCGCATTATTTTCTACTGCGGCTAACGAATTGGCTAGCGCAAGCTCCAGATTGTTATGGCCATGAAATCCAACAGGAATATCAAGCAACTCTGTCAAATACTTAAATACTGCTTTCACATCAGAGGGAAACATCCCCCCATAGGAGTCAACCACATAGAAAAAATCAAAATCAGTATTAATCTTGAAAAGCGTTTCCTGTTCAGGATAATTTTCTTTCCATTCACTGGCATACATAAGATTAAGAGCTACTTTAAACCCCATTTCTTTAATTTCTTTACCAGTTTCCAGGGATCTAAAAGGTTCTCTGGCTTAACTGCAAGTCTTATAAGATCAACTTTATTCTTGGCCGGCCCCAGTATTGATGGTAAATCAGACTGCTCTAAATCTTTTTCATTAAGCATTACAGAGATACGATGGCTACTTAAATGACGACATTTTTCTAAAACTGAACCGGGTAGATAAAAAAAAGCTCCGTGATATAATTTCTTTTTCTTTGGAAAGATATCCCACCTCAACAAAGTCTAAAGGTAATTGATTAGTAAGCCTGAAATAATCCTCTACTACATCATCTGCAAAATCCCAATTGGTATAATAACCTCCATCTCTTAAAGTACAGTCAAGGGTTAGTATATTATCATTCTTATTCATTCTGGAAGGGCTTTATTTCATTGGCAATTTAAGAGGATTTACTTTAAATCAATCAACCTTAAGAATATTTTGATAGTTTCCTTTAAAAAAAGTAACAACTGCTAAGGTTTGTATTTTCAAATTCTTCCATCCATAACTTATTCCAAATTTAAAACCATAAGGTATTTTGAAGGCAATTTTTAAAAGCTGAAATACAAAAGGAAACATCATTCTATGTTGATAAAAGATATGTAATAGATTCCGCGAACTGTAAAATTCACGGTTCCAGTTAATTTTTTTATCCCCAAAGCTATTCCTTCTTGGCCTGTAAGTATTTGAAGTGTCACCGTATGCGTATCTTACCTTCAGCCAGGTTTTAGCATCAATAAAAATTTTATAACCCGCTTTCTTTATTTTTAAGCTTAGATCCAGGTCTTCAAAAGCAAAAAAGAGATTTTCATCAGGTAGTATATTTTTTTTTACAATTTCTGAATTAAGAATAACGGTATGGCCTCCAGGAAATACATCTGTCTCTACTATCCTCATTTCTTTTCAATTCAGCATTTGATAGAGACCTGATCCTCCCGGTAAATTTATTCAGGCTACCTCCCTTTCCGCTTATTGCTCCAATCTTTTCTTCCTGAGTTTGCAATTCTGATAGGCATTCAAACATTCTCTTAAAAACGGTATCATCTCGTGGTGGGTTATTATCATCTCCCCAATAGATCCATCTATATCCTTTTTTAGCAAGTATTTTTAAACCAATCTTACTGCCCCCTGCAGGTCCCGAATTATAACCCACGTTATAATATGTGAGTTTTGGATTTCCTATATTCTTGATCAAGTTTTCGCTGTATTGGTCAGGGCTATTGTCTACAATTAAGTATTTCAGAAGGCGGATACTGTTGAGTTAATAAATTATCTATAGTATTCTTAAGTATTTCAGGCCTTCTATAGGTTATTATAAAAGCCGCAAAATTTAAAGAGTCTTTTATTTCCATCAGCTCTTATATCACTTGAAGGTCAACCATTTTTTGAAATTCATCACTTTTCTTCAACAATTCCTCATAGTTCCCTATACTCTCTATTTCTCCATCCTTTAAAACAATTATACGATCTGCAGATTTTACAGTTGCCATCCTGTGGGCAATTACAATTATTGTATAGTTACCTTTTAAAGCATTTATATTAGTGTGGATTTCCTTTTCTGTTGTACTGTCCAGGTTAGATGTCGCCTCGTCCATGAATAATATATCAACATCTTTAAAAAGTTCCCTGGCAATAGAGAAACGTTGCTTCTGACCCCCGCTTACATTCATTCCGTTAAGTCCTAGAAGTGTATTTTCCTTATCCGGCAAATCATTAATATATTCATAAATCGCAGCTTTCTTTATCGCTTCTTCAAACTTCTTTTGATTGTCGGGAGATTTTGGTTTCCAGAAAGTTATATTATTAAAAACAGTATCATTGAAAATAGCAGGATCCTGAACAATATATCCAATATTATGCTTAAATGAATTAATCTCTATATCCTTTATAGATCTGCCATCAACATAATAACCACCTTCCTTTGGGTAAAAAAGTCCAGACAGCAGATTCATAAGAGTTGTTTTGCCTGAGCCGCTTTCTCCAACGATCGCTATAGTTTCATTTTTGGAAATTGTTAGATTTAACCCTTTCAAAACATTTTCTCCCTGTACCATAATTAAAGAAGATATTCTTTAACTCCAATTTATTTTTAAATCCGTTGAATTCTATTTCTCCGGAACTCTCTTTATTATTGGATAATTCCTGATTAAATTCGAGTAGGTTATGAATGCTCCCTGAAACCCCAAGAAATAAATTCCATTGTTCCTGCATCGATATAAAATAAGTAATAGAGCGATAAAGGAGTAATAAACTCAAAAGAATGCCCCCAATTTCCTCATCAAAGAAATAAGCGTAAGTGTAAACTGCAATAAATACTATCAAAATAGTAAAGGGTTCCCTGAGGGCTCCAAGTAATAGCGTCTGTAATACCCAGTTTTTTTTGATAATGCTCCAGTTCTTTAATTTTGCTTTTCAGCTTAAAGCCAAATACAGAATTTAATCCTGTAGCTTTCAGATATTGAAAATTATTTATCTTTTGCATTAGCAAGCCCTGGAATGAATGGCTTTCTGAAGTGAATTTCTTTGAAAAAAACTTTGTCCTCTTATAGAAATATGCGAAAAAGAAATTAAGAAAAATTCCTCCCAATAAAACCAAAACTGTAAACCTCCATTCAGTAAACAGTGCGAGGCTTATATATACTGCTACCATTATCCCCATTTGAAGAGATTTAAAATACTGCCGATAAGCAATACTTACCCGGCTTACTTCTGAACTTAAACTGTTTTGAATACGACCAGGCGTCTGATAGCACGAATCTTTGATAATCATATTCACTCAATAAAGCTATATTCTCATCACGAATCTTTCGCATAAAAAACTGTTGATAAACAACACGCAAATAGCTCTCCAGAAATTTAAATATCCCCTTCACACAAAAGAGTAAGAATATAAGGAGGAAGATATTTAAAAGATTTGGATTTATTCTGAGAGTATCCATAACAAATTGACTAAGCGTATCACTTTGCAAATTGGAGTTTTCTATATTTCCCACCGCAATATTCAGTAATGGAATAAACAATGCTAATCCTATACCGTCCAGTAATCCGACCATTAGGCTAAGAAATAAAGCTATAAGTACCCTATATCTTAAATGCAAATAAAAAAATTGGAAATAATAGAAATTTTCCTCAAATAATCTGCTAGTCATACTATTGTTTAATGAATAATTGATTCTTGCCAAAGCTAATACAATTTAATAAGCTTATTGTTCAAGTAGAATTACATCTTAAAATAAGATGCATTAAGAATCCTATTAAATTTTACTTGCTCAAACACTTAATGTTATTAAAATACACTTAAATCAAGTTCTTTGACGCTACAACTTCTCCATTTAAATCTTTAACTATATCAATCATTGAATAAGAATTCATATGATATTTTTCATTACAAAACCTGTAGAACTCGACAATTAGACTTAAGGTCTTCAATGCTTTCTTCAGGATGTTCTCCAAAGTTATGCGGGTGCCACCATAGATGATAGATTTGATTATTTCTGGCTGCATAAAGCATTTCTTTCTTTATTCGCTGTATTTTAAGCTTATTTAGGAAAGAATCTGAGTAAGGTCTTAATAATCTACTCGCTTTTTGTTCTACAGGTAAGTTCTTCCCAGAGCCAACACTATCTATAGGATAAGGTTTATCATTTAATCCTAAATAGGCATCTCCTGTTCGAAAAATTTTATTTAGAATGGTATCTTTTGAATCACTTTGCCAATACCAATTTGTAGGATTAGATCTAACCGTTCTAATTCCAAGTTCATTACAAACACTTAAATAATCCGTATTAAATTGGTTCCGTGGAAAAACTAAAGATTGTAAGTTGATTCCGGCTTGCTCTGCCAGTTTAATATTCTTCTTTAAATCTGCTTTAAAGGATTTTTCATTTTGTCCAGGTTCTAGACAGTAATAATGAGAATAAGTATGAGTCCCTATTTCCTGTTTCTGTGTTTTCCTTATTTGTTCAATTAAAGAATTTGCAAAACAAAAATATTCATCAATCTCATTCATATTGGATTTTGCATACTCATAGGCAGATAAAGACATGTTATGGTATTCAGGTAGAAATTCCGGAATATTCTGTGCAAAATCTTCCCAGTTTTTGTTAAAAAGCACTCCTACTGTAGCCCAGGTTGCAGCAATACCAGCTTCTTCAAAAATATTTAAAATTTCAGGTATCACCTTTCTGGTATTTTGAAAATATAATTCCTTTTCTCTAAAATTAACCTTATCAAAAACTCCCCAGAGTAACTCAAAATCTAAAGAAATAACTAGTTTACCTGATTCTTTTGTCATAATACTTTACAATGTTTCAACTTCTACACTTTTCTTTTGCATTTCACGAATCTTTTTCATCTTCACAATTCGTTTATATTTCTTCTCGGCCAGAAAATAATATATCACAAAGAATAGAAAATACATTACCATAGATTTTTGTCTCATCATTATTCCCAGATTTGACATCACAAATACCATCGCAAGCGAAGAAGTGAAAAATACGGTAGCACTCATCTTAACGGTTATGGGAGATTTAATAAGGAATTTGAAAAAGCCTTTTTTAAATATCTTAAAGAATAAAAGAAGATAAATTAAGATTTTCTAAAGAAACAATTAACCCTAGTAAACCGGGGGCATCAATAAAAAGGGTCTAAACCAAAAAGTAAAAAGTTTGACCGGTATCGGATAAGAAGTCATGTCTACTCCCGAGCCAGACTTACTTAGCTCCGCAGACCTATCCTCAGAAAAAGTTTCGAAATCACCAACTAGATTTTCTGACCCCTCCAACCCAGCAACTGTTAAAATTTGATCTTTAACAAACCACAAACTACCAATCATCACAATATAAATGATCATTTTTTTCCAGAAAGCTATCTTTTCTCTACCACTCATATACCCCAGTACTGTACCTACCGCTACAAAAAGGAAAACATGGGGCCTAATAAAATAAATAATTACTGAAGCCAATATAATTTTTATTATACGATCCTTTGGATGCTTTATACAATAGGCAAACATCATTAGTCCCAGAAAAATGGGCGCTCCTTTTCCCAGGGAAGCAGTCCAAAAGTGCATATTTGGAAAGAAAAGAATTAGGGGTAGAAAATCAATATTTTTAAAAACAGTAATTTTTATAGGTATATTCTCCCTGAAAAATAAGTAAGCAAATAGAAAGCCCAGGAAGCCAAACCAGCCAAATAAAACCATCATCATTTCATAACTGAAATAAAAATAATTAACAAATGGATAAGAAATGAAATCTATAAATGTTGTACCCGTGCCAAAGTAATCCAACCAAGACCATCCAGTATATTGAGGACGAGTAAAGTATTTCTTTGAATCACTGGGGTTAAACTGGGCATAAGTGTAATAAACCAGTATAAAAAAAACATGATATACATATAACTGATTCATCATTTTTCGAGAAAAAAACCGATGCTTTTTCTCAAAGCCACTAAAAATCGCCTGATTTATCAGTGCTAAAAACAATATGAGAAGGATGCCTCCTATCATCTTTTCAGAATAATTCTAAATCTCCAAGGCTATATTGCCATGAGTCCAATTTAAGAAGATAATTTTTTATTTCTTCTTCTAAGACAATTGGTTTAAAAGTTAATACCGGACCAAACTTACCCCTTATTTCTGTATGGAATAATTTTTCCACAGTATGATATGAAATAAAATTTGCTCGGAATTTTGCTGCTAACTGAGAAATTAATTGTTTGGTCTCCTTTTTTCCTTTTGAAGAATTATAAATTAACTCTGTGATTCTTAATTCATTTGCTCTTCCGCGCTTCTTTAAATAACCGGCAACATAAAATTGTTCTGAAGAGTATACAAAGTAGTCCTGAAGCACATTTTGCTCATAACGCCATCTTAAATATTCAACTGTCTTAGGAGTATATAATTTATCGCTTTCTGACAGTCTCAGATTATATTGTTTTAACAATGAAGCCAGGTCTTCCACAGCGCATATTTCATGATGATAATTAAGAACCTTTTCTTTTGAGGAGAAAAAATTAAATGGATTGGTGAGTTTAATGGAAGGCTTTAGCTGACCTACTTCCTTCCAACCTAATTTTAAATATCCTGGTTTACTTTGAGAATTAGGAGTATTAAAAACAAAATGATCTTTTAAAGATTTGGCTTTACTTAGAGCTTCTAAAGTCAATTTCTTAAAAACACCTCGACCCTGAAAATCAGGATGTGTCGCTGTATCTACTGCCCTGTATGCATCAAAAACTGTATTTTCTTTTTTCCATTTCCATTTCATAAAGGCGCGTACCCCAATTATCCTGTCTTTATCACATGCCACTAAAACCAAACTTTCACCAAAGGGATTACGAACATGTTTATAATTCCAAACCTGCTCAGTTTTCCTGGATGATGTTTCTCCCAGACTAGCTTTCAAAACTTGTAATATTGCGGGAAGATCACTTGCGTTTGCTTCTCTAATAATCATTTCACTAGATTTAAATATTCATCTTCAATTTCCTGCACCATCCCATACAAACTGAAGTTTTCAATGACCCTTTTTCTGGCCGCTATTGCATACTTCATCAGTAAAGAATTATCATGATATAATAATTCCAGTTTTCCAGGCAAACACCTCCAATCCTCTACATTAACTAACAGCCCGTCTTCATCATCTCTTATCACCTCTTTGATTCCACCTGCATCGGTTGAAACTAAGGCACATTCCATACTCATAGCTTCCAATAATGCTATTGGCAAACCTTCAAAAGAAGAAGTCATCATAAAAACATTCATGGCATTAAAGTAAGGCCTGGTATTTTCCTGTAAACCTGTCATGATAACCCGACCTGTTAGATTAAGATTTTCAATTTCTGCAACGATCTGATGCTCTAAAGGACCGGCACCTACTATTAATCCATATACATTATCCTTATTTCTGCTAAATTCTTCGAGCACATCTCAACCATTCCATCAGTCTTTTTTGAAAACGAAACACGGCCACAACTCCTATTACAAATGCGTCATCAGGTAAATTCATATTTCTTTCTAATAGAATTATCATTGAGGTTTCTTTTATATTTCTTAGTATTCACTCCATTTAATATTGTCTTCAACTTTATCTCAGGGCGAATATTTTTCTCAATAGATTCCGTTACATCCTTCGCAACTCCAATTGCTTTATTTTGATAATTAAAAGTAATTTTATTTATAAATTTAGTGATTTATGATACCTCTCCTGCATATTATGCTCGGTATACAACATTGGTATCTTAGTTTTAAAATGACAGCTCTACCGAGAAAACCTGCCCAAGGTAAATGACAATGGATAACATCAATATTATTCTTTTTACAATATTAAATTACTCTTGGTATTTGCAACATTAAATGTACATTATTTGCAGCCGAAAAACACTTTACGGAACCACCGTTCTCTTCTATTTCTGAAACCATTTGATCTTTCCATGGCAGAAAATAGATAAAATAAAATTCAAATTTTGTCTTATCATGGAGCTTAAGGGTTTCTGGTAATAACATCTCAGCCCCTCCCCGACCTAAAGACTTTATTATATGAAGAATTTTTATTTTCCCCATATGAAATTTTAAGAGGTCAAAGTTACTTTAATTGAAATTGAGTACAAGAATTTTAGAATATTTTAAGATCGCGGTTAATACTCTATCTATATGAGTTTAACCCAGGATTTTATTTTGATAAGTATGAAGAAAATTTAATGCTAATTTATCATTCATAAAATCTTCGGTAACTATTTCATATGCCCTCTGAATTTTGTTAGAATCTGGGGTTTCCAGGTTTTTTAAAGAGGTTTTAGCAAAAGACATTTCATCTCCTCTTTCAATTAGGTCTCCTGTAGCAGCGTTCAATATTTCCGAAACTCCACCCACATTATAAGCAATCACAGGTGTTTTGCAATACATTGCTTCCAGGATAACTCCTGGTAGCCCTTCAATAATACTGGGTAAAACTAGCAAATTTGCATTGGAAATATAATCTAATGGATTATTCACAAAACCGTGAAATATAATTTTATCCGAAAGATTCGCATTGCTCACTTGAGCTTCAACTTCTTTTCTTAATATACCATCTCCAATAAGGTGTAACTTAGCCTTTGAATTACTTTTCTGAATTAACTGGAAAATTTTAATTAAACCTCTGTGATTTTTTTCGAAAGTAAAGCCACCCACATGAACAATATTTTGAGAATCCCCTAATAAGTTATTTTTATCCTGAATTTTTATCCTTTCCAGACCTACAGGAATAACCTTAATTTTATCTTTAAGAAACGGATAATGTGAAATCAAATCAATTTTAGAAGCTTTTGATACAGAAATAACATAATCAATATTTTGATATAGAAATTTATTATATACTTTTTGTAGGCGACCAGAAAGGTATCTCCCAACTTCACTAGCATTCCTAAACACTATTGGGGCCTTCCACCTAAATAATCTTTTCGAAAAAACGGCATATTTTAAAGTGTCTCCGGCATTAGCCTGGATAATATCGGGACGAAACTCCTTAACAATACTATTTAATTTTTTCCAGGCTTTAAAGTCAAAGAACCTTGCAGAAGGCTTTCCACCAAGCTTTTTAATTTCCCCATTAAAAGGTAAGATAGAAGTACCTTCAAATAATGATACTACTATGACTTCATGCCCCAGCTTTTTCTGATGATTTGCTAATTGAGAAGCAAATGTTTCTGCTCCCCTATTTTGAATTTTATGAATTAAATGGAGTATTCTCAATTAGTGTG
>CAWGSM010000020.1:0-51432 GCA_963825045.1 uncultured Flavobacteriaceae bacterium | reverse complement strand
ATAACCAGCAAAATGCCCAATTAATACCTACCGCTGAAGTTGATGATATTGAAGGGCTGCCACCGGTGATCAAAGTGGAGCAGTCCAAACGATTCCAGTCTATTAATGCCACTTTCGGCACCCTGTCTGAGCTTGCTGCGGTTTTCAGAATTTTATTTGCTCGTTATTCAGCTGAAGATGCCATGAGCAAATCTCTCTTTTCCTTCAATCATCCCAAAGGAGCCTGCGAAGTTTGCCACGGTATTGGGCAGGCAGAATACATCGATCTTGATAAGTTGATTGGTGATGAAAACAAAAGCCTTAGAGAAGGGGCCATCACCACTACCTTGCCCAACGGATACATCGTCTATTCCCAGGTTACTGTCGAGGAATTAAATAAAGTATGTAAAGCCCATGGTTTTAACGTCGACATTCCCTGGAAGGAACTCTCAGATGAACAAAAAAATGTGATCTTAAATGGAAGTGATCGCATTAAAGTCTTTTATGGGAAGCATAGTATAGAATCCCGGCTGAGGTGGGAAGGCCTTAAGGCTAAGCCCCGGGAAGAGGGTTTTTATAAAGGGATTCTTCCTATTATGAGCGATATTTTAAAACGGGACCGGAATAAAAACATCTTGAAATTTGTCAGTTCCAGCATTTGCCCGGGTTGTAAGGGGGCACGAATTAAGGCTGAACACCTGAAATTTAAATGGAAAGGTCTGAATTTTCAGGAATGGATGGAGCTGCCTTTAAACGAATTATACGACAGGCTGAAAAGCCAGGAATTAACAGCAGGGGAACAGGTGCTGGTTGATAAGATCTGTGTTCAGTTGTTTGATCTCATTCGACTTGGAATGGAGGAATATAGGCTGAGCACTCCAAGCACCGATATTTCTTCCGGTGATGCCCAGCGAATAAAATTGATCAAACAGGTAAACAGCAGCCTGCAGGGCATTCTTTATGTATTCGATGAACCTTCCATCGGTTTATCCGAAGACTACCAAAACTATTTACGCCATATCTTCAACCGGTTGATGAGCCGTGGAAATACGGTGATGGTAGTGGAACACGATTTGAATTTTATAAGATCTGCCGACTGGATCGTGGAGTTAGGTCCTGAAGCGGGAATTCACGGAGGAGAAGTGATTTTTAACGGACCTGTTAGCAAATTTTTGACTTCGGAAGGTTTGAAGAGCCCCACTTTAGCTGAACTTCAAAAGGCAACTTCCGGGCCGGAACGGGAACCTAAACGCGAGTCAGCAGATTCATTTCAGCCTCAAAAAGGGGATTTTACGGTAGTGACCAGGAAGACTCCTCAGATCCTGGATAGACTTCAGAAATTTTCCGAAGAAAAGGGCCTGCAACTACTTATGGTTTCAGATCAACCCATAGGCAAAACGCCCAGGAGCAATCCTGCTACCTATACCGGTTTAGCCGATAAAATTCGAGACCTGTTGGCTAAATCTCCCGAAGCAAAATCCCTGAATCTGGCTAAAGGCGCCTTCTCTTTTAATAACAAGAGGGGAAGATGTGAAACCTGTGAAGGGGCGGGAGTGATCACGCTTTCTATGAATGTGATGGGCACGATTAACCAGGTCTGTCCCAGCTGTAATGGCAAGCGTTTTAAGCCTGAAGTACTTCAGGTGCATTGGAATAATAGGAACATTGCCGACATTTATAACTTGAGCATAGAGGAAGCTTTTGATTTCTTTTCTGAAGAGAAGAAGATCACCAAAATTCTTTCTTTGATGCTGCAGCTCGGGCTTGGATATATCAACCTGGGACAACCTTCTAATACTTTGTCCGGGGGGGAAGCCCAGCGCATTAAACTCACTAAACATTTCGCTAAGCAATCAAAAAAGACCCTTTTATTGCTGGAAGAACCCAGTATTGGATTGCATCAGCAAAATGTGAGGCAGCTGCTGAAAGCTTTAAACCAGCTCAAAAAACAAACAGCCGGGATACTTTGCTTTGAGAATAATCGGCTATTTCAATCTTCCTGCGATACACTGGTAGATAATGCGCTAAAAGCTCAGGCGCCGGAGTTGAAAGAAACATCAGATCAGCGGAGGGATATGATCTCCATAAAAGGTGCCCGAACGCATTATCTCAAAGACCTGGACGTAGTTTTTCCGAAGAATAAATTATCTGTTATTACAGGAATCTCTGGTTCTGGGAAATCTTCTTTGTTGATCGATACGCTACATGGCTACGGATTACAGGAAATGACCAAACAATTTTCATCTTATCAGCAGTCAAGAGTTGGCGTGAATTTTCAGTTTGAAGTCGATCACATTGAAGGGCTTAGTCCCACTATTTGTATTACGCGTAAGGAAAAGAGCTTTACAGAGCGTTCAGATTTATCCAAACAAACGGGAATAGATAAGATCCTGCGTTTTGCCTTCTCCAGAAAAGCACAATTCGAAGGAAAGGAATTATCTGCCAGTCATTTTTCCAATAATCACGAACTGGGGAAATGCCCTATTTGCGATGGAATGGGTCAGGAATTGCTCCCTGATTTGGCTAAAATAGTGCTCGATGAGGAAAAAAGCATCTCTGAAGGTCTGTTTGAGCATAATAAATCGCTCGCCTATTATGGCCAGGTGGGGAGTCAGTATATGGCGATCGTGAAGGTGATAGGACGAAAACACGGATTCAGCCTGAAAACACCTTTTAAGGAGCTCACAGAAAAACAAAAGGAGTTTCTGTTTAATGGCGCGGGTGAAACTGAATGGACAACCAATTGGGAATTCAAAACCAAAACAAGAAAGGGTACGCAGAAGATAAGCATGCAATGGAAAGGGCTTTTCCACTACCTAAAAGAAGAATATTACAAGACCCGAAAAAATAAAAATATAGAAAAGCTGAAGGCGCTTTTCTCCCCTGCGGAATGCAGCCATTGTAAGGGAAGTGGTCTAAAGCCGGAACGACTTGCCTTTCAAATTGGCGGAAGATCTATTCACGAAATAAAGTCAATGGATTTTAAAGCTTTAGAAGAATGGCTTTCTGCAGAGCATCAGCAAGAGGTAGATCAAAAACTTATCTCTAAGATCCAACCTCATTTGATCAATACCATCAAGCGGGCAAAGCAGTTGCATATTGATCACCTGCAACTCAACCGTAAATCGTCCACGCTTTCCGGTGGAGAAAACCAGCGGGTAGCATTGATCAAACAGTTGAACTCTCCGCTGAAAGGTATTACCTATCTTTTGGATGAACCTTCCGCAGGATTATCCAATGACAATATTCCGGATCTGATAAACATTCTAAAAGAATTGATCGAAAAAGGCAATACGGTGATGGTGATCGAGCATAACAAGGAGATCATTCTGGCAGCGGATGAGTTAGTTGAGCTGGGGCCGCAGGCGGGTAAGTTGGGAGGATTTATTACCTACCAGGGTAGTCCTGAGGATTTCTTGAAACAACCCGATTGTCATCCTTTTTTGAAAGAGCCTTCCAAAGCCGTTGAATTAAAAAGAGGGAAGGAGGCTATTTCCATTCGTAATCTGTCCCGGCATACCTTAGTGAAAGAATCAATGGAAGTGCCTGTTGGCGGGATCACCGCCATTAGCGGGAAATCGGGGATAGGGAAAACGACCCTGGTGAAGGACATCCTGCTTCCAAGCATTCAAACGGAAAAGCCGGTGAATTGTGGCAGTATAAAATTCCCCCGGGAATATAAGGAAGCGTATTATTTTGAAACTAAAAAATTACGATCACACGCACAGACCTTATTAGTCTCGTATTTGAATTTGCTAACAGATATCAGTAAAATCTTTGCAAGCGAAACGGGCCTTAAGGCTCGTGACTTTTCCTATAAAACAAAGTCGAGTCAGTGCCCGAACTGTAAAGGAAAAGGCTATGTAGAGACCAGCCTGGATGTAGCCGCCAATGCGATCGAGAAATGCGAGGTCTGTAAGGGACAACGTTATCAGTTCCATATTTTAGAACATACAGTTGGAACAAAAAATATCGCTGAGGTGCTGGCCCTGAATATCACGGAATTAAAAGAATGGTTAGAGGAGGTAAAGGCGCCTGCCAAAATCCGGTTCATAAAGCAGTTAGAGGAGATCGGGTTGGCGCATCTTAGACTGGAGCAGCCGGTACGATCTCTTTCTTCGGGGGAGAAGCAACGATTATTATTGTTAAACTGGCTGCAGGAACAAACAACAGATGCACTTTATATTTTAGATGAACCCAGCACCGGACTACATTTTGCAGATATTGATCTGTTGTTTGAGATCCTCAAAAAACTATGTAAAACCAATGATATTCTGATCATCGATCATAATCCGTATTTGTTGGGGAAAATAGGAGTAGGGGTAGTTTTGAGATAAGCACTTAAATTAAAATTTGGTAACTGATAATTTTAAAAATCAAGGCGGAGATTTGCACGCGCAATTGAGGGAAGAGAAATTTTAAGCTGAACCCTTTTTGTGATGCGGTGGGGAAACAGTTTATAAAGGGATTCTTGGGTAGTTTTGTATCTCCTTTTTTTCATCTCCATGGCTTCTGAGAATACGGCTTGGCCGGTTCTCCCGAGCAATTTTATGGGCTTTGTTGAGGGCGTCTTCTTCGTTTTCAAAACTTTCGATCCATTCGCTATTATGGTCCAATACCTGCCATTTTTCTCCTTCGGTATACCATTGAATGTAGTAAGTTCGCTCTTTTATAATCTCTTCTTTTCCCTCTAACAGCTCAAGAATGATTTTGCCATCGCTGTAATTTCCGCCGGGATAAACCATGGGCAGTAAAGTGAAAAATATGTAATACATGGAGAAATAGGTGAACTGATAGGTAATTATTCCGGCTACCAAAACTTTATTCTCCACAAGTAAGATCACCGCAATAGTACTGAGTAAATTAAAAAGCACGCCTCCCGAAAAGATTAGCAGATTCGCGAACTTCTCTTTACGTTTTATATTTTCAAAGGTGCAGAACCCATACCAGAAATAATACTGACGAATTTCGAGGATACTTTTATTAAAGACAGGTTTTCCACTTCCCACGATAATCCTAATTTTTTTTGCACCCATAAGCCACGCAAAAAAAACATGCCCGGTCTCATGCAAGATGGAGACCATCGGCAATACCAGGAAAAAAGCCAGCAGGAACTTTGGGATATCGCTTATGCTAAACATTAAAATAAATTACCGATTCATAATTTATGAAATTAAAAATTGTCGATTCTTAAAACAAATAATAAATAGTACTGAAGCTAACTAAGGATGTTATATTATAAATAGATTTTCCAGACTATATATAATGAAAAGAAGATCTTCAAAAAAATACTGGGAATCTTAGATTAGGAACCAGGAACTACCTGGTGTGTTTATCGCTAAAGGAGTTTTTGAAAAAGGAGCAGCTGTATCATAAAATGATGAGGTAGCTTCCAAAAGCACATAATGCTACTAATATTGAAACGGTTAATTATATTAAATATGCTGGAAATTACGAGGATCCAAATAAGTTTTTTGAGAATAAAAAAAAGCGGAACTTTTTATGTTCCGCTTTCATTTAGAAGAATATAAATCTTGCTCTTTAGATTAGCCCCGAAATATTTCCTTCTTTATCAATATCAATTCTTTCTGAAGCCGGTATTGCAGGTAATCCTGGCATGCGCATCATATCACCTGTAATTGGGATCAAAAATCCCGCACCTGAAGCTATTTCGATCTCCCTGACGTTAAGTGTAAAACCTTGAGGTCTTCCCAATAGAGTAGGATCATCTGAAAGAGATTTTTGGGTCTTCGCTATGCACACCGGTAGATTTTCCAATCCCAGATTATAGATCTTTTGGAGGTCTTTTTTAGCTTTAGAACCAAATTCAACTTTTTCTGCCCCATAGATTTTTGTGGCGATGCTTTCTATCTTGGTGATCACTGCTGAGTCCCATTCGTAAAGTGGAGTAAATGGTTCTTTGGTTGCTTCCACAACCTCAATGACCTTTTGAGCCAGCTCTAAAGCACCTTCTCCACCTTTCGACCATCCATCGGCAAGAGCGACTTTTACTCCTAACTTACTGGCAAGATCTTTAATTATCTGGATTTCCTCATTACTGTCTGAAATGAACCTATTGATGGCGATTACCGGAGTAAGATTGAATAGTTTAGCATTTTCCAGGTGTTTTTCCAGGTTAGGAAGACCTTTTTTCAAAGCTTCTACATCAGGAATAGTTAAACTGCTTAAACTGGCACCTCCGTGATATTTTAAGGCGCGAATAGTAGTAGTAATCACTACGGCTTTTGGAGAAAGTCCTGCGCTTTGGCACTTGATGTCCAGGAACTTTTCTGCACCCAGGTCAAAGCCGAATCCGGCCTCGGTAACGGTATAGTCTGAAAGACTCATTCCCATTCTTGTGGCAATCACCGAGTTGGTCCCCTGTGCAATGTTGGCAAAAGGACCGAGGTGAATGATCGCAGGATTTCCTTCAATCGTCTGCACCAGGTTAGGTTTGATCGCGTCTTTTAAAAGCGCAGTCATTGCCCCCTGTGCATTTAGATCACGAGCGAAAACAGGTTTTTTGTCAAAAGTGTACCCGATAAAAATATTTCCCAGCCTTCTTTTAAGATCTGAAAGGTCTTCAGCCAGGCACATAATCGCCATGATCTCTGAAGCTGCAGTAATGTCAAAACCGCTTTCTCTGGGAATTCCCGAGCCTGTGCCGCCCAGACCAATAACTATATTTCTAAGAGCTCTGTCATTGACGTCCATCACCCTTTTAAGTGAAATTGTGCGCGCATCAAGCCCCAGGTTCTTTGTTTTGCTCTGAAGATTATTATCCACAATTGCCGCCAAAAGATTATGTGCCTTTTCTATGGCAGAAAAATCCCCGGTAAAGTGGAGATTAATGTCTTCCATTGGAAGTACTTGTGAAAATCCACCTCCTGTGGCACCTCCTTTGATCCCAAATACAGGACCTAAAGAAGGCTCTCTTAGCACTACGGTAGTTTTTTTTCCTAAACGGTTCAAGGCCTCGGAAAGACCTATGGAGACGGTTGTTTTTCCTTCTCCTGCCGGCGTCGGAGAAATCGCCGAAACCAGAATGAGATTTGCTGTTTTTATTTTTTCTTTATCGATCTTGTTAAGTGGGATCTTAGCTTTGTAATTCCCGTACATTTCGATTTCAAGAGGTTCCAGACCCACTTTTTCCGCGATGTTTGAAATATGGAGTAGTTCTACTTTTTGTGCTATTTCTAAATCACCCAGAGTTGCAGTATTATTCATAAGTGCTAATTATTTATATTCAATTTTCAGAAAACGTTTTCGTTATTATTTGCGGTAGGATAAAAATCGGAAGAAAGAACGGTTGAAATAATGATCATTATCAGCTTAATTAAAGAAAATGAATCACAAAAAGGCCTTCCCAAATGAGTTTCTTTATTTGGAATAATAGATAAATCTATAATTCAGAATTTTAAATAAGTGAAAATGCTCTTTTTCAGGCTTTATAATTAATAAGTATATATTAATTGTTAACATGAATCCTTCACAGGATCTCTTTCCCTAGATCTTAATTGTGTTTCAGTAAAAAAATAAATTCCCAATCTCTCTACTACGGAGGTGGAATTTAGGTATAACACTAAAGTTACATTGTATTAAAGTTGCTTCGCGTAATCGAAAACGATTTTTTTAAATGAACGAAAATCATTGGTAAAGGTTGTCATTCTGTGTTTAATTTTAAGATGTTCTTCTCTAAAATTTTCTTCAGACAAACCTTTTTCGCCATTTTCTATTTTTGAAAGTAATCGCTCGTGTTTCATAATAGTTTCCTGTAAATCGCTAAAAAGATCCTTATGGACTTTATCCAGCTCTGTAAGCATCTTAGAGTACTCTTTTTGGATCTCACCTTTTGCTTTCTTTTTTATCAAAAGATTTTCAAAAAATTGCGCTTCATCTTTCCAAAAAGCGATATTCTCCAACCACTCATGGCTTTCAACATGCAATACATCCAGTCCCGCGCCAAGTAATAATTCGGTTTTAGGATTTAATTTTTTAGTTCTCATAATTTCTAAACTATGGTATATTAATTATCAATCTGATATCTAATTATGAAGCTGCTGCGAAGCCTGTTTCGTGCATCCTGCAATAGCTGGTCTACCTCTTGTGTGGGGAGCATTTTAATTTTTGCGATTTCTTCTATATTGAAATTGAAGTTGACAAATAAATCAAAGACAGATTGCATTCGTAATGGTAATTTATGGAGTATCATTTGAATATGTTTTTGCACCTCAGCTTCGCTTAATTCTTTATCAAGTTTTTCAATATATTTATCCTCATCATCTTCAATAAAAACGTGGTTTAACGTATAGTCATTTTTGTTATAAGAAATGTCGTCCAACTCATCAAGCATTAACAAATCACCATCACCATCCGTGGTATAATTTTCTTCCATTTCATCCCATTCAGGTTTAGAATAATCATCAATATTTTTAAAAAAGAGTTCATCAAATTCTTCTTCTACGATAATATCGTCCAGTAATTCATCTGTTTTTTTAAATAACCACAAATAAAAATCATCCTCTTTTTTCACTTCGTCTATGTGATCGTATACTTCAATAAAAAGCTGATCCACAAATTCATCTGCGCGGTACTTATTTTTTGGGAATTTACCATTCCTAATAGCGGTAACTAATCTTCGATGAATGTATTTCTTAATACCCGGTATTTTTTTTAATATCAGATTATTAAACGCTTCCCTATTTCCTTCTTTCTTTAGTTGAATAAGGTTTGGATATGTTTTAGTAACCAATACATGAAATTCACGTTTCTGGTAATGTTTGATATTTTCTTTCATCACTTTTGATTTAGTCGTGCATTTTAAATGATATAAAGTGTTTGGAAAGTCTTTAATTATAACTTTAAAAACTTAATTTTTATCAAAGTTAAATTCTATGTATTGCATTGGAAATGATATAAATCATTTGGCTCCTAAAGTGGTATAATTATCTTGTTTATTGAATGATAAAACAAAGCCAGATGTTAGGAGAATTAAATATTAACCAGATAGAAAATCTATTATACAGTCTTGTAATTGGAAGGATTGGATGCAATGCAGATGAGACAACTTATGTTGTACCTGTAAGTTATGCTTACGACGGTACTTATATTTACGGACATACCAAAGAAGGAATGAAAATAGATATGATGCGTAAGAACCCAAAAGTTTGTTTTGAAGTAGATGTTATGGAAAATATGAGCAATTGGAGGAGTGTAATTGCCTGGGGAAAATTTGAAGAATTAAGAATGCCTGAAGAACGAAAGATGGGGATGCAAAAGTTAATGGATCGCATATTACCCATTATGACCGGGGAAACAACGGTACATCATTCTATGACAGATTCTCAGGGACAATATATTGAGTCTATGCAAGGTGTGGTTTACAGAATTGAATTGACAAAAAAAACAGGCAGGTATGAAAAGAGATAATGGATTTGAGCCAAAAAAATAATATCATTCTTTGTCTATCCAATTCCAGGCGGTGGATATATCGTCTACATTGAAATATTCTGTCTTGTATCTGGTCGAAATATTATTCAGGAGTGTAAACAAATTCGAAATTTTTTTATCTGATATAAAAGCAATTTTATGTAGGTATTTTGAATATTTTGTACCCAATTTAAACTCCTTGATAAGAGTGTTTAAACCTTCTCCCTTTGCATTGAGGTAAATCATTAAATTAACATGATCGTATTGTGATAATGTGAATTCAATACCATTGTCAATATGTACTATATCCTCTTCGCTTACATAACCATCCAGTTCATAGACTAAAGTATTCTTTCTGGGAGAATCAATTTGTGTTAACATTTTTAGCTAAAGTCTTTTATCTTATATCTGTATGCTCCCTCAATTTCTTAATGGTACTAAATTTACAGTCTGTGAGATCCGCTATACTAAAGTATGATCCCCAACAAATTCAGACAATGGCATTCCCCAACTTGGTACTTTTCCACCTAAAGTATAATACATGTTTTTAAATCCCATTTTTAGAATGTATGGGGTATATCCCATTTTTAGAATGCTAATATCTCCTCCCCACCATTCGTTGGTATGCATATAAAACCCTTTATGATTTCCCATATCACCAAAACATAACACCATGGGAGATAATGCGTTAATCTCCTTTTTATCTTCGGGATTTAAAACCTCATTGGCAATCATTTTAGAAACAATTTCAGCTTCCAGATGCCCTAAGGATCCTAGTTTAGGAACTGTTACTGATGCTGCATCACCTACGGAAAAAATTTCAGGATAGTCTGGATTTTGCATGTAAAAATCGGTAATCACAAAACCCTGATCATCTGTAAAAGGCTGGTTTTTTAGAAATTGATGGGGCTCCCAATTAGGAAAAATAATCTTTAGCTCTGCTTCTAAGCTGCTTCCATCTTTGAATTCAATGGCATCTTTGGTTAATCGCTTAATGCCTACCGTGTTGTTTTTGTAGCCATAACCCATTTTGGTTACCATGGGCAGTAACTGATCTAATATTTTTTCACCAGCATCTTCTGCGATAACTTCGGCGGGTGTAAATAATGTAATTTTTTTTGCATCCCCCAGTTGGTGGTCTTCCAGCCATTCGGCAAAAGAAAAAGCAAGTTCTACAGGAGGTCCTTCACAGGCGGCTAGTGCAGTTGGAATTTTTGGTAATTTTGGACTTTGTCCCTGTATAAATCGATCGGAACCAATAACAATTGGCCCGCCTTTGTAATCATTATGTAGAAATTTACGGACCTTGTTGCCGTAGTAGGTGTCTGAAAAAGTATGTCCAAACTCAGCAAAACCTTCAATTTTATCAAAAGCTAATTTACACCCAACGGCGACTACCAAATAATCATAGGTAATAGATTCTCTTGCAGAACCGGGTCTCTCATTAGGTGTGAAATAGACTTTTTTATTTTCGGGATCTATTTCCTCTATTTCTGCCTGAATAAAGGAAGTGCCATCTTTTTTTAAAAATTTCAAAAATGAAAATTCCAAATTATCTGCGGGGTTATTATTATTGAACACTTCAATAGGTATGTTCGGGATAAAATTCACGTAATTCTTTCGGTCTATTACAGTAATACTTATAGCATCTTTGGCTTCGTCATGCAAATACCTGGAAACAGTAAGTCCAGCGAAATTGCATCCCAGAACCAGGACATTTGGTTTTGTTTTCATTTTAAGATTTATTTATAGATATCCTTAAAAGTAATAGGCATTTATAACATTCTAAATGATATATATCAGGCATCAAATTTTATTGTACATGATGGTTAAATACAGCCCTGATAAAACAAATTTCGTTTTTCATAGAAACATCTTGGTGATTTCATCATAACCTGTTAATTAATTTTTGAATGGTCTTTGCCAGAATATCACTTATATCTATGGCATTGGTTGGATGCGGAATGGTATTGCAGGTCACGATTTTATCAATTCCACAATCCATTAGTTCCTGATAGGCATTTCCAGAAAAAACCGCGTGAATCCCAATACAAATTGGTGGTTTCATGCCTTCTTTTTTTAGATGTTTTATGGTCTCTGTCATCGTGTGAGCGGTAGAGATAATATCATCCACCAGGACAGGAGTGGCATTTTTATAGTTTTCCACATCTGGGATAGAAATCGCTACATCACTATCACCATATCTAATTTTATTTAATACCCAAAAAGGAGCACCGGCCTTTTTTGCTACTACTGAAACCCATTGGACACTTTCGGCATCCGGACCTATAAGAACCGGATCTTTTACATTTTCCCTGATCCATTTTGAAATAATATCTGCAACGTGAATAACGCTACTGTCAATCTGGTAAACTTCAGAAAGCGATTTAATCCTGTGTAAATGTGGATCTATGGTAATAATACCATCTGCGAAACCTGAAATGAGCTTGCCAAAATAGATAGAAGTTTCAGCTTCTCCAGGATTGAATATCTTGTCCTGACGCATATAAGCGAGATAAGGCGCAATTAAACAAACATTTTTTGCTCCTAAAGATTTGAGCGTAGTACTCAAAAAATAGAGGGGTAGAAGTTTTTCGTCTGGTTCGTGCAGGGTGCATACCAGTACGACATTCTTATTCTTTACCTCAGATAAAATTCTAATGTAGGATTCTCCATCGGGAAATTTGCGCACAATGGCGTTTCCTATTTCAGCTTTTGTTTTAGCGGCAAGTTGCTGGGTTAGTTTTTCATTTCCTGGAAGGCTGAAAAATATCATCTTCTTAAATTTATAATACGGTCATAATATCTTTATGAACTTTTAGATAATTCAGGGCATATTTTAATTCACCTTTTGCTTCGGCATAAATAGTATATAAAAGTTGTCCTTTTTCTACGGTATCTCCTAAATGCACATTTAAAAGAATACCGGAAGCCTTATTTTCTGGTGCACCAGACAATTTAGCTAGTTTAGCTATTTTCCGATTGTCGATTCGTATTAAAGTACCCTTATTTTCTGAATGAACTTCGTGGCAGAACGGTGCTATTTTTGGTTCTGTAAACCGACCCTGGGCATTACAAATTGCCTTAAATTTTTTATAGGCTTTACCAGAATCTAACAATTCTATAGCTGTCTTAATCCCATTTCCTGGAACCACCTTTCCCGATAGTTCCAAAAGTGCTCCGGCCAGTAAAATTGAACGCTCTTTTAAATCTTCAGAAGCATCTGGCTCGTTACGTAAAATCTTTAAAACATCGATAGCTTCAAGAACAGGACCTATACCTTTGCCAATAGGTTGTGAACCATCTGTAATTAAAACTTCTGTAGTTAATCCAATTTCTTTTCCAACTATTTTAATATGTGATTTGATCAATTCCGCCTTTTTTCGACTTTGTACTTTTGCGGTTTCTCCAATAGGCATATCGATAATAACATGTGTTGCTCCCGCTGCGGCTTTTTTAGAAAGAACCGAAGCAATGAGTTGTCCTTCACTATCTATATCCAGTGATTTTTCAACTTTAATTAAAATGTCATCTGCAGGACTCAGCCGGGCAGCATCTCCCCAAACAAAACAGCCGCCTTCTTTTTCCACAACCTTTTTTATTTCATAAGGTGAAAGAGAAACATCTGTTAAAACTTCCACGGTATCTGCGGTTCCGGCAGAGGAGGTGATGGCTCTGGAAGAGGTTTTGGGCATAGTTAGCCCAAAAGCGGTGATAATGGAAACGATGATGGGAGTGGTTCGGTTGCCAGGTAATCCACCAATACAATGTTTATCCAGCACTATTTCTTTATTCCATTTCAATTGGATGCCCGAAGCGATCATTGCTTTGGTAAGGTCGGCAATTTCAGTAATATCTATTCTGTCACCTGCACAAGCGGTAATAAATGCCGAGAGATGAATATTAGAGTAATTACCCTTAACAATATCTGTAATGATATTTTGATAAGCCGCATAATCTAATTTATGATTAAATATTTTCGCTCTTAAATAGTCAAGCGAATCTATCGTTTCTAAATGCGAAACAGAAAGATTGTCCCCTTCAGAAAGATCTAATTTTTTTGCAGCCGTATCTGACAATCCAATTTCATCTTTAAGCAAAATATTAGATGTTACCACATTAAGACTGGCCACAATAGAAGTGGTTTTTGAAGAAACCAAAACTCTGGTAAGTGCCTCAAAACCTTCAGAAACACATATGTAACTGTCGTTCTTGAGAAAAACCACATTGGCGTGTTCGGTAAAAATACCCAGATGCTTGTACTTTAATATATTTTGTTGTTTTTTCATATTGAAAGGTAAAAGCAGTCTCCTATAGTGCTTTACTTATTGTCAAAATCAATGTCTTTAATCTCATACAATTCCGGAATTTCGAAATCCCATCCATAGGTTTCACCAGAAAAATGGATTTTAATAGATGTGCTTTTCATATTGAAATGATTATATCATTCCAATGTATAATCTAAATCCTAAATTCTAAATGATATATATCATTTAGCCCACCTCTGAAGTTCCATAAATTTGTATAATCAACAAAAGGGTTTTTTCATAAGTTGAAGAGATTTCTCTCATTTTAAAACTCGAAAGATTGGTAATATCTATAAACTTTATGTTTATAGGTTTTCCATATAACAATTTTCCTTACGAGTTTTCCGCAGGGAAAGCGTTCGTTTAATTATATGATCGAAGCTTTAATAAATAGTAAGAAAAATGAGCTTACTCAATGAAAATATTATACCAGGAAATCATGGAAAGATTTTTGGCACCAGTGCTTCAAAAGAGGAAGAAATGGAAAGATTGAAACTTCGGCTTCAAAAAATTGATGGGGTTAAAAATGTGACACTAATTAAGGGAGTATTCCCTAAAGAATTTATTCTTTACACTTCTAAACTCATAAGTGTTTCGACTATTCAGGATGAAGTAAAGAAAATGGGGCTACACGCCATTCCAAAAGGCTTATTTGAATTATAATAGACATTATTCTTATTTCATCAAATCCTCCAAATCACTGAAGAATTATTGTTGGGTTATATTAGGTTGATTCCAAAAACATCAAACTCTTCCCACAGGAATTTGAAGTTGCTGCTTAATTGTTTTAGCTAACCTACTACGAGCTAAAGTTTGTGCGTGTGTTAAAGCAATACCTCTCTAAGTGGATGATATATATCATTTAGAAAAACCTCTTAATATTTGATATTTATTACTTAAAAATACGGGTCATAGATTCTTAAAATAATAACCATGAAAAAATTCATTAAAGAGTTCAAGGAGATTGATATAAATGATGTTGCCAGTGTAGGTGGAAAAAATGCATCCTTAGGGGAGATGTTCCAAAAACTCACTTCCAAAAAAGTAAATATTCCAGATGGATTTGCCATTACATCTGAAGCGTATTGGTATTATTTAGAGCAGAGTAATTTGAAAGAAAATATTTTTAATGAACTCGATAAATTGAATAAAAAAGATTTTTCAAATTTAAAAAAAACAGGAGCAAGCATTAGAAATATTTTTTCCAAAGTAGAATTACCTGATACTATAAAAGAAGCAGTTAAGAAAGGATATCAAGATCTTATAAAGAAATGTGGAGAAAAAATATCGTTGGCTGTAAGAAGTAGTGCCACGGCAGAAGATCTTCCAAAAGCTAGCTTTGCTGGACAACAGGAAAGTTTTCTTAATGTAAAAGGATTTGATGAATTAATAGTTGCTTGTCAAAAATGTTATGCGTCTCTTTTTACAGATCGTGCAATAAAATATCGCGAGGATAATGGTTTTGATCATAAAAAGGTAGCTCTGTCTATTGGTGTGCAAATGATGATACGTGCCGACCTTGCTTGCTCTGGGGTTAATTTTACGTTGGATCCCGATACTGGTTTTGATAAGGTGGTTCTGGTTTCCAGCATATGGGGATTAGGAGAGAATATCGTTCAGGGTAGTGTTAATCCCGACGAATATTTTGTATTTAAGCCAGGTTTAAAAGAAGGCAAAAAACAACCCATCATTTCCCGAAAATTGGGTAGTAAGGAAAAGACAATGATCTATGATACTTCTGGTAATGGAACTGTAAACCTGGATACTAAAAAGGAAAAACAGGAGCAATTTGTTTTAACCGATGCTGAAGTTATAAAACTGGCTCAATGGTCTGTTCTTATTGAAGAACATTACGGCCGCCCAATGGATATTGAATGGGCTAAAGATGGACATACTAATAAGCTTTTTATTGTTCAGGCAAGACCGGAAACTGTTCAAAGTGCGAAAAAGGCCAATCTAAAAATTTCAAACTTTTCGTTACTCGAAAAAGGCAAGGAAATTACACGAGGAATGGGACTTGGTAATAAAATAGCAGCCGGTAAGGCCAGAATTCTGCATAGTCCAAAAGAGTCTGAAAAGTTACAACCAGGAGAAATTTTGATTACCGAAAAGACAGACCCGGACTGGGATCCAATTCTCAAAAAAGCTGCAGGTATAATAACTGATCAAGGTGGTCGTACGAGTCACGCGGCCATAGTTGCTCGTGAAGTTGGAGTAGCTGCAATTGTAGGGACCATAAATTCTACGCA
The DNA here is from genome assembly GCA_963825045.1 of uncultured Flavobacteriaceae bacterium. Taxonomy (GTDB): domain Bacteria; phylum Bacteroidota; class Bacteroidia; order Flavobacteriales; family Flavobacteriaceae; genus Christiangramia. Next base: position 35,468 of record CAWGSM010000020.1, on the reverse strand, counting down.
AGTTATAACCGATGGTCAGGATATTACTATTTCCTGTGCCGAAGGTAATACAGGCGTGGTCTATGAAGGGATACTAAAATGGAAAGAAACAGAAGTAGATATCAAGAATCTTAAAATGCCTAAAACCCAACCGATGCTTATACTGGCAGATCCGGAACAAGCTTTCAAGCTATCATTTTATCCAAGTAGCGGGGTAGGACTAATGCGATTGGAATTTGTGATTAATAATTCTATACAAATACATCCTATGGCCTTAAAACATTTTGATAGAATAAAAGATACAGCGGTCAGAGAAAAGATTGAAAGCTTAACTCATCATTACCCAAATAAAGAAGATTATTTTGTGCAAAAACTGGCTGAAGGTGTTGCAACAATCGCAGCAGCCTTTTATCCTAAAGAGGTTATTGTGCGTACAAGCGATTTTAAATCCAATGAATATGCAAATCTTATTGGAGGACAACAGTTTGAGCCTGTGGAATCTAATCCAATGATTGGTTTTAGAGGTGCTTCACGCTATTATCACCCCAAATACCAAGAGGCTTTTGAATTGGAATGTAAAGCTTTAAAAATGGTTCGTAATGAAATGGGGCTGGAAAATATAAAAATTATGATCCCCTTCTGTCGTACTTTAAAAGAAGCAGATAAGGTGGTTAGTCTGATAGAAAAAAATGGATTGAAAAGAGGAAAAAATGGTTTACAACTTTATATGATGACCGAAATTCCAAATAACGTCCTGCTGGCAGAAGAATTTGCTCAATTCTTTGACGGTTTTTCGATTGGCTCCAATGATCTTACCCAGTTAACCTTAGGAGTCGACCGGGATTCAGAATTACTGAGTGACATTTTTGACATTAATGATCCAGGGGTAAAAAAAATGATTTCAATGGTAATTGTATCGGCACACAAAACAAATACAAAAATAGGTTTGTGCGGCCAGGCACCCAGTGATTATCCAGAGTTTGCCCAATTTTTAGTTGAAAACGGAATCAATAGTATTTCGTTTAATCCCGATGCACTTATTTCAGGTATTAAGAATATAAATAAGGCTGAAAAAAACAGGTTAAGTTTTGGTATGACTGCGAGTAGTAACTAATTATAATTATTAAAATAACAAGAGTTATGAAAGTGGGGGTTTTTGATGTCCATAAGTTTGAAAAAGAGTATTTACTAAAAGCAAATAGTAACAAGAATGAATTGATATTATTGGATACCTATCTTAAACTAAATACGGCAGTTCTGGTTAAAGATTGTGAGGCCATATCAATTTTTACAGAAGATGATGCTTCTGCTACAGTACTGGATAAACTTAATGAGCTTGGAGTTAAGTACAAATCATTAAGAAGTGCAGGGTATAATAATGTAGACGTAGTATATGCAAGAAAACTGGGAATGCGAATAGTAAGAGTCCCTGATTATTCACCAAATGCTATTGCAGAATTCACCGTAGCCATAATGTTAGCATTAAATCGCAAATTGATAAGAAGCCATTATCGTATTATGGAGACTAATTTCTCTTTAGATGGTTTGGTTGGTTTTGATATGAATGGAAAGACAGTTGGCATAATTGGAACCGGAAAAATTGGGCGTATAGTAGCCAAAATTTTATTTGGTTTTGGATGTAAATTATTGTCTTATGATCCTTCGGAAGATAAGGATTTAGTGAAAAAATATAACGTAGAATATACAGATTTGAACACCTTATGCTGTCAATCAGATATTATCACCCTGCATACACCATTAACCAAGGAAACCTATCATATTATTAATCATGAAAGAATTATTCGTATGAAAAAAGGGGTAATGCTAATAAATACAGGTCGAGGTGGGTTGGTAGATACAAAAGAAGTGATATATAGTATAAAAACCGGCCAGATTGGATATTTTGGTATGGATGTATACGAAGAGGAAAAAGGATTGTTCTTTGAAGACCATTCTGAAGATATCCTCCAAGATGATAAAATAGCCAGATTAATGACTCTTCGTAACGTCATGATAACGAGTCATCAAGCATTTTTAACAGATACAGCTTTAAAAAATATAGCGAAAACCACTTTTGAAAATCTTAATTGCTTGGAAAAAGGACTGGAGTGTAAAAACGAGGTTTTAACCTGAAAGTAATGGGTAAATTAATTTTAGTAAGGCATGGTAAAAGTCTTTGGAATGTAGAGAATATTTTTACAGGATGGACAGATATAGACCTTGCACCCCAGGGCATAGTAGAAGCTAAAAAAGCGGGTGAATTGATTAAATATTTTAATATAGAAGTTTCTATTTGTTTTTCCTCTTATTTAAAAAGAGCGATAAGAACCAATTGGATTATTTTGGATACAGCAGATATGATGCATACAGACTGCCTTTGTAGCTGGCGGTTGAATGAAAGACATTATGGTGCCTGGCAAGGACTCAATAAGGATGAGGTAAAAAAAGAAGTAGGAGAAGATCTTTTCTGGAAGATTAGACGAGGCTATGGGACACCACCACCAAGCCTCTCCTTGGATGATAAGCGTCATCCCAGATTCGATGATAAATACACTCATATCAATCCTAATTATTTACCCGCAAGTGAATCTTTAAGGGATACTCGAAAAAGATCAGTAGAATATTTTTTTGAGTGCATTGCACCTCAATTGGTACAGAATAAATCAGTATTGGTCACGGCACACGGAAATTCTATTCGGGCTCTAATGTCTCAAATAGATAAAATACCTCCAAAAGAAGTTTCTAAAATTGAAGTTCCCACGGGTGTCCCTTATATATATGAGTTTGATGATAATCTAAATTTACAAGATAGTCACATCTTAAGTTGAATGAATTTTATGCCGAAGATTTATAGAATATAAAATATACTTCTATAAATTGAAAACAACTTTTAATAAAGATACAGCATTTCTATTGGAACTTTTTGGATGTACCTGTTAAGTAGCTAAGTGATCGCACTCGGCTGGATGATGCCTGATATTTGAATTTTAAATGATTACTGATTCTTTATTGGTTTCTTTTATTTTTAAAGTCTGAAGGGTTTAAGAAATAACTTCCAAGTCGTTTTCTACCTCATAAATACCGGGAGCATAAAAAGCAGCTTTTTGTGCCTCTTCCTTTTCGGCAAGCGAATGTACTTTGCCTTTTAACCTTATAATATGATCATCTATTAACTCAAGACTTATATTGTTGGCATCAATGTGAGCAGAGCGCTCAAAAGCTTTGCTTATTCTTTCTTTTATTTGGAAGGGCTTTTCTTCCATCTGGTTAATCCTAATATGGTTAAATATGCCTTTGACACCTATTAAATTTTGTACAACACGTTTTGCGGCTTCTTTTTGGTACCACCAATCCACCTCACCGGTTAAATAAACATAGCCATCTTCAACTTTTACACTAATTTTTTCTTCTGGTACAGCAGTATTCCATTGGAATGCATCGATAATCGCATTTGCGATTTCGGTATCGGTTTTATTTTCTCTTGTATCATAGCCCACTTCAATGTCTTCGGCAACCGCTTTTACGCCTTTTACTTTTTTTACAGCGTTCTCTGCAGCTATCTTATTTGCATAAGTGAAAACTCGTCCAGTAAGGGTGACGACTCCATTTTTAACAATCACACCAATCTGGGTTTCATCAATGCTTGGTTGAAATACCAACTCGTCCAAAACATCTTGTTTAATTTGCGCATCTGTTCTCATAATTCCTGAACTTTATAATTCTTGCTACTCCTGTTCGTTTAGAAAATCCATTTTTTCTCTTTTTTACAGTATTTTTTATATTAAAAATTATATTTCCGGGTTAATTTTCCTGTTGATGGGTTTCCATATAATGCTTTAATACTTGTTTCAGGCCTTCCAGATAATTTTTCATTAATTGTTTGTTCATATTTGGGTGTTTAAATGCGGGAATGGTTATTGGCTCTTCGTCTAAATATTTATACAATTCTGGATAATCTTTTTCAATGGTAAATGTTATATCAGAGATTTCATTTAAAATGGATTTTAGATCAGACATGATTGTTTGTAAATATACTTGTTTATTTGAGCCAGTCTTTAAAGGTTTCACTATCCATCACTTGCTTCGTTATATGAAAAACATCCTTCCGGCTTTTCCGAAATAATTTTACAAAAGCAGATATTTCGTTTTCCAGCTGTTCGTGTTCGTCTCTAAACGTTTTAGAATCATATTTGGATGAGGCATCTATCAAATTGTTCAAATGCTTTAAATGTTGGACTGTTTTCTTTTTCAATTGACCACAACTTCTCGCGGTATCTACTAATATGCTTTCAATTTCTCTTACATTATCAATGTCTTTTTTATTGATCATCCACATAAAATATTTATCAATAATGTGTTGTAAAAATTCCAGGTCAAGCATATAGAATTCCAGATCACTTTTCCAATATTCTGTTAAAACATATAATTGAGACCAATTTGCTTCCTGTATGTAACCATCCTTGGGTCTTATTCTAAATTCATTCATAACCACTTAATTAATAATGATTAACTCAAATTTATATGGGTAAGACAAGAATCCAAATGATATAAATCATGCGAGAGAAAAGCGAGACAAAAGGCTTCATTAATTTAAATATCTAAAATCACAGAGTACTATAGATTTCCCCTAGATAGCTTTTAAACCAGGTTCAATAGCCTTTTTACAGGATGCTTTATTTTTCTATCCAGGATAGATATTTGTAAATCGTATCTATATACTGTTGATATTTATGTAATTAAAATATGAACGAGTAGGATTTTTACCTCTATTTTAAACAATATTTTTTTTAAATAGACAGGTTTTATAATGGGTTGATTAGATGTTTTAGTTGATCTCAAACAGAATTTCTTTTATTCCTAGTAGTCCTCCAGTATAACTAAAAATAATATTTTCTTATTTGATTCATCAATTGTTTATTTATTTATAAGCTTTGATTATTTTTAATAAGTTAAACAGATGTAAATCAGCACAGAAAATCATTAAATAAGTTGTTGAAAAATGGCTAAAAAATGAGGTGATCATATGACTGTTCAGCTTAATATAGCAGTAGATGGACGAGAAAACAATATTACTAATAGAAGATGATAAAACCTTATTAGAAAACACGACAGCGCTTTTAAAAATGTCGGGTTATAATGTTATTAAGGCAGCTCAAGGAAAATCCGGAATTGAAAAAGCTAAAGAATTTATCCCGGATGTTATCATTTGCGATATAATAATGCCAGAAACTGATGGTTATTGCGTTATAGAGACATTGTCTAATCATCAAACTACAAATTGTATTCCTTTTATCTTTATTTCTGCTAAAACAGAAATAAAGGATATTAGAAAAGGAATGATACTGGGAGCAGATGATTATATCCCCAAACCATTTACCGAAGAAGACTTACTTTTCACAATAAAAAGACGTTTAGAAAATTCAGGAATGATTTCCAAAGTTCTTAAAAAAGAACATAATTTAAACCAAACGAATGCTGAAAATGATATTAGGGATTTACACGAGCTTAAAAACTTTTTTGAAGATAAAGGAAAACTAGTCAATTATAAAGAAGGAGAAACTATTTACAATTATGGCGATCATTCCAATATGGTATACTTAATAACTACGGGGGTTGTAAAATGCTTTAGAGTAGACGAAAAAGGCAAAGTACTTACAACTGCACTATACAAACCTGATGAATTTTTAGGATTTTCCTCTTTCGATAAAAACACAGTTTATCACGAATCGGCTACTGCATTAGATAATGTACAGTTGGCAGTAATACCCAAAGAAATAATTAATCAAATTCTAAATGAACACCACAATATATCATTAGAAATAATGGAAGTCTTCAATGATAATCTTGAAGAATTAAAAGAACAGTTACTGCATATGGCTTATGGTTCGGTTTGCCGAAAAACAGCGCAATCATTATTGTACTTTGCTAAAGTGTTTAACAAAGGACCTAAAGAAAATATACATGTTTTAAGAACCGATTTAGCCAGTGTGGCAGGTATTGCTACAGAGACTTTAATACGAACATTATCCGGATTTAAAAAAGCGGGTTATATAGAAGTAGACAAACAATATATTAGAATTATAGATCCGCATCAACTTGAATTAATATGTTAATACCAGCCTTGGCATCGAGTGTGATCAAATAATTATAGTAACTACCTTCGCATTGATTACTTTTTATAATTATTGCTTTCTTTTAGGGAACACAAATATGGCTGACTCACCTTCCCAGAATGATGTGGCTTAAAAAATCCATCAGCGAATATTAAACATCTATCCTTAGTATTGTATTTGTCATTTTTATAGAATTCAATTGGTTCAGTATAATTTGGTACTAAGCCCTTCCTGACCAATGAGATGAATCATCCATTGGAATAATGTAAATGTTTGGGCAGAAAATATGGTTCCAGAATCCTATCCTGTATTGGTTGGTAACAGAAATTTAGAAGGGAAATAGACCTATTCTAAATTTTATCAATTGATTATCAATGAATTGTCATGTTTAGTGAGATCGAATTTCTACCCACTTATGTCAAATCTTTAAGGTATCACATCATAATTGTAAAGTGTTGGTTTTTAATGGGTAAATTAAAGTAGTAATACATAAAAAATGTATATTATGAAAACACCTTTTACACCAGTATCAATTATTGCAGTACTCATGCTTCTTTTAATGAGTTGCTCTGTAGATCAGCCCGAAGAGCTGGAAACCTTTGATTTACGTTCAGACTCTAATACTTCGGCTCACGTTCATAATCCAGTTATTAGCATTGAGAACGTGTTAGACGGTAAGCCTTTAGTGGAATCAGGAACCTTTATGGGTTCTGGAACTCCACCTGTAATATTTCCCGGAGAACAGGTTTCTTTCAGTTTCTATGCCGGCTCTGGTCAGCATTTAAGTTTTGCAACGATGTATGGCTGGAGTAATGACCTGTTTTTTGCCCCGGAAAATCCGGGGATTCAATTGTATCAAAATGACCGTACGCCCATAGAGGGAGATATTTCATCCCAGGTAAAACTTTGGGATAACGGCACCAGGGAGAATCAACCCCCCGGTATAGAAGTGGAACATCCAGGAGTGCCTGAAAATCCCTTGAAAGCTGTTCAAATAGTTGATGGAATGGATGATTATGACAACACCTATCCCGCTGCTTCTGAGATGATGAAATTAAATTTGAAATATGAGGGGCAATCTAAATTCACTCTCACTATTATGAATAATTCTGACCAAACCACTAATGTCACACCTTTTAGCCCGGGCGTCTGGGCCATTTCTCATGTTGCAGGCGGAAATCCTCTATTACCAGATCCTATAGTTAAGGAATACAGTACAGAAGGACTTACTAATATTGCGGAGGCTGGCAATATTACAGTTATGCATGAATATTTGAACGAGTATACAGGTGTTTTCACTCCACTTTCACCAATCCTGGTGGTTGTGTACCAAGGCAACGAAAATCCGTTTTACGAAGTAGGTGAATTGGACCGGGGTGAAGGCTTACTGGAAATTGCGCAGTTGGGTAATGCTGAATTTCTTGCTGAAAATCTCAGGAATTATCCTAATGTGGAGAATGTATATATTCTAGGTGAAACATCAACTGGAGTTCTACTTCCTCGCGTGGGAGACAATCCCGGCGGAAGGGTAACCCAGGAATTGGAGGTAACCGGGGGTAGTAAAATAGCAATAGCTACTATGTACGGATTTTCCAACGACTGGTTTTTTGCTACTTCGGGACAGGATTTAAATGCCTTGCGTAAAGGAGATGTATCAGCTACTCTCAGGCTTTTTGATAATGGAACTGCAGTTGATGAATTTCCGGGTGCGGGTGTTTCTCAGGCTGCTTTAGGCGGAACACCGATTCTGGAAGAAAAAGCGATCTATGAAGTTACAAACCCTAATGAATTCACAACTTTGCCTCCTATTCAGGAAATCATCCGGGTAACCTTAGAATAGAATAATTTAGGAAAGATTGTTTTTAAGCCAAATAAGAAGGTCAGCTAAAATTAACTTTGGCTGATTTTCTTATTGTTATTTAACAAATAGAGATATAAATCCTGCCTTTACAAATTTTCCTAAAATACTTTTTTTCTTAAACCAGATATGATGTTAGCCAAGGATCTTTATAAGAATAGTAGCCGAGTGCGGGTTTCAAACCTGTCAAATTATGAGAAAATTGAAGCGTTCTATAACCCTTGAATTTACTACGTTTTATGCTATTAATTTATATATTGTTGTGCATTGGAATGTTAAAGTACAATTCTCTGCATTATACCGTGATCGTGCCATTTTGAATTTCGAAAATTACGCCATTTAATTATATTCAAATAAAACCGAATAGTTTTAGGACCCATTTCAAATTTGAGCCTTTTTCCTTTGCTTCATTGCAAAATAAATAATCTGTATCGTCACGATTGTATACCATAACCCACTCACTGGCCCGGGGTCGAATAGGCCTGCATTTCTAGGGGGTGTGGGGAAAGAATAAATATTAAATCCTAAAATTACAATAGAACCAATCAAGATACCAAGTATACCGATTATTTTACCAAACCGGATGTCACGTAACATGCTAATACCGAAGAAGATTGTTCCAAGTCCAATAAAGATATCAAAGGTTACATCCAACCCCAATACCACATCCCAAATTCTATTAATCACAAATTTTTCAAGCTCTGGGTCATTGGAAGGAACTGTAGAAAAGTGAACTGCAAGTTGCACAATAATCATCACTGAGACCAGAGAGGATGCAATAACATTGGAAATAACCCCTAACTGTGAGGAAACAGACCAATTTCGTTCTAGCAGGATCTTTCCCAGGGCAATGCTGGCAATAGCTAAAGCAGGGCCAAAACTTGCACCAACTATAAGTGTAAATTGATGATTTGTTATTGGCACAAAAATGGCCAATGGATACGAAATACATGCAATCACACCTGCTATGATCCCTGTAATAAGCCAGGCTTTTATTTTAAGAGCTTCTCCTGTTTTATTAAATGTTGACATTGTGATAAGTTTTGATCAAATTTAGCGGTAAACGAATGATCACTGTATTGATATTTAAAGTTTGGGATAAAACACTATAGATTTTGGGATGAATTTGCATGGAGAGCATTCAAAATAATTTTCGACATTTCTTTAGAAACAGGCAATGTGAGTCCAAAATCATTCAATTTAATCTCATATCGGCGCTTTTTTTTAATTATTTGAGATATATGCCGGGTATTTACAATATATGACCTGTGACATCTTAGAATAGGTGATGCTTTTAATTGAAGTTCAAAATGTTTAAGGGATCCCCTGAACATAATATGCTCGTTGTCTGTCAAATAAATTGACGTGTAATTGTCTTCAGATTTAAGGTATAAAACCTTTTCTGTGGGGACATTAAGATTTTCTATTCTCGCCAGTCCTTGTAATTTTATATATTTTGAAGAATCCAGATCACTATAGTTCTTTTTGAATTCTTCAAGGGTATGTTTCTTTTCTTTGAGCACCCTGTTTTTTTGAAATATAATTAGAATTGATAAAGGAATAAAGGCTACAGCTAAAGTGTATAAGAAAACGTTCAAATATTCTTGTATTGGCGCTTCACCTCCGCTAGTTACGTACCAAACATATAATATGTTTGCCAATGCTATAAATAAAGTATTACATACTACCAAGGTCCAAAGAGAAGATTTGCTCGTATAGCGGTTAAGAATGGGTACCACAAAATATTCTGATAAGAAAGTTACCAGGAATGTTATAATTCCAAAACCTATCAGAAAAAGATTCACCTGCCATGAGTTGTGATTAATACCAAAAGGCTTAAAGATTACAAGGAAAGCCCCTACCACGGCACCATTAATTAAACTATGCTGTAGAATGGCCATTTTATTAATTTTTTCCTTCATATTGAAAATTGGATTTTAGTCTGTTGATTATTTTCTCCTAAAAGGGACTCGATTATAAACATTATAGGATAATCGATGATGTTTTTTTAATTCCATACAAAAAATCTAAAAGTTGATTTGTTTCGTTAAGTTATTGAGCCCGAGATCTCGATTTACAATTCTTGGTAAAGAGAGATTATCGTAATTTGGTGAAGTAGGGAACGCGTATTGTCAGCCTATACAGTTTGTTGGTCAGGTTTATTATCTTCTTTTCTATACACCAATTTATTTGCGATATTTTTAAGTGTGCTTTCGTTGTTTTCGGGTTTCATTTTGGTAGTAATTTCACAAAAAAGTTACTCATCGATAAGTACATCAATTTCTTTAAGGACCCCCTGACCCGCGCCCTTTAATTCACCATACTGATATACCATCGCATCAAGTTGAAAGGCTGCTAAGCTTATAACATTTCGATAGGAAGCAGAAGCGGTGTATTCCGCAAAGTCTTCGTAATATTCAGATTGTGGCGTGGCTCTAATTATAAGGGAATCCTGTGGCAAAAAGGCATAAGCGAGAATTAGTGATCTATCAAACTGAGTGGAAAGATAATCCTCCTGATTCACTACATACTCATTATAGCTTTTTTCGTTTTCTGCAATGTCCGCTACTATGCCATGGTATCTGGTCAAAAGTGAATCCAGAGGCGTATTGTTGATCTTACCAAAATAGGTGGAATTTTTTAATGCATCGTACCCACCGGTATTCGACTTAAAATAGTAATCTGCAAAGGCGACTCCGCACGACATAAAAAGAAAAAGATCCTCGTCTTCTGTCTTATCTAATACGCGGATTCGAGCCTTTTTACATTGATCAACTAATTGTGTTCTATACTTTATTAGGGTATCAAGTTGACGCAGATCTTCTATGGTGTGAGATTTTATCTTTACTAAATACTCTTTCAACGCCCTGTCATCCTTTCTGGCCTGGTTCCAATTGTTTATTTGTAAGGCAATCAAGATCCCGATGACAACAAGTATAATTTCTCCAATCGCATACATAAGATACTTGCTGAACTTATTTCCTGAGATTAGCTTTTCCCGAATTTTCCTGAAAATCTTCATTTTTTTAAAAAAATGGTTCCCCTAAATTTAGGGTAAAAATTATTTTAAAAAGGCATATAATTAATTAATAATCAGATGATTAAGTAGGCGAACAGAGTGACCAGAAAATGGTGCTATTCAGGATGTCCTTATGAGCTCTTATTTCTTTTCAGAATTTTTACAATTCGGCTATAAAAAACTTCAGATAGAGTCCATTCATAGCCATCAAAATTGGTGGTATTCAGAAACTGAATTACCACTGTGTCTATGTCTTTATGGTATTTGGCGATACTCTGGTAGCCGGGAACCAGGCCGGTATGATCATAAACGTAAATGGAAGAATAGATTTCCTGTTCTCCTTCATTAAAGACCGAACCATCGTTTAATGCCCGCAAAAAAATGCCCACATCCTCTGCTGTAGCTAACATTCCTCTATCTTCAGTTTTTAAGTCTTCATTATAACCTACGTAATAGCCACTCATCACATTATCTAAATTCACATCATGGATTGACCCAAAGGTGTTTTTTAGGTGAAGTGGTGTTAAAATTTCCTCTTTAATATATTGAAAATGGTCATATCCCACCACTTTCTCTATAATCTTCCGAAGCAACAAATAATTGGTATTTGAATAACCATAATCTTCACCTGGTTCAAAGTTGGCCGGTAAATCCAGTGCGTACTCAAGGGCTTCCTTCCTGTTAGCTAGCTGATCTTGCCAAAAATCGGGATTATCGGTGAAATTGGGAATGCCACTTCTATGCTGCACCATCATTCTAACAGTGATTTTATCAGCATTTTCAATCCTTCCCACCAGTTCCGGAAAGTAGTCAGCTAGCGTTGCATCCAAGGATAAGCGTTTGTCATGGACCAGCTTTGTGATAGCAACCGCGACATACAACTTGCTAATACTGGCAATTTTAAATAAGGCGTTAGGCCTGGCAGGTATTTTATTTTTTCGGTCATGCCAGCCCGCTGTATAAAATGCCGGTGGTTTGCCGGCCTCATCAACATAAACAATCATCCCGTCAAAGCCATAGTCCATGGCATCATTAACCTGCTCCTGGACGGTATCAGGTAACGGCATTATCCATGCTTTAACAATGATCCATGGCACAAAATATAAGGAGCCTATGCTCGCAGCGATAAATGCAATTCTCAGCCCGCGTTTTATTTGTTTCTTTTTCATAACATTCTAAGGATGTCGCTGCATCTTTGTTAAAGGATTCCTTAAAAATAGCATTTTACACGCTAATTCTCCAGTTCAGTGGGACATTGAATTATTGCTATGAATAAAATTATTTTTTTCATTTACCGTTTAATTGTTTGAACCCGCTTTAGGCAAATACTTACAGGTTTTACGTAAGGGAGTATCTTTTATTTTTCCTGAATTATATCCAAAATCCAATTAGAAATTTCTCCTAATGCTATTGGAGACATCGTTTGCTCTATTTTTCTATATTCATCGATTTTACCTGTTTCACATTCCTGGAATAAATGGTTTAAATTTTCCAAGGCTACAACCTTGTAGTTCTTATTCTCACCCTTAATTAAAGCATTGCGTAGTGCATTTTGATTGATGGTTGCATTTACTTGTGTGTCTTTGCTTCCATTTAAGGACAATACAGGAATCCTTAGTTTTTCAAATTCATTAGCCGGGTTATAGTTATAAAAATATATACTCCAGGGTTTTAAAACAGATTCGGTTTCATTTTGAACAAATTTTGAAATATTTTCATCTGTCGCTCCTAAGGATTTTAAAATTGGGGTTAAATAAGCCTTGTTATGCGCCGTCAATTCTTTTCTTTTTTCTGAAATGTCCTTGTTAGAAGATGCTATTTTAATTGCTTTTCTGACATTTTCTTCAAAATCCTTTTCATCAGGAACAGGAAAGGGTCTTAATGATTTTGACTGCATCACAGATACTTCACTGCCCGGAATTCCGGTTGCTGCTAAAGCTACAATAAATGAAATATCCGCGCTTTGATTGGCTGCCAGGGGGGCGACAATGCCTCCTTCACTATGTCCAATCAAACCTATCTTTTTCACATCGATATCTTTTCTGGTTTTTAAATAACTCACGGCACTCAATACATCCTGTGCAAAATCGGCTGTAGTGGCTTTATTAAAATCACCTGTAGATTCTCGAAATCCCCTATCATCATATCGCAATACCGCGATGCCCTTACGTGTAAGATAATCTGAAAGCACCAACAAAGGCCTGTGGGTTTCCATACTTCCATCCCTGTCGTGGCGGCCACTTCCGCTTATTAATATAACAACCGGGAATTTTCCTTTTTGCGCCGGTCGTGTAAAAGTTCCGGAAAGTGTTATGCCAGCTTCAGCATTATTAAAGGTTACTTGTTCCTCATAATAAGGATATGGTTTCTTAGGTTCCTGAGGTCTATCAAGTTTTGCCATTTTAGGATTCCCTTTTTTTAAGTTTAAAGCAAGCTCAACACCTCCCTCTTTGTAAGTTCCTTCTATTTGGTTGGTTTCTTTATTCCAAACACCATTATATTTCATACCCACGTTTGAACCGTCGATACTCAACATTCCATTTTCAAAAGTGGTTGTTTTTGGTTTGATGTCAGAAACATCAAAAGTAGGGACAGCCATAGTAGAAGTAAGACCCTCCTGACTATTTTCAAATAGAAAAACAAAAAGTATTTCTTTGTTGTCTGGATTTGTTGCCTTACCGTGCCATACTCCGGAAATATCTTGTGAAAACCCATTCAGTACAATGAATGCTATCAAAATTGTTGTTATTATTGTTTTCATGTTCGTTGAATTTTGAATAATAGTGTCCTGGCTAAATTTTTTATTCAGCTGTATTGTAGTGAAATAGATATAAAATATGGGGTGTTTAAAGTTGATTTTTCGCGGTTTTGGTTAAAGCATCTTTCCATCAGCTTTAGCCTGAGAATCCAGATAGCGACCTACAAGTAAACCGATGAGCAATCCAAAACTGACCCCTAAGGAAATTCCTAAAGATCTTTCGAAGCGCTCACCTATAAGAATTCCCTAAACAACTCCAAAAGAGGCCCCTAAACCTATACCCAGATTGGTATAATGTCGCTCTGGGGTAAAAGAAAAATCCCAATACAGAAATATTGACCCCTTGCTATTGCTGCGTAACTTGGCGAGGTACAAAAAGATACAAGAAATTAACACAAAAAATAGCAATAAAAATCTCCCCGTTTCTGGTTGTGTTCTTTCGTTAGAGAAATCACTATTCAATAAAAATTTTTATACGAAACTTAGTTTTATGTTGAAGTCTGTTAACAAATTTATATTTATCCATCTTTTGAACTTTTTATCTAGATATATTGTGAAATAGTATCGGAGTATTTTAATTTAAACCTCAGAACCATTTTTCTGAAATAAAGTTGGTGATAATTCTTTTTGTTTACTTCTCGTTAGATATTTTCGCAGAACACCCCCAGAAACCCTGTTGACGTCGAATTCTATTATAAATGAGTCCTTATCTACTAAATGTAAAGTTCTGTATACTTTCTTAATATCGATTCTATTTACCACTGTATGTATTATTTCCAGATTCTGCTTTTCTCCCTGGCTTCCGTACCCTTTGCTACCTTGATAAATGGTCATTCCCTGTCCAATATTTTTCAATAGAGCGATCTGCATTTGTTTAGATTTTCCCGTTACTATCATTAAGCCAACATAATCTTCAAAGCCTTCTAAGATAAGGTCAATAGTCTTGGCTGTAATTATATAGGTTAAAACAGAATACATAGCAACCTCGAGTGAGAATAGTAAACTAGCCAGTAAGAAAAGTACAACATTGAACCAGAAGACTATTAGGCCAATAGAAATTCCTGTTTTTTCATTTAAAAAAATCCCCAGAATCTCACTTCCATCAAGGACAGAACCATTTTTTATAGCTAATCCAATTCCTGCACCTAGAAAAAGGCCACCAAATATTGAAATAAGTAATTTATCGTCTGTGATTGGTTGAAAATTTTCGAAATGAATTACGAGGGACAATATGAGAACTGAAATAACAGATCTTATAACGGTTTTCCTTGATATGGTAAACCAACCCATAATAAAAAATGGAATGCTGATTATAGGAAGAATAATGGAAATTTCTATCCCTGAAATTTTGCTCAAAAGAATGGAAATTCCGGTTACTCCGCCATCTAAAAACCCATTAGGAAGTAAAAAGGCTTTTAGCCCAAGACTTGCCAAAAAAACTGCAATAGCTAATTGAGAAATCTCCCAGACTAAATTCGTCTGTAAAAATCTTTTCATATTCTTAAACAACTTTTTTTGAGACCATTGTCTTTAAGCATTCTTCTTTTCCACTTTAATTTTATTTATTTGCTTTAAAATTTCATTGGCCTCATGCATTTTATCGTCGCTTAGCTTTCGATTGCTGGTTGATAACCGATGAGCTTCCTCAAGGAGTTGTTTGTATTTCAAATTCAATTTTTCTATTTCTGATTTCTTTTTAAATAAACCGAACATACTTTTTTGTTTAAATATATGATAATCCGTTTATTATCTCATTGCCACTGGTTGATTCTTTTCCTCATGCCATCCAAAAGATAATTTCATAGTTCAAATATGAAATATCTCAATATTCATTAAAATAAACATTTAAGCCTTTTAAGCTTAAATGTATTAAAGGTTAAAATAAAAGTTTGAATAGAGGAGAATTAGGAAGATAGTTCTACTAAGTATTGTAATCAAGGAAACAAGTAGGGGGCAATTTCTATACGGAATTTACTACCGAAGACCTTAATTAACGGATTGATGGGGATGAGATATATAGTTAAGAACGAATTGGGAAACTTCGATAGAGCAATGAGAGCTTTCGGGAGTGTTGCCAGGAGGTTTTAAAGATGACTAGGAGGCATATACACAACAGGAACTGCCGACTATCTGGATATTTCATTGGCTACTTTGGAGTCCCAGAGCCCTATGGCGGGGGTGATCCTGAGAGGACAGCTATCAGCAATCATTCTAAATCTTCTGGTGATACCTTGTGTTTATTATCTTGTAACCAAAAAAGGTTAGTCTTACTCTATTAAAAAATAAAATCCCGAAGGCTCGCTTTCGGAATTTTTTGTTTAAGATACCTTACATATGATGTTTTAACAACAGCCGGTATTTTTTTGGATTGGAGGACATGGAACCATGCCATAGGAACAGAACACACAGCAGTCGCCTTGCTTTGGTTTAAGGATTTTATTGCATTTTTAACAGGAGTAAAAGAACTGACATGCGTCTGTCGGCATTTCTTCAATTTTACTAAGGCCGCAATGCGGACAGATAATTTCAGATTCAAATTTTAGTTTCATATGGTTTAAGCTATATTCTTTGATGTCAGTAATAACATGTGATTTGATTTATTTTAGGTTGGTTTACTTGCCAATACAAAAATTAGCGAAAATATTCCCCAACAGATCATCATTCGTGATCTCACCGGTGATCTCACCAAAATAATGCAGCGCCTGGCGTATATCTATTGCCAGCAAATCTCCCGAAAGTTCGGCATTCAAACCTTCTTCTACCTTATTGATCTCCTCCAGGGCTTTTAAAAGGGCTGCGTAATGCCTGGAATTGGTAACTATCGTATCACTATTCCTTAATGCTCCAGTATTGACATACTCTAATAGTCTTTTCTTGAGTTCTTCGACACCTTCGCCGGTTTTAGCAGATATTTGCAATAATTGGGATTTCTCACTTTCGTTTGATATGACCGATAACTCCTCAATAATTACTTCCCGTTGTTCCAGGGAAAGCCTGTCCATTTTATTGGCAAGTATTAACAGTGGTTTCTGAGGAAACTGGTTCTGAATCTTTTCTATTTCAACTTTGAACTTTAAACTTTGAACTTTGAACTTTTCGACGTCAAGGAGAAAAACCACAACCTGCGCCTGACTTATCTTTTCAAAGGTCTTTTTAATACCAATACTTTCCACCACATCATTAGTTTCACGGATTCCGGCGGTATCTATAAACCTGAAACCAACGCCTCCAATGCTCATTTCATCTTCGATGGTATCTCTGGTAGTTCCGGCAATTTCTGAAACAATTGCTCTTTCTTCATTCAAAAGTGAATTCAGCAGCGTAGATTTTCCAACATTTGGTTCTCCAACAATAGCCACAGGGATTCCATTTTTCAATACATTTCCGGTAGCAAAGGAATCTATAAGTCTTTTTAGAACAGTCTGTATTTTAGCGATAAGCTCTTTAAACTGGTCACGATTAGCAAACTCCACGTCTTCTTCCGCAAAATCAAGCTCAAGTTCTATTAGGGAAGCGAAATTCAGAAGTTCTTCTCTTAATTTTTGGATCTCATTCGAAAATCCACCTCGCATCTGCTGCATTGCCATCTGGTGTGAAGCGGCATTTTCAGAATTTATAAGATCGGCCACAGCCTCTGCCTGGCTCAGATCCATTTTTCCGTTTAAAAAAGCGCGGAGTGTAAACTCTCCGGCTTCCGCAGCGCGACAGCCTTTTCTTATCAATAACTGAATAATCTCCTGCTGAATATAGGGGCTGCCATGACAGGATATTTCTACCGTTTCTTCTCCGGTATAAGATTTTGGTGCACGAAATACATAAGCCAGTACTTCATCAATGGTTCGTTCCCCATCCATCATATTCCCAAGATGAATAGTATGCGTAGACTGTTCCGCGAGGCTCTTTTTGCTTTTCGCTTTAAAAAGTGGAGTCACAATCTCTATCGCTTCTGGTCCTGAAATACGTATTATCGCAATGGCTCCAGCTCCTGAAGGTGTTGCAAGCGCTACAATGGTATCATTCAATTTCATGCCGCAAATTTATAAAAGAATTTATTGCTAGCCCGATATCTGTAACAAAGCACTTTTTGGTGCGTCTATTATATAGGAACTAACATCAAATTCAAAAAATGAGAGAGGACAAGCAGTTATTGGTCATGACCCACCTGAGTCAGTTACTGGACCTGGTGACGGGAGTTGGAGGTTTTATAGTACCATTAATACTATGGTTAACGCAAAGAGATAAAGTCGCAGGCATGGATATGCATGGTAGAATGATCATTAACTTTCAGATTAGTCTTTTTATTTATTCAATAATCTGTATTCCATTAATTATTCTTTTTGGCCTCGGGATTATCCTGTTAATTGGAATAGGGATTATAGCGCTGGTTTTTCCAATTCTTAACGCGGTGAAGGTGAGCAACGGTGAAATGCCTTCTTATCCTTTGACCATAGAATTCATAAAATAAAGTAACTCTTTAGTTGGTTTTTTCAGAGTTAGAATGAGAAAGCCCGGTCATTTCTGATCGGGCTTTTTTTATAAGGATAATGTATGTTCTAGTTATTTAGCATCACTGGCATCACCAGCATGGTGATCTTTTCACCTTTATCCAGACCGTCAACAGGGGTAAGGATCCCGGCACGGTTAGGAAGGCTCATTTCAAGCATTACTTCATCGGCAGTGAGGTTTCCCAGCATTTCAATAAGAAATCTTGAGTTGAAACCTATTTGCATATCATCTCCTTGATAAGAACAGGTGAGACGCTCTTCAGCTTTATTACTGTAATCAACATCCTCTGCTGAAATATTTAATTCTGCTCCGGCGATCTTCAATCTTACCTGATGCGTTGTTTTATTAGAGAAAATAGAAACCCTTCTTACTGAACTAAGGAACTGGTTTCTTTCAATGGTCAGTTTATTGGGATTCTCTTTTGGAATCACGGCTTCGTAATTAGGATATTTTCCATCGATCAATCGGCAAATAAGCTGTGTATCGTCAAAAGTAAATTTAGCGTTAGATTCGTTATATTCTATTAGGACTTCGCTTTCACTTCCGGCAAGAATACCTTTAAGAAGGTTCAAAGGTTTCTTTGGCATGATAAATTCTGCAGGCGCATTCGCGCTGATGTCTTCCCTTGAATATTTTACAAGCTTGTGAGCATCGGTAGCAACAAAAGTAAGTCCGTCTTCTTTGAACTGGAAAAATACTCCGCTCATCACTGGTCTCAGATCATCATTTCCTGAAGCGAAAATCGTTTTGGAAATAGCAGAAGCAAGAATATCGGCTTCCACTATAGTGCTGCTAGGCTCCTCAAGTTCCACAGGATTTGGAAATTCCTCACCATCGGCATAAGCAAGCGCATATTTACCGTGATTGGAACTTAATTCTATCGTATTGTTATCTTCAACTACAAAGGTTAAAGGTTGCTCTGGAAAAGTTTTCAGGGTGTCCAGAAGCAATTTTGCAGGAACTGCAATTTTTCCTTCAGAATCTGATTCCACTTTCAGTTTTGCAGACATGGTTGTTTCCAGGTCGGACGCAGAAACCGTTAATTCATCATTTTTAAGATCGAAAAGGAAATTGTCTAAAATAGGCAGCGTGTTGCTGTTGTTAATTACCCCTCCAAGTATTTGTAGCTGTTTCAGCAGATAGTTGCTGGATACAATAAATTTCATCGGCTTTTATTGATTTATTTTGAATCAATTACAAATATATTTTAATAAGTCAAAAATAAGGGTCGCTTAGAGGAGTTTTTATTAACAGTGCATAGGAACGAAAATATCTTAAGACGTTGAAAAGCAATTAAATATAAGAACAAGCCTAAAGAAAATTGTTAATATGTATTACTTCTAAATACTCTTAATTGCTCTGAGAGCTTATTTCACATATTTACGACGGCGAAAGAAATTAAAGGCAATTCCAAAAATTACCATGATCAGGATAGGTCCGGCAAGATTGATGATCTGCCATTTTTCTTTTTGAGCGGCTATTTTGTCTTTATCCAGAAAGGCCAGGTTTATTTCTTTGGAACGTATATCTATAAGCCCGTTATCATCAAGAAGATAGTTAACGGCATTAAGCAGAAACTCCTTATTTCCGTAGGTGCTTCCTGTGTATTTCTGAAATCCAAGTTCTAGTGGTTTACCTCCCTGAAGGTCATTTTTTATCACGTCTCCGTCTGAGATTACCATCATTTTGGTTTCTTCACTTTCATCTACAGGATTTTCTAATTCAAATGGTTTGACCCTGTCTTTGTAAACCGATTTGAATTTTCCTTCCAGTAATACCGCAAGGGCCTGTTCGCCCTCCTTATACGTGCTTACCTCTGGTTTTTTGCCAACCATATCCAGACTTATCTGCACAGGAACACCTTCTACTTTTGTTCGCGGAGAACTGCTAAGCAGGACCGTCTTTTTCACGTCATTGGCCAGCGTATCGATAGGATTGGCGTATTCAAATTTAACGGCTTCGATATTGTTGATAATAGGATGTTCGTTAGGGGAGCTTGTAAGCGGACTGTAGAACCACGGGTAGGGATTAAATCTGGTGTTATTTCCGTTTCCACTTGCAAGAATGATGGGAGCAGAGTAGAGGTCGTTCACGATCGATGGATTGATCCTGATTCCATAGGAGAAGAAATAATCACCAAGGTTTAGGTTTCTTGGGAGAGCTATGGCAGTCCCTCTTTCATTTAAAAGGCTGTCGGTTTCCATGTTGGTGACTTCGGCCAGCCACATCATTTTTCCTCCCTTCATGAGATATTGATCAAGCACGAATTTTTCCTTTTCGCTAAAAGGCTGGGTAGGTTTAGGATCGATCACCAGATCATATCCCTGTAGATCTTCCAGCGTTTTTTCAGGATTTGAAGAAACTGAATCCAGCGTAAACGGAGCTATAAAATAATACTCCTGTATCGTCTTGATAAAATCAGCAATTTTTGCATCAGGCAATTCTCCATTTCCGCGCATGATCGCAATTTTCTTTTTCCGCGGATATATAAGCTTACTCAGGCCATCGGCAAGGGCATATTCCAGTTGTTGGACAGAAGCTGTAACCCTTTCCTCATCGGTAGCGCCAATCTGATTTTTAAGCAGTGGAATTTTCACCGTTTTATTTCCATAATTGGCAATTGCCCACGGAAAAATGATACTCTCACTATTCTTTCCGTTTTCCTGAACATTAAGACGTGCAGGAGTCATGCCCATTTTATAGAATTGTTCTGCCACGGCATTGGCCTCATCACCTTCCTCCAGGGGATCGATAAAATTGAATTTAATATTCCTGTTGTAAGCTGAAAATTCTTCCAGCATCTGCCTGGTTTCATTCCGAAGCCTGCGAAATTCTGATGGAAAATTACCTTTAAGAAAAACATCAAAGATCACCGGTTCATCTACATCTGAAATTATACTCTTTGCCGCAGGAGAAATACTGTAACGTTGATCCTGGGTAAGATCTATTCTCCAGTAAAATTCGGAAGCCAGGAAATTAGCAGCAACAAGAATTACCAGCAGAATTAGTAAAGATGTTATTTTTCCCTGTTTCTTCACTATCGCCTGTTTTTGGATGCAGAAAGATTGATCTCCGTTAGTTTCAGAAATAGAAATATGAGACTGAAAAAATAAATCAGGTCGCGGGTATCGATTACTCCACGGCTGATACTTTGATAATGAAAACTAATTCCGAAGGATTCAAGAACATAAGAAGAAGTCCCGAAAATATTGGTTTCACTTATTCCTTCAAAGCCGAAATAACATATAAAGCAAAGAAAAACTCCCAGCAAAAAAGAAACGACCTGGTTGGAAGACAGGCTGGATGAAAAAATTCCAATAGCTGCATAACAACCTCCCAGGAAAAGCAAGCCCAGGTAAGATCCTAAGGTAGCACCCACATCAAAGTTGCCGGAGGGCCGGCCTAACTTGCTTATGGTAAAGACATATAAAATTGTGGGAATAATAGCAAGAATTATAAGTATGAAAACCCCTAGATATTTGCCAAAAATCAGCTTCCACAGACTTATGGGTTTAGTAAGTAAGATTTCCATAGTTCCCATTCGTTTCTCATCGGCAAAGCTTTTCATACTTATTGCCGGAATAAGGAAAATAAAGATCCATGGTGCCAGGGTAAAAAACGGTTTGACCTCGGCAAAGCCGCTATCGAGTATGTTATAATTTCCGCTAAAAACAAAAAGAAAAAGCCCACTGATTAAAAGAAAAAGTCCAATTACCAGATAACCCGTCAAAGTCGAGAAAAAGGATTGTATTTCTTTGTTCAGTATTGCAAGCATACGTTCAATTATCAATTATCAATTATCAATTATGGGTTATGGGTTATTTGTTGTGTGTTGTGTTTTTAATTCAATATTATTTCGACAGCAGGGAGAGATCTAATATCTAAAATCTCATATCTCAATACTAACTACTCCAGACTAACCACTTTATCCACGCTCCATGCTTCGGGTTTTTCATTAAATAGTTTTTTGGTGGTCGCCCATACATTTTTGAACAATTCAGAATTCCTGTAGTTCTCGAGTGATTCTTCATCTATCCAGTAACTATACGTGAAAAATCGGTTTGTATTGTCTTTATCCCTATAGAGTTCCAGAAACTGGCAACCTTCAAAGCCTCTTATCTTAGATTTATTCGCTTCAAAATTTAGGAGAAACTCTTCGATCTTATCTTCCTGAAAGCCCATCTTTACAATTCTTACAAACATCTATTCAAAATTTATGGTTACCGTATCCCTGCTCTCCAGGCCAAATAGGCTTGCCGCGCTTCCTACGGTACTGGGGTTACTTTTATAGATCGCAAGTTCAATATATCCAGCCGAATTAAAAACGGCCAGTTTCTTACCATCCTCTTCCTTTCGCTGATCTTTTTCAACATTAAAGTTGATAGCATGACTATAAGTCTCATGGATCTCGTCAAACTTGACACTACGGGCCTTGATAGAGAAATTCCTTCCTTTTCCAACACTTTCAAAGAGTTTGCGGGAGATATTGGTGATCACATTCCCATAATTATCTATATAAATAATATGGCCAATAATCTGGTCTTTTTCTGAATTAATAATAGGTTCAAACTGCTTAAGATATTTGATATCACTAACGCTTTTCCCTATTACTTCAAGGGTTCCGCCACGGGCCAGATGACAGGCGACCTTAACAAACACATCAAGGACCGGGAAGTTGGTTTCTATCTTATCGTGGATATTTATTTCTACGATCTTTTCCGGTTTAATTTCCGAAGCGAGAAGTGATAGGATCCCGTTATTGGCGCATATAAAATAATGCTCATCCAGTTTAACTGCCAGATGCTTGTTTTCCGGAGTTAGTTCTGAATCTATCCCAATTATATGGATGCTTCCCTTAGGAAAACTTTTGTAAGCGTTTTTAATAATGTAAGCAGCCTCACTTATATGAAATGGATCCACAGAATGTGAAATATCAACAATTCTTACATCACTAAGTTCACTGTAAACAGCCCCCTTAACCGCACCAGCGAAATAATCTTTTTCCCCGAAATCGGTTGTTAAAGTAATGATTGCCATAGGCGATTGTTAATATTTTTTTAATCTGAGACTGGTTATTTTCCTTAAGTTTGTATAGAAGGCGAATATAAATTTAATTTTAGTGATTCGCTTCGGCTGAAAGGTAAAAAATCAGCGAATATTCAGTTTCAAAATTAGGATATTGAAATACGAAGGACAAATAAATAATATGTAAAAAATCTGTTATGCTTCAACTAAAAACCAAAAGCTTTTGAACGAACTTCTAATCGAACTCTCAGAAATAAGCCCACGTGAATTTTTCGGGCAGCAAAATGAACACATTGAACTTTTAAAAAAGTACTTTCCCAAACTTAAAATAGTCGCCAGAGGTAGTAAAATTCGTGTCTTCGGAGATGAAGAAATGCTGGAGGAATTTGACAAGCGTTTTTCCATGCTTATGGATCACTTTGGAAAATACAATAAGCTGGATGAAAATACCATCGAGCGTGTTCTTACCAGTGAGAGCGAAGAAGATTATGTCACTTCACAGGAAAGTGGAGAAACCCTGGTGCATGGGGTAAGCGGTAAAGCTATTAAAGCTCAGACAGCTAATCAGCGTAAAATGGTGGAGCTATCCAAGAAGAATGACCTTGTTTTTGCGATAGGTCCCGCCGGTACGGGAAAAACTTATACCGGAGTAGCCCTGGCGGTTAAAGCCCTTAAAGATAAAGAGGTGAAACGTATTATTTTAACTCGTCCTGCGGTGGAAGCCGGAGAAAATCTTGGTTTTTTACCAGGAGATCTAAAAGAGAAACTGGATCCTTATATGCAGCCTTTGTATGACGCTTTGCGCGATATGATCCCGCATGAAAAGCTGGAAACTTTTATCGAAAAAGGGATAATACAAATAGCACCTCTGGCTTTTATGAGAGGGCGAACGCTGGATAATGCTTTTGTAATACTTGATGAAGCCCAGAATACTACACATGCTCAAATGAAAATGTTCCTTACCAGAATGGGTAAACATGCAAAATTTGTGATTACCGGTGACCCGGGTCAGATAGATCTGCCTAGAAGGGTAATTTCTGGTTTAAAAGAAGCTCTCCTTATTTTGAAGGATGTACGCGGTGTTGGTATCGTTTACCTGGACGATAAGGATGTGATCCGCCACAAACTGGTGAAAAAGATCATTTCAGCATACAAAACCATAGAACATAACGATTAATCTGTAAAAAGGATATTCTTCCTTATGAGTAATACAATTATCAAGACCAATTTTAATTTTCCCGGACAGCAATCTGTTTATAAAGGAAAAGTGCGTGATGTTTATAGTCTGCAGAATGATCAATTAGTGATGATCGCCACAGACAGGCTTTCGGCATTCGATGTGGTGATGCCTAAAGGCATACCATTTAAAGGGCAAATTCTTAACCAGATCGCTACCAAAATGATGGAGCGAACCAAAGATATAGTTCCAAACTGGCTGGAAGCAACTCCAGATCCTAATGTTGCGGTGGGTAGTAGATGTGAGCCTTTTAAGGTGGAAATGGTTATTCGCGGATATCTTTCGGGTCATGCAGCCAGAGAATATAAGGCAGGTAAAAGAAGTCTTTGTGGAGTTGAGATGCCTGAAGGAATGAAAGAAAATGACAAGTTTCCCAACCCTATTATTACGCCTGCGACCAAGGCAGAACATGGTGATCATGATGAAGATATTTCCCGTGAAAATATCATAAAAAGAGGGATAGTTTCTGAAGAGGATTATATCCAGTTAGAAGATTTCACCAGGAAATTATTTCAGCGGGGGATCGAGATCGCGGCAAAGCAGGATCTAATCTTAGTGGATACTAAATATGAATTTGGAAAGACCGCTGAAGGCGAAATCGTTCTTATCGATGAGATTCATACTCCTGATTCTTCAAGGTATTTCTATAAAAAAGGATATGAAGAGAGACAGGAAAAAGGAGAAGCTCAAAAGCAATTGTCGAAAGAATTTGTTCGCCAGTGGCTAATCGCTAACGGATTTCAGGGGCTGGAAGGGCAGAAGGTCCCGGAAATGAGTGATGAATATATTGAAACCGTTTCCGAAAGATATATTGAGCTTTATGAGAATATTACCGGAGATATATTTGAAAAAGCCGATGTTTCTGATATCGAATCCCGAATACAGCGTAATGTAGAATCTTATTTAAAATAGTTTCGTTTTCACCAATTTTTTAGAAATACGTGTACAATTCTATCAAATTTTCACAATTTAGGTTCTTTTAACCTGACATTTCTTTTATGATTGCTCCCGATTTAATATTTTTAGGATCTGCAGCCGGTTTACCCGGTTTTTATCTTATTAATCAACTTTAAATTATGAGCAATTATCACATTAAGAACCTGGAAGAATATTTTCAGGTATACCGAAAATCTGTTAGAGAACCTGAAAATTTCTGGCAGGAGATCGCCGAAGAGCATTTTGTATGGAGAAAAAAATGGGATAATGTTTTAAGCTGGGATTTTTCCAAACCAGAAATAAAATGGTTTGAAAATGCAGAACTTAATATTACCGAAAATTGTATCGATCGTCATCTGCTTACCAAAGGAGATAAAACAGCGATCATCTGGGAGCCTAACGATCCAGGGGAAGAAGCAAAACATATCACTTACAGGGAGCTTCATAAAAAAGTAAACCAATTCGCGAACGTACTTAAGGAGCACGGTATTGAAAAGGGAGACAGGGTATGTATTTATTTACCAATGGTCCCGGAGCTTACCTATGCGCTGCTTGCCTGCGCAAGAATTGGAGCTATTCATTCGGTGGTATTTGCGGGATTTTCTTCTTCAGCTTTAGCCGCACGAACTCTGGATGCCGACTGTAAAATGATGATCACCTCTGACGGGTCTTTCCGCGGAAATAAAACTATAGATATTAAGGGAATTGTAGATAAGGCCCTGGATGATTGTCCTGATGTGAAAACCGTGCTTGTGGTGAAAAGAACGGGAAAGGATATTAATATGAAAGAAGGTCGCGACAAATGGCTGGAACCTTTGATGGAAAAAGCTTCAGATGAATGCGAGCCAGTAATTATGAATGCAGAAGATCCTCTCTTTATTCTTTATACTTCAGGGTCTACCGGAAAACCTAAAGGAATGTTGCATACTACTGCGGGATATATGGTTTATACGGCATATACCTTCAAGAATATTTTTAAATACGAGAACGATGATGTTTATTGGTGTACTGCAGATATTGGGTGGATCACCGGTCACTCTTATATAGTTTATGGTCCGCTGGCGAATGGAGCTACTACAGTGATGTTTGAAGGTGTGCCTTCATACCCTGATTTTGGCCGTTTTTGGGAGGTCGTTGAAAAACATAAGGTAAATCAGTTTTACACCGCGCCAACAGCGATCAGAGCGCTGGCTAAAAAGAATCTGGATTTGGTAGATAAGTATGACCTCTCTTCTTTAAAAGTTCTTGGAACAGTTGGGGAGCCAATAAATGAGGAAGCCTGGCACTGGTATAATGATAATATTGGCCATGGTAAAAGTCCTATTGTAGATACCTGGTGGCAAACCGAAACAGGCGGAATTATGATCTCACCAATTCCATTCGCAACCCCTACAAAACCAACTTTTGCGACCTTACCATTTCCAGGAGTTCAGCCTGCTTTGATGGATGAGGATGGCGAGGAAATAAAAGGAAATCAGATAGATGGTAGATTATGTATTAAATTCCCATGGCCTTCAATGGCAAGAACTATCTGGGGCGACCATGACAGGTACAGGGATACCTATTTCTCGGCATTCCCGAATAAATATTTTACCGGTGATGGAGCACTTCGTGATGAGGTTGGCTATTATAGGATAACAGGTAGGGTAGACGATGTAATTATAGTATCTGGACATAACCTTGGAACTGCGCCAATTGAAGATGCAATAAACGAACACCCTGCAGTTGCAGAATCTGCAATTGTTGGCTTCCCACATGAAGTTAAGGGTAATGCCTTATATGGATTTGTGATCCTTAAAGAATCTGGAGCGTCTAGAAACCAGGATAACCTTCGTAAAGAGATCAACCAACAGATCGCAGATAAAATTGGACCAATTGCGAAACCCGACAAGATTCAGTTTGTAGAAGGATTACCTAAGACAAGAAGTGGTAAGATCATGAGAAGAATTTTAAGAAAAATAGCTTCAAATGATACTTCAGATCTAGGCGACACGTCAACATTGTTGAATCCGGAAGTTGTAGAAGAAATTATTGAAGGATCCTTTTAAACCTATATTTTGTAAAATTACTGATAAATTTTTATGAGTAGAATTCAGTATTAAAACCTCAGGCGTAAAAACTTTTTGGTGGTGAGATTTTTAGATTTTACAATTCTGCCCAGTATTTTCATAAATATAATGGCAGTAATAAAAGCATCTCCAGAAGCCGTATGCCTGTCGGTTAATTCAATATTATAAGCTTCTGCGATCTCATCTAATGAATAGACTTTATCTCTGTCAATAAGATTCGTAACTATTCGGGTTTTTTTATACAATACTGCCGTGTCTAGCACTGGATTTTTAAGTTTTGGAAGATTTTGCCTTTTGAGCATTTTATTGACCATTTTAATATCAAAACCGGCATGGTGTGCTACCAAGACAGAATTTTGAATGTATTTCAGAAATGATTTTATCGCTTCCAGTTCAGAAACCTTTTCAAACTTATCATTCTGGATTAATCCATGGATCTTAACGGTTTCAGGATTAAATTTAGTTTGTTCCAGATAGAGTTCCAGATTTTCTCTGATATCGATACTTTTATTCTTTACAGACACTGCTCCCATGCTTAGAATCCGGTCATTTTCATAGTCAAACCCGGTGGTTTCAGTATCAAACACTACAAATCTCACCTCTGCAATATCTTCAGAAAATTTCTCATCAAAAGAGATGGAATATTCCCTCCAGAAATCCGGGAGTTTGGTAAGATTTTCTTTCTTCTTAAACCAGTTAAAAATCATAAATAATAGGTGGTTTCAAACCTGAGCTTTATAAGTTCCTGGATATCTTTAATGGTCTTAAAGCAGCGTTTCAGTTTTATTTGATCTTCTTTTCCAAGACTTTCAAGGTTGATAAAACGTCCGCTATCCTTGTTGCGTAAACCTTGTTTAGTCCTGAATTTTATAAGGGCTTTTGAGGAATACGCTGCCGCAAGATAAATCTCTTTATTATTAGATTCCAGCTGAGCCAGTTTTTCAAATCTCTCGGCCGTATTGCTGATATTTTTTACTCGATGTTCCAGAATGAGTAATCGTGCAGCATCGGTTAATGGCATGAGCCCTCTTTTTTTAATGTCAAAAAGATCCTTTTTCTCCCCATCCTGTTCTACCAGGAACTGGCGGAAAAACCCTAGAGGTGAAGGGTTTCTTAAAGCCTGTGCCGCCAACCTGTTCAGGAAATTGCGGTTGCCTTTAAGAATATCAAAAATATGATCGGAAATTGAATTGGTAAGACGTACATCTCCATAGGAAATATCGAAATCAAAAAATATCTGACAAAGCAAAATTTTATCGTTACCCGACGTAGTTACCCATTCAGAGAACTGATCTTTCCATTCAGAAACTGAAAGACAGTATTTTGGATTTCTGGCCATCATATCTGCCGGACAAAATTCATATCCAATGAGATTAAGCCTTTTGGTGACTTTTTTTGCCAGCAATAAAAAATATTTCCTTATTTCCTCTATCTGGTCTTCCGGAACATCTTCAAAAACCAATGCATTATCCTGATCTGTCTGTAATAATTGTTCTTTTCTTCCCTGACTACCTAATGCCATCCATGCAAATTTCACTGGGGGAGGAGGGTCCATTTTTTCCAGACATCTTTCTATAGTGCGTTTAATGGTAGCATCATTCAGTTCAAAAATGATCTTGGAAATATGAGTAAGCGGAATATTACTCTTTAGGTAACCCTCCAGCAGGAACATGATCTTACTCCTTATTCTTTTCAATTTTTTAGTGCTGCCGGCTCTTTTTATGGCTTTCATTAAGACCGAAGGATTATTGCCCTGGGATACCATAATGTCATGTTCAGATATGATCCCTTTTACCTTAGTATTGGGCGTTCCGTCTTTAGTGATGCATATATGGTTGATATTGTGCTTCATCATGGTTAACTGGGCCTGTGCCATGGTGATTCCTTTAGAATAACATATTACCGGAGACTTCATTATTTCACTAACAGGCTCATCAATTCCCATTTTTCCAGTTACTACCAATTCCCGAAAATCTACATCGGTAACGATTCCTACCGGGGCTTCATTTTCAACCACAATTACAGATCCTACTTTTCTTACGCTCATTAAACCAGCGGCCTTTTTAATACTGGTTTCGGGAGAAACTTTTACCATTTTCTTGGTAATAGGCACTGGTTGAAGATCATAAAGAGCTTCTCTTTGAAGAGTAATTTCGCTTTCATCTGAAACCAATTTCCCTCTGTGTTCTGTAGAATATGGATTACGGGTATTCGAAGCGAAACTTTCCATGAGAAAATTTCCCACCTGGGGATTATCAATGGTAAAAGGTTTGAAGTATTCAAGTGGAATAGCATAGATCACGCTTTCCTCGTATGTAATAGCATTGATCTGATAGTTTTCCTTTGCAAAAAGTGGGCGTAAACCAAAAATATCTCCTTCATCACACTTATCTATGGTTTCAGGCTCATTATTTAGTTCGCTTTTCTGAAGATCTACAGCTCCTTTCTGAACAATATAAAAGTAATCGTGCATTGGGTCGCCTTTTGAAAAAATATATTTTCCTTTTTCAAAGTACATTACTCTCACACTCTGGGCGATCCCAAGTAATTGAGAATCGTCCAATAGAGAAAAAGGAGGGAAGTTGTTAAGAAAATCTGCTATTCGGGCCGCAATAGTATTAATCATATCCCAAATTTATCGAAATAAGTAATGGTTTATGTGCTTAGGAATAAATAATCGAAGACTTCATCTTCAAATTTCAATCTCATAGTCTTTGATTAACTGTAGAATGATCTTTTCAGTTTCCGAAAGTTCAGTATAGTCTGGTTGCGAATCTTCTTTAATTTTTTTAAAATAGGGTACTATCTTCCCGTTATCATAGGTCTCTACTACTTTTGGATGAATATAATAACTGCGACATACCGCCCTCGTGTTGCCAAGACCTTCCGCAGCCGAATCATAAGCATTCAGAATATTCTTCTTCCTGTCTTCTTCATTTTTAGTGTAGCCTATATTGCTAAGCGTTTCGAAAAAGATCTTAGTGGCGGACCAGGTTCTGAAGTCTTTAGCGGAATATATATCACCGCTTATTTCGTGGATATATTCATTGATCATTCCGCTTTCAACTGACTGTTTCTGCCCATCTTCGTCAAAAAACTTGAATAATTCCCAGCCAGGTATTTCCTCACACTGGTTTATAAGGTCTACCAGTTTTTTGTTTTCAACCCTAATTGAATGTTCCTTTCCCTTTTTTCCAACGAATTCAAACTTTAATCCATTTTTAAAGGTTTTTACATGCCGGGTGCGGAATGTAGAAAGGCCATAGGTTTTATTGTTTTTAGCATAATAATGATTTCCTATTCGAATATGAGTTTCTTCCATAAGCCTTATGACCAGGGCTAAAACTTTTCGCTGAGGCATCCCGTCCTGTGCAAGGTCTTTATCCACCTGTTTTCTAATTTTCGGAAGCACTTTTCCGAAGGAGGCCATTTTAAAAAATTTTGTCTGATTCCTTACCTTAGACCAAACTGGATGGTACAGGTACTGTTTACGGTCTTTTTCATCCCTACCTACGACCTGTAAATGGCCATTTTTTAAATGAGTGATTCTCACATTTTTCCATGCCGGAGGAATTACGAGATCTTTTATTCTGTCTAATATCTTAGAATCGGTTATTTTTTCTTCATTTCGGTGGTAATTAAAACCTCTACCTACTTTTTTTCTTTTGATTGATAAATGCTTATCTGAAACATAGGTTAGATTAGCCAGTCGTACGGCTTCCTGCGGTTCTTTTATTATAGTGTTCAGGTCATTAGGGGATAAAGTCATAGCTTTTTTACTAAAGATAACAGGAAAAAAAGCTGTATTTATTTAATATTTTGTGAAATCTTTTCTTTAAAAAAGAAAACTCCCTTATTTTAAGGGAGTTTGTATGTTTAGAAATAAAAAATTCTCATTTAGTCGAAATAACTGAAACTATCACCTTCTTTAATTTTAAGAAGGGATTCATAAATAAGATTGATTACATTCTCCACATCATCACGGTGAACCATTTCTACGGTAGTATGCATATAACGAAGTGGTAAAGAAATTAATGCTGAAGGAACTCCGCCATTGCTATATGCGAAGGCATCAGTATCAGTTCCGGTAAACCTTGAAGAGGCATGACGCTGGAACGGGATTTTTTTCTTTTCGGCAGTTTCAATAATCAACTCCCTTAATTTATTCTGAACGGCAGGAGCATAAGAGATTACCGGCCCGTCTCCAATTTTTGTAAGCCCGTTTGTTTTCTTTTCAATCATTGGAGTAGTGGTGTCATGAGTCACATCAGTCACGATCGCCACATTTGGTTTAATTCTATGGGTGATCATTTCGGCACCACGCAGCCCAATTTCTTCCTGAACAGAATTTGTTATATAGAGTCCAAATGGTAGTTTCTTTTTGTTTTCTTTCAACAGCCTGGCTACCTGTGCTATCATAAAACCTCCAACTCGGTTGTCTAATGCACGGCAAACAAACTTATCTTTATTAAGCACGAAAAATTCATCCGGATAGGTGATTACGCAACCTACATGTACGCCAAGTTTTTCAACTTCCTCTTTAGAATCACAGCCAAGATCAATACAGATATTGTCCATTTTAGGGGATTGTTCTTTTTCCTTATCCCTTGTATGGATAGCGGGCCATCCAAATACACCTTTTACAATGCCCTTTTTGGTGTGAATATTCACTCTTTTAGAAGCTGCTATCTGGTGGTCACTTCCCCCGTTTCTTACCACATAGATTAAACCTTCATCGTTTATATAATTAACATACCAGGAAATTTCATCAGCATGTCCTTCTATTACCACTTTATATTTGGCATCAGGATTAATAACACCAACAGCGGTACCATAGGTATCCGTGATAAATTCATCCACATAAGGTTCAAGATACTCCATCCATAATTTCTGGCCTTCAGATTCGTATCCGGTAGGGGCAGCATTGTTTAAGTAATTTTCTAAAAATTTGAGCGACTTATTGTCAAGTATTTCGGTTTTCTTCATAATTCATAAATTTTAGCGAAATTAAAAAGTTTTAAATGGAAGACAACCAACGAATGATTAATTTTGGAATGATTTTGGTAAAATAGCTGTATAGATTGAAATCCATTTTTAAAGTGAAACAATATTTTTCGATACTGGTATTATTTATTTCGTTAGCTGCTTTTTCTCAGGAAAATGAGCATTCTAAGGAGAATGATACTATTGAGAAGCAATATATGATTATTGAAGGAGATTCTGTTCCCCGCGAAACAATTGATTTAGAAGAGGTAGTTTTACTTCGGAAATTGAAGTTTGACAATAATAATGATCGTAAACGCTATTTGATTTTACGCAGAAAGACCAGAAAAGTATACCCATATGCAAAAATGGCATCTGAGAGATTAGTTGAGCTGAACTCTCGATTAGATAAAATAGAATCTAGAAGAGCCAGAAAAAAGTATACTAAGATTGTTCAGAATTATATAGAAGATGAATTTTCTGCTGAATTAAAGAAACTTACCAGGACAGAAGGGCAGATTCTCGTAAAATTAATTAACAGGCAAACTGGTATCACCACATTTGATTTGGTCAAAAATTTAAAGAGTGGCTGGCGGGCCTTTTGGTACAACACCACAGCTAGTATGTTCGATATCTCTTTAAAAGAGGAATATCATCCTGAATCTAATCGAGAGGATTTTTTAATTGAAGATATTCTGCAACGCTCTTTTAGAGATAATATTCTGGACAGGCAGGCTAGTGCTTTAGATTTTCAATATCTTGATTTGAGTGATAAATGGAGTAATTCTCCTTCTACAAAAAAGAGTAGTCGTTAATTTTGATATTGAATCTCAATAGGTTATATTTAAGGTTCAAAATTTTTCCAAAAAAGTATATTTTTAATTTGGATTCAAAGTGGGAGTCGTCATATATTTGCACCCGCTTAGGAGTTGAAGCGATGTTCACAGAAGGTTTTGAGGGTATTAGGGGTTGAGTTAGAAGCTTTTAAAAAGAAACTAAAATTTTTTCTAAAAAAGTTTTGGTTGGGAAATAAAAAGTCGTTGTATATTTGCACCCGCTTTGAGAGAGAGCAGCCGTTCAAGATTACAGATTAAAAAAGTAAGAGAGACCGCCGGATGGGGCGATGGTTAAGAGGTTCGAGTCCTTGGGTTTTAACTAAGACAAGCAGCCTTGCTTGTTCAGTGGATGCTTACCCCTTGGGGGAGGTGCTGAAAGCGAAGGGGGCTGAAAGTTCATTGATATATTGAATTGACAAGGATTATAGAGTATTGATACTTTATGATCAAGTGTATAAGAATTAAGACTAGAAGAAGTCATTTTGAGCAATTTCTTTAGTAGTTGTTGAATAAACAAATGTCTTTTAGGTTTACCTAAAAGCCAACTTATATGTCATCCTCGCAAGAGGAACATTAAGATTTAACGATGAAGAGTTTGATCCTGGCTCAGGATGAACGCTAGCGGCAGGCCTAACACATGCAAGTCGAACGGTAACATGGATTGCTTGCAATCTGATGACGAGTGGCGCACGGGTGCGTAACGCGTATACAATCTGCCTTTAAGCGGGGAATAGCCCATGGAAACGTGGATTAATACCCCATAGTCTATAGTCTTCACCTGGAGATTATAGTAAACATTTATGGCTTAAAGATGAGTATGCGTCCTATTAGTTAGTTGGTAAGGTAACGGCTTACCAAGACGGCGATAGGTAGGGGTCCTGAGAGGGAGATCCCCCACACTGGTACTGAGACACGGACCAGACTCCTACGGGAGGCAGCAGTGAGGAATATTGGACAATGGAGGCAACTCTGATCCAGCCATGCCGCGTGCAGGAAGACTGCCCTATGGGTTGTAAACTGCTTTTATACGGGAAGAACCGCATCTACGTGTAGGTGTTTGACGGTACCGTAAGAATAAGGATCGGCTAACTCCGTGCCAGCAGCCGCGGTAATACGGAGGATCCAAGCGTTATCCGGAATCATTGGGTTTAAAGGGTCCGTAGGCGGGATAATAAGTCAGTGGTGAAAGTCTGCAGCTTAACTGTAGAATTGCCATTGATACTGTTGTTCTTGAATTATTATGAAGTGGTTGGAATGAGTAGTGTAGCGGTGAAATGCATAGATATTACTCAGAACACCTATTGCGAAGGCAGATCACTAATACTATATTGACGCTGATGGACGAAAGCGTAGGTAGCGAACAGGATTAGATACCCTGGTAGTCTACGCCGTAAACGATGGTTACTAGCTGTCCGGCCTAATTGAGGGCTGGGTGGTTAAGCGAAAGTGATAAGTAACCCACCTGGGGAGTACGTTCGCAAGAATGAAACTCAAAGGAATTGACGGGGGCCCGCACAAGCGGTGGAGCATGTGGTTTAATTCGATGATACGCGAGGAACCTTACCAGGGCTTAAATGCAGTCTGACAGGTCTGGAAACAGACCCTTCTTCGGACAGATTGCAAGGTGCTGCATGGTTGTCGTCAGCTCGTGCCGTGAGGTGTCAGGTTAAGTCCTATAACGAGCGCAACCCCTGTGGTTAGTTGCCAGCGAGTGAAGTCGGGAACTCTAGCCAGACTGCCGGTGCAAACCGCGAGGAAGGTGGGGATGACGTCAAATCATCACGGCCCTTACGTCCTGGGCCACACACGTGCTACAATGGTAGGGACAGAGGGCAGCTACCCCGCGAGGGGATGCGAATCTTCAAACCCTATCACAGTTCGGATCGCAGTCTGCAACTCGACTGCGTGAAGCTGGAATCGCTAGTAATCGCATATCAGCCATGATGCGGTGAATACGTTCCCGGGCCTTGTACACACCGCCCGTCAAGCCATGGAAGCTGGGGGTACCTGAAGTCGGTCACCGTAAGGAGCCGCCTAGGGTAAGACTGGTAACTGGGGCTAAGTCGTAACAAGGTAGCCGTACCGGAAGGTGCGGCTGGAACACCTCCTTTCTAGAGCGATGTTACTTTATAGTGACTAGCGACAATTA
>CAWGSM010000019.1:0-88348 GCA_963825045.1 uncultured Flavobacteriaceae bacterium | reverse complement strand
AGCATTTTAACCTTGCGACTCCCACCGTGTTTGTTATTCATCTTAATTTTGTACCACAATTTAACAACTATGAACAAAGGAATTTATGTTGCTACCCTGGAACCGCACAGCGGTAAATCCATGATCTCACTGGGCTTGATGCGAACCCTTTTGGGAAAAACAGCAAAAGTAGGCTATTTCAGGCCTGTCATCAATGATGTTGAGAAAGGTGAAAAAGATAATCACATTGATACCATCCTAAGCCATTTCGATGTAAAACTTCCTTACGATGAGGCTTTTGCCTTCACTAGAAAGGAAATGATACAGAAGCGAAATGAGGGAAAATCGGGAGAAGTTATAGACACCATTATCCGGAAATATAAAAAACTCGAAGAAGAGTTTGATTTTGTGCTGGTGGAAGGAAGCGATTTTTCAGGTGAAGGCAGTGTCTTCGAATTCGACGTGAATGTATTGATCGCCAAAAACCTCGGAATTCCGGTAATCATAATTGCCAGCGGGCAAAACAAAACCTGGGAAGAACACCTCGGAAGTCTACAAATGGCTTACCACGCTTTTGATGACAAGGAAGTAGACGTTATTGCGATGGTGAGCAATAAGATCCTGGAAGAAAACCAGGAATCAGCAAAAGAATACATGCGTAATTTCCTTCCGGAGAACATTGATGTGTTCGCCATTCCTTTGATAGACACTCTGGACAATCCTACCCTAAAAGAAATTATGACTGCCCTGGAAGGAAAGATCCTTTTCGGCGGGGAGTTTCTAGATAACCAAACCGGGAACTTTGGAGTGGGCGCCATGCAATTGCGCAATTACCTTACTACATTGAAAAATGAGAGCCTGGTGATTACTCCCGGCGATCGTGCCGATATTATTCTCGGAGCCCTACAGGCCAATATCTCCAGCAACTATCCGCGTATTTCTGGAATTATCCTCACCGGCGGACTCGCCCCGGAACCTTCTATCCTGAAACTCATCGACGGTCTTTCCCAGATCGTGCCAATTATTTCGGTGCAGGACGGAACTTTTAATGTTACCAACCGCGTAGGTGCGATAAAATCAAACATCTATGCCGACAGTACTCAAAAGATACAGACTACCATTAGCACTTTTGAACGTTATGTTTCCTTTGATCCTCTGGTAGAACGTCTTATAAATTTCGAACCTCACGGCATGACGCCGCGTATGTTTCAGTACAGCCTTGTGAAACGGGCGCAGCAAAGTAAAAAGCATATCGTCCTGCCCGAAGGTACCGATCAGCGCATTCTAACGGCCGCTTCACGCCTGGTCGCCATGGACCTTGTTGAGATCACTTTACTTGGAGATCCTGAGATCATCGCGAAAAAGTTGATGAAGATGGGGCTGATTATTGACCTGGAAAAAATTAATATCATTGATCCTACCAAATCTGAGCGTTTTCAGGATTACGTAGAAACTCTTTATGAACTAAGAAAACATAAAGGAGTGAATATGGATATGGCCCGTGACTGGATGACCGATGTCTCTTACTACGGCACCATGATGATCTACAAAGGTGACGCCGACGGAATGGTATCGGGAGCAACCCACACCACTCAGCATACCATCAGGCCGGCCCTTCAGTTCATTAAAACAAAACCCGGTGTTTCGGTGGTTTCTTCAGTATTTTTTATGTGCCTTGAAGACAGGGTTTCAGTATTTGGCGATTGTGCCATCAACCCGAATCCCACCGCCGAAGAACTGGCCGAGATCACTATTTCTTCCGCAGAAAGCTGCGTGGCCTTTGGAATTGATCCCAAAATAGCAATGCTCTCCTACTCTTCCGGAACTTCAGGAAAGGGAGCCGATGTGGACCGGGTGAGACAGGCTACAGAGATCGTTAAAGCTAAACGTCCTGATCTTAAAATCGAAGGACCTATTCAATATGATGCGGCCGTTGATATCACTGTGGGAAAAAGCAAATTGCCCGATTCCGAAGTTGCTGGACAGGCGAACCTATTGATCTTCCCTGATCTCAACACCGGGAACAATACCTATAAGGCCGTACAAAGGGAAACTGGTGCTCTGGCAATAGGACCAATGCTACAGGGACTTAACAAACCGGTGAACGACCTTAGCCGAGGCTGTACCGTAGACGATGTTTTTAACACCGTAGTATTAACCGCCATTCAGGCACAAGGAATTTAATTAGAAGATAATATTCAGAGTTGAGATATAAGATAACTTTTTGTCAAGCGTCAGCCTGAACTTGCTTCAGGGTCTAATCCGGATGCAATCTTAATATTTAAAAATCGCTGTGAACGAATGAATACTAAAAAAGAAATGCAATAATCGAAATGAAAAATATACTCGTTATAAATTCGGGAAGTTCTTCCCTGAAATTTCAACTAATTCAAATGCCTTCAGAAAAGGTAATGGCTTCCGGGATGGTGGAACGAATTGGCCTTGAAGGCGCCAAAGCACATTATAAAACTGAAGATTCCTCTATTACCAAAGAACTGGAGGTGCCAGATCATGCCGTAGCTCTGAAGACGGTAACCGACCTGTTGATGGATGAGGAAAGAGGAGTTATAGAGACTCCTGAAGATATCAACGCCATTGGTCATCGTGTGGTCCACGGTGGCAATACTTTTTCGAAAACTATCGTGATTGATGAGGAAGTTAAGAAAGCGGTCAAAAATCTGTTTTCCCTGGCTCCGCTTCACAATCCGCCCAACCTTAAAGGAATTGAGGTGGCCGAAGAATTATTCCCGAAAGTTACACAGGTAGCGGTTTTTGACACGGCCTTCCACAGCACTATTCCGCAGAAAGCAGCGCAATATGCCATTCCGACTTCTTTTTATGAAGAAGAACACATCCAGGTGTATGGTTTCCACGGAACGAGTCATAAGTATGTTACCGGACAGGCACAGGAATATCTGAAAAAAGAGAAACTTAAGATCGTAAGTACTCACCTTGGAAACGGTTGCAGTATCACCGCTGTTAAAGATGGCAAAAGCATTGACCATTCCCTCGGTTTTGGTCCGGTAAACGGCCTCATCATGGGAACCCGCAGCGGCGATATCGACCAGTCGGTGATCTTCTACATGATCGAACATCTTGGTTATACTTCTCAGCAGGTGAGTGATATTCTTCACCATAAAAGCGGAATGTATGGCCTCACCGGTTACAGCGATCTTCGGGATATTGAAGAGCAGGCTGAGCAGGGCAATGAACAGTGCAAGCTGGCCCTTCAAATGAATGCCTACCGCATCAAGAAATATATCGGCGCCTATGCCACGATTATGAATGGTTTGGATGCCGTGGTCTTTACTGCCGGAATTGGAGAAAACAGCAATGTTATCAGGAAACTCGTGTGTGACGATATGGATTACCTCGGGATCGAACTGGATAACATGAAGAACAGCCTTCGGTCTAAAGAGATCCGCCAGATCAGTACCGATACCTCCAGGGTGAGAGTGCTGGTGGTACCTACCAATGAGGAACTTGAAATTGCCAAACAGGTAGAGGCTTTAGTCTTCTAAAATAAGCGGAAGCAATAGTCGAGAAAATAAAACTAAGTCATTCTGAACTTGTTTCAGAATGACTTATTGATTAATCATTGGCGAAAAAATCATTTCCAAAACCTATCAGATATAATTTTTCCTCAGCTCTCGTCACTGCAGTATAAAGCCATCTTAAATATTCTTTTCCAACTCCATTTGGTAAATACGGCTGTTCTATAAAAACATTTTTCCACTGCCCACCTTGTGATTTATGACAGGTAATCGCGTAGGAGAATTTGATCTGAAGAGCGTTGAAATATTTATTGTTTTTGATATTTAAAAACTGTTTGTATTTAGACCTTTCATTCGCGTAATCCTTCTTTACTTCTTCATACAGTTTATTAGATTCATCATAAGTGAGGGATGGGGTATTACTGGTTAAGGTATCCAGCATAATAACGGTTTCAAAAGGTCTCATTTTTGGATAATCAACCATTTGTACCTGAACTTCCGCAAAGCGAAATCCGTATAATTCTTTAAATCCAAAGATCTCCAGCACCTTCACAATATCACCGTTCGCAATAAAACCGGCTTCACTGGTTGGTTTTAACCAGAAGTAATTATTCTTAACCACCATAAGGTAATCTCCGGCTGACAGATCTTCTTCCTGAAAAAGAATACGTGATCTTATTTGTTGATTATACATATTTGCACGTTTATTAGAACGTACGATAATACTGGTATCTTCATATCCGTCTGAACCATAAGAATCCTGAATGGCATCCATAATCTCATAACCATCGGTTAACCTGATCACATCCGCATTAGTAGAAATCTCGAATTGAAAACTTTCATAAAATTCTTCCTGGAGGCTTTCTCTAATTAAAGTAGCATTATGAAGAATATCGCTTTCTTCACTTTGTCTAACCACTTCATCCAGTTCAATAAATGATACCTCCTTATTATAGTTCAACTCAAGTTTTTCTTCTTCAAGAGCGGGACTCAGGTCCATTTTAACAGGCGGTAGCTGTGCGGTGTCACCAATTAGGATCAACTGGCAATTATGGCCATTATAGACATATTCGATCAGGTCGTCAAGAAGAGATCCATTCTCGAAAAGTTTTGAATTTCCTCCATCATCAGAGATCATGGAAGCTTCATCTACAATAAATAAAGTATTTTTATGTTTATTGGGCTGTAGGGTAAACTGAACTCCTCCTCCACTGGACTTTTTAGGAAAATAGATCTTTTTATGAATAGTGAAAGCCTCCTTATTCGAATAATTTGAAATTACTTTTGCAGCACGGCCTGTGGGAGCTAGCAAAACCCCGCTTTTTCTTATCTCCCATAGATTTTTTACCAAAGTGCTAATTATGGTAGTTTTACCAGTACCGGCAAAACCTTTAAGTAGGAAAAGTTTATCCTTTCCTCCCTCCACTACAAACTTTGAAAGCATCTGCAGTGCTATATCCTGTTTACTGGTCGCTGTAAATCCAAGATCATTTACAAGTAATTTAAAGAAGGATTCCGGAATAGGTTTTTCCATAGAAAGTGCATAAAATCTCAAAGATAAGAATGGATTTTTATGACAGAAACTTTTACGAATAAAAAAAAGTTGTAGATTTGTCCTGTAACCTATAACCTTCAAATTAAAACATAAACTTTAAAAGCATGAGATTTGTAATACAGATACTTCTTTGGATAGTGATTATCTTCCTGGCATATCTTACTTTCAACGCGGTTTACGAGCCAATTCAATTCAACAAAGTCAAAGAAAAGAGATACGCTAAAGTAATTAAAAATCTCAAAGACATTAGATCAGCTGAATTAGCTCATAAAGAAGTAACTGGACGGTTTTCAGGTGACTGGGACAGCCTGGTCAATTTCATTGATACTGCTGAATTTGCTATCACCCAACGGCGTGACACTACCTTCCTTGATGAAGAATACAAAAAAACCTACGGCGTTGACCAATATATTGAAAGCGTGATTATTGATACTTTAGGCTTCGCTTCTATTAAAGATTCTTTATTTAAGGGTAACGAAGAAAGATATCGCAACATGATGAACGTACCGGTTGAAGGGGTAGATGCTAAATTTGAGCTTCGTGCTGGAACAATTAAAAAAGGGGATTCTGACATTCCTGTTTTTGAAGCTAGAATTCCAAAAGCAGTAGTTCTTTCAGACCAGGACAAAACATTGGTGCTTCAGGAGAATGAAATTCAGTCTGTAGACGATGTGAATGGTCGTTATATAAGTGTTGGTTCCATGACCGAAGTAAGTACAAGTGGTAATGGATTTGACAGATATGGCGGAGACAACGACCAATAATCAAAATAAATCAAATAAGAAACTGTCCATTCAGGTAAGCTTGAATGGACTTTCTTTTTGTACGTTAAATCAAAAAGAAAACAGCATTGAGTTTTTTAAGAAGATCGGTTTTGGCAAACAACTGGATCCAATAAAGCTACTCGCTAAAATTGAACTGGAATATGAAAAGGAACCGGAACTCAATCAACCCGTAGATGAAGTAAGCCTGGTTTTCAATAATTCTCTTTTTAGTCTTGTACCGGAAAACCTGTTTGATGAAAGTCATGCTTCCAGTTATTTAAAATTCAATACCAAGATCCTTAAAACCGACTTTATCGCTTTTGATAAACTCGAAGCAGGAATTATAAACATTTATATCCCCTACGCCAATATCACCAATTACTTTTTTGATAGGTATGGGGAATTTGAATATAGGCACAGCCTTAGTGTTCTAATAGATTCTCTATTGAAACTCCCACATGATAAAGATCCTAAATTCTATCTTCATGTTCATGGAAGCTCGTATGAACTTGTAGTGATTAAAAATGGAAAACTTATCCTGGCAAATAGTTTTGAATACGACTCTAAAGAAGATTTCTTATATTATATTCTCTTTACTGCAGAGCAACTCGAGATGGATCCTATGAATTTTGAATTAGTGCTTCTGGGAGAAATAACAAAGGATTCAGAAGAATATAAAATGGCCTGGAATTATATCAAAAATATCAGTTTTTTGGGACCTTATCACAGCTTTAATTTTCAAACTGAAAATAAACCGGAAGATGATCTTTCGGAGTATCTGCTTTTAAAATCGTTTTAATGAGAATCATTTCAGGCAACCATAAAGGAAGAAGAATAATTGCGCCTAAAAAGTTACCTGTGCGACCAACTACCGATGTCGCAAAGGAAGCTTTATTCAATATTCTCAATAATTACTATTCGTTTTCAGAATTAAAAATTCTTGATCTCTTTTCGGGGACTGGTAATATTGCTTATGAATTCGCGGCGCGTGGTTCAGAAAATATCACAGCTGTAGATGCCAATTATGATTGTGTAAAGTTTATAAAGAAGACTTCTGCTGAACTTGATTTTCCAATTACTACGATAAAAAGTGATGTCTTCAAATATCTGGAAAAAGCTCTTGTAAAGGCTGATATCATCTTTGCCGATCCACCCTATAATTTAGAGAAGGAAAAATTCGCTAAAATTTCAGACCTGGTTTTCCAAAACGAAATGCTTAAAAAAAATGGTCAGTTAATCCTTGAACATTCTAAGCATACAGATCTTTCAGACCTTGATCATTTTAAGGAAAGTCGTAAATATGGCAGCTCTGTTTTTAGTTTTTTTGAATAATTTCCTATCTTAAGCTATGACTCAATCTAAAAAGGAATTAGAGCTCAGTTTTACCAAGCTTGAATTTTATCCATCCATAGTTATATCAACTGTTAAAGAAGATGTACTTTTTGACGAGAATCACGTTGAAAAATTAAGGAAAATATGTAAAAATCATTTTAAGGATAAGGAATTTGTATATATAGCAAACAGAATAAATAACTATAATGTAAATCCAGTGATTTATATAAACCTTATTCAAACCAACACTTTAAAAGGTATCGCAGTAATAAGCAAAGATTTAGAAAAGCTAAAAACTGCCAATTTCGAAAAGCAATTTTCACCGGTTCCATTTGAGCTGTTCTATAATAAAAAAGAAGCTCTCGTGTGGGCCAAAGGAATTCTTAAGCAATGAAGTTCCCTTACTTTTTTCTACCATACATCCTTATATTTTTTTCTATTCAATTTTCAAACTCACAAAGCTTTAAACTCATCTGGAACGAAGAATTCAATTATCACGGAAAACCCGATCCTGATAAATGGAATTACGAAACAGGTTTTATAAGAAATCTCGAAGAACAGATCTATACCAAAAGAAGAAAGAATGTTCACGTCAAAAACGGAAAACTTGAACTGGTTGCCAGGAAAGAAGAGTATAAAAATAAAAGATTTGATCCGGCAGTAAAGAATTATCGTATTAATACAGAATTCTCAGAATATACATCTGCCAGTATAAATACAAAAGATAAATTTGAATTCAGGTACGGCCGTGTAGAAGTTAGAGCGAAATTACCAAAAGGGTTGGGCGTCTGGCCAGCCATCTGGATGCTGGGAGCTAATTTTGAAGAAATTGAATATCCCTATGCCGGAGAGATTGATATTATGGAACATGTGGGTAAAGTACCGGACGAAGTTCATGCTACTATTCATTTTCCGTGGGATAACGCCCAGGGAATAAAGGCTAACGGCGGAACCAGGTTTATTAGCAATCCTTCTGAAGAATTTCATGTTTATTCTGTGAACTGGACACCTGATATTATCGAGTTCTTGATTGATAATGAATTGTACCACAGTTTTAAAATTGATGAAGCAGGATCTGGAAACAATCCTTTTAGAAAACCATTCTATCTAATTCTTAATCTTGCAATAGGTGGTAATTGGGCAGGAAAACCGGACCCTGAAATTTTTCCTCAAAAATTTATTATTGATTATGTGAGAGTTTATAAACCGGTAGAAGAATAAAAAAGCAGGCCTGTAAGCCGGATTCTGTCTCCCGGTTAAGTGACCGGGATCCTTATCATTTATCTGAAATTGATGTTGCCAACAATCTTTAGCTGCCTACCCTCCGGCATGCGGACGAGCAATCCGACAAAACCGGTATACATGGCATTGCACCGCATAGAGTTTACCTGATTTCACTACAGCATTACCTGTACATTCTTTCTGCTGCACTGGTCCTAATCTCACGACCGGTGGGCGTTACCCACTATGCTGCCCTATGGTGTCCGGACTTTCCTCTCCGATATTGGTCGAAGCGATAAGGCGGCCTGCTTGAGGGCAAATGTAAGTTAATTTATGTTGATTTCTTTAGGCTTTTGTTCATAAATAAGCTTTCCGGAACGGGACTTTAGGCTTGTGATTTTTATATTTGTATTTCAATAGATTTTAATGGAGCATTTTGTAGTATCAGCAAGAAAATACAGGCCACAAACCTTTAAAGATGTGGTGGGCCAGCAGGCCATTACAAATACTTTGGCAAATGCCATTAAAAACAACCACCTTGCGCAGGCCTTACTTTTCACCGGCCCGCGTGGTGTTGGAAAAACCACCTGCGCCCGTATACTTGCCAAAATGATTAATCAAAGGGAAACTCCGGATCCCGATGAAGATTTTGCCTTCAATATTTTTGAACTGGATGCTGCATCCAACAATGGGGTTGACCAAATTAGAGAACTGATTGATCAAATACGTATTCCCCCTCAAGTTGGAAATTATAAGGTATATATTATTGATGAGGTGCATATGCTGTCTTCTGCTGCTTTTAATGCATTTTTAAAGACCCTCGAAGAGCCTCCAAAACATGCCATTTTTATTCTGGCGACTACAGAGAAACACAAAATCATTCCTACGATTTTATCACGTTGCCAGATTTTTGACTTTAAAAGGATCACCGTCACCGATGCCAAGAATTATCTGTCTTATATTGCAGAGCAGGAAAGTGTAAATGCCGATGAAGACGCGCTGCACATTATCGCCCAAAAAGCTGATGGCGCCATGCGTGACGCTTTATCTATTTATGACCGT
Source organism: uncultured Flavobacteriaceae bacterium (assembly GCA_963825045.1). Taxonomy (GTDB): domain Bacteria; phylum Bacteroidota; class Bacteroidia; order Flavobacteriales; family Flavobacteriaceae; genus Christiangramia. The sequence continues at coordinate 78,941 of CAWGSM010000019.1, read as the reverse complement.
GTGGTAAGTTTTAGCGGTAAGGATCTTACACGACAGGCAGTTACCGAAAACCTGAATGTACTAGACTATGACACTTACATGCAGGTGACCGATCTTATTCTGGAAAATAATATTCCACAACTACTTATAAAATTTAATGATATCCTGGCCAGTGGTTTTGATGGACACCATTTTATTGCCGGTCTGGCTTCACATTTCAGAGATCTACTGGTGTGCAGGGATCAGAGAACTATTAGTTTACTCGAAGTAGGCGATCAAACCAAGGCCAAATATTTTGAACAATCACAAAACACTTCTCATCAGTTTTTAATTGAAGCTATAGACCTTGCGAATTCCTGTGATCTAAAATATAAGACCAGCCATAACCAGCGTTTATTGGTGGAACTTTGTCTTATGCAACTGGCATCGATTAATTTTGATTCCGAAAAAAAAAAGTCTGAACCCAGGATAATACCGGCGTCGCATTTTGAACAATCGGCTGTAAATATTCCTTCCGAAAACAAAAAGCTGGTACGTGAGAATGAGCATGACACCTCCTCTCCTTCTGAAGAAAATGAATTGCCAGAGGCTGAAAAGGCAAAAGAGAATTGTGCCAAAGAGGAAGAAGAAATTTATTTTTCAGCCGAAAGTCCTGCGGAAGAAAAAGAACCTATTCCTAAGAAAGCCCAGATTTCTTCTGAAAAACCTGAAACTTCTGCTGAAAAAGAACCGCAGCAAAAAATGCCAGAAATAAAAAGGGAGAAAGTTTCCGGTCTTTCCATAAAAAGCATTTCCAAAAAGAAAGAGCTGGCAGAACAGCAAAGAGCCAACGCTCCGGCCGAAAAATCATGGACGAGGCATTCACTGAAGAAGAGCTAATCTCAGAATGGAAAAATTATACTGAAAAATTAAAAAACAAAGGAGAAAAGATCCTTGCCTCCATTTTGGAATCTCAAACTCCAAGCCTTAAAGAAAAGAATATCCATCTTACTTTTCCCAATGAGACCATGAAGCTTGACCTGGAAAGGGAAGAAAATAAACTGATGGGTTTTCTTAAAAAGAAACTAAAGAATACCCATATAAGGCTTATTATTAAAGTAGATGAGTCTACCTCTAGAAATTATGCCTTTACTCCGCAGGAGAAATATGAAAAATTAAAGGAGACAAACCCTTTGATTGATAAATTAAGGGCGACTTTTGATTTAGACGTTTAATTATGTTAGGACTTAAATTACCAACAGACCCCAGGTGGGCAAATATTGCGCAGAAGAATATCGAGGATATTCTTGTGGACCACGCTTACTGTGAACAGAAAGCAGCTTCAACTGCTATTTCACTTATTGTTACCTACCCGGAATATTCAGAATTAGTGACCGCGATGACGGCTCTGGCACGGGAAGAAATGGGACATTTTAAAATGGTTCACGATAGAATTCTTAAAAAAGGATTCACCATGGGATGGGATCGCAAAGATGAATATGTCATAAAACTAAGGGAATTCTTCCCAAAAGGCGGAAGCCGTGCTACACAATTGGTCCACCGTCTACTCATTGCCGGACTTATTGAAGCCAGAAGTTGCGAACGGTTCAGGCTTTTATCTGAAGAATTGAAAGATAAAGAACTGGCAAAATTTTACCGAGACCTTATGGTGAGTGAGGCAAATCATTATACTATGTTCCTGAAATTTGCCCGTAAATATGGGGAACGAGAGGTAGTAGATCAAAAATGGCAGGATCTATTAGATTTTGAAGCCGAAGTCATGAAAGAACTCGGTAAAAAAGAGAGTATTCACGGCTGAGAAACCCTTTTCTTTCTTTTTGAACTATTGTAAAGGGATCTAATAATTCCATCTGCCAGTCCGATCTTTGGGACAAAGATACGTTGGGCTCTTGCCCACTTCATAGAATTCACGTAGATCTTAGAAGCGGGGATAATAACATCTGCCCTATCATTTTTTAGATCCAACTCGGTAATCCTTTCCTCGTAAGTGTGTGAATTTAGTTTCTCATCGTAGTCTTTAAGATATTTTAGACTTAGAGGCTTTCCTTCTTTCTTTCCACTGGTTTTAAATATATTATTAATATTTCCTCCTGAACCAATAAGATCTATTTCTTCAAAATCTTTGGTGGTTTCTTTCACCCATTGCTGCATTTCTTCCCAGGTTTTATGCGCTACAAGATCTTCCATCATTCGCACCGTACCCACTTTAAAAGATCTGGAAGCCACCGTTTTGCCATTACTATACATGGTATATTCTGTACTACCTCCTCCTACATCTACATAAAGGTAATTACAATCATTTTGTATAAGTGCGTGGAGATCTGTCGCAGCGATCATGGCTGCTTCATGAGAACCATCAATGATCTCGATTTCAATTCCGGTTTTCTCTCTTATTATAGCTGCAATCTCATTCCCGTTCTTAGCTTCTCTCATCGCAGAAGTAGCGCATGCCTTATATTTTTCCACCCCATGGGACTCCATCAACAAACTAAAAGCATGCATTGTATTTATCATGCGTGTTGTATTCTTATCAGTAACTTTCTGCTTAAGAAAGACATCTGCACCCAGTCTTATAGGAACCCTAACCAAAGAGGTTTTTCTAAAAATGGGTTCCATCCCTTCCTTTTCCGTAATTGTTGATATTAGCAACCTTACGGCATTGGAACCTATATCTATTGCGGCGTAAGTTTTCTGTGTAATCATTACTCGTTTATCTCTATTTTTCTTAAATAATAATCATATAATGCAAATTGTGATCTTATTTTAGGACCGGAACTTTTACGATATGGATTTTCCATTCCACGGCAATGGATTCGGGCCTTTACATTATCTTTCCAGCTTATTTCAAAGGTTTCTATAAGTTCCGTTTTGATATCCTGATCATATATAGGACATGATATTTCTACTCTCTGATCCAGGTTTCTGGTCATGAAGTCGGCTGATGAAATATATACCTTGGGATCATCCTCATTTTCGAATATGAATACCCGTGGATGTTCTAGGAATTTATCCACGATACTTATAGCCTCAATATTTTCACTTAGCCCTTTAATACCTGGAATTAAGCAACATATTCCTCGAACCAGCAATTTAATGGGTACTCCAGCCTTACTGGCCATGTAAAGTTTATCGATAACTCCATTATCTGTAAGACTATTCAATTTTAAACGTATTCCGCTTTTCTTACCATTTTTAGCATTATCTATCTCATTTTGAATAAGATTATATATAGCATTCCTGGTATAATGAGGAGAGACTATGAGATGCTTATACCGGTTTACCTTATAATTTGTTTCGAAGAAATCAAATACCATATTCACTTCTTTCAAAATAGCATTGTCCGCAGTGAATAAGGTATAATCGGTATAGACCAACGAAGTATTTTCATTGAAATTACCAGTACTAATGAATCCGTATCTTTTAAGTTTACCATCTTCTTCCCTTTCGATCACGCAGGTTTTGCAATGTACCTTCAAGCCGGGAACGCCAAAAATCAATTTTACTCCTTCTTCCTGCATTTGTTCGGCGTACCTGATGTTAGCAACTTCATCAAAACGTGCCCTTAACTCGATCTGAACAGTAACCTTTTTTCCATTCTTGACTGCATTTATTAGAGAACTGGCGATGTGGGATATTTTAGCAAGCCGATATATAGTAATTTTGATAGTCTTAACCATAGGATCCAGGGCTGCCTCCCGAAGAAACTTCACCACATAGGCAAAACTCTGATAAGGTGTATATAAGAGATAATCTTTTTGGGCGATCCCACTTAAAACACTTGTTTGTAGAATAAGCCCAGGAATTGGCAAAGGTTCCCTTACTTCATAATAAAGATCTTTTTCTCCAAGGCTGGGGAAATTCATATAGTCTCTACGGTTATGGTAACGTCCACCGGGAATAATACTATCGGTAGAATCAATCCCCATCTTATTCATTAAATAGGTAAGGGTATCTTCCTCTATATTTTTATCATATACAAACCTAACGGGCTCTCCTTTTATCCTATCTTTTACACTATCTGAAATTTTATCAATAAAACTTTTACTCAGATCGCTATCAAGATCAAGTTCCGCATCACGCGTGATCTTGATCATATGAGCATCGAGGCTCTCATATTTAAAAATATTAAATATGGTATGAAGGTTATATCTAATAAGGTCATCGAGAAGAATAATATATTGTTGCCCGTTCTCTTCAGGTAAAATAACAAAGCGATCAATACTTCTTGGAATTTCTATCAGCACGTATTTCTTATCTTTTACGGGCCGGTTAAGTATCTTCGAAATTCCCTGTTTCGGATCTTTATCATCACTCATAACCATCTTTACGGCCAGGTAGGCTGCTGAATCCTTTAAAGACGGCATTTCCGGAAGATCGTTTAGGATAATTGTTACCAGGGCAGGACTTACTTTGCTTAGAAAAAAGTTCCTGATAAAATCCTGCTGATTTCGGGTAACCTGATCTTCTTTAATAATATTGATCCCATGGTCGACCAATTTGGTTTGAATATCGTCCAGAATCTTCAAACTCTCCGCCTGTTGATCGATTACTATTTTGGTGATTTCTTCAAGGAGCTTACTAGCCTTAATGCCCCCCAGAACTTTTTTTCCGGCCTTTCCAGCCAAATCTATGCGCTTAACCGTTGCATATCGAACTTTAAAAAATTCATCAAGGTTGTTGGAAAATATTCCCAGAAAACGGAGTCTTTCTATTAATGGTACTGTTTCATCTGCTGCTTCCTGTAGAACCCTGGCATTAAAAGACAGCCAGCTTAGTTCCCTGTTTGTATATCTTTTTTCGAGCATTTAAATCTATCGGAGATTTTTAGGTAATAAGGTCAGGATTGTTTTTCCCTGACTGATATCTTTCCATGAATCAACATCAAAATCTATCACACATAAACCTGTTGTAGGAAGATTATCAATTGCCTGATCACCCAGTGAATTTACTAATATAGTCATAGCAGGATTATGACCAAAAACAACTAGTTTATGAATATTATCATCACAGGATCTTATTAGATGTAAGAGTTCATTCTGGTTGAATGTATACAATTCATCTACAACCTTAAAATCTTCATCGGGTATTTCCAGCTCTTTCTTAAAAATCTTAGCTGTTTCTAGAGCCCTTACGGCAGGGCTACTCCAAAAACTAGCCGAGAATTTATAAAATTCCTTGAAGGTTTTAAGAACTACTTCAGCATCATCATAGGCTCTTTTTTTGAGCGGCCGCTTATGGTCTGCAACATTATGTTCCCATGATGATTTCCCGTGTCTTACTAAAACTAATCTTTTCATAATTTAAGGTGCCAGTCTTACAAATTTCCAATTCCCTTTATGCTGTTCATAACGTATGCGATCGTGAAGTCTATTCTTCCTGCCCTGCCAGAATTCAAAGCTTTCTGGTGAAATGAGGTAACCTCCCCAATAAACAGGTTTGGGTATTTCTTTACCCTCATATTTTAGTTCAAGATCCTTTAATATATTCTCTAAGTATTCCCTGGAAGGTATTTCGGTACTTTGCCTGGAAGCATGTGCTCCCAAGCGACTTCCTCTGGGCCTCGATTGAAAATATTCATCAGATTCTTTCTCAGAAAGTTTTGCGGCTTTTCCTTTGATGATCACCTGCTTTTCAAGTTCAGGCCAGAAAAAAGAAATACAACAACTTAGGATTATGGGAAAGATCCATTCCTTTTTCAGATTCATAATTGGTAAAGAATTTGAATCCATCATGATTATAGGATTTAAGCAACACTATTCTGGATCCGGGGTTTCCTTCTTTATCCACCGTCGCCAGGGTCATGGCATTGGCTTCGCCAATTTCTATTGAATCATCAGCCAGTTCGAACCAGGATTTAAATAGTAAATATGGAGAATCTGGAATATCCTTTTCCAGCAATTCTCCTTTCTCATAAGATTTTCTATAATCTTTTAAGTCTTTATACATCTATAAAACTTCTTTACCGCAATTTACAAGTTTAATAAACAAGCTTGAAAATTAATTGTATCAATTTGAAAAACAAAAAAATATAATAACTTGAATCTATAGATATTGATATCATAAAATGGTAATATTAACTTAAAGAGATTAAAGAATTAACTGTCATATAATCAATATTGTACTACAAAAATTATAAAAAACGCCCGGAATTTCACTTTAAATTAATGCCTAAATTATGAGTTTAAACTACGGGTTTTCCTGTATATATTTTATATAATTCCTACATAAATCCCACAAAATTGTATTCCATTTCACTCATTTTCCAGCTATCAAAAACACATTTTTATGCATTTTAACGAGTATAATTAGCCATTATATCTAATAGTTGCAGGATCTTTCTCTTAACAGATTTTATAATATAATTTTACCCCTGTAACGCCATTATAGAGTCACCCCCAATAACTTCTATAGGTAACCCCCTCAACTTTACCCGGTGTTATACCCTTTAAGAATTTTAAAATACTGAATTCCCCAAATCAGAAGAAATTGATTTTCTCTGAAAGTCAAACTATTGAAATTATTAAAAAATATCGCTGAAACCGATATAAAACAAAATTGATAATTCTAAACATTATTGATATGATTTGGAAAACTACTATTTCAAAATTTATGGAATCCACTAAAAAGACTATAGTTTTTAACGGTGGTATTTCTGGTAAAGTGGCCTTGGGATTTTTTATTGCTTGCCTTTTTACAACTGCATTTTCATTTGCACAAAATGAAAAAATTATTAATGTTGTGACACCCAATGGAGGTTTTCATCTTGATGGTGATGTGAACGCAAACACCCCCACCGCAGGTGTAGGTGACTGGTTCAAAGGTCCTGCAACTGGACCTGGAGGTTTTGTATTGTATGATGACGGAACTCCAGTTGATAATAATACCACTCGTTTTGGCTCAGATCCATCAGGGAAATCAGATAATATTTTTGGAAATGGAGCAAAATTAAATCATGACCCAAGTAACTGGAGTGTTACAACTGGATCAGCTCCTGATAAGAATGATCTTGCTCATGCAATGTACCATCTATCTTATAATAATACCAATCAATGGATCATCCTTGGTGCTGACAGATATGAAAAGAATTCTACTAATGATAATCAAAATTTAACCGGGACTAGTTACATTGATTTTACTCTATTCCAAAAAGAAGTAATTGAAACTTCTACAGGTTTTACTACACCCGGTGGAGGAAATATAAGAACTGTAAATGATATTCTACTTTCCATTAGTTATTCAAGTGGTGGCGTAAATGCTACCTTTCAATTATTTTTATGGGATGGTAATGGATGGGCTGAACAACCTGTTACTTCAAGTAACGCTTTTGCCGAATCTCATTCACAACCGATTGCCGTACCAAGTGCATTAGGTTCAGGTACTTTAAACGAATATTTGTTTGTTGAAGGTGGGGTAAATTTGACCGAAGTTTTGAATAATTCAACTGGCGGAGGTGAAAATAATTGTTTTGCCGGTGTAGATATCAAGTCAGTTTTAGTAAAAACTAAAAGTTCTGATGCACCAAATGCGGTTTTAAAAGATTTTTTGTCACCATTAAATGTTGATTTTAAAATTGGTAAAGCCGATATTTCTTATACAAGTTCTCCTGCTTGTTCATCAGACGATATAGCAGAGGTTACTATTGAAGGGGTACAAGGCGGTATTTTTAGTGCAACCGTAGGTTTAGAAATAAATGATAAAACTGGAGAAATTGACGTAGACGGAAGTGCAATTGGAACTTATACTATTACATACGATTATAGTTCTTATAATTGCCCAAGAAGTACCACCACTACATTTACCATAAAACCAACTCCTGATGCTCCTACTGGTAATGCTACTCAGCCTTTCTGTGCAATTGATACGCCTACCATAGCTGATCTTTCTGTTTCAGGAAGCAATATCACCTGGTATGCAGCGATCGATTCTGATTCGCCTTTAGCCAGTACCGATGCGCTGGAAAATAATGAAGATTATTTCGCCACTCAAACAGTTGATGGATGTGAAAGTGATACCAGATTGGAAGTAAGTGTAACTGTTAACGATCCTGATGCTCCTACCGGAGATGCTACTCAATCTTTCTGTACGATTGATGAGCCAACGGTGGCTGATCTTGTAGCTGTAGGGACAAGTATTAAATGGTATGCTTCTGTAGATAGTGAAGAGGTATTGCTCTCCACTACTGCTTTGGCTACCGGAACTTATTATGCTTCTCAAACTGTAGGTACTTGTGAGAGTGATACCAGATTGGAAGTAAGTGTAACTGTTAACGATCCTGATGCTCCTACCGGAGATGCTACTCAATCTTTCTGTACGATTGATGAGCCAACGGTGGCTGATCTTGTAGCTGTAGGGACAAGTATTAAATGGTATGCTTCTATAGATAGTGAAGAGGTATTGCTCTCCACTACTGCTTTGGCTACCGGAACTTATTATGCTTCTCAAACTGTAGGTACTTGTGAGAGTGATACCAGATTGGAAGTAAGTGTAACTGTTAACGATCCTGATGCTCCTACCGGAGATGCTACTCAATCTTTCTGTACGATTGATGAGCCAACGGTGGCTGATCTTGTAGCTGTAGGGACAAGTATTAAATGGTATGCTTCTGTAGATAGTGAAGAGGTATTGCTCTCCACTACTGCTTTGGCTACCGGAACTTATTATGCTTCTCAAACTGTAGGTACTTGTGAGAGTGATACCAGATTGGAAGTAAGTGTAACTGTTAACGATCCTGATGCTCCTACCGGAGATGCTACTCAATCTTTCTGTACGATTGATGAGCCAACGGTGGCTGATCTTGTAGCTGTAGGGACAAGTATTAAATGGTATGCTTCTGTAGATAGTGAAGAGGTATTGCTCTCCACTACTGCTTTGGCTACCGGAACTTATTATGCTTCTCAAACTGTAGGTACTTGTGAGAGTGATACCAGATTGGAAGTAAGTGTAACTGTTAACGATCCTGATGCTCCTACCGGAGATGCTACTCAATCTTTCTGTACGATTGATGAGCCAACGGTGGCTGATCTTGTAGCTGTAGGGACAAGTATTAAATGGTATGCTTCTGTAGATAGTGAAGAGGTATTGCTCTCCACTACTGCTTTGGCTACCGGAACTTATTATGCTTCTCAAACTGTAGGTACTTGTGAGAGTGATACCAGATTGGAAGTAAGTGTAACTGTTAACGATCCTGATGCTCCTACCGGAGATGCTACTCAATCTTTCTGTACGATTGATGAGCCAACGGTGGCTGATCTTGTAGCTGTAGGGACAAGTATTAAATGGTATGCTTCTATAGATAGTGAAGAGGTATTGCTCTCCACTACTGCTTTGGCTACCGGAACTTATTATGCTTCTCAAACTGTAGGTACTTGTGAGAGTGATACCAGATTGGAAGTAAGTGTAACTGTTAACGATCCTGATGCTCCTACCGGAGATGCTACTCAATCTTTCTGTACGATTGATGAGCCAACGGTGGCTGATCTTGTAGCTGTAGGGACAAGTATTAAATGGTATGCTTCTATAGATAGTGAAGAGGTATTGCTCTCTACTACTGCTTTGGCTACCGGAACTTATTATGCTTCTCAAACTGTAGGTACTTGTGAGAGTGATACCAGATTGGAAGTAAGTGTAACTGTTAACGATCCTGATGCTCCTACCGGAGATGCTACTCAATCTTTCTGTACGATTGATGAGCCAACGGTGGCTGATCTTGTAGCTGTAGGGACAAGTATTAAATGGTATGCTTCTGTAGATAGTGAAGAGGTATTGCTCTCCACTACTGCTTTGGCTACCGGAACTTATTATGCTTCTCAAACTGTAGGTACTTGTGAGAGTGATACCAGATTGGAAGTAAGTGTAACTGTTAACGATCCTGATGCTCCTACCGGAGATGCTACTCAATCTTTCTGTACGATTGATGAGCCAACGGTGGCTGATCTTGTAGCTGTAGGGACAAGTATTAAATGGTATGCTTCTGTAGATAGTGAAGAGGTATTGCTCTCCACTACTGCTTTGGCTACCGGAACTTATTATGCTTCTCAAACTGTAGGTACTTGTGAGAGTGATACCAGATTGGAAGTAAGTGTAACTGTTAACGATCCTGATGCTCCTACCGGAGATGCTACTCAATCTTTCTGTACGATTGATGAGCCAACGGTGGCTGATCTTGTAGCTGTAGGGACAAGTATTAAATGGTATGCTTCTATAGATAGTGAAGAGGTATTGCTCTCTACTACTGCTTTGGCTACCGGAACTTATTATGCTTCTCAAACTGTAGGTACTTGTGAGAGTGATACCAGATTGGAAGTAAGTGTAACTGTTAACGATCCTGATGCTCCTACCGGAGATGCTACTCAATCTTTCTGTACGATTGATGAGCCAACGGTGGCTGATCTTGTAGCTGTAGGGACAAGTATTAAATGGTATGCTTCTGTAGATAGTGAAGAGGTATTGCTCTCCACTACTGCTTTGGCTACCGGAACTTATTATGCTTCTCAAACTGTAGGTACTTGTGAGAGTGATACCAGATTGGAAGTAAGTGTAACTGTTAACGATCCTGATGCTCCTACCGGAGATGCTACTCAATCTTTCTGTACGATTGATGAGCCAACGGTGGCTGATCTTGTAGCTGTAGGGACAAGTATTAAATGGTATGCTTCTGTAGATAGTGAAGAGGTATTGCTCTCCACTACTGCTTTGGCTACCGGAACTTATTATGCTTCTCAAACTGTAGGTACTTGTGAGAGTGATACCAGATTGGAAGTAAGTGTAACTGTTAACGATCCTGATGCTCCTACCGGAGATGCTACTCAATCTTTCTGTACGATTGATGAGCCAACGGTGGCTGATCTTGTAGCTGTAGGGACAAGTATTAAATGGTATGCTTCTATAGATAGTGAAGAGGTATTGCTCTCCACTACTGCTTTGGCTACCGGAACTTATTATGCTTCTCAAACTGTAGGTACTTGTGAGAGTGATACCAGATTGGAAGTAACGGTAGAAATACTTCCAGAAATCACAGTTTCAGCGATAGCTAATACAGTAACCTGTAATGGTGAAGCGGATGGTATGATAACTGTAACCAACGATGAAAATTCAACAATCAGTATTTTTGATTCTGCAGATAGTGATGTAACAAACCAGAATGGAGCCTTACCTGCGGGAATTTATGCTGTAATTGCCAGAATTGATAGTGAGCTTACTGAAAAGACTTGTTTTAAAGAAATAAGTGTTGAAATCAAAGTTCGCGATAATGATAGCCCTCTTATCTCTGTTCCCGAAGGTCTTGAAGTTGAGATTTGTTCAGCATCAGAACTTACTGTCGATAACGCAAGATTCCCATTGGACACCGATGGATCAGACGATATTAAAGATAATTTTGCCACTACTGGTTATACTGCATCTGATGATCAAACAGTAGAAAGCATTACTTATATAGATGATGTGAATACTGAAGGATGTATGCCAGTGGTAACAAGAACTTTCTATGCTACCGATAATTGTGGAGCTCAGTCTTCTGCTAAGTTAATTATTACTCTAATAGATAATACACCTCCTGAATTTGACCAGGAATTACCTTCAGCAGAAATTACTGTAGAATGTGATGACGTTCCAGAAGCTCCAGTATTCACTGCCACCGATGTATGTACTGGTGACATTACTGTTGATTATTCAGAAACTAAAATTGATGAGGACGGAGATAATTGTGGAAACACTTTCACTATCAAAAGAGTATGGACTGCAACCGATTGTTCTGAAAATGAAGTTTCCTTTACCCAGACTATTAATATAGAAGATACTAAGGCTCCTGAATTTGACCAGGAAGTATTGCCTACTGCAGAAATTACAGTAGAATGTGATAATATACCTGAAGCGGCTGAACTAACTGCAACTGATACCTGCGAAGGATTTATAGATGTGGCATTTGAGGTAACAACTGAAAATTCTGATGATTGTGCTAACACCTATGTGATCACCAGGACCTGGACCGCTACTGACTGTGCTGATAATGTTGCTTCACACACTCAAATTATTAATGTAGTGGACACTCAGGCACCTAAATTTGTTGAAGAATTACCCTCAGCTGAGTTAACTGTTGAGTGCGATAATATACCCGAAGCTTCTACTCTTACAGTAACGGATAATTGTTCTGAAAATGTAGAAGTTGTATTTACTGAAGAAACTACAGGTGATGATGATGAATGTGCAAATGTGTACACCATTACTAGAAAATGGACTGCAACAGATTGCGCCACCAATGAAGTATCCTTTACTCAGGTAATCAGCGTCATAGATACAAAAGCTCCTAAATTCAATGAAGCAATTCCTGCAGATATGAATATGGAGTGTGAAAATCTTCCTGATGCTCCGGTAATCACAGCTAATGATAATTGTGATACCAATGTAGAAGTTGTATTTGAAGAAACTTCTGATAAAGAAAATGATGCTGATAAAGAATATATGGTAACCCGTACATGGACTGCTAAAGATTGTGCAGGAAATGAAGTTACTGCAAGTCAGAAAATAACCATCCAGAATACAGGTGCTCCTTCATTCAATGAAAATTTACCAGGCGACATAACAGTAGAATGTGATGCAGTGCCAGAACCTCCGGTAATTACTGCTAATGACAATTGTGTAGACGAAATTGAAGTGATCTATACTGAAGATATTTCAGGGGATGATGATGCTTGTGCAAATGAATATACCATCACCAGAACCTGGACTGCAACCGATGATGCTAACAATCAGGTGTCTCATACACAAACAATTAATGTGATCGATTCTGATGCGCCGGAATTCAATGAGGAATTACCCGCTGCTGAGTTAACAGTAGAATGTGACGATGTTCCTGCTGCAGTAACTCTTACTGCTACAGATAACTGTTCCGGTTCTATAGAAGTTGCTTTCACTGAAGAGACTTTGGGAACAGAAGATGAATGTTCTAATGTTTATACCATAACAAGAACATGGGTAGCTGCTGACTGTGCCGGAAACGAAGTTTCTTTCACTCAAATTATTAATGTAATAGATTCTGATGCACCGGAATTTAATGAGGAATTACCAGCTGCTGAATTAACAGTTGAATGTGACAATGTTCCTGATGCTATGACTTTTACAGCTCAGGATAATTGTTCCGAAAGTGTTAAAGTAATGTTTACTGAAGAAGTTACTGGAGACGATGATGAATGTGCAAACGTTTATACCATCACCAGAAATTGGGTAGCTGCTGACTGTGCGGGTAATGAAACTTCATTTACTCAAACAATTAATGTGATCGATTCAGATGCGCCGGAATTCAATGAGGAATTACCCGCTGCTGAGTTAACAGTAGAATGTGACGATGTTCCTGATGCTGTAACTCTTACTGCTTCAGATAACTGTTCAGTTAATGTAGAAGTTTCTTTTGAAGAACTTGTTTCTGACAAAGATTCTGAAGCCGATAATAACTATACAATCACAAGATCCTATATGGCAACTGATTGTGCTGGTAATAAAGTTTCCTTCATGCAGGTTATAACTGTAGAGGATACTACTGCTCCGGTAATCACATCATGTCCAGAAGCTGTAACAGTTCCTGCTGACATGGGTATTTGTTCAGCTTCTGAAGTTGAATTAGGTATGCCAACTGCAACCGATAACTGTAATTCTGAAGTTAACATCGTGAATGATGCTCCGGAAGTATTCCCAATAGGAGAGACTACTGTTAACTGGACCGTTACCGATAATGCTGGAAACATTGCAAAATGTACCCAGATAGTTAACGTGATAGATGATCAGGATCCCGAGGTAGAAACTATGGAGAATATTACTGTAGACAGTGATCCGGGAATTTGTGGAGCTATAGTTAAATTCGGAATGGTAGGCGCTAATGACAACTGTGAATTGGAATCAGTAGAAATAACTGAAGGATATACTTCAGGTTCTACTTTCCCTATTGGTGTCACTACCGTAACTTGGACCGTAACTGATGCTTCAGGTAATACTGCAACTTCAAGCTTCATAGTAACTGTAGAAGATAATGAAGCACCGGTAATCGACTGTTCTGAAAATGTAAGGGTTGGAAATAAGGAAGGTACAGATTATGCCATCGTGAACTTTAACGATGCAACTGCTACGGATAATTGTGAAGTGACTGTAGAGCAAACTGCTGGTCCTGCTTCAGGATCTCAGTTCCCTATAGGAACTACAACTGTGACTTTCACTGCAACTGATAAGGCTGGAAATATTACTGATTGTAGCTTTACAATTACTGTAGAAGACAAAGAAGATCCTGCGATCACATGTCCCGATAATATCGAAACTCCAAATGATCCTGGAATTTGTGGCGCTGCCGTTGAATTCGCAATGCCTGAATTTGCTGATAACTCTGGAGAGGTAACAATCGAGCAAATCGCTGGTCCGGCTACAGGTGAAGTATTCCCTGTGGGAACAACCACCGTAAGCTTTAGAGCTACGGATGCTGCTGGCAATACCGCTGAATGTTCTTTCAATGTAACTGTAAAGGATGATGAAGATCCTTCCATCGAAACCGTAGAGAATATAACTGTAAGTAACGATGCAGGTATGTGTAGCGCAGTTGTAAATTATACGACTCCAGAGGCTACTGATAATTGCGGAATAGAAAGTATTGAAATCACTGAAGGTATGGAGCCTGGAAGTGAATTCCCATCGGGAGTCACAACTATCACCTATATCGCAACCGATACTAATGGAAATACAGCTACTTCAACATTTACAGTAACTGTAAATGATACTGAAGCTCCTATTATAGAATGTCCTGAAAATGTTGAAATAACCGTAGAAATTGGAACTACTTCCACTATAGGAAATTATGCAGATGTAGTCGCTACAGATAATTGTGAAGTAACTGTTGAAATGACTGCCGGCTTAGCTTCTGGTGAAGAGTTTCCACTAGGAGTAACTACGGTAACCTATACAGCAACTGATGGAGCAGGAAATACCACCGAATGTAACTTTACTGTAACTGTGGTTGAAGAAGACCTTCCTGCACCGCCTTCTCCTCCATCTGCAACTATAACTGCACAAGCAACTTGTGCAAACCCAACCGCTACTATTACAGTTGAGACAATGGAAGGGCTTACTTATAGCATCGACGGAGAGAATTATCAGGAAAGTGGAGTATTTAGTGATCTTGGGCCAGACACATATGAAATTACGGCTATGGACCAATACGGGCAGGTTTCTGATGTAACTACTATTACTATAGAGGAACCAACACCTGTTGAAATAGAGGTGGCTGCCGATCCTAATCTATGTATCGAGGATTCAATCTTCGATCTATACGAACTGCTTTTGGGAGAATATGATGATACCGGAGTGTGGGTAGATCCTAACAATACAGGAGCTTTAGCCGAAGGCTTTATAGATCCTTCTCTATTGGATGTAGGAACCTATACTTTCGAATATCAGCTGGATGGAAATTGTTCTTCAACTACAATCGTAACCGTATCTATCAATGATGACTGTGTAGTGTTACCATGTGGTATTACAGATATTAAAGACAGTATCTCTAAAGCGGTAACTCCAAACGGGGATAATCATAACGATTTCTTTACCATTGATTTTGCAAACGAATGTGGATTTGTCTATGACCTTATGATCTTCAACCGATGGGGAGCTAAAGTATTCGATGCTAAAAACTATCAAAATAACTGGGATGGGTATTCAAAAAGTGCCTTTACCAGCTCAAATCAATTACCAGCCGGAACCTACTACTACGTTCTTCAAATTAGAAATAGTGGATTCGAACCAGTAAAAGGTTATATCTATTTAGGAACTAAATAAAAAAAGGGAAACCATGAAAAAAGTATATCTTATCATATTAATTTTATTTGTTGCGGCCCCGGGATTTTCGCAACAGCTCCCTCAGTTTACACAGTATATGTACAACACGATCTCGATAAACCCTGCCTATGCGGGAAGTAGAGATGCCTTCTCAGTCATTGGTCTGCATAGAAGTCAGTGGGCAAATTTTGAAGGAGCACCTGTGACACAAACTCTATCTATTAATTCTCCATTGGGAAATAATAAAATAGGTCTAGGATTATCCATAATTAATGACAATGCGGGGTATGAAAACTATACATATGCTTATGGAGACTTTTCATACCGTGTGGACCTTAGCCAAAATGTTTCTTTACGCATGGGACTAAAGGCTGGTATGAGTTACTACAATCTTGAAAATGAACTGTTCATGGAGCCAGATGTTCAAAATGATCCGTTTTTTCAGGACCAGTTCAATAAATGGACGCCAAATTTCGGGCTAGGTTTTTATTTGTCGTCCCAGGATTGGTACGTAGGACTATCAGCTCCTAAACTGATCAATAATAACTTAAACGAGTTTAGTGAATATGTGGCACTGGAACAGGTTCATTATTATTTAACGGGTGGTTACGTTTTCGATCTTAGTGACAACGTAAAACTTAGACCTACCACACTATTAAAAATGACTAAAGGAGCACCTCTCTCAGTAGATGTTACCGCAACAGCCATTTTCAATGAGAAATTCTATCTGGGAGCTTCTTACAGAATTGACGACGCGCTGGGAGCTTTTCTTGATGTTCAATTATTTGATGGGTTCAGGGCAGGTTATGCATATGAATATCCAATTTCGGATATCAGACCGTATACCTCCGGTTCTCATGAAATCCTGTTGATTTATGAACTAAGATTCAAAAACACCAGGTACAAATCACCTAGATTCTTCTAATATAAAGCCTGTTTATTATGAAAAAAATTTACTATCTATTTTTTCTGCTTCTCTCCTGCTCGTTAATCTCGCAGGCTCAAAGCGGCAAACAAAAAAAAGCAGATAAGCTTTATAATGATTTTGCCTATCTGGAAGCAGTAGACGTTTATAAAGATCTTATAGAAAAAGATTATAATGTATCTCAAAACAGTAAAAAACTGGGTGATACCTATATGATGCTGAGAAGTCCTGAAAATGCCGTCCATTATTATGGTGATGTGATTGAAGAAGAAGGAATTTCTCCTGAATATTATTACAAGTATGCTCAGGCACTTCGCGGTGTCAAACGTTACGATGAATCCCGCGATTGGCTTAAAAAATATCTTGAGAGTGGAAATGACTCTGATGAGATCGAAAAAATGATCGAAAAGAGTGAATACAAAAGCAGAGTTAGCTACAAAGTGCAGCCTTCAGAATTCAATTCAGGAATGAGTGATTTTGGAGTCTTTGAAAAAGACAATATGCTATATTTTGTATCTGCCAGAGGAGATGCCAATGTAAAGGAAAAAACATATAGTTGGAACGGTGAACCATTTCTTGATATCTATGTATTGGATAAATCTACCGGAACTATTTCTCCGGTGAAAGGGGATGTAAATTCTAAATTACATGACGGGCCAGTGGTAATATCTCCAGATGGAAATACCATGTATTTCACCAGAAATAATTTCATGGATAACAAAGAAGGAAAAAAGGGAAAGGATAAAACCAATAACCTTAAATTATATTCTGCTACTAAATCGGGGGATGAATGGAACAATGTAAAAGAATTACCTTTTAATAGCAATGAATATTCCGTTGGACACCCTTCACTATCTCCTGATGGTAATACCCTTTATTTTACTTCAGATATGCCTGGAGGAATTGGTGGAACAGATATTTATAAGGTAAGTATCGATAATAATACTTTTGGAACGCCAGAAAATCTTGGAGAACCTATTAACACTGAGTTTGATGAGACTTTTCCCTTCATGGATACCGACGGAACCTTGTACTTTTCTTCCAATGGTCATGCAGGACTCGGTCTTTTTGATGTTTTTAGAGTTAATTCTGAAAATGGAGAAGTAGAAAATCTTGGTGAACCTGTGAACAGTAATATGGATGATTTCTCTTACTACCAGGTATCTGATTCTAAAGAAGGATATATCTCAACCAATCGCGAGGGAGGAAGTGATAATATTATGGTATTCAATAAACTGAATCCGCTTATCCTAAAAGGAAAAGTAACCGATGCTGTTAATGATAAACCAGTAGAAAATGCCACAGTCCGTTTAATGGACCAGAACAATGAGCAAATCGCATTCCTTAAAACTGATGCTGATGGTAACTTTAAAACAGAAGTGTCCCGGGATATGGTATTCCCTTTAGAAGCCAAAGAAATAGAATATGAAACCTATAATGGTCAGGTAAATACCAATGATACCGATGATAAGGAAGAGATTGAATATAATATAGCTCTGGACCCGGTAAAAGATGTGGAATATCTAGCTGAAATAGATAACATCTATTTCGATTTTGATAAATCTAACATTAGACCGGATGCAGCAGAAGAACTTGATAAACTGGTTGATCTTATGCAGAATGAGTATCCGGAGCTGGTTATCGCAATTGGTTCACATGCAGATCGCAGAGGCACCGATGCATATAATCAAAAGCTTTCTGAAAGAAGAGCAAAATCCACCTATGACTACCTTGTGACGAATGGAGTAGATCCTGCAAGAATTAAGGAGTACAAGGGTTACGGTGAAAACCAGCCTGCCATTGAGTGCGAGCGTTGTACAGAAAAAGAATATCAACTAAATAGAAGATCCATGTTCCACGTAGTGGAAATGAAATAAAAAGCTAACTAACCCGAAAGAGGCTTTCTAAATTATCGAGTCACACCCCTACCGGTTATTCTTCATTTTAAAAATGAGAATCAGGCTCGGTTTTAGATGGCCTCTTTCACTGTAAAATACTACTTTAAAAAATCGGTTTACGGGGAAACTATCAGAAAACAGAATAGTATTTTAGTCGTAAAGCAAATCGACCCCAACAGATCGATGAAGAAGAAAAAGGTTCAGCCTCTAGCCTGAACCTTTTTCGATTATTGCATAACTTCAATAAATTTGTCTCAATATTTCAATCAGTTCCCATTTTGCCACTAAATTTATTGGCACAATTCCTGCTTTAATTAGAATAGTTTAGCAATTTGTATTTGCTATAAGATTTTATTAAACAACTTGGGTGCAATGAAAATGAAGAAAATATTTATACTACTGCTTTTTACGGTGGCTTTTATAGGTTGTTCTAAAGACGAAACAGACTTTACTGAGAAACCGTCTACCGAAAGGAAAACCAATGAAAACAATACTGAAAGCGTTGATTATCAGATAAAAGATTTTGTCTGGTTAGGCTTAAATGAAATTTATCTTTATAAGTCAGATGTTCCGGAATTAGCCGATACTTATTTTTCATCTTCTTCTGATAGAACTGACTTCTATAATAGTTATAGTACTCCAGAAAAGATGTTTGACGACCTTTTAGCTTTACTGGATCGTTTTAGTTTCATTACTGATAATTATCTACAGATGGAAGATCAATTTGACGGGATTAGTGGTGCTACAGGGATAAAATTTGGAATTGGTCAAATTAGTGGTACTAATAATATCTTTGGTTTTATAGAGTATATACTTCCAGGTACTTCAGCCGAAGAAGCCGGTTTGGTTAGAGGAAACATTTTTACTGAAGTAGATGGGCAAAAATTAACTATTAATAATATTCTTGAGCTGGTAAGTTCAGATTCCTTTACTATAAATGTTGGTAAAGTAGAAGACGGAACCATTGTTTTAAGTGACCGAACTGTAACGCTTACAGATGACCGGTATACAACAAACCCTGTTTATATTGCCAAAACCTTTAAGGAAACTGGCGCAAGCATTGGCTATTTAATGTACAACGGTTTTATTGGAGATTTTGATGATGAACTTAATTCCGCCTTTGCCAATTTCAAATCTGAAGGTGTTACCGATCTTATTCTTGACCTTCGTTATAACGGTGGAGGTTCAGTAGATTCGGCAATTGATCTGGCGAGCATGATAACCGGACAATTTGAAGGTAAAGTATTCATGACTGAAGAGTGGAATGAAAAGTACCAGAACTACTATGAAACCTATGAGCCAGATACTATTGTAAATCGATTTGATAGTAAAATTAGAACCGGGGCGAATATAAACAGCCTTAATTTAAACAAGGTTTATATTCTGACAACTAAGGCTACTGCTTCTGCGAGTGAACTGATCATTAATGGACTTGATCCCTATATAGATGTTGTTCAAATTGGAGATTATACCACTGGAAAATTTCAGGCTTCGGTAACCCTGTATGATAGCTCTGATTTTGGTCCGGATAATAAAAACGACAGTCACAAATATGCTTTACAACCCCTTGTTTTTAAATCGGTAAATTCGGCGGGTCATAGTGATTATGTGGATGGACTAATGCCCGATATAGAATATATAGAAGACTTAAACAATATGGGAACTTTAGGACAAACTTCTGAACCATTATTACATAAGGCATTAAGTCAGATTTTAGGAACTTCCTGGAGCGATAGTAAAAGAATGGAAAGAGGCGGAACTAAAAGATTGGAATTTGATATTATTGGAAATGGGGATATGAACGATCCTACCTATCAAAGAATGTATATAGAACGAATACCTAAGGTCTTATAAAGACATATAACTTGATTAATAAAAAAGAAGACCTCCAGAAGAGGTTTTTTTCGTTTTTCAATAGTTTAAACCCTATCATGGGAAATATAATGGTCTAAGTCCCCAAATAACCCGTTAAATAATCACAATTATTACTTAATATGGTTAATATCCTGCCCAGGTTCAAGCCTTTAAAAAATTTAACCAGGAATAATGTTAAATCTTAACATTAACGCATAAAAAAAAGGGCCAGCCTCTAGCATGAACCCTTTTTCGATTTGGGGGGAAAACAAAACTTGCGGTTTTACTTTTTAATAAAAATATTTGTGTAATAATTTCTTCCTTCTGCATCCTGTCTAACGGAGATCCCAAAATGAGTATGATCTCCTTCAATATTCTGCTTATGTGCTTTACTCTTTAGCCATGCCTTTACTACGGCATCTGCAGTATGGTAGCCGTAGGCAACATTTTCACTTACAGCTTTAGCACCCAGTTCATTCATAAGAAAAGATGCACGTTGAGCAAAATTATCATGGCTAACAGCTCCTGACTCGATCATATACTCATCATGAATTTCTGCCTCTACAGAAAGATCTGTGAGTGGTTTTAATTCGCTAAGCCCATTAGCCCTTCTATAAAGATTCAAATCTTCAAGTATCTCAACTTCTATCTGAGAATAATCGTAAGTAACCTTTTTAGTTGCTACCTGATCGTATGAATTGATTTGATCATCAATGTTATCTTTTGAGCAGGATGTAAGAAACAACGTACACAAAATTAACATAAAACCTGTTAATGTAATTTTCTTCATAAGTTCACATGTTAGATTCAGGGAAGATAAATGTACATTATTTATCGACTAAAAACACATATGACTAAAAAAAAGCTTAAATTTTAATTAATTTTAACATTAATTGTAGGAATTTACTGCCGACGTACTGATTTTCAGTCGATAAAAGAATTAGAGAATGTTAATGAGGGTTGTGTTATTCAACGGTTATTTGCATGCCATCATCGGCAAGAATTATATTTGGAAAGATAGGGGCTGCTTCTTTTCTAAATAGTTCAATATCAGAGTAGCGGGTAGAATAATGACCTAAAATTAGCTGTTTCACCATGGCCTCGCTGGCAATAGTGGCTGCCTGTCGGGCGGTTGAATGTTTGGTGGGAAAAGCTAGTTCACTTTGTTCCTCAAGAAAAGTAGACTCATGATATAGTGCCGTACAATTCTTTATAAGCGGAATTATTTCAGGGTCAAATACGGTGTCACTGCAAAAAGCATAGGATTTAGGTGCAGGAGGATCTGAAGTAACTAACTTATTTTCAATAAGTTTCCCATCTTCGGACACTACGTTCTTCCCTTTTTTTAAACTCTTATAGAGCGTTACATCAATATTAAACTTTACCGCTTCATTAATAAGTAGTTTTCTATCCCCTGGTTTTTCCTTAAAAAGAAAACCATTCGTATAAACCCTATGTTTGAGAGGAATCGTACTTACCTTTACCTTTTCATCCTCGAATAGGAGTTCAGGTTTTCTTGAAGATAGCTCATGAAAAATCAAAGGGTAATTAGTCCAGGAGTTTGACATCTTTAACTGTAAAGTGATAATTTCTTTGATTCCTTTGGGACCATATATATGTAATTCCTTTTCTCGGTTAAGCAATCTAAAAGTAGAAACCAGACCTACCAGACCATAAAAATGATCTCCATGAAGATGTGAAATAAAAATGTGCTTTATCTTAGAGAATTTTATCTTATTTCTTCTTAATTGAACCTGGGTACCTTCTCCACAATCAATAAGAAAGAGTTGGTTCCTAATTTCCAGGACCTGTGAGGTTGGATTAGTGAAACTTCGGGGTGTTGCGGCATAACAGCCCAAAATGTTAACTTTCATTCAGTTTAAATTTATGGCAAAGCTTTTTTTTAATCATTAAAATCCAAGTTCTCGCTGGATTTCATCCATTTGGATCATATCTTCTGCTTCCTGCATGGTGGGTACTACTACCAATTCTTCAGGAAGATCGTCTACCCCTACCGAATTATTCACTATTACAAAACTTTTATTTTCGGCTCTGTGCAGATTGGAAAGTTCCAGGAACCCAAGAAGACTCTGAGATTCAATATCTTTTTCAGAAGAAATGTCTACCACAAGATTCTGATTTTTAAAATCGGAATGGTGACGGGTCAAGGCTGAAGTAAAATCGGTTAAAGAAGCTTTATCATTTTCTACAAGAAGGAAATTTTCTTTTCTGGTAGTTTTCATATCTACATCTAATTTCGGATTAAAGTTAAGAAAAACCGATCTCTATCTAAGAAAATTACCTATTGTTTTATACGTGAAGCCAATAAGTAAATTACCGCCATTCGTATTGCTACGCCATTTTGAACCTGATCAAGGATAATCGCATGGTCTGAATCTGCCACATCACTGGTAATCTCAACACCTCTATTTATAGGGCCCGGATGCATGATCACAATTTCCTTATTCAGGCTATCCAGAATTTTTTTATTGAGCCCAAATTGTTTTATATATTCCCTGGTACTTGGGAAATAGCTAATTTCCATTCGTTCATTCTGCACCCTAAGCATATTAGCCACATCACACCACTCCAATGCCTTTTTTAAATTAGGCTCCACTCCTACTCCCAGTGATTCAATATGTTTTGGCAAAAGAGTTTTGGGACCGCATACCTTCACTTCGGCACCCTGGAGTTTAAGTGCAAAAATATTGGAAAGGGCTACCCGACTGTGAAGTATGTCTCCCACAATCACTACTTTTTTTCCTCTTACCTCTCCCAGTTTTTCTCTAATGGAATAAGAATCCAACAAAGCCTGAGTAGGATGCTCATGGGCTCCATCTCCGGCATTGATAATACTGGCATTTACATGTTTTGAAAGAAAGATGCCGGCTCCCGGATTTGGATGTCGCATAACCACCATATCCACCTTCATCGACAGAATATTATTTACCGTATCTATGAGCGTTTCTCCTTTCTTAACAGAGGAAGATGCTGCCGAAAAATTAATCACATCGGCACTCAGGCGTTTCTCCGCCAGTTCAAAAGACAGGCGGGTTCTCGTACTATTTTCAAAAAAGAGGTTGGCAATGGTTATATCCCGAAGCGAGGGTACTTTTTTTATGGGTCGGTTAATTACTTCCTTAAAATGGTCGGCTGTCTTAAAGATTAGGTTAATATCCTCCTTTTGAAGATATTTAATTCCCAATAAGTGATTCACACTTAATTCGCTACTCATTTTTTAATTATTTTGAAATCAGGTAAACAGCGTCCTCCCCGTCTTTTTCCTTCCAGCTTACCTTTACTTTTTCTTCATTAATTGCATCTACCTGACGGCCGTTATAATCTGGCTGAATAGGCAAATGCCTGCTAAACCGCCTGTCTATAAGACTTAATAATTCAATCTCTTTAGGGCGGCCAAATGACTGAATAGCAGTTAGCGCCGCACGAATGCTTCGCCCGGTATATAAAACGTCGTCAATAAAAACTACCCGTTTATCTTCTACTATAAAATCTATCTTAGTTTTATTTGCTTCAAGGGGCTTATCACCTCTTCTGAAATCATCCCTGTAAAAAGTAATGTCCAGCTGCCCGTTTTTAATATCGTTTAACCCGTATTCTTTTTTCAGGATTGCCTGAATTCTTTCCGCGAGAAAGACTCCACGGGGCTGAATGCCTACCAGTACGGTATCGGTAAAATTTGTGTGACGTTCTACTAACTGACAAGCCAGACGATGTAAGATGATGTTGAGTTCGTTAGCGTCTAGCAGTACTTTCCGGCTCATAAAGCATGTTGTGAATTGAAACAAAAGTAAGGTTTTTTTTGAATTTTAGCTCGGACAAACCGGATTAGAATAATAGATTATTAATAAAAAAGGCTAAAGAAATTGGGTGTCCTTAAATTACAGATGGCTATTGAATTGAATCTAACTCAATCTTTAGGGTTTTTCTTAAAAACTTTACGATCTCTTTTTCTACCACCTCTGTATCTTTAGATTTAATATTACTCCCAATAAAATGTGTTCCGGGAGTTTTAAGTTCTACAAGTTCCTTAAGAGAATCTGGAGTTGAAAACTGCTTATAAGCTTCAGAATAAACGCTTATCTCTACATGTTCATCTTCCTGCAGCATATTTTCTTGATAATACAGCGTCAATACTGGGCATTTAAGTTTTTTGAATATCTCAGATCTCATAGTTGTGGAAACCAGCACCTGAAGATCCACCAAGGCTTTAGAAGGATAAATGGTATCCCAGTATTGAGTAGCGATCTCCTTTTCGTGGGTAATTTTCTTATTCTCTCCAAAAGATATCAGATTCGCAATCTCATATCCCCAGGGAGAATTAAGCACAAAAGATCCACGCTGATCATCTTTTAAATTGGGAGACATGTTAATGATCGCATAGACAGAATCAGGATATTCAGCGGCCAGCTTTATGGCAAGCGTTCCTCCTGTAGAAGTACTCATAATGATCACTTTATTACCAATGCTTTGTCCGATAGCCAGGGCTTCTTTAGCCGATTCCCAGGCATTTTCAGCAGAAAAATCATTAAGAGAAGCAGGTGGCTTTAAACCATGACCGGCCCAGCGGGACAGATAAATGTTTGCTTTTAGGGTATCAGCGATATTGGTATTTACAGGAAAACCATCCTGATAGCTTCCG
Organism: uncultured Flavobacteriaceae bacterium; assembly: GCA_963825045.1. GTDB lineage: Bacteria > Bacteroidota > Bacteroidia > Flavobacteriales > Flavobacteriaceae > Christiangramia. Next base: position 53,821 of record CAWGSM010000019.1, on the reverse strand, counting down.
GCGAACCCATGAAGGTATACAATGCTGTATTCCGTGCGCTGGTGTTTATCCTTATGCCAAAGTATCCGGGCCTGATTATCTCTTCTTACCGGTAAAGAGTCTTCTGAATTCTGAATGGATTTTTCTAAAGAAAAAGGATCTTCAGGAAGGCTGGGTAATGAATCATTATAAGTTGGATCTTCTGGTTTAGGACCCGAAAAATAGGTGACGATTAAAATTATTATCAAAACCAGGATAAACCAGTAGCGTTTCTTCATTAAAGTAATAAGCTTAATTAATAGTCCTCAATATGATTATAATTTTTTATTTATTTACTTAAAATACTGCTAAACTAATCCATGGAAATACGAACACTTGCCGGCATTTCAGCGAAAGAGATCTCAGAATGTTTTAATAAGGCCTTCTCAGATTATGCTGTTCCTCTAAATTTTTCTGCGGAAGAGCTAAAAAATAAAATGATCAATGACGGTGTAGATCTCCAGCTTTCATCCGGCGCATTTCACAATGGAAAACTCATAGGTTTTGTTCTGCATGGAATTGGATATGTAAACGGAAAGAAATATGCCTATAATGGAGGCACAGGTGTCATTCCAGAAGCAAGAGGCCAGAGTTTAACTCGAAATTTATATGAGTTCATTACTCCCAAGCTCAAAGACCAGGATATCAACAGTTGTGTTCTTGAGGTGATCGATTCCAACAAACCCGCCATCTTTACTTATCAAAAAATTGGTTTTGATAAAACCCGAAATTTGAGCTGTTATAGAGGCTTTATAAAAAAAGAAAAAAGAATACCTTCAATTTCAATTGGGGAAAACCTATCGCCTAATTGGGAAAGCATAAAAGAATTTTGGGATTGGTCTCCAACCTGGCAGAATTCCCAGGAGGCAGTAGAAAGATCATGTGAAAAATTAAAAACCATTACGATTGAAAGATCAGGAAATAGGTTTGGGTACCTCATTTATGATCCCACATCAGGTAAAGTTATTCAGTTCGCTGTAAAAAAAGAATTCCGAAACCAGGGTTTCGGAACACTTTTATTTTCTGAATTAACTAAAAGACTTCAAAAAGAGATCATTATCATCAATATAGACAGTCAGGATCTAAATACTCTTAGCTTTTTAGGATCCATTGGTTTAAAGCCATATATCGATCAATATGAAATGAAATTGAAGTTATAATTACTTTTCCAAAACAACCCTGAATCCAGTATGTTCATTTTTGGTACCTGAATGATCGCTAAAGGGATCTACGTAATCGTAAGCGCTAAAGTCGTACACCTTTAATTTCCCATCCTCAATATAATACTCGGCAACATTACCACCAATATCAAATATCTTAGCTTCCTCTTCACCTGCTTTTACCGGTTTTCTTTGACCCACTGTTTGGATGAGTGATTGATTAAGCTCTTCCATTTTACTCATAAGGTCTTCCACATCTATCTGAGCCAATTTATATCCTGCCCAGTAATTCAGGTTATTTTGGCCTTCATGATTCTTTTCCGCAAGTTTATCCAGTTTTCCAGCCTCCTTGGCATTAGGCAGCCTGTATTGCTTTCCTGTGGCTTCATTTAGCCAGGAGAGGTACTCATCAATTTGTGCTTGGTTTAGACCAGTTACAGGTTTGTTTGCATCCAATGGATCAATATCATCACCGGTAAATGAATTATACTGTGCATTTGTGATCTCAAACCTTCCCACAGAGATGGTATCTTTTCCTAAAGAAACCATTTCAGGAAGCAGTTTATCCTTTGTTTCATCCCCATAAAATCCTTTAGAATTAATATGTTTTTGAATAATAAGCTGAGCCGCTAATGGGCTATCCTTTTTAAAAGATTCATTTTTATCATCCTCCTTTTCAAACAGATATGTATCGATCCATTTGATCTCTTCCTTCATTTTACGAAGCTGATGGGTCATTTTTTGCAATCCGTGTGGCTGACCAGGGAACCATAAAAATTTTACCGGTGCAACTCCCACCTGTTGAAGTCCGCGATAGTATTCCCAACCCTGATCACGTGGAACGGCTCTATCTTCACTACCATGAAAAATTATGGTTGGAGTCTTAATTTTTTCAATTTCGAAAATCGGAGAATTTTCAATATACCATTCATTAAAATGCTTTCCATTAGTATCATCCCATGGAGCACCTCCAAAATAACTCTGGTCAAAAGTCACCCCAAACTGACAGGTTCCATAATCTGAGGTCCAGTTAATATCTCCTGCACCGGGCGCCGCAACCTTGAACATATCAGGATATTTAAGAGTCATCCACGTAGTAAGGATCGCCCCGTTAGACCAGCCTTTGATTCCCAGTTGATCTTTATCTACCATTCCGTTTTCCTCAAGATATTCAATCCCCTTTAGAAGATCCTGTTGTTCAAGCTGATAATAATTACCTCCTTTAATAGATTCAATAAATTCAAGACTGTGAGAACCAGAACCGTGATAATTAGGTCTTAAAACGAAGGCTCCTTTATCGGTATATATTTGCGGGAAATAGGCCCAGCTTTCAGACCAGCTATCCTGATTTACTCCGGTAGGCCCACCATGAATAGAAACGATAAGAGGATATTTTTCTCCCTGCTTATAATCTTTGGGGTAATATAAAATTCCGCTAATAGTATCATTATTAGCTCCGGCCCAGTAAATTACTTCCGTTTTCGCTATAGATTTTTTCTTCAAACCGGAATTCAGGGAAGTAAAGATCCTTTCGTTATTAAACTCTATATTCCGGCGACTCTTTTTAATATCCGTAATATAATATTCCGGAATTTTAGAGGCAGTAGAATATACATAGATGATTTTATTACCTTGTTCATTAATAGAAAGCAGGTCAATGTGCTTTGCCTTTTCACCAAGATCGATCTCCTTCTTTTTCCAGTTTTCTCCCTCCTTTATATAGGCAAGTATCTTTTTATATGCACCGTTCGCCATCTCGGCGATAACATCTTCACCAGAGATGAGGTAATTAAATGCTACCCCCTTTTCCCAATCCAGGTTAACTTTTACATACTGATTTTTTGAGAGGTCATAATAATAAAGCTCAGAGATACCTGCTCCTTCCCATTCGGGATTAGAAGATTTTGTAGCTAAAAAATAGAAGCCTTTGGAGGATGCAGTAAACTTAAAATTACCAGGGGACTGTAATCCTTTAAGGATTTGTTGTTCCGCTCCGGTTTCTAAATTCTTAAGAAAATAAGTTGGTTTAGGATTTCCATCCACCCCAAAGTCCGGACTCATGGTTAATCGGTAGACCAGAAATTTTCCGTTGCGGGAAACTTCATAATCCGAAACGCGATAATCATTTTCGGTTAATCTCTTAATTTTTTCATCCTTAATATTATAAGCATAGATCCTTTTGGGATTCCAGTGAAGTGTGTCTTCTACAATATTTGTATTGTCTTTTTCATTCTGAATATCATAAAGGCTCTTCCCTTCTGAAGAAACAAATAAAATAGTTTGATCGTTTTTCCATTTAAGATCTTCAATTCCATTCTCAAATTCATGCAGCTCTTCCGGTTCTCCTCCATACAGGTTCAACCGCCAAAGCTTTTTCCCTTTATCCCTCGCAGAAAGAAAGTATAGATAATCGCTATCCTTTCCGAAAAGCTGACTTTTTTCACTCTCCTTACCCCGGGTTAACTGAAAGGTTTTGAATTTTCCTTGATCTTCCAGGTCCAGCCTGGTCAAATAAATATTATTGATAAATTTATCTTCCTTTTCCAAAGCCTTCTGCTGAGACCAGACTACTTTTTGAGCATCTGGTGAAAAAACAGGATTTGCAACAGATTTAATTTTGATTATTTCTTCGGGTTTCCAGTCACTTTCCTGTGAAATTATTGACTGGCTGAACCAAAAAATAGCCAGCAAAGAGAGTAGTAGTTTTTTCATGGAGTTTTAAAATTTTCCTAAATATAATTATATCCGTTCAAAAATGGAATTGAATGTAACATGTATAATCATTGAAGATGAAATAAATTCAATTTGAGAATGGTTTTATATCGAACAGGGTTGCTGAAAGCCTTTAAACTTATTCTTTTCTGTTAGGTCTCAGGAAACTTACCTTTAATTAAAAGATTCATCTACTTTTATTACAATAGCAAACTGGCATGGCATGGTAGAGAAGTTTCAAGAAAATCAGATCTTAAAAAGATTATTATAGTTTATAACAAAAAAAATTTGAGCCCTGGTTTAAATTTATTTCATAAAAAAACCTCCTTAGTTGCCTAAGGAGGTTTTACTTTATAAATATCAGGAAAGATTATTTCTTACCTTCCATTTTGTCTTTCAACGCTTGAAGATCAGCATTTACATCACCAATAGTAGTGGCGTTGTCTTTGTTCTGCGAAGCTGATTTCTTAGCAGCCTGCTTAACAATTTTTTGCTCTTCTTCTTTGTGAATTACCATGTGCGAAGCTACCACTCTCTTGAATTCTTTGTTGAATTCAATGATCTGGAATTTTGCTTCTTCACCTTTCTTCAATTTGCTTCCGTCTTCTTTTTCAAGATGTCTCTGCGGAACAAATGCAGTGATATCTTCGTTAAAGTCGATAGTTGCTCCTTTATCTACGATCTCAGTGATCTCTGCTGTATGAGTGGTTCCCACTCCAAAGTCTTTTTCATATTTATCCCAAGGATTATCCTCGATTTGTTTATGACCAAGACTAAGTTTTCTTCCTTCAACATCCAGTTCAAGAACAACCACTTCCAGAGTATCACCTACATTAGTGAATTCTGAAGGATGCTTGATCTTCTTAGTCCATGAAAGATCAGAAATATAGATAAGTCCGTCGATTCCTTCTTCAAGCTCTACGAATACACCAAAGTTGGTGAAGTTACGTACGATACCTGAATGCTTAGAACCTACAGGATATTTAGTAGTGATATCTGTCCATGGATCTGGAGTCAATTGTTTGATACCAAGAGACATTTTTCTGTCTTCTCTATCCAGGGTTAGAATCTGTGCTTCTACCTCATCTCCAACATTTACGAAATCCTGAGCTGAACGCAAGTGCGTGCTCCAGGACATTTCAGAAACGTGGATAAGACCTTCAACACCTTCAGCTACTTCAATAAATGCACCGTAATCTGCGATTACAACTACTTTACCTTTCACTTTATCACCAACTTTAAGTTGCTCATCAAGGGCATCCCATGGGTGCTGGCTCAATTGCTTAAGACCTAATTGAATTCTTGTTTTAGACTCATCAAAATCAAGGATTACCACATTCAATTTCTGATCAAGTTCAACGATCTCATTTGGATGGTTGATTCTAGACCAGCTAAGATCTGTAATGTGAACAAGTCCGTCAACACCTCCAAGGTCAACAAACACACCATAAGATGTAATGTTCTTAACAGTACCTTCAAGCACCTGACCTTTTTCAAGCTGACCGATGATCTCTTTCTTCTGCTCTTCAATATCCGCTTCGATAAGCGCTTTGTGAGATACCACAACGTTTTTGAATTCATGGTTGATCTTAACCACTTTGAATTCCATGTTCTTACCAACGTAAGCATCGTAATCACGAATAGGCTTCACATCAATTTGTGATCCTGGTAAGAAGGCTTCGATTCCAAATACGTCTACGATCATACCACCCTTAGTACGGCATTTAATAAATCCGTTTACTACAAGGCTTTCATCATGAGCTTTGTTTACACGCTCCCAGGCTTTAATTACTCTCGCCTTACGGTGAGAAAGAATCAACTGCCCGGTAGCATCTTCACGAACGTCGATCAATACCTCTACATCATCTCCTACTTTAAGATCTGGATTGTAACGAAATTCGTTAAGAGAAATAACTCCTTCACTCTTAGCATTTATATCGATAATTGCATCACGATCTGTAATATTAATTACTTTTCCTGTTACAACTTCGTCATCTAATGTGTCTACGAAATTTTCTGCAACCAGTTTTTCAAATTCTTCCAGCTTCTTATCGTCGATAGGATCAATTCCTTCTTCGTAATTGTGCCAGTTGAATTCTTTAAGGAATTCTTCAGGAGTTTCCTGTTGTTTTTCCGGTTCAGGTTGTGAGTCGGTAGCCATACCTGCTACGTCCTGAACTTCAACGTTTTCAGTGTTATCCTGAACTTCTTTGTTTTTTGTTTCTTCAGCCATTACTGACTATTAAATTTGTATTCTGAGTTTCTTCGGAAATCTGTTTAGCAAATTAGAAACTTCAGAAGTTGTTTATAACTTTGATTATCAAACCTTTTTGGATTTCCTGTCTTCTGCCAAAAAGGAGTGCAAAAATACATAACAAAACAAAAATCCGCAACTAATAATTAAATTAATTACAGATAAGTATTTTTAAATTAAAAGCTTAAGAATTTACTTCCTGAATTTTATCCTGAGTAAGCTTCAGTACTTTTTTAAATTGTTCCTCAAGATCCATGCTGGAATTATCAAATTCAATCGCGTCATCTGCTTTTCTTAGAGGAGAATCATCCCTGGTGGAATCCATAAAATCTCGCTCCTTTACATTCTCAAGGACATCCTCAAACTCTACTTCGTCCCCTCTTTCGATAAGCTCATCATAACGTCTTTGAGCACGCTGCTCTGTTGAAGCTGTCATAAAAAGTTTAAGTTCAGCGGCTGGGAATACAACAGTACCAATATCACGACCGTCCATAACAATTCCTTTATCCTTTCCCATTTCCTGCTGTTGCTTTACAAGCATTTTACGCACCTTTGGGATAGCCGATACTTTACTCACATTTTTCGATACTTCCATATACCTGATCTCCTTTTCAATATTCTCACCATTCAGATGTATCTCTCCATATCCAAGATCTTCATTAAAAACGAATTTCAAATTTATAAATGGTAAATGGCGGATAATGGCTTCTTCATCAAAGTTACCCTCAGCAACAAACACCTTTCGCATCATATATAAAGTTACCGCACGGTACATCGCTCCTGTATCCACGTATACATAGCCAAGCTCCTTCGCAAGTCGCTTTGCTACCGTACTTTTTCCCGTAGAGGAAAAGCCATCTATAGCAATCGTAATTTTCTTTTTCATTTATTTTCTAGCTTCAAAATACAAAGATAAATAATTAAATATGCCTGTTCTAAAATTTGAAAGCCCCGTAATGCGGGGCTTATGTTATAGTTTCTTGGCGTTCTTGACGTACTCATCTGTAATGGCAATATCGATCACATCACTCATCTCCTTCACATAATGGAAGGTAAGACCTTTTACGTACTCTTCTTTGATTTCGTCTATATCCCGTTTGTTATCCTCACAAAGGATGATCTCTTTTATCCTCGCTCTTTTAGCAGCAAGTATCTTTTCTTTTATTCCTCCTACAGGAAGCACTTTACCTCTAAGCGTGATCTCACCCGTCATAGCAATACTTTTTCTCACTTTCTTTTGAGTAAATAAAGACACTAATGAGGTTAGCATGGTTATACCTGCACTAGGACCATCTTTAGGGGTAGCACCTTCAGGAACATGAATATGTACATTATATTGATCGAATATTTTAGGAATAATACCTAATCTTTCAGCATTGGCTTTTATATACTCCATAGCTATGGTAGCCGACTCCTTCATCACTTTTCCCAGGTTACCCGTAATGCTCAAATTACCCTTACCTTTAGAAAGAATAGATTCAATGAAAAGGATATCACCTCCTACACTTGTCCAGGCAAGTCCGGTAACAACTCCTGCCACATCATTATTTTCATATTTATCCCTTTCCATTCTCGGACTTCCGAGAATCTCAAGAACATCTTCATCTGTCACCTTCACATTGTACTCCTCCTCCATCGCGATATTTTTAGCGGCGTATCTTACCACTTTGGCGATTTGCTTTTCCAGAGCACGAACCCCAGATTCTCGTGTATATCCTTCCACGATCTTCTCCAGTTGCTTTTTGCCTATCTTAAGATGATCTGAATTTAATCCGTGTTCTTCAAGCTGTTTAGGCAACAAATGTCTTTTTGCGATTTGCACCTTTTCTTCAATGGTATAACCTGTAACGTTAATGATCTCCATACGGTCTCTCAACGCAGGCTGAATGGTACTTAATGAATTACATGTGGCGATGAACATAACCTTGGATAGGTCAAATCCCATTTCAAGGAAATTATCATGGAAATCGTTATTCTGTTCCGGATCCAGTACTTCCAGCAATGCTGAAGAAGGATCTCCCGCATTACCAATAGCGAGTTTATCTATCTCATCCAGCACGAAAACAGGATTGCTGGTCCCGGCTTTCTTCAAACTCTGAATGATCCTACCGGGCATCGCTCCTATATAGGTCTTTCTGTGACCTCTTATCTCGGCTTCATCACGAAGACCACCTAAAGATATTCTTACATATTCTCTTCCCAATGCTTCCGCAATAGACTTACCCAAAGAGGTTTTCCCAACTCCAGGAGGCCCATATAGACATAAAATTGGGGATTTCATATCATTCCTCAATTTAAGCACCGCCAGATATTCGATGATCCGGCGCTTTACATCATCCAGACCATAATGATCACGATCCAGAATTTTCTTTGCCCTCTTAAGGTCGAATTTATCCTTACTGAATTCATTCCAGGGCAGATCCAGGAATAGATCCAGATAATTCCTTTGAATAGAATATTCCGCAACCTGCGGATTCATTCTTTGCATTTTAGAAAGTTCTTTTTCAAAATGCTCCTGAACCTCTTCGCCCCATTTTTTATCCTTGGCCCGGGCACGCATGTCTTCTATTTCACCTTCATGAGAAACACCTCCAAGTTCTTCCTGGATGGTTTTCATTTGCTGGTGAAGAAAATATTCACGTTGCTGCTGGCTCATATCACTCTGCACCTTGCTCTGAATATCATTTTTAAGTTCTAGTTTCTGAAACTCGGTATTCATATGCTTTAAGGTCGCAAGCGCTCGTTCTTTAAGATCGTTTATTTCCAGCAATTTTTGCTTCTCCTCTACGCTTAGGTTCATATTAGAGGAAACAAAATTGATCAGAAAGGAGGTGCTTTCAATATTTTTTATCGCAAAAGAAGCTTCTGAAGGAATATTTGGACTTCCCTTAATTATTTGAAGAGCCAGATCTTTTATAGAATCGATAATTGCCGAAAATTCAGCATTATCTTTATCGGGCCGTGTATCCGCAACTTCACTCACCGTAGCAGTAAAATAAGGCTGTTCGGTAACTAATTGCGTGATCCTGAATCTCTTCTTACCCTGAATAATTACCGTGGTATTACCATCGGGCATCTTAAGAACCCTAAGGATCCTGGCCACAACTCCAATTTTATTAATGTCTTTGCCTGCAGGATTCTCTACATCTTCATCTTTTTGTGAAACCACTCCAATGATCTTATTACCATTATTCGCATCGTTAATAAGCTTTATTGAAGCGTCTCTCCCAGCAGTGATAGGGATCACCACTCCCGGAAAAAGAACTGTGTTTCTTAATGGTAGAACAGGCAGAGTTTCGGGTAAATTCTCACGATTTATCTCTTCTTCGTCTTCAGGGGTCATAAGTGGGATTAATTCTGCATCCTCATCCATTCCCTGTAATGACAAACTGTCAATATTACTAAACTTTGTTTTCGCCATAATTATATTTAAGTCAAACTGTCACCAAAATTAATAATGCTTAATTTTGAGAAGTTTTCTGAAAGCCTTGATTAATATGACTTTCTGTATTAATTCAAATTTTCTATTTCAATTATTCAATTCCTGTGCCACGCTTTTTTATAATTTTTTTTCTGAAAGTGTAACAAATGAAAATCAAACCCATCTTTATTACAGAAACCAAGTTTTAATTGACACCAACCATCACACATATTAAAGACCTGGTAGAACGTTGTCGTCATGGCGAACAACGTGCTCAAATGGAAATTTATGATCGTTATTACAAAGCAATGTATAATACCGCATTTCGTATAACCGGTCATTCAGCAGAAGCTGAAGACATTATGCAGGAAGCATTTTTAAGTGCTTTCACTAAGATCGATAGTTTTCAAGGAACTTCAACTTTTGGAGCCTGGCTTAAACGTATCGTTGTTAATGAAAGTATTACTGCGTATAACAAAGCGGTTAAACTAGGGGAAGTAAGCTATAACGATGAGCTTAAGAATGAAGTGGATGATGGCGGGATAGTTTTGGAAGATGATGATAAAACCAGTAAAAAAGTTCGATTGATCCTTAAAAAGATCAAGTCTCTAAAGGAGAATTACCGGTTGGGACTTACACTACATCTTATTGAAGGATACGACTACGAAGAAATTTGCGAAATAATGAATATTTCTTATGCTAATTGCCGAACCATGATCTCACGGGCAAAGGAAAGCTTAAGAAAAAAATTAGAGGATCATGAAAGATAATGACTTTAAAGACCTTTTTGAAGGTATAAATTTCGATATCGAAGAGCCACATTCAGGGCACCGCGATCGCTTTTTTAAAAAACTGGATGAGCAATCTGATATCCAAAACGGTAGTGGCAAAGTGAGAAGGTTATGGACTCCTATAATTGCGATCGCCGCAAGTTTTCTTCTCGCATTTTTCCTTCTGGGAGAATTTTTTGGAAATGATATTTCAGCAAAAAATTCAGACCTGGCAAGTATTTCTCCTGAAATGAAACAAACACAGGAATTTTATACAGGATTGATCTCTCGTGAACTGAATACTTTAAAAGAGGAAAAATCACCTGAAACGGAGGCTATAGTTAATGATGCCTTAAAACAAATGGAAAAACTGGAAAAGGAATATGCCGACCTAAGAGTGGATCTTATGGAAAGTGGAAAAGACAACAGAGTGATCCACGCAATGATCCAGAATTTCCAAAAGAGAATAGACTTATTGAATACCGTTCTAACCCAAATAGAAAACATTAAAACCTTAAAGAACAACAATCATGAAAACAATATTATCTAGTTTATTAATGTTTGCCATGCTGGCGCCCAACCTTCCTTTCCCCGATAGCAGGATGGATAATATCGGCACTTTAGAAAGATTAGTAAATGATGGCAAACATACTAAAGAGAAAAAGCTACGAAAGGAATTCAACGTAAGTGCAAATTCGGAGCTAAACATCGATAACAGCTATGGAAATGTAGATATTACTACCTGGAATGAAAACAGAGTTGTAATTGAAGTGATTATTAAGACCAATGGAAATGACGAGGAAGATGTGGAAGAAAAGCTTGATGAAATCAATGTTGAATTTAATCAAAATTCCAATGGAGTAAGCGCAAAGACACATTTCTCAAAGGATAAAAGATCCTGGTGGAAGAATCTTTTTGACGGTTTCAACAATGTAAATATGGAAGTCAACTATATCGTGAAAGCCCCTGTGGGAAACAAGCTGGATATTAGCAATGATTACGGCGGAATTTATATTGATAAAACTACCGGAAATGCGAAAATTAACTGTGACTACGGAAAAATAGATATTGGAGAATTAAGAGGTACTTCTAATTTTCTGAACTTTGATTATACTAGAAACAGCCGCATAGGTTATGTGACCAATGCTGAGATCCGTGCAGATTATTCAGATTTTGAAGTAGATGAAGCCGAAAGCCTTGAGGTAAGTGCCGATTATACCGATTCTAAAGTTGGAAAAGTTACCAGAATGCAATTTTCCTGTGATTATGGAAGTATGAATATTGATAAGGTAAAGGAACTAAAAGGAAATGGCGATTACCTCACCGTGAAAATAAACCGTGTTTTCACTTCTCTGGATCTTACTATGGATTATGGATCTCTGAGTGTTGAAAAACTAATTAAGGGGACCCGGCAGGTAGATATTAACACTGATTATGCCGGAGTTAAATTAGGATACGATAATGAAATGGCTTTTAATTTCAGTGTTAAAACTTCTTACGGTGATATAAACGGACTGGATGGATTGGAAGTCCAAAAGAGGAATCAGCAAAATACCAGTAATGAGGTTTCAGGGTATTATGGTTCCTCAAATGAAAGAGGTTATGTGAACATTAGTACCAGCTACGGAAGTGTAAGATTTTCAAAACAATAATAATCATCTATCAAATTAAATAAATCATGAAAAAATCAATTTTATTTTTAGCAGCTTTTTTACTGGCCTTAACCTCTGCAAACGCGCAATGGTGGAAATCTGAAAAGGTTAAAGGAAATGGAGAGATGGTAACCAAAAATCGCTCTACAGGTTCTTATGAAGGGGTACAACTGGTGGGCTCTATGGATGTGGTCCTGGTAGCTGGAAGTGAAGGAAATATTAAGGTGGAAGCCGAAAGTAACCTTCAGGAATATATTGTAACTGAAGTTAAAGGAGGTACTCTTAAAATCTCCACCAAAGAAGGGGTTAACCTGCGACCTTCCAAAGATATAAAAATCACTGTACCCTTTGAAAGTATTGAGGAGGTTTCTCTTACTGGTTCCGGAGATGTCTGGAACGAAGATGTAATTAAATCAAAGCAATTCCAGATGAGCGTCACAGGATCTGGTGATATTAAATTGAACCTTGATGTAGACCAATTAGAAGGAAGAATTACCGGGTCTGGAGATATCACCTTAAAAGGGAAGGCACGTAATTTTGATTGTAGAATCACGGGAAGTGGAGACTTTAAAGCTTTCGATCTGAAATCGGAAAATGTAGAGACAAGAATTTCAGGATCTGGAGACGTACAGGTATATGCTACTAAATCTTTAGAAGCCACGATATCTGGCTCCGGAGATGTTAAGTATAAAGGGAATCCTGAAAAACAAGACTTTAAAACATCGGGGTCTGGAAGCGTTTCGACTTATTAAAATTAAATTACATACCAAAGAAAACCTGCCTCTGCGCAGGTTTTTTTTATGCCGGAATAGTTTTTTTTGGCACCCTCATTAAAAGTAAAACCCCAGCGATAAAGAAAACCACGAGAAATAAAATCGCACTCCTTATACTCCCTGTAATTTGGGCAACAGCACCATACATAAACATTCCTATAACAATTCCTATCTTTTCAGAAACATCATAAAAACTGAAATAACTTGCGGTGTCCAGTGTTCCCTCAGGGATCATTTTAGAATACGTAGATCTTGAAAGTGATTGTATTCCTCCCATTACTAAACCAACGGAAGCCGCCGCGACATAAAACTGTTCAGGAGTAGTAATAAAATAGGCATATCCACAAATAGACATCCAGATAATATTGATCCAGATTAGGGTTTTTATATTTCCAATTTTTATTGCCAAACGTGAAGTAAGAGTAGCTCCCAACACCGCGACAAGCTGAATAAGCAGAATACTCACGATCAAACCTTTGGTGGCATCCTGTTCCCCCCAATCTAATTCTTCAATACCAAAATAAGTTGCAATAAGCATAATGGTTTGTACCGCCATACTGTAAACAAAAAATGCAGCAAGGTATCTTTTAAGCTGTTTATTATGCTTTAGAGCACTCCATATTTTTTTTAGTTCCTTAAAGCCATTGAAGAGAACATTTCGGGTAAGTGGGGCTTTTTTATTTCCCTTAGGCAGATAATAATAAGAATACTGACTAAATCCTATCCACCAAACCCCGGTAAGAACAAAAGACAAACGAGTTAAAAAACCCTCATTTTCATAACCTAATGCTTCATAATTCAGTATCATTCCCAAACAGATGATCAGTAGAATAACACTACCAATATATCCAAGCGAGAAGCCTTTTGCACTGGCCTTATCCTGTTGATCTGGAAATGCTATATCTGGTAAGTAGGAATTATAGAATACAAGACTGGCCCAAAACCCAATTAAGGCGAGGAAATAACAAAGAAGTCCAAACCACAGGATTTCAAGATCAAACCAGAATAAACCTATGCAAGAAATTCCACCCAGATAACAGAAGAATTTCATAAAGTTCTTTTTATTTCCAACAAAATCGGCAATTCCTGAAAGTAAAGGACTAAGAAAACTTACTACTAAAAAAGCAGCCGCTGTCACATAACTTATAAGGGTGTCATTATTGAAAGAAATTCCCAAAAAGTCTACGCTATCATTAAGTATATTTCCGTTTTCATCTTTAACAATGGTAAGTGCTCCGTAGAATATTGGGAAGATCGCTGAGGATATAACTAGACTGTAAACTGAATTGGCCCAATCGTAAAATGCCCATGCCTGGATTAGCTTTTTACTTCCCTTAGGTAAATGCTTCATGCATTAAAAATAGAAAAAGCCACTGAAATCAGTGGCTCTTCCATTCTATTTTTATAAAATTCTTATTTAAAAGAGGTCACTCCGTATTTTTTCGCTTCTGCTTTAGCCTGTGGTGCCCATTTCTCCAGGTTATTAATTCTGGTTTGATTAGACGGGTGAGTACTCAAGAATTCTGGTGGAGCCTGTCCTCCTTCAGCCTGCATTCTTCTCCATAATTGCGCTGCTTCATCAGGATCATACCCGGCAATCGCCATTAATGTCAATCCTATTCTATCGGCTTCAGCTTCATGGCTTCTGCTAAATGGCAGCATCACTCCTACCGTTGTTCCTAAACCATAAGCCTGAGCAAAAATTTGTTGTGTCTGTTCACTTTTACCACTTAACGCAACAGTTCCGGCAACAGCTCCAAGCTGTTGTAATTGTGCGGCACTTATTCTTTGCGCACCATGATCGGCAAGCGCGTGGGCAATCTCGTGGGCCATTACCGTAGCCAAACCGGTTTTAGTTTTTGCAACATCAATTATTCCTGTATATACAACCACTTTACCTCCTGGCATAGCGAAAGCATTCACCTGATCGTCTTTAACCAAATGGAATTCCCATTCAAAATCATTCATAAAGCCCTGGTAACCGTTTGCATTCAAATAACGTTCAGCAGCCTTCACAATATCCTGCCCCAGATTCTGAACCATCTGAGCCTCTTCGGTACCCCTAACAACTTCAGCGTCATCCAAAAACTGGTTGTACTGAGCAAAAGATGCCGGAAATAACTGATCGTTACTCACAAAATTCAGGTTTTTTTCACCTGTAAACGGATTAGTTTTACAAGCCACTACAAGAAGGACTACACTTAATCCTATAAATATCCTTTTCAGTTTCATGATAATTGGTTTTAGTTACTTAAAAGTACAAAAGCATATAACTGGCTCTTTTGGGTTTAAGTATGATTTAACAATTAAGTAGTATCCAAAAACAATACCATTATCGATATTCGCGGCGTGGGAAAGACTTTCAAGGCATTCCATTTTTTTTAAATTTAAAAAACTGTCTGTACCCCAAACTCTTAAAATATGACTAAAGAAACTAAGGATAAACTGCCAGTGCAGCGATTACTGGTTCCTAATTACATTCTTAATATTTCAAAATTTCTTACAAAAGTATCCCCTTTTTTAGCAAGCAGATTTGCCGCCAGGCTTTTCCTAACTCCATTCAGATATTCGTTACCCGAGAGAGAAAAAGAAATGGATAATAATTCTATTCAGAAAAAAATCATAGTTCCATCTATAAATCGGGAAATTGTAACCTACCAATATGGAGAAGGAAATAAAAACATCCTTCTTGTACACGGCTGGAGTGGTCGCGGAACTCAACTTTCCAAAATTGCTGAGAGGTTAAAGGAGCATAATTATAAGATTATTAGTTTTGATGCTCCCGCTCATGGAAAAGCATCTGGAAAAATAAGCATGATGCCCTTTTTTATAGAGAGCATCCCCTATTTAAACAAAATTTATGGGCCTTTCGATGCAATTGTTGGACATTCTTTAGGAGGTATGTCTTCTTTAAGAGCTATCAAGGAAGGTTTGCAAACCAATAAACTGGTAATTATTGGTACTGCGAATAGCGTAACCAAGATTACTAAAGACTTTGCTTATAATATGAAAATGAATGATGAGGTGGCTTCTAGAATGAAAAAATATTTGGACTCAAAATTTGGGGAGGATATGGATGATTATTCTGGGGCAATATCCGCAAAAGACGTAAAAGTACCCGTTTTAATTGTTCATGATGAAAAGGATGTTGATGTGAAAATTGAGGATGCTCATCAAATTCATAAAGAACTTGAAGACAGTGAACTTTTTATAACCAATGAACTGGGCCATCGACGCATATTAGGAGATAAAGAAGTAATTAACAAAATCACAACTTTTATCACGGCATAATCTTTGTAATTTTAAAGAAAAATGATTGCTATGAAAAAGTTATTAATGCTCTCCCTTGCCATTGTATTTCTAGGTTGTAACGGAAATGCACAAAAGAAAAATGATTCGGAATCGGATAAAAAATACGAAGTTTCGAAAACTGAAGCTGATTGGAAAAAAGAACTTTCTCCGGCTGAATTTTCGGTTCTTAGAAAAGCTGCTACCGAAACTCCTTTTTCCAGCGAGCTCTTGGAAATAGAGGAGCCTGGTACTTTTGTGTGCGCAGCATGCGGAAATGAACTCTATAAAACTAAAAATAAATTCGAAAGCGGAACCGGCTGGCCTAGTTTTGACCGTGCAATAAGCGGTGGCGTGGCCTATGGTAGCGATTCAAAATTGGGATACCAACGCGATGAAGTTCACTGTGCAAGATGTGGTGGCCATTTAGGTCATGTTTTTAATGACGGCCCTGCAGAAACTACCGGAAAAAGACACTGTATTAATGGTGTGGCCATGAATTTTATTCCTGAAAAAAAATAATATGAAGAAGTATAATTTTGAAAAAAGTGAGGAAGAATGGAAAAAAGAACTTTCTCCTGAACAATTTCGCGTGTTAAGGGAAAAAGGTACCGAGGCACCTCACACCGGTAAGTATAATCTTCATTTTGAAAAAGGCGAATACAAATGTGCGGCTTGTGGTGAAAAACTTTTTGAAAGTGATTCTAAATTTGAAAGCGGATGCGGCTGGCCTAGTTTTGATGATGCCATTGAAGGAAAAGTAGAATATATACAGGACCGTAGCTTTGGCATGCTGCGTACCGAAATCCTTTGTTCCAACTGCGGAAGCCATCTTGGCCACGTTTTTGATGATGGTCCTACAGAGACCGGCCAGCGCTTTTGCGTGAATTCGGCCAGTATAGAATTTAACAAATAACTTAAACTCCATTATTATGAAAAAAATATTATCTATTCTCGTACTAACCAGCATCTTTTTTGTTTCCTGTACAAGCGGAGACCCTGGCCCCCAGGGACCTCCGGGCGAACCAGGTGTAAATGTTGTAGGTCAGGCTTTTGAAGCAACAATAGATTTTACATCCCCAGACTATTCTGTATTTGTTGAAATTCCCTCCAACATAGAGGTACTGGATTCAGATATCGTTATGGTATATCTTCTGGAGAGCGTCGACGACGAAACAGGAGCTGATGTATGGAGCCCTCTTCCTCAAACCTTTTATCTTGAAGACGGAGAAGTACAGTATAACTACAATCATACCTCATTCGACGTGAATGTTTATCTTCATGGAAATGTAGACCTAAGCACCTTAGGTCCTGCATTCACCGATGATCAAACTTTTAGAATGGTGGTAATGCCCGCAGATTATGCGTTGAATTCCGGGGTAGATATTAATAGTTACCAGGCTGTGAAAGCTGCGCTTAATATCCAGGATGAAAATATCCAACAAGCGGATATCCTGCAATAAGCAGAATTTTAAAATATCTTTGAGCCTATCTTTAATAAGATGGGCTTTTTTATTTTATATAGGCTGGCTCCCTCTTTCAGTTTAGCCTTTAATTCCTTAAATTCGCAACTTCTGTAACCGATTCAAAATATACCGAATAATGAGTAAATACGATATTATAGTTTTAGGGAGCGGTCCCGGCGGATATGTTACCGCAATTAGATCTTCGCAACTTGGGTTTAAAACCGCCATTATAGAAAAGGAAAGTCTTGGTGGTGTTTGCCTTAACTGGGGTTGTATCCCTACCAAAGCCTTATTGAAAAGTGCCGAGGTTTTTGATTATTTGAAACACGCTGAAGATTACGGGCTAAAACTAGAAAAAGCCGACAAAGATTTTGGAGCGGTTATTAAACGAAGCCGAAATGTTGCTGACGGAATGAGCAAAGGTGTTCAGTTCCTGATGAAGAAAAACAAGATCGATGTTATTGAAGGTTTCGGAAAGTTAAAGGCCGGTAAGAAAATTGAAGTTACTGGTAAGGATAAGAAAACCAAAGAATACGAGGCAGACCATATTATAGTTGCAACAGGAGCAAGATCCAGGGAATTACCAAATCTTAAACAGGATGGTAAAACTGTGATTGGATATCGCGAGGCAATGTCTATGGAAAAGCAACCAAAGAAAATGATCGTGGTTGGTTCTGGAGCTATTGGAGTTGAGTTCGCTCATTTCTATAATTCAATGGGAACCGAAGTAACTATCGTAGAATTTCTGCCAAGCCTTGTACCACTTGAAGATGAAGATGTTTCCAAACAATTCGAGCGCAGCGTCAAGAAAGCCGGAATTAAGGTTATGACCAACTCTTCAGTAGAAAGTGTTGAAAAATCCGGGAATAAAGTAAAAGCAAAAGTTAAGACCAAGAAAGGCGAAGAAACTCTGGAAGCAGATGTGGTTCTTTCAGCCGTTGGAATTAAAACGAATATAGAAAATATAGGTCTTGAAGAACTCGGTATTAAAACCGAAAAAGATAAGATCGTGGTGAACGACTTCTATGAAACCAATGTAAAAGGAATTTACGCGATTGGAGATGTGGTTCATGGTCCGGCCCTGGCACACGTTGCTTCTGCAGAAGGAATCATTACCGTAGAAAAGATCAAGGGAATGGATGTACAGCCACTTGATTATGGTAACATCCCTGCATGTACCTATGCAACTCCAGAAATTGCTTCGGTGGGTATGACTGAAAAACAGGCCAAAGAAGCAGGTTATGAACTTAAAGTGGGGAAATTCCCGTTCTCGGCATCTGGGAAAGCTAAAGCTGCAGGTAAATCTGACGGTTTTGTAAAAGTAATCTTCGATGCTAAATATGGCGAATGGTTAGGCTGCCATATGATAGGTGCCGGCGTTACCGATATGATCGCTGAAGCTGTTCTTGGTAGAAAACTTGAAACAACTGGCCATGAAGTATTAAAAACGGTTCATCCTCACCCTACTATGAGTGAAGCGGTAATGGAAGCCGTGGCAGATGCTTATGATGAGGTAATCCATTTATAGACGTTAGAAAAATAGGAAATCCTGCGTTCTTTTTAATGCAGGATTTTTTTATGCCCTCTATTTAATTTGAAAAGTAATCTCAGATTGTTTTAAAGAGCAATTAGTTTCGTGTAACAAAATCGGCTATCCCATTTACCTTCTGGAGATTCATAGGTTTTTATTTCCTTTTTACCTATTCTGAAATTTATGCGCTCACTAAAAATAGGTCCCTCAAAGACGAAGGTGTGAAACTCTCCATTTTCGCCGCAAGGATCTATTCCTTCAGGAAGACTGTTAAGAAAATCCCTGTCTATATATCTTCCACAAAATTCATCATCTAGATACTTAGAGTTTGTACACACCACAATGGCCTTAAAACCGGAATCTAAAAATGTCTGCATCAAATCCCTGGTGTTCTTTTTCCATAAAGGAAATACAGCCTCAATACCGGCTTCAGAAAGCTGCTTCTCCCTATACTTTCTAAGGTCTTCAAGAAAGATATCTCCAAAAATACTATATAAAAGTCCTTGCTTTTTTAAAGCCGAAACTTCCACTTTCATTTTTTTGTCGTAGGCTGTTTTTGAAAGATTAGTAGGAAGATCTACTACTTTTAAAGGGATCCCGATCTTTTCTGACTGAAGTTCCAGAAGTTCTTTGGGAACCCCGTGCATAGAAACTTCTTCAGAATCTGCCGTAATAGAAGTAAACAATTTTTCTACCTGGTATTCTCCACTTTGAAGAACCGAATATAATGCTAATGCAGAATCCTTTCCACTACTCCAGTTCATCCATGCTTTCTTCATTGTTCTCTTTTTAAGAAACTCTGTATGGCAAGATCATAGCTTTGAAGACCAAATCCAATTATCACACCTTTAGCTGAAGGAGAGATGTAAGATTTATGACGAAAATCTTCACGGGAAAAGGTATTAGAGATATGCACCTCCACAACGGGAACTCCAATTGCTTTTATAGCATCTCCTATCCCAACGGAAGTATGTGTATATGCCGCGGCATTTAGAATAATTCCATCAAATTCACCATCAGATTTATGGATCTCATCAATGATCTCACCTTCTATATTACTTTGAAAGTAAGAAAGCTCGACATTTCTGAAATTAAACTGAAGTTCTGAAAAATAGTCTTCAAAACTTTTATTACCGTATGTATCTGGCTCCCTTTTTCCTAAGAGATTCAGATTAGGACCGTTTATAATAATTAGTTTCATGGAAATAAAGATATTAAAATTACAGCATAAAAAAAGCGGGATACCTCCCGCTCTTTTAATATTAAAATGGTCTCTTAAAGGCCAAATTCAACTCCTAAATTAACAGAGCTCCAAGAGCCACCATCCACGATAACTCCGGAGTAAGATGCTATTAGGCCTACTAGACCAAAATCATAACCTACTTGAGGTCTATAATAAAAGCCTCCATCAAGACCATCAGTTATACCTACACCGTAACCAAGGTCGGCACCTAAGAAAAAAGCTTCGGTCAGCCCAAATCTTCCAGAAGCGGCTATAGGTAAAAACTGTCCATTATCCATGATGTCAGAATCTTCTGGAAAAAAATTCATGTATCCCAGCATAGGCCCTACGTTTAGCCTGTCTGCTACCTCGAACATATAAGCTACATCAGCTCCTACCTGAAGATTATAAGAATCCGAAACATCTCCAGTTGGAATACCCACATTTAATCCAGCTTTAAAACCTTGTCCGTACGAAATGGAAGACATTATTAATGCCCCAATAATTAAGAATTTTTTCATAATTAAGAATTTAGGTTGTTAATTGGGATCTAATATAGGGAAAAGTTAACAAATTAAATATTTATTAAAAAACAGTGGTTTATTTTTATTAATTCACAATATAGTCGCCAATAAATAATATATTATTTAATATTGAGCAACAACCCCTTATAGAATTAAATAAAAAAGCGAAGAACATTCTGCTCTCCGCTTTTCCATTTTCATAGGTGTGAAAATTATTAGGATCTAGAATTCAAAGCCGACCCCAAGCTGAAATCCGTTGTTTTTAATAGCATCCTCGTCAAAACTATCACTATCAAAGGCATCGGTGAACCCCTGAACATATCGACCATCAATAAAGAACCCATTATTGAATTTATAAGAGGCTCCTAAAGCACCTCCAAATTCAAAGGTACTTGCCATTTCAGAATCCTGCTCATAATCAATATTTCCACTTTTTAAATCATATTTTTCATCAGCAAGAAAATTAAAGGAAGGGCCAGCTTCAATTGCAAGACCATCTATAAGGTAGAATTTTGCCAGTAAAGGCACCTGAACATAGTCAAGTTGATATTCACCGGTATAGGTGGTTCCTGCAAAATTACGCGTAGCTTCAGTTCCTTGAGTTGAATACAAAACCTCCGGCTGAACAGAGAATCGGTCACCTACAGGTATTTCTGCCAGGAGACCAACGTTAAACCCTGTTCGGGAGTTGGTATCATCAAACCCATCTGAAGTCATATTGGTGAAATTTACACCACCTTTAACTCCAAAATGCCAGGATTCCTGCGCGGTTGCAGATAATCCAATTCCAAAAATCGCAACTGTTACTAATAAAATCGTCTTCTTCATCACTTTTGTTTTTTGATTTTGGTCAAATGTAGGGTACAACTTGTTAAGAAAATGTTAGCCAAGCCTAAAGTAATATTAAGACTAAACCCGCTTAATTCTTATATTTAACACATGAAATGGCAGAGTGCTCTAAGGGATTATCAGCATTATTTAAAGCTTGAACGCGGACTTTCAGGAAATTCCATTCAGAATTACAGCCTGGATGTAACTAAACTTATCAAGTACCTTGATGTTAATAAAATTGAGATAAGCCCGGTGAAAGTTTCAGAAAAAACTATCCAGGAGTTCATCTATGAAGCCTCGAGGAAGCTCAACGCACGGTCGCAATCGCGACTTATATCGGGATTACGCAGCTTTTTCAATTATCTTGTATTCGAAGATTATAGAAAAGATAACCCACTCGATCTAATGGAGGCACCCAAAATTGGCCGTAAACTTCCGGATACCATTTCTACCAAAGAAATAGACAGGATTATCGCGGCCATTGATCTAAGCAAAAATGAAGGAGAGCGAAACCGGGCCATCATAGAAACCCTTTATGGATGCGGACTAAGGGTGTCTGAATTAATCGATCTTAAAATATCTGATCTTTTCTTTGAAGAAGGTTTTATAAAGGTAACCGGGAAAGGAGATAAACAACGTTTTGTACCAATTTCAGAATACACCATTAAATACATTAATATCTATAAAGATCAGGTAAGAATTCATCAGGAGATAAAACCGGCCGCGACCGATACACTTTTTTTGAATCGACGAGGAAATAAGCTTACCCGTGCTATGATCTTTACTATTGTTCGGCGGCTTACCGAAGTGGCCGGCATCAGAAAAAAGATCAGTCCGCATACATTTCGACATTCCTTCGCCACACATCTCCTGGAAAATGGAGCCGACCTGCGAGCTATTCAGCAAATGCTGGGTCATGAAAGCATTACCACAACCGAAGTCTATGTTCACATTGACCGTAGTCATCTTAGAAAAGTAATGGAGGAATTCCATCCGCGAAAGTAGATATTAAAGTTCTGCTAAACCACCCTCATTTTTTTTAGCCAAGCTTCGAAATTAGTAACTTCAGGAAAAATAATTCTATGAAGAAATTAAAATTTAAGAACGGAGACACTTTAGACGCAATAGGTCTTGGTACCTGGAAATCTGAAAAAGGCAAAGTAACCAAAGCGGTGAAAATTGCCCTGAATAATGGATACAGGCATGTAGACTGCGCGGCAACTTATGGAAATGAAGCTGAGGTGGGAGAAGCCTTTGAGCAGGTATTTAAAGAAGGAAAAATAAAACGCGAAGATGTATGGGTAACTTCCAAACTCTGGAATAATGCACATAAAAAAGAAGATGTAATTCCAGCTTTAAAACAAACTCTAAAAGACCTAAAACTGGATTATCTCGACCTGTATCTTATTCACTGGCCCGTGGCCTTTAAACCGGAAGTAGATGGATTTCCGGAAGGCCCTGATGAATATTTGTCTTTAGAAGAAGCTCCTTTAATAGAAACCTGGAATGAAATGCTAAGGGCAAAAGAGCAAGGTCTTGTAAAGCATATTGGAGTTTCTAATTTCAGTATTCCAAAACTTAAAGAATTAATGGCTGAAACAGATTTTACTCCGGAAATGAACCAGGTAGAACTCCACCCTTATTTACAACAAAATAAACTCTTAGAGTTTTGCAGTAAAAACGGCATTAACGTCACTGCCTATTCACCTCTGGGAAGTGGGGACAGACCAGATGAATTGAAAGCAGCCGATGAACCCTCTCTACTCGAGAATCCAACCATAAATAAGATCGCGAAAAAACATGGAGCCTCAGCTGGACAGATATTAATTAAATGGAGTGAGCAAAGGGGAACCGGGGTTATCCCAAAATCAACCAATGAGAAAAGAATTATTGAAAACCTGCAGAGTGCCGGCTATCAGTTAGATGAAGACGACATGAAGCAGATCGCCGAACTGGATTATCATTTCAGGTACGTTACCGGGAAATTCTTTGAAGTAGAAGGAAATTCCTATAATAATATATACAACGATTAAGCGAGATATAAGAAAATAAAAAAAGCCGGTTTGAAAAATTCAAACCGGCTTTTTTTATGATAAAATTTCTATTACTTAGCTACGTTTACAGCACGCGTTTCCCTGATTACAGTTACCTTAACCTGTCCGGGATACGTCATATCTGTTTGGATCTTCTGAGAGATCTCAAAAGAAAGATTAGCAGCCTTATCATCGGTCACTTTCTCGCTCTCAACAATTACCCTTAACTCTCTACCCGCCTGGATCGCATAAGCTTTCTTAACTCCCCCAAATCCAAAGGCGATATCTTCAAGATCCTTAAGTCTTTGAATATAAGAGTCGAGAACCTGCCTTCTTGCTCCGGGTCTAGCTCCGCTAATAGCGTCACACACCTGAACAATTGGAGACAATAATGAATTCATTTCAATTTCGTCATGGTGAGCTCCAATAGCGTTACATACCTCTGCTTTCTCTCCATGTTTCTCTGCCCATTGCATTCCAAGAATAGCGTGAGGTACTTCCGTTTCTGTTTCCGGAACTTTACCAATATCGTGTAAAAGTCCGGCACGCTTGGCAAGTTTAGGATTCAATCCTAACTCAGATGCCATCACTCCACAAAGTTTAGATACTTCACGTGAGTGTTGTAAAAGGTTTTGGCCATAAGAAGAACGATATTTCATTCTTCCCACCATTTTTATCAATTCAGGCTGAAGACCATGGATTCCAAGGTCGATAACTGTTCTTTTCCCTATATCAATAATTTCTTCTTCGATCTGATTACGTGTCTTCTTCACTACTTCCTCGATTCTTGCAGGGTGAATACGGCCGTCAGTAACCAGTTTATGAAGTGACAATCGGGCCACTTCCCTCCTAACCGAATCAAAACAGCTAAGAATTATTGCTTCCGGAGTATCATCTACAATAATCTCTACTCCCGTTGCAGCTTCAAGAGCCCGGATATTACGTCCTTCTCGACCAATGATCCTACCTTTAACATCGTCACTCTCCAGGTTGAAAACAGAAACGCAATTCTCAATGGCCTCTTCTGTACCTATACGCTGAATAGTGTTTATAATGATCTTTTTAGCTTCCTGTTGTGCGGTTAATTTCGCTTCTTCCACAGTATCCTGAATCAGCGCCATGGCGTCTGCTTTTGCGGTTTCTTTAAGCGATTCTACCAGTTGTGACTTGGCATCTTCAGCTGAAAGTCCAGAGATCACTTCCAGTTGCTGTACTTTACTGTTATGAAGCTTATCGATCTCTTCCTGTTTTTTATCCAGATATTCGATCCTATGATTGTAATCGGCTACCTTATCTTCAATTTCCTTATTAAGTTTTTTGCTTTTTGCCAGCTCATTAGAAACGTGAGATTCCTTATCCTTGATTCTTTTTTCAGCATCATTAATTTTTTTGTCTCTGGAAAGGATCACTTTCTCGTGTTCAGACTTAAGTTCAATAAACTTTTCTTTTGCCTGAAGGATCTTGTCCTTTTTTATGCTTTCGCCTTCTGCCTTTGCTTCTTTTAAGATACCGGCAGCTTCTTTTTTAGCGCTCGCTATGGTATTAGAAGCCTGTTTGCGCTCCAGCATTTTTGCAATTCCGAAGCCAAGAGCCAACCCAATAATGGCGGCAATGGCTATGATTAGTATGTCCATATTTTCAGTTTAGATGTATATAAAAAAAAAGCCTGTATTAGTTAGGTTTTGTTATAAACTCCTTAAAATCAAGTTTAGGACTAACAAGCTGATCAAGAATCCGCTCTCCTATCTCGGTAAAACCGAAAAGGACACGGCACGCTTTTACAACTTAGACTCATCCTTTTTAAAGAATTCGTGTTGAGTTTATCAAAAAAGCACTAATACAGGCAGTAACCTTAGTTTTATTTAAAGAACTTATGAAGCTAAATACTTTTGCAGTAAATCATTAAGTGATCTTAATTTATCCTCTGCTTCAAGCATTTCACTTGACGTGTCAATATCTTTTTGTTCGGTTTGGGCGGCAAACTGTAACGCGCACATAGCGAGTACATCCTGCTTATCCCTTACCGCATAATTCTGCTCAAACTGCTTGATCATAGCTTCGATCTTCTTTGCCGCTTTACGCAAACCTTCTTCCTGTTGAGGCTGAATGGTGAGCGGATATACACGGTCTGCAATCGAAATCTTTATTTTCAGTTTATCTTCCATCTTTCATTATTATTCTGATAACTGAACTATACATTGATCGATCTCTCTAATCAGACTGTTTATTTTGAGCTTAGTTTCTCTTTTATGGTCGGTACTGCCAAGCATCGCATTAGCAGCTTTTAAAGTTTGGACCTGATCTTTGGATGCCTGTATATCTTGCTCAAGCTTTCCATATTCAAGTCTTACAGAATTTAGTTCCTGTTGAAGAGACTCATTCGCCTGCTTCATAAGATCATATTTATGAAGGAGCTTGCTGATTCTATTTTCAAGGTTATCAACTATTTCTGTAATTTCACTCATAAGCGCTAAAACCGATGTGAACCCCTACAAAGTTAACATACGCTTTTAAATATCCCAATACTTTTTTTAGTGTTTTCAAAATATAATTAACAATCTTTAATAATTCGCTCTGCGAAAGCGATTTAATATTGTAATAACTTTGACTAACTTTACCCCAAGGTTTAAAATTGATTACCCCAGATTTATGAAGAGAGCAGCTTGCCTATTATTCCTACTATTAATTTCAACATTACAGGCTCAAAACACAATCCCACAGGATTATTTTCAAAATCCTCTTGATATTCCTTTAGTGCTGGCCGGAACTTTTGGCGAATTAAGATCTAACCATTTCCACAGCGGACTGGATATAAAAACACAACAAAGAGAAGGACTGGAGGTAAAAGCTTCTGCTACCGGCTATGTAAGCAGGATAAATATTCAGCATTTTGGCTATGGGAAGGCCTTGTATATCCAACATCCCAATGGCTACACGACTGTGTATGGGCATTTATCAAAACTGGCTCCTAAAATTCAGGAATACCTGAAGAAACAGCAGTATGCTAAAGAAACTTATGAAATCGAACTTTTCCCTGAACCTGGAACCTTAAAAGTTGAACAGGGAGAACTTATTGCCTATAGCGGAAATACCGGGGGAAGTGGAGGACCACACCTGCATTTCGAAATTCGAGACGAGAGTCAGCGACCAATGAATGCACAAATGTTTGGGATCGATATTGCAGATAATAAAGATCCATTAATAGAAGGATTATTTGCCTATCCACTGGGAGAAGACGCACATGTTAATAATTCTCAGGAACGTCAAAAATTAAGGCTGATCCCTTTAAAAGATGGGTCCTACACTACGAACCAGGTTGAAGCCTGCGGTGAAATTGGATTCGGGATTTCCACCGTAGACCAGCAGGATATGGCTTACAACCATAATGGAGTTTTCAAAATTGAAGCCGATCTTAATGGTGACCAGGTTTTTACAATAAATTTTGATAAATTTTCCTTTGCTGAAAGCCGTAATATCAACAGGCTTATTGATTATGAATATTACATGGACAAGCATGACAGGATTCAAAAACTGTATGTAAACCGCGATAATCCTTTAAGTCTCTATGGGGAGCTTCAAAATGAAGGTAAACTGAATATAAAAGACAGCCTCGATTATAATTATACGATTATAGTGAGGGATTTTAAAGGAAATGAGAAACTGGTAAGAATCCCAATAAAAGGCCAGATAAGCGATCATATTAAAAAGAAAGAAGATAATGAAACCTCATTTTTGGCGAAGGCGGGTGAAGCTTTTTCCGCAGAGGGGAATAATATAGATGTCTATATCCCTAAGAACAGTCTCTACGAGGATGCATATCTCGATATTCAGTTTAAGGAAGATACCGTGCAATTGCATCGTGATATAATTCCTATTCACTCCAATATCACTATTGGTTTTGATGTGAGTAAGTTTTCTGAGGATGACAAAGAGCAATTATTCATTGCAAGACTTTCCGACTACGGGAAACCTCTTTATTCTTCAACCTATAAAAAAGGAGATCGTTTTACTACGGGTACCAGGACTTTTGGCACCTATACCCTTGCAAAAGATAGCATTGCACCAAAAGTAAGCCCTGTCAATTTTTATGACGGGCAGTGGATCTCCAATAACGGAACATTAAAATTGAAAATATCTGATGACATATCGGGTATTGATGCGTACCGCGCGACGGTAAACGGGAAGTTTATTTTGATGGAGTACGAGTATAAGAATAATACACTGACTCACGATTTTTCGGATGGCGTCCTTACCGAAACCGAAAATAATCTAAAAGTAATAGTCACAGACAATGTAGGGAACACCACTACTTATACTGCTACGTTTTACAGAAAATAAATAACCAGACCAAAGATGATCCAGTGATCTTAGCTTTCGATAAATTCTTTGAGCGTTGCAACCACATAATCTATCTCATCTTTTGTGTTATAGTGAGATAAAGAGAACCTCAACGAGGGTTTCTTTAGATCTTCTTCTGAAAGAAATGCGTTAAGGACGTGAGACCCCTGATCGCTACCGCTTTGGCAGGCGCTGCCTTTGGAGCATGCAATACCTTTAAGATCCAATTGAAATAAAAGCATTAAGGCTTTTTCCTGGCTTACAGGAAGGCAAACATTAATAAGGGTATAGGTGCTATTTTCGAGATCGCTGCAATTTCCATTAAATTTTACTCCCGGAATTTCCTCTTTAAGCCTGTCAATAAAATATTTTTTAAGAGAAATAATATATTCCTGTTCTTCCTCGAGTTTCTCGTAGGCAAGTTTCAACGCCTCCTCAAGGCCAACAATATTATGAACACCTTCGGTTCCCGCTCTATGACCTCTCTCCTGCTCTCCTCCAAAAATAAGCGGTTTCAGGCCTGAATTTCTCCTTACAAAAGCAAAACCAACTCCTTTTGGCCCATGAAACTTGTGAGCACTTACCGCGGTAAAGTCTACAGGTATTTCATTAAAATCAAGATTATAATGTCCTATTGACTGAACAGTATCTGAATGAAATAAGGCATTATGAGATTTAACCAATTCGGCAGTACGTTTAAGATCAATTTTATTCCCTACCTCATTATTCACATGCATAAGACTTACCAGTGTCTTTTTTGAAGAATCACTAAGTCTCTTTTCCAGGTCTTCAAGATCAATATTTCCTTTTTCATCAAGATCTACATATTCAATTTCTACATCGAAACAATCCTGAAGTTGATTTACCGTATAAAGCACTGCATGATGCTCAATTTTTGAAGTGATTATTCTTTCTACACTAAGATCTCTTACAGCACTATTCAAAGCCAGATTATCAGCTTCGGTACCGCCCGAGGTAAATACAATTTCTGAAGCTTTCACATTCAAGATACCAGCTACCGTCTTTCTAGCCTGCTCAATCAAAGATTTTGATGATCTACCGTAACTATGTGTAGATGAGGGGTTTCCATAATTTTCCTTTAAAATACGGGTCATTTTATCTACTACTTCATCTCTTAATTGCGTAGTAGCTGCGGAGTCGAAATACACTTTGTTCATGAGGACAAAATTAATGCAAATAAAATAATTTCCCACAAGGCTTCCTTATAAGTTTGATTCCTTTATTTTTGTTGAAAAAGTATCTTCATGAGACGATTATTATCTGGCATAATTCTTTTAGGATTTCTTTCTTCCTGTGATGACGGAAATATTATCGTAACCAGTTTTGATTTTGAAGACAGTACTTTGAAATTCTGCGAAGGACCTAATAGCAACGTTCTTTATGCAGTAAACAATAATGATGTTTTTGAATCTATTTCGCTTGAATTCAGTAATAATCAGTTTGCACCAGATGAAAATGGGAATCTGCTTCCACCGGCGAATGATCCATTAAGTTTTTCGCTTACCGGAAATAACAGGGTTGTTTACCGTCTTTATGACGGGGAGATTCCAAATAATTATTTTTGCAATGTTGTTCCTCCAAGTACTCCTAATGTAGTGGAAGAATGGGTTAGCGGAACCGGAGCTACCGTAGTTGTTTCAAGCACTTTTACCGATGAAATCGGCTACTTCAGACCCTGATGGTGATAGGCTCGAAAATTCAGAAGAAGGATGGGTTCTAAACGGACAAGTCAGGATTCTGATTCTGATGGCATTCCGGACTACCTGGACCTGGACGATGATAATGATAATGTTCCCACCAGAATTGAGCTGGCTAACAGTGAAGGGGATCCTGTTAATGAGGCTGGATACCGGGATACTGATGAAGATGGTATTCCAAATTATCTGGATGAAGATGACGATAATGATAATGTGATCACACGTTTTGAAGTTGAGGAAGGAGCTGAAGATAATCCCACGACTTTTCAAACTGCTCAGGGAATCCCGAATTATCTTAACCCGGAACAAACTCAGCGTTTACAGCATAATATTTTTCTGGATCATGATATCTCCCGAAATTACGCTTATCAGATCCTGATTAATAACCTGAAATTTGAAAAACAGGACGGATCTGGCGAGTCTATTCAGTTCCAGACTTATAATTTTGGTACTTTCCAGGAATCAGGCATCGATTATCCGTTATGTCCGGATCAGGACCCGGCTTGCGGAGAAAATACAGAAGCGAACTAAGGATTTTGTAAGATATAGACCTCTGTGGCCCCCAGACCATACTTTTGATAATCTGCATCATAGAATTTCACATTAGCATAGCGTCCTAAGAGATATTCCAGTTCCATTTTTAGAACGCCCTCGCCCACACCGTGTATAAATACAACTCTTTGGATACGTTTTCGAATAGCAAATTCCAGTTTATGGCGGGCAGTATCTAATTGTAGATTGAGCATGTCATGATTGCTCATGCCCTTTGAATGGCTTACCAATTGATTTATATGAAGATCTACTTCCATTGGAGGCACATTTCTATCCTTTGGTTTAGATCGATTTGATTTTGGCTTTTTTGGAGGCTTTTTGTCCTGAATGACTTCTTCAATATCAAAATTATCAATATCCAGGTCTTCTATTTCTGAATCAATTTTTACAAGTTCTGAAGCAGAGAAATTCATCATAAAACCTTCCGAAGATTTTATAAGGATTTCATCTCCCGAGACTTCCTGCACGGTACCGCTTAGATCATCATCAAGAAGTTCTACTTTATCACCAATTTCAAAACCCATTATTTTTCTCGATTTTCATTCTCTTCTTTATGATCGTCTTTGGTGGCCACCCAATGGTTTGTCGCCCTGTAAAGCCCGAACATTATAATAACGAGACCAATGATTTTAAAGTAGGGACTGGCATTCTCTACTGAAATTGTATATATAAGAAAGGCTCCCCCTACAACAATTAGTATGGTATTTATAATCTGTGAATTCTTCATTTACAGTAAGTTAAATTTTTAATAAGCATATTTTCAATCTCATTTATGCTTACATTTATGCAAAGTTATAGGTTTAATGAAGCTTCTCCTGATTTTTTCGATGATTTTTAGTTCCTGCGGAATATACGCCCAGTTACACGTATCACCTTCTGATGAATCTGACAGTTATCTTTACGTCAAAGACAGGCTTTTGTATGTTCAAGATGGAATTGATCTGCAGGAAAACCTCAAAAAAGAAACTCAGGCCAGTATTTATTTACGAAACGAAGCACAGCTCCTCCAGGGACCAAAGAATACCAATCAAAATTCTGGTAATGGTAAAATATCTGTTTTTCAGAAAGGAACTTCCAATGCCTTCGATTATAATTATTGGGGCCTTCCCGTAAGAATAGAGGATGATAAAAATATAAAGCTCAGCGATATTATTTATGAACCCTTAGATAAAACCGAAAGCCGGGAGGCGAATCTTATTTCGGGGTTGGATGGCAAAAGCAAGCCATTAAATATTTCTGCTAAATGGATCTACACCTTTTCTGGAAATACTTATTCTAACTGGCAATATGCAGGGGACCATTTTGATCTTTATCCAGGTGAAGGCTTTACTATGAAAGGAGTGGACGGGACTAACATGCAGGAAATTGAAGGGAAGGTAATTAATTCAGGTTCAGCTCAGACTTATGATTTCAAAGGCTTGCCTAACGATGGAAGAATTGAGTTAGCCATCGCAAAAGATCAGATCCTATTAATTGGAAATCCTTACCCCTCAGCGCTTAATCTTGAAGATTTTCTTTTTCAGAATACTTCCACAACAGGAATCGCATATTTCTGGGATTCGAAAAAGAATGGGACTTCTCACTATATATTAGATTATGAAGGAGGTTATGGCGCCTACTCTCCGGGGGCCGGAATATATGTCCCTGCGATCTTCAGGAAATATCCTAATGAAGCTGAAACAGGAGAACGCGGTGAGGTATATGCCCGAAAATTCAGTCCTATTGGTCAGGGCTTTATGGTTATGGGAAAAACAAATGGCAAGGTGGTTTTTGATAACTCACAGCGAATTTTTCAGCAGGAATCAAAAGGATTGTCTCAGTTTAAATCAGTAGAAACTTATACTGTTGAAATACCTTCTATTCGGTTTAATATTGAAATAGACTCTACCTATACAAGGCAACTTGTACTTGCATTTAGGCAAACTTCTACTTCGGGTGAGGATCACGCCATGGATGCGCGTAAGATTGATGGCGCCGATAATGATATATCCTGGAATATTAATAATGAAGATTATGTGATCAATGTACTTCCGAAAAAGGAAGAAGAGCTAATTCCTTTAAAAATAAGCCTGAAGAAAGAATCCGTAATTCAGTTTTCGGTAGTAGAATTCAATAATTTCAATCCAGACCGTTTGTTCATTTATGATGCAAAAGAGGATCTTTACTATAGCATTAAAACGGGTTATTTAAAACTGAAACTTCTGGGAGGCGAATACCCGAACCGATTCTTTGTAAGTTTTATTGAAAAACTTCCGTTTACAGATCATTCAAAGATTCCAGCTGACTACAAAGACAAACCTGCCATTGTTTTACTAAACACCTTTGATATTTACCAAAATAACCGTGAAGAACGACTTGAAGTTAAAGTTCTATATGAAACAGGCATTCGTAATATCAGACTTTATGACTTAAATGGAAAATTATTTTTTAATCAAAAAATAAGCGGAAATCAAAAAGAATATTATCTTCCTACTGGAAATTTAAGTGCAGCTGTGTATATTGTGAAGGTAAATACCAGCGATAATATCGAACTGACCAAAAAAATAGGAATAAAGAATTGAGTAATCCTGAAGAATACATGCTTCCCTGCCTGAATAAAACACTCTTTGGGGTGGAATGTACCGGTTGTGGGGCACAACGTGCAGCCGTATTTCTTTTCCAGGGAGAATTTGCAAAAGCCTTTTTTATGTATCCGGCCATCTATCCGCTGGCTATGCTGTTAATATTTCTCTTATTCAATCTTTTTTTTAAATTTAGATACGATTATAATATCAAGATCGGCCTTATCATTATTACTGCTTTAGCAATGGCCGCTGCATATATTATTAAAATGTTTTATTTATTCAACTAACCAATTAAAGCCTCTTTTATGGAAAAAAAAGAATTACCTAATTCCACCCTGATTTTAGTATTTGGTATTTTATCAATCCTTGGATGTTGTTGTTACGGCGTTCTGGGAATCGTTTTTGGGATCATAGCCCTGGTTATGTCCAAGCGTGCTATTGAAATTTATAACGCACAACCAGAACTTTATACAGGATACCAAAATGTAAAAACCGGAAGAATCCTCGCAATTATCGGTCTGGTCTTAAGCGCATTAAGCATAATAGCTTCTATAATAAGTTTGATTTTCTTCGGCGGTTTCGGCGCCTGGCAGGATGCTATGGAAGAGATGTCACGTCAGTATGGAGGATAACATAAAAAAGCCCCCGCTATTAAGCGGGGGCTTTTATTGATAAATTAAGTTGCAATTACTTCTCGAATTGTTTTAGTGTTTTTACAATAATTGAAACACAGTCTCTTAATTGTTCTTCATTCATTACCAGTGGTGGCGCAAAGCGAATAATATTTCCATGGGTTGGTTTGGCCAGCAGTCCATTTTCCTTCAAGGCCATACAAATATCCCAGGCTGTTGTACTTTCAGGCGAATCATTGATCACGATCGCATTAAGAAGTCCACGCCCCCTTACAAGGTTTACAATATTAGATTCTCGAATATAATCATCCAATAATCTTCTAAAAAGATTACCCAGTTTTCTGGCATTCTGAATTAAGTGTTCATCTTTAACTACATCCAGTGCAGCTACAGCTACTGCAGCCGCCACAGGATTACCTCCAAAAGTAGATCCATGCTGTCCCGGCTGTATCACATCCATCACTTCATCATCTGCCAGCACTGCAGATACCGGATAGTTCCCCCCAGAAAGAGCTTTTCCTAATATAAGAATATCAGGACGGGTATAAGTTTCCTGTTGTCTTTCACAATGCCCTTCGCAACTACAATTCCCACAAACGGCAAGTAATCCACCAGTTCTGGCGATCCCTGTTTGAATTTCATCAGCCATGAAAAGCACATTGTTCTTATTACAGATCTCTTTAGCCTTCGCCATAAAGTCATCGGCAGGTGTATAAACCCCGGCCTCTCCCTGAATGGGTTCTACAAGGAAACCGGCTACATTGGGATTATTTTGAATAGCTGCTTCAAGAGCTTCCGGATCATCGTAGGGAATTTTTATAAATCCCGGGGTATACGGCCCGAAGTTCTTCCTTGCTCCTTCGTCATTAGAAAATGAAATGATGGTGGTGGTTCTGCCGTGGAAGTTATTTTCACAAACAATAATATTTGCCTCGGTCTCTTTTACACCTTTTTTCTCATAAGCCCATTTTCTGGCGATCTTGATGGCAGTTTCTACGGCTTCGGCACCTGTATTCATTGGCAACAGTTTGTCAAATCCAAAATACTCGGTAGCATATTTCTCATATCCGCCAAGAACATCATTATGAAAAGCGCGGGAAGTAAGTGCCAGTTTCGAAGCCTGCGAATGCAATGCTTCTACAATTTTTGGATGACAATGCCCCTGATTGACCGCTGAATAGGCTGAAAGAAAATCGTAGTATTTATTACCTTCTACATCCCAGACATGTACTCCTTCCCCTCTGCTTAGAACAACAGGTAACGGATGATAGTTATGAGCTCCATGTTGATCTTCAAGTTTAATCGCTTCTTCTGAAGAATTAATTTTAGGTAATGGCATGTTAATTTCTGTTTTTGTATTAGTGTTAAGCTATTCCTACTTTTTTTTGGTTAAAATATCACCAAAATGGAGAGAAATCATCCCATATTCTGAATTCCTGCAAATTACTAAATGTTTGCTGAAAATTTCAAGCAGGCTCTCTTTAAATCTTGTTAATTATCCTATTTTTGCGGCATGGGAAGAAGAAATAAGAACAAACTTTTTAAAGAAATTGAAGTTACAGATGCCGGTGCTAAGGGAAAAGCAGTCGCTAAATCTCCCGATGGCCGTGTGATATTCATAGATAATGCAGTTCCCGGAGATGTAGCAGATATTCAGACTTTAAAAAAAAGAAAATCCTACTACCACGGGACAGCCGTAGAATTCCATACTTTATCTAATAAAAGAACACAACCCGTATGTAAGCATTTTGGAACCTGTGGAGGTTGCAAATGGCAGAATATGGAATATAAATACCAGCTGGAGTACAAAGAGCAAGAGGTTGTGAATAATCTGCAAAGACTGGGGAAAATAGAACTTCCGGAAATCACTCCTATTCTGGGCAGTGAAAAAATCTATTTCTACCGTAATAAAATGGAATTTTCCTTTAGCGATAGTCGATGGCTTACCCAAAAGGAAATTCAGAGTGGTGAAAATATTGAGAATAGAAACGCACTTGGATTTCATATTCCGGGTATGTGGGATAAGATCCTGGATATCGATAAGTGCCACCTTCAGGAGGATCCAAGTAACGATATTAGGAACTTTGTCAGGGATTATGCCACCAAAAACGGATTGGAATTCTTTAATACCCGAAATCAGGAAGGTTTACTAAGGACTTTGATGATCCGAACTACTTCCACCGGAGAGATCATGATCCTGGTCCAGTTTTTTGAAAATAGGAAAGAACAGAGAGAATCATTGCTAGAAGCCCTGTCTGCTAAATTTCCGCAGATCACTTCCTTGCAATATGTTATAAATAATAAAGCAAATGATACCATTTACGACCAGGAGGTGATTTGTTATAAAGGAAGAGATCATATTTTTGAAGAAATGGAAGGTCTTAAATTTAAGATCAACGCGAAATCTTTCTACCAGACCAATTCAGACCAGGCCTATAATCTTTATAAGATCGCCCGAAATTATGCTAAGCTAAAAGGAGATGAACTTGTATATGACCTGTATACAGGAACGGGAACTATAGCACAGTTCGTTGCTAAAAATGCCAGAAAGGTGATTGGCGTAGAAGCAGTACCAGAAGCTATTAAGGACGCGAAAGAAAATGCTGAACGCAATGAAATTGACAACGTGGAATTCTACGTAGGTGATATGCGAAAGGTCTTTACTGAAAAGTTTATCAATAAACATGGTAAACCAGACGTTATAATCACCGATCCTCCACGTGATGGAATGCACAAGGAGGTGGTAGCGCAAATTATTGGTATATTGCCGGAAAGAATCGTCTATGTGAGCTGTAATTCAGCTACTCAGGCAAGAGATCTGGCTTTACTGGATGCACATTATAAAGTGACCGAGGTTCAGGCGGTAGATATGTTTCCGCAAACCCACCACGTTGAGAATGTTGTTTGCTTAGAAAAAAGATAAATGAAAAAATATTTCGGAACCATAATTTTTCTTTTTGCGTTCGTGATGATCTTAAGCTGTCAAAGGGATGATATTTGCCCGGAATCAACTGATACCACTCCCCTGCTAATCATACGTTTTTATGAAAACCAGGATCCTTTCGATCTAAAGGCTCCGCAAAACTTAAATATCCGTGAAACAGGGAATGACACCAGTTATGTTTATTACAGATATAGCCAGGATAGTATTGCGATTCCGCTAAGAACAGATCAGGATATTTCAGAATTTGTATTTACACTAAATGCTCCGGATACTTCAGCAACCAATGCTGTACCTGGAATTGCAGATACGCTTGTTTTCAGTTATGGAAGAGAACAGGAATATCTTAACCGTGCATGTGCTTTCAGAATAAATTATGTAGGTCTCAAAGCATCTGTGAGTGATGATGCCGGCGGAGACGATTGGATAGATGATATCCGGATAGAACAAGCGAATGTTGAAAATGAAAATCAAGCCCATGTTTCGATATTTTTCTAGTCTTCTTATAATTATACTGGTAGCAGGTGTTGTTTCGGCTCAGGAAAGCACTCCGGAACAGGATAGCATTCAATATAAAGATAAATACGGGTTAAGGCTTGGGATCGATCTAAGCAAACCCTTAAGAAGTGTTCTGGATGATAAATATGAAGGCCTGGAGATCTTAGGAGATTATCGCATTAATGAAGCTTTTTATGCTGCAGCAGAACTTGGAAATGAAAAAATCACATTTGAAGGTGATAATATAAAAACCATCACCAACGGAAGCTATATTAAACTGGGGGCAGATTATAATGCCTATGACAACTGGCAGGATATGCAGAACAGCATCTTTGTAGGAGCACGTTACGGGTTTGCCACTTTTTCACAAAGCCTTGATAATTATCGCATCTATACCTCCTCCAATTATTATGGCCCAGACATAAGAACAGATAATACCGAAACCACGGGACTTAATGCAAGCTGGTTAGAGTTAATGATAGGGATTAAAGTGGAAGTATTTAACAACCTCTTTCTATCGGCTAATGTTCAGCTTAAGAGAAGGATCAGTCAAAAATCACCTTCCAATTTTGACAATCTGGCCATTCCAGGATTTGGCAGAACCTACGATGGTAGTGACTTTGGAGCCGGATATGGTTATTCTATTTCCTACCTCATTCCAATTTACAAAAAGAATAAGGACTAAATGTCCTGATTTTGTTGCTTACTTTTCTTTTTAGAACCTTCGTAGATCACATATTTTAAAAGACGCGCTTCCAGCGGACCATTGTATAGTTTAATCTTTCGCGAGGCTCTTAACCCAACACTCTTAATGGCATCAAAATTTGTGGCAATAAACCAGGCATGAGTCCCGTGATAACTCTGCTTTAAGGTATCTCCAATTTCAGCATAAAATTTTTCTACATCTATCTCCAGTCGTTCACCATAAGGCGGGTTAAAAAGCATATGAAGATAGCGGTCGCCTTCTTTTACACTTTCGAAAAAATTCTTTTGTTCTATCTGAATAAAATCTGAAAGATTTGCATTCTTCACATTTTCCTTTGCTTTCATTACTGCGGAAGGTGCCTTGTCGAAACCTTTAATTTTAAAATGGAATTCTTTCACCTTCTTTAAAGCCGATTCTTCGATCTTTTCGAAAAGAGCTTCATCCCAGTCTTTCCATTTTTCAAATCCGAATTCCTTTCTATTCAGGTTAGGTGGAATATTGCAGGCGATCATAGCTGCTTCAATAGGAATAGTTCCACTACCACACATAGGATCCAGGAAATCACACTGCCCATCCCAGCCTGAGAGCAGTAACATTCCTGCAGCAAGTACTTCGTTAATCGGAGCGATATTAGTAGCCGAGCGGTAGCCTCTTTTATGAAGAGATTCCCCGGAACTGTCAAAGGAAACATCGCAGTAATTCTTTTCAATATGAATATTGATGCGCAAACTTGGAAAATCCAGGTCTACATCCGGTCTTTTGCCAAATTTATCCCTGAACCTGTCTACGATAGCATCTTTGGTTTTAAGAGAGATATACTGTGAATGGGTGAAAATTTCAGAATGAACTGTAGAATCTACGGCCAGAGAACCATTTACATCGAGAAAATTCTCCCAGGGTAATTTATAGATCTGGTCGTAAAGATCCTGTTCTGAATTTACTTTAAAGCTTTCATAAGGTTTTAAAATTTTGATAGCTGTTCTAAGGCATAAATTTGCTTTGTACATAAAACCCGTATCTCCTACAAAACTAACCATTCTGGTGCCTTCTTTAATATCCATTGCACCCAGTTGAAGCAATTCTTTGGCAAGTATCTGCTCAAAACCATAAAGGGTTTTGGCTATCATTTTAAAATTTTTACTCATAATCCTTCTTTAAAGAACCACAAAAATAGGTTAATTTTGTTCCAAAGTATAATAATAAGAGGATTGTTGAACGCATCGTTTTGCTGGATATCCATAACCAACCTAGAGTACTTTGCTAACAGGATTTTATATTTATCTATTACCCATACTTGCGGTTATCGTAGGATATGTGATCTCACTTTTTTTAAAACCCGGTAATTCCTCTGGCTTTAAACTTCTACTGGCATTTAGTGGTGCCTATTTATTAGCCGTAACGGTACTGGAATTACTCCCCGATGTCTACCGCAATCCGGATGAAGGGATTGGCGTTTTTATTATGCTGGGAATACTGCTACAGATCATCCTTGAGTTTTTATCAAAAGGAGTGGAACATGGTCATATTCATTTTCAGGAAAATTCCAGCACATTTCCACTATTATTACTCATAAGTCTTAGCCTTCATTCTTTGCTGGAGGGTTTCCCGCTGGATAAGGACACCCATATTCTAAACGGAATCGTGATCCATAAAATTCCGGTGGCGGCAATACTTTCGGTGTTTCTTACGCATAGCAAATTAGGAAAGCCAAAAACCTATCTGTTTCTGGGTTTCTTTGCGCTTATGACTCCGTTTGGTCACTGGCTGAAAAATAACATTGAGATTTTTAGCCTTTATGCGCCATATGTGAATGCGATGGTAATTGGTATTTTTCTTCATGTCTCCACCACCATCTTATTTGAATCATCTAAAAATCACTCCTTTAATGCTTCAAAGCTGGGGGTTATTATTCTTGGAATCCTATTAGCCTATTTTATCTAATGTTTAGCCAGGAAGAATCAAAAAAGATACGCCAGGAATTCTGGACAAGTTTTGGAAAGGAGTATCCTAAGAAATGGATACTTTATAATACCAAAATGAAGGAAATTCAGCTAAAATTTACCTTTAACAGAAAGTTTGCCCAGGTATCGCTTGATATTGATGATGCAGACGAATTAATTCGGGAATACTATTTTGAAAAACTCGTGTCACTCAAAAAAATTCTGAAAACCGAATATTTGCCTGAAATCATCTTCAGTAAAGAATATCTGCTGCCAGAAGGAAAACTCATTTCGCGAATATATGTCCAACTAGATGAAGTAAGCATTCATAATAGACAAGACTGGCCGC
Source organism: uncultured Flavobacteriaceae bacterium (assembly GCA_963825045.1). GTDB lineage: Bacteria > Bacteroidota > Bacteroidia > Flavobacteriales > Flavobacteriaceae > Christiangramia. The sequence goes on along the minus strand of CAWGSM010000019.1, from coordinate 13,928 downwards.
TAGTAAAAGAATTTCTTTCAAGAAATATGAATCTGCTAGAAGAGTTTTTTCAGGATTTCTCCGATTTTATAAAAAATTAATCGTCTATATAATTTTTGTCTATCTTACAACCTGAAAGATGGTGACTTATTGTCTTCACCCAACCAATTCTTTCCTTTAAATAAATTACTAACTAGCCAAAATTTTTAAAGGATGAAAAATATTAAATTTTCACTGCTTGCTCTTTTATTTATTGCAGTCACTTCGTGCTCTGAAGATGATGCTCCCTCTAAAAATAACTCAATGATTGTTGGGGATTGGAAATTAGAAGAATTCAATTACCAGGGGGAAACCTCCGGTACTTATCAGGGTATGGATTTAAGTAGCTCTTATGAAGGAATTGGTAAAAACATCAATGCCACTTTAAGTTTTAATGAAGACAACACGTTTGATTTCCAGGGTGATTATGAGGTTGACCTTTCTTATGAAGGCATGACTCAGAATTATCCTATGGAAAATGTGTCTTCCAGCGGGAACTGGTCTGTAGATGGTGATTATATTATTACAAGTTCCGCAATTGGTCAGGTTCAAACACAGGCTGTGGTAGGCCCACAGGAAGGACGCATGAGAATCTCGGAACTTACTGAAAATAGAATGGTGTTGATCATTGATCAGGAAAGCACCATGAGTCAGTCAGGGATGGATTTTATGATTAGAATGGGTGGCAAATATGTACTATCCAGATAATTAATTAAAACTTTAAAAAGCACGTTCAGAACGTGCTTTTTTTATACGCTGACGTTAAGTCTGGATTGGTAATCGCTGGGAGCAACTTTCTTTCTGCTTTTAAATACTCTATTGAAATAAGACCTGCTTTCAAAGCCACATTCCGGGTAAACCTGTTTTATACTCTTATGGGTTTTTGAAGTAAGCTCGCCGCAAGTTTGATCCTTTCATTATTTATATAATCTATAGGTGAAATTCCCACTTCATTTTTGGAAACCCTGTAAAAATTAGATTCACTCATACAGGCTTTCTCACTCAATTTCTCTATTGGAATAGGCTTGTGCAGATCTTTCCAAAGATATTCCATCACATACGCCAAGCGGCTATTACAGCTTAACTTAAAACTTTGTTCAGTATAGATTTTATTAGTATTGGTATGGAGTATCTTCATTAATAATTCCTGGAACATCTTATCTACAAAAAGATCTTTGGCCGGATGATTTTCAGTAAATAAAAAAATCAGCCTTTGAAGGATCTGGTAAATTCACTATATCATTGGTAAAATGAAAGTTGTAATCCATTAGGTTCCATTCCCCTCCATCTGCCTTAGCCATATTCTCATTCATATGGCATAGTACCTTATCAATTTTTTCTTCAGAAATTGCCATTGCCAGACAACGAGTAGGATTGGAATCTTCAGCTTCAGGAAAATCTATGCTCATCATTTCATCAGAAGGCAGGATCAATGATTCGCCCGGAAGAAAATCAAAAGGATTTTGATCGCGTAAATGCATAATTTTCTTACCTCTCAACATACTTGCAAGAACAGGCTTGTCAAACTGAAGCAACACCCTTTCCGCCACTTGATGCGTTTCAAAAATATGAAGAGCAGCATTATTCATCGTATAAGAAGTTTGATTCTCTACAAGATTTTCAAGCTTCCGGTTTTCATAAAAATGCTGGGGTAATTTCATTTATACTCAGATTTTAAAACCCTAATTTATTCACTATTATTTCATTAAATATACAATAATGAACCCTTAATATTAATAAATTAACAACAAATGAAATGATTGTTCATGGTAATGATAGAATAGGTCAGCTTTTTTTAAAACTTGTATTGTAACTTTATTAATTATCCAAATTCCTTTAACCACAGGAAGGATATTCAATTTTTAATAATCTAAAACTTACAAAATTATGAGCGACATTCAGACCACAGAGAAGAAAGCAATCCAAAAACCTAAATTTAAGGACAAGTATGATAATTTTATTGGAGGAAAATGGACCGCTCCGGTGAATGGAGAGTATTTTGATAATATTTCTCCTGTAGATGGAAATAGTTTTACAAAAGTTGCACGATCTACCCAGGAAGATATAGATAAAGCCATAGATGCCGCATGGAAAGCAGCGCCTGAATGGAATAATTCCTCAGCCGCCTACCGAAGTAATCTTTTGTTGAAAATTGCTGATGTAATGGAGAAAAACCTGGAGGATCTTGCTCGGGCTGAAACCTGGGACAATGGGAAAGCAGTTAGGGAAACACTTGCAGCAGATCTCCCTCTGGCCGTAGACCATTTTAGATATTTTGCGGGCGTAATACGTGCGGAAGAAGGTTCAGTTAGTGAGCTCGATTCCAATACCGTATGTATCAACGTTACCGAACCACTTGGAGTTGTTGGGCAAATAATTCCATGGAATTTCCCAATTTTAATGGCTACCTGGAAATTAGCTCCCGCCCTGGCCGCTGGTAACTGTGTGGTATTAAAACCTGCAGAACAAACTCCGGTTGGTATTATGATCCTAATGGAACTTATAGAAGATATACTTCCTGCCGGGGTTTTGAATATAGTGAACGGCTTTGGAGCTGAAGCTGGAAAACCATTAGCCTCCAGCCCTCGTATCAATAAGATCGCATTTACCGGGGAAACTACTACCGGACAGCTTATTATGCAATATGCTTCTAAGAATATCACTCCCGTCACCCTAGAACTTGGGGGAAAATCTCCGAATGTTTTCTTTGAAAGTATTATGGATGCTGACGATGATTTCTTTGACAAGTGCATTGAAGGTGCAGTCATGTTCGCCCTCAACCAGGGAGAAGTTTGCACCTGCCCTTCCAGATTGCTAATTCAGGAAAGTATTTATGATAAGTTTATTGAAAGAGTGATCGAGAGAACTGAAGCAATTATATTAGGTCACCCACTTGACCAGGATACCATGATGGGCGCTCAGGCTTCCAACGATCAATATGAAAAGATCCTGAATTATATCAAAATTGGGAAGGAAGAAGGCTGTGAAGTACTAACAGGTGGGGAAGCTGCCTTTAATGAAGGTCTCGATAGTGGATATTATATTAAACCAACCATCCTGAAAGGAAATAATAAAATGAGAGTCTTTCAGGAAGAGATCTTTGGCCCGGTTGTTTGTGTTACCACCTTTAAAGATGAGGCTGAAGCTATTGAAATAGCTAATGACACGTTATACGGTCTTGGCGCAGGAGTTTGGACCAGGGACATGCACCAGGCATATCAGATCTCCAGAGCTATAAAAGCCGGTAGAGTTTGGGTAAATAATTATCATAATTATCGCAGCTAATGCTACAATTCTTTGGAAGAAACGAAAGAAATCTGGTATTGGTAGAGAAAACCATAAAATGATGTTAAACCATTATCGTCATACTAAGAATATGTTGGTTTCTTACGATAAGAAAGCAATGGGATTTTTCTAGAATTAAATTTTATGACTCAACGAGTAGATATTACTGAAGAAGCGAAAAAAGTGATTGACCAGCTCAGGGATAGGCATGGTGAATTGATGTTCCATCAAAGCGGAGGTTGCTGCGATGGATCATCTCCCATGTGTCTTGAAAAAGGTGACCTTTTATTAAACGAAAATGATGTCTCGCTTGGAACAATTCATGGATGTGAATTCTTTATGAATAAAGATCAGTTTGAATACTGGAAGCATACACATTTAACAGTTGATGTCACTCATGGTCGTGGTTCAAGCTTTTCTTTAGAAATTCCTTTAGGATTGAGGTTTTTAATTAAATCACGAATGTTTAATGAGAAAGAAAGAGAAAATTTAGAACCTATAAAATATGGTGAACAGTTTATTGATTAATATTTATTGATTAATTGAAAATGGCCGTTCAGAAATCCTGAACGGCCTTTTTATTTTAAAATACAACCTGTAACAAACTATTTTTTTCTGCGTCTGTTAAATATGAACAGGTTATGGATCATAATGGTTTTCTTCTTTGTTGCACAGGCAAAGGCTAATCCTTTTTTTCTGGATCCAATCAGCTTTCCCAAAGCTGAGATACTAAATAAAAATACGGCAAGAATTCCTTTCAGGTTAATTGATAACTTAATTGTTGTAGAAGCCCAACTTTACAACAAAAAAGGAAATTTTGTTATTGACACCGGTTCTAAAACTCTTATTCTAAATAAAGTTCATTTTCCCGATCAATATGAACTATACTCCAAAATTTATTAAAAGTCACCGGGTTCTAGTTAGTGGACTATGCGTATGAAAAATACCTGGAAGAATTTATTCTGAATAACATATGCCTAAAAAACACTACTTCTCATGTAATAGATCTTTCTCATATTGAAAAGCTAAAGAATAATAATACCTTTTGTGGCGCTTTTGGCTATAATATCCTAAAAGATTACGAAGTTTTTATAGATATGCATCTTAATCAGATCACATTAAGCAAAACCGATAAATTTGGTGAAAAACTTGATCCAAGAGGCTATTTGGAAAGGGTCACCGATAGTATCGGGTTTAACCTGAAGGAGCATACCATTGTATTAGACACCTATGTTGCTAATGAAAAAATGAAATTCGCATTAGACACTGGAGCAGAATTCAACCAATTGAATAGAAGGCAAAGTAAAAAGGTTCTAAAATATTTCATCCCAACTAAGCGCCTGGTTTTAGTAGGTGCCAGCGATGAAAAAGCCGAAGTTCTGGCAGGGAAATTGTACAGTGTAAAATTATCAGACCGGGTTTATTTTGGTCCCATGAATACAATTATTACTAATTTAGACAGAATGAGTGAAGCGTTTGGTGTAAAGCTAGATGGTGTTTTAGGATATGAATTCTTCGCTCAAAAAAGGACCATTATTAATTATAAAAAAGAAATGCTTTATTTTATTGATTCACCTATTAATTTTCAAAATTGAAAAAAACTTATCATCATATTATTTTTGGACTTCTTCTTCTTTTTGCGCTTCCCAACTTTGCTCAGAAAGAAGTTAAAGGCTACCGCATAGAAGGTGATGAAATTGTTTTTTCTTTTGACAGGGAAGATTACAAAAAGGCGACTCATGATAATTATGGAGACGATATAGATTTTGATGACCTTGATATTAAAAATGTGGTCGTAGCCGGGAGTTTCAATGACTGGTCCAGAAACGAATGGGAAATGAAGAAGGTAGATGATGGCAGATATGAACTTCTGGAAGAAAATAGACGATTTTTCAGATGAATTGGTATCTGGGAATTCAAATTTGTCATAAATAATATATTTTGGGCTGAACCTGAAAATGATATTACAAACATCTCTCCTGCCCGGGATTTGTCCGGAACAGATCTTCATTCCTACAATCTTAGAATGTACACAGCTATTCCAGATAAAAATGGGAATACTCGTTTCTTTCTTGAAGGCCACGAGGATGCCGATGAAATTATTTTTGCCGGTACTTTTAACGATGGATGAAAAGGAGTTAAAAATGAAGCGTATTGAAAATGATGGTTAATAATATCTATACTTAGACCCGCGTTTAAATTGGGGTACATCGCAATGGTAACATAGGTGGAAGATCCGGAAAATTCTGATAAAGTTCTAAATGAGTTCAACAGCTTTATTCGATTACTAGTTAAAATTAGAGACTTTAAATGTAAAGAACTATGGAGGATTGTGAAGTTATTTTAACCGGCTCTTTCAATAACTGGGATGAGCAACAGTTAAAAATGAAAAAGACCGACTCCGGATGGAGTAAAACATTAATACTACCTGGAGGAAAACATCATTACAAATTTATCGTTGATGGTGAATGGAAAGTAGATCCCGAAAATACCGTTATGAAGATGTTTATAAGCGATTTCTACCGTTTGTATGCTCTAATAAATAAATTTCTAATTTTAACTCCTCCTGGTCATTCATTCCATAAAAATTAACTCTCTAGAACTATTAAATTCCCGTTAATCTGGTACGATAACTGTATATAGATTAGGTTAACAATTAATTTTATTAACCCAAATAACTTACTGCCCCATGAAAAAGGTATTTCTAAGTATAATTTTCGGTTTACTTTTTATCTCCATGAACGCACAGGAATGGAAAACCGATCTTACCGAAGCACAAAAAATAGCCAAAGAAGAAAATAAAGAAATTTTACTGGTATTCCAGGGATCAGACTGGTGTGCCCCGTGTATCAAACTGGATCGTAAGATCTGGAGTACCGACGAGTTTAAATCTTACGCCAAAGATCATTATGTCCTTTTAAAGGCTGATTTCCCAAGAAGGTCTGGTAACGAACTTTCTCCTGAACAACAGGCTAAAAACGATAAACTAGCTGAGACCTATAATGAAAATGGTTATTTCCCATTGGTAGTAATGCTTAATCCAGAGGGAAAGGTTTTAGGAAAACTTGGCTATGAAAATGTGAAGCCAAAAGAATATATTGAATTGCTTGATTCTCTTAAAGGTTAAGATTGAAAAAGATAATTCTCATAACGTTTCTTATTTCTGGTCTTATTGCCTCGTCACAAATAACAGCGAAGCGTACCCTGAAACTTATGGGAAGTAGAATGGATATAACAGTCGTGGTAGAGGATTCCGTCGCGGCTGAACAATATATTGATATTGCGGTTGAGGAGATCTCCCGTATAGAAAAACTAATTTCCAGCTGGGATCCAGATTCCCAGACTTCACTGATAAATAAAAATGCAGGAATTCGTCCTGTGAAGGTTGATCAGGAATTATTCAACCTTATCCAGAGATCCATACAGATTTCCAAAGTAACCGATGGAGCGTTTGATATTTCTTATGCATCTATGGACAAGGTTTGGAGGTTTGATGGTAGCATGAAACAAATGCCAATGGAAGAAGATATAAGAAATTCCGTCGAAAGAGTGGGCTTTAAGAATATAGTCTTAAATTCCTCCGATCACACAGTTTTCCTGAAAAAGCAAGGCATGAAAATCGGTTTTGGAGCTATTGGTAAAGGTTATGCGGCCGATAAGGCCAAAGAATTGCTCATTTCCAAAGGTGTTAAAGCAGGAATTATAAATGCTTCTGGAGATATGAATACCTGGGGAACCCAGACAAATGGTGACGAATGGAAAGTGGCAATCACCAATCCTATGGACAAAAACAAGGCTTTCGCCTTATTGCCAGTATATAATTCGGCAGTGGTAACATCGGGCGACTATGAAAAATATGTAAGTTTTAATGGGGTGAGATATTCTCATATTATAGACCCCCGCACCGGTTATCCGGCAACGGGAATTATCAGTGCCACGGTTTTTGCTCCTAAAGCTGAAATGGCCGATGCTCTGGCAACTTCAATTTTTGTAATGGGTATAGACACTGGAATAAACAGAATTAATCAAATCCCGAATGTGGAATGTATTATCATTGATGATAAGGGAAAAATTCATAATTCAGATAATATAAAAATTAACTAAAATGAAGATCAAAATGGTTTTAATCGGTATTGGACTTATAAGCCTAAGTTCCTGCACTGCCGTAAAAGAATACGAAAAAGTCTACATAAATGATCCCGATATGATATTGGGCACAAAGAAGGTTGATAGATTCGAAACCAATTTTCAGGCATATCGCGAAGCAGCAGCCGGAGCTAACGGAGGTAAAACAGGCGGTGGATGTGGCTGCAATTAAAATCTTCTTATGAAAAATTTAATATTATTACTTGCTTTTATAGCATGGAAGCCAGCAATTCTTATGGCTCAGGATTCAACAGCAACTACCTACAAGAAAAGGGTTCTTGAAGCAACTGAAGTAGATATCCTTGCCAGCTATTATTCACAGGATGGATCCAACGCGGCGGTAACTGGAGGGATTGGCACGGAAGAGTTAACAGACGTTGCTCCTACGATCATGGTTTCTATTCCAATGAATGATGATGATATCTTAACCATCGATGCAGCGATTTCAGCCTATACTTCTGCTTCGTCGAGCAATATAAATCCTTTTGATGGCGGGAATTCCCAGGCAGATCCGTTCGTCGCTTCTTCAGGTGCATCTTCCAGCGATACATGGTTCAATGTAACCGGTTCTTACAGTCATAGTTCTGACGACAGGAATACTATCCTTACCGGTAAGCTATCGGTTTCCAATGAGTATGATTACACTTCGCTGGGTATAGGTGGTAGCTTTACCAAACTTTTTAATGAAAAGAATACGGAACTTAGCCTACACGGAAATGTATATATAGACAGCTGGAAATTGATTTATCCTTACGAATTAAGACCTTTTACCTATGGGGATAATGGAATAGGCAACTTTTTATTTAATGCCTATGAGATCACGGGAAATGAGAATTATGATCCCCAGTTTACTGAATTATCACAAAAAGGAAGAAATTCCTATTCTGCCGGAATCAATTTCTCACAAATCCTTTCAAAAAAATTACAGGCTTCTTTAGCTGTAGATTTGGTGTTGCAGGACGGTTTACTTTCTACTCCATTCCAGAGAGTTTATTTTGCCGACGTACCAGATACGTTTATTCAGAATTTTCAACTGGCAGATGATATTGAACATTTACCATCAAGTAGATTAAAGACAGCTGTAGGCGGGAGATTGAACTATTATCTTAATGAAATATTCGTTCTTAGAACCTATTACAGATATTATACTGACGATTGGGGTATAAAATCGCATACTGCCAATGTTGAAATTCCTATTAAGATAAGTCAGAAGTTTACATTATACCCATCTTATAGATATTATAATCAAACCGCAGCCGACTATTTTGCAGGATATGAACAACATAATTCAGGAGAAGAATTCTATACCTCAGATTATGACCTTTCAAAATATACGGCTAATCAATATGGCTTTGGAATAAACTACACCGACATATTTACTGAATTCCATATAGGGAATTTCGGTTTAAAAAGTATTGATCTAAAATATAATCACTACGAAAGAGACTCCGGTTTAAAGTCTGATATTATCGCGGGAGGGCTTAATTTTATTATGGATTAATTTATTGGTTAATCAAGAGGAACATTCAGCGACACTCTTGTTCCTCTTGCAAATTCATCCTCATCGTAAAGATCTATGAATTCCAGTGAATAGTCGTTTTTGTAATCTTTTGAAAAAATCCGAAGCCTTTCTTTAGTCAATTCTATACCAATGGATTTTTTACCATGAACCTTTTGATTTTTTAGTCGTCCTGCTTCTACTCTACCAATGCCGTTATCTTCGATAATAATCTTTAAAAAGGGACTGTTATTATAAAGTTCGACTCTAAGAATTTTTTCTCCTCTTTTTGAGGGTAATCCATGCCAGATGGCATTTTCCAAAAAAGGCTGAAGAATAAGTGAAGGAAGTTTAACGGTTTCTATATCCAGGTTGGGATCGATATTTATTTTAAGATTAATTTTATTTTCAAAACGGATATTTTCGATACCCACATATAGTTTTAAAATGTCGAGTTCTTCTTCAAGTGAAATTTTCTTTACCCGGGTTGATGCCAGAATTTTCCTTATCAACTTGGAGAATTTATTAAGATAATAAACCGCATTATCCTTATCATTATCAATAATATACAGTTTTATTGAATTAAGAGAATTAAATATGAAATGTGGATTCATCTGGCTTTTAAGCGCAGTAATTTTAAGCTCTGCAAGTTCTTTTTCATAATTAGCCTTTATTCTTTTTATTTCTTCCTTTTCAGCCTTTTTACTAATCAATTCCAGGTTTTCCTCCAGCTGCTTCTGGATTGCTTCTTTTAATTTTTCATTTTCCTTATACTGAGAAATTATTTTTTCCTGAGAATTCCTGTTCTCTTCAAGAATTAATTTTTGCTTATGGCCTAATCCAAGGGAAAACAAACAATTTTCAATAACGATACATATAAAATATGCGCTGTAATATTGACTAAGTTCTAATCTAGTTTGACCTGAATAAATAGACATTGCATCTGTAATTACAGAGGAAAAGAACACCAGCAACGAGCCAATAATAATATAATACTTAAGTGGTGTTTTTAGTTTAAGAATAGGAATATATGAAAGAATAGCTAAAAGAGGAGTTAAATAAATCATGGTGATTTCATATCCTAATAATGCGATATCAGACTTTTCAATTATCATAAATAATAATTCAAAAACTATAACTATACCTCCCAGAAAATAAGTGGCGTGAAGGATGATTTTGTGCCAGAGCGGATTATGTTTTTTTAGATTTAAAAAGCTAAGCATAAAGAAAAAATAAGTAACAAAGGCTAATTCAGCCGTAAAACCAGAAGTATTAAAAGGTCTTAGTTTTTCAGGATGCAAAATTTGCATTAAAAAATCTGTTGAAAAAGGAGCTATGGAAAAGAATAAAAATAGGACATAAATACTATAGAAAAGATAGGACAGGATTCCCTGCTGAAAATAAAGTATAAGATGATAAATGCAAAGAACAAAAAGAATCCCAGAAAGAAAAGTAATGATACCGTTCTCATAGGAATGGGATAATATATCTGTAGCTAAGAAATGAGGGGACACATCCATTTATTTTTTGCCATTTAAGAAGTGAAGGAGATCTGATTTCTTATTCCTGGATACAGGAATATTAGAACCATCTTCCAGAATAATATACTGGCCATCACTTTTAATAAGCTCTCTTAAGTAATTCATATTTACAAGATATGAATGATGAACTCTTAGAAAATCCTTATTCTCTATTAAAGCCTCCACGTCTTTTAGTTTCTTTGAAAGGACTTCCTTATGACCGTCTTTTAAATAAACTTCGGTATAGTTCCCGTCAGACTTACAGTAAATTATTTCATGGGGATCTACGTAAACGGTTTTTGTAGAAAATGATAAAGGTATTTTATGATTAGTTTCAGGTTTAATTTCGGACAATAAATTTTTTAATTGCTCTCCTACAGTATTCTTTGCTTTCTTCTTTCGAATTCTTTCTACAGCCAGTATAAGATCATCTGAGTCTATAGGTTTTAAAAGATAGTCCATAGCTTCCTGCTTAAATGCTTTAATAGCGTAATTGTCATAAGCAGTGGTGAATATTAGTTCAAAATCTTTGTATTTTAAATGCCTTAAAAGCTGAAAGCCATCCATTTCGGGCATTTCGATATCCAGAAAAACACAATCTGGCTTTAAAGTATTTATACCTTCAATGGCATCCATAGGATTGGTATAAAAGTTACACACTTCAATTTCTTTACAGAACTTCTCGATTTCCCATTTTAAGCTTTTTATAGCCGAAAACTCGTCATCTACTATTATTGATCTTATCATAATTGAAAGAATACAAGTACTTAAATTACAAAAAGAATGGTTGTTTTTGAAAAACAATAGATAAATGGTAGGAAAGAGTTTATAAGTGGAAATAAAACAGAAAAATATGCAAGCAAATTACCATTGATGAATTATAAGACACCAATTATACATTAACTACTTATTTACAGACACTTACCTTCTAATTTAGTGGTGAATCAAAAAATGTCAAATTATGAATAGTTACTTAAAATTATTTTGGAGCCCCACTTTAAAAGGATTTTTCATCACATTGCTAATTGCGATTTTTCTTTCGGCGTGCCAAAAGGAAAATTTAAGTAATGATGAAACTTCTCCTACAGATTTAAACATACATTCAGCAAATCTTGTGAATGTAACTTCAACAGGATTAAATTTTGAAGCACCTGATGAAATTCCTGCAGGATGGAACACCTTCAAGTATATGAATAAAACTGCAGGTACCCATTTTTTCACCATTGCGAAAATGCCGGATGGTATAGGTCTTGAAGACTATGAAGTAGGTGTCTCTGAACCTTTTCAAAATGGAATGGACTATTACCGGGAATTAGATTTCCTGAGAGCGTTTTCAACGCAGGATCAGGTAGATGAAATGTATAACAATGGAGAACTGGAAGAACCAATTACCGTAGACGGGTTTGGAACAATAGCTTCCTGGTACGGCCAGGTAAGCATGCACGGAGGTCCAGGTTTAATTTCACCTGGAGAAACTGCTACAACTACGGTTTTTTTGGAACCAGGAACCTACATTATAGAATGTTATGTAAAAACTCAAGACGGTGTATTTCACTCCTATGATGGGAAAATGATTGAGGAAATTACAGTCACTGGTGATGAAAGCTACGAAGAACTGGATCCTAAAGTTAATGTTGCTGTAGAAATCTCTACTGATGATGGCATAGCTATGCAAGAAGACTGGCTTCAACCGGGAAATACCACTTTTTCTGTAGACTTTAAGGATTTAAAAGAAGGTGGTTATGGGAATTTATTACAACATGACGTTCACCTTGTTAGGTTCGAAAATGGTTTTAATGATACCGATAAGGAAATTCTGGACTACTGGATGAACTGGATCTTTGTTGATTTCGAAGGAACTGCGCCAATCGAAGAGGGGCTTATGAACCCTGCTCCTGATGGTATCACCTTCTTAGGTGGGACACAGGAAATTCCAGCAGGTCAAACAAGCTTTTTTATGGCCAATTTGACGCCTGGAGATTATGCGCTCATCTCAGAAATTGATGATCCTTTAACATTAAGTTCTGAAACAGGCCATCCACAATTCTATCACGAATTTAGTGTAGGCAGAAAATAAACTTTGTTTAAGTTTAGCCCAACCCTTTAACTTTGAGTTAAAGGGTTTTTTTCTTTTTTACTCGTAATAGTCTTATTTTTAATTAAAGGTTTAGCCCAAAAACTAAGGAAGAGTATATATGAAAAGGAAAGGAAAACAACCAGCATTCCAACTCTAAGCGAAAACAAATCTCCCACAAATCCTATTATAACCTGAATAACCGCTCCTCCCATGATTCCGGATATTAAAATTCCAGCTACCGATCCATGGTGTTCTTTTACAGAATTTAAAGCTAACGAAATTATAATAGGATACATCACCGAAATAAAGAATCCGCAGGCCTGAAAAGAATAAAATGAAACATATACACTCCCAAATAGACCGGCGGCAAAGCATATTATGGCCAGTAGTGTGAAAATTCGAAGAATTACTTTGCTATCTATAAGTTTAAGTAAAAAAAGACCAAGCAAACCCCCTATAGTCATAAGACCCCAAAAACGACCTACCGCCAAAGCACCGGTAGTTTGAAAATCCAATCCGTGATATAATTGAAGAAATTTGGACATCCAGTAGGAAATTCCCTGTTCAGCACCTACGTACATAAATATCCCAAGGAAGTAGAGAATAACAGTTCGGTTTCGGAAAAGATTTAAATAAGTTTTACGACTGCCTACTTTCTCATCTTCTTTTAAGCTTATTCTCGGCATTGGTGTTATAAGAGTAACCAGAATCATTAAAACAGACAAGAAGGCAAATATCCAGTATATAGAGATCCAGGACATACCCTCAGGTATTATTTTATCAAAAAGAGCAATACTATCAATATTGAGTACCAGCCAGGAATATATTAAAGGACTTATAAAGGAAGCTGCTCCAAAAAGTAATTGAGCAAGAACTGAATTAAATGCATAATGTTCCTCCCCTCCCGCGACTCTTAATAACGGATTGATAACAACCTGTAAAATAGCCATTCCTGTTCCAATGGTAAATAAACTAACTATGAACATCCAGAAGCCTGGATAAAATGCAAATAAGAGTGAACCTGAAAAAGCCAGTGTAAACCCGGAAACCATCATTGCTTTTTCACCATATCTCTCCAGGAGGAATCCTGCAGGAATTGACATTATCCCATAGGCAATAAAAAATGAAAAAGGTAAAAACCCCGCCATGGTCTCGCTAAGATTAAAACTTAATGTAGCGCTTGGGTTAAGAGCTCCCAGAATATTAGTAAGAAAAGAGATTACGAAGAATGTTATAAGTATAAGACCTACAACTATATAGTTACGTTGCATAAATATAGTAGAGTGGTTAGCTTCCACAATATACTAAAAAGGGAAAACTATCTTTCTTGTGGGAGGTTAGTTTATATGCATAAAAAAACCCCTTCATAGACTGAAGGGGTTTT
>CAWGSM010000018.1:0-43533 GCA_963825045.1 uncultured Flavobacteriaceae bacterium | reverse complement strand
GACGGTAACACGCGACGCGGTGTTATTCGATCGATTGAATTCTTTAAGCCCGTTTTATAAGGCTTTTCGAATTAGTGAGCCGGAGATACTATCCACCCTGGTGGATATACCCCTCTGGAATGAGTAGTAAAATCTAGATAGCTATAGCCAGCATATGTAATAATAGTATCCATGACGGCAAAATCAAGACTGCAACTAAGAGCAAAGACAGCCAAGAGGTTTCGGGAGTTTTCTAAGAAAAACAATAGTAACCAGTCGGAAACTTTAGACCTGATGCTCGAGTTTTTTGAGAAAAATAACCTCTCACCCTTTGAAACTTTAGTACCCTCCAAAGTAAGCCTGCAACAGCTCATCAAGAAAAGGATCGATGCCGTGATAGCCATCCTTAAAAATATTGAAAAGACCCAAACCAAACCCGGTTTACTCATGCTGAATTTACTCCTGGAAGAACGTTCCATTTCACAAAACTGCCATAGTGAAAAAAAATAAGATTTCCTCTTCTGATTATAAAAACCAAGAACAATTGACATTAGAAATCTCACGGCTGGAGGATGTCCTGAATTCCACCACAAAAGATCTGGAGTATCTTACTGGAACATGTAGAAATAAAGGGAAACACCTTCGGCTCAGATTACCTAAAGCTTAATATCCCCCGGACAGAATTTGAACAATTCAAAGTAGCCCTCAAACGTAGAACTTAGCATGTATATCACCATCAGCCCTCAGAAACTAGGCGGCGCTTTTTCCCAAAGTGCAGGAGATTTTGTGAGTTATCTGGAAAAAGAGAACGAGGGAAAAAATCTGCTAGACAAAGAATACTTTTTTAATCAGTATGAGGATACAATTAAGCCGTATCAGGTCATTAAAGAGATCGATGGGAATACGGCAAAATTAAAACTCAAGGAACCTAAATATTATTCTATTACTATCAATCCAAGTCAGTACGAGTTAAAACATATCCATAACAATCCGGAAAGACTCCGGGCGTTTGTTCGGGAAGCCATGAAAGAGTATGCCAGCTCTTTTCATCGGGAGATTAATGGAAAATCTATCAGTGTAGATAATATTAAATATTTCGCCAAATTGGAACATGAGCGAACCTATAAAAGTAATGATGTAGCCGTTCGGGAGAATAAATCGTACAGCAATCAAATAGCGCATCTGAAAAATGAACTTCGAAAGATAGAACGTGGAGAAATTCCAAGTAATATCAGGAAAATTGAAAAAGACATCCGAAAATTGATTCGGGATACTCCTTATAAGATTCGGGGTCAGGTGGTGGAAGAGGGCATGAAAAAAGAAGGCTTGCAAAGTCATATCCACATTATTGTCAGCAGAAAAGATGCTTCCAATTCCTATAGCCTTTCCCCGGGTAGTAAATACAAAGCTTCTGAAGTGAAGATGCATGGCAAAATGGTCAAGCGGGGTTTTGAGCGAGATCGGTTTATTCAGAATTCTGAAAAAGCGTTTGACAAAATGTTCCAGTACAACCGCAACTATGTTGAAAGCTATGCAGCCAGAAAACTCCTGACCAAGGATTCAAAACAATACTTTATATCCTTAAACAATCTGGGAATCAATGAGAAAAAGATTGCTTTTAGAATGATCCTTCAAACAGGACTACAACTTCCTGTATTACATCTACCCCAAAATAAAGTGGGGTTCGCTTACAGACAACTCAAAAAAATCATTGAAGCTGGTATTAAATCAAGTTCTATCAGTTATTAAAATTATGTATTATGAATTCTAATCTCCTTTTAATTCTGCTTTTAAATGCTGCCATGGGTGGCCTATTTTACTTTACCCTGAAAAATACCTCCTGGGGTTTTCTCATCAACTTTATGATCCTCTTTTTACTTTTGGTGATCAGTTTTCCTTCGGGTTTTAATTTTGACCTGTTCGTGATACTGTCTATCCGCTACTTTATTCCGCTAATAACCATTAATATTTTACTTAATGAATGGTTATTGAAGATGGAGAGGAACAAACTAACCAAACAATATGGTTTCCGAATGCCGCTATCTTCCGGCTCGATCAAATTAAAAGATATCCGTCGCGGGGTATCCATTATCGGAGCCGCAGGTAGTGGAAAGACCGAAAGTGTCGTGGCCCAGTTTCTAAAATATTTTAGCAAGAAAACTTTCTGCGGAATTATCCATGACTATAAAAACTTTGAGCTCTCAAGAATTGCTTATCCCCTGTTCAAACAAAGTAAAATGCCTTTCTATATTATTTCCTTTGATAGCATCTACCATAAAGTGAATCCCATAGCGCCTCGGTATATGAAGGACGAAGAAAGCGTGAATGAGATTTCCCGGGTACTGCTAGAAAATTTACTAGAGAAAAAAGAAAGCAGCTCTTCCGGGAGCTCTAAGTTCTTTAACGATGTTGCAGAAGGGATCATTGGAGGGATGATCTGGAAACTTAAAACTGATCATCCCTGCTATTGTACCCTACCACATCTGATCGCTTTATTCCAGCAGTTAACCACCTATGAATTAGTAGATTTTTTAAGCGCCAATTACACCTCGCAAGCTATGGCGAATGCGTTTATAAACGGGGTGGATTCTGAAAAACAGACGGCCTCGGTAAAAAGTACGCTCTCCAATGCATTCAAGAAAATAAGTACGCAACGGATCTTTATGGTGCTGTCGGAAGATGAGATTCCCTTGGATATCAATAATGCTAAAAATCCCGGGGTGATTTCAGTGGTGAACAATCCTAAATTTGAAACAGCCTACTCTCCTATTGTGGCTACCATTATTCATACGATTACCAAGCAAATGAGTGTGCATGACATGCTTGGTTCGTTTATCCTCATGGAAGAAGCTTCCACAATACGCCTACTCAATATGCACCGCATCCCGGCAACCCTGCGAGGCTATAATATCGCGACGGTTTACGTCATTCAGGATAAGATACAGAATGATCTTCTCTACGGTAGAGAAGCGGGAAAAGCGATCCTGAGCAATCTTTCCTATCAATTCTTTGGAAAGGTGAATGATCCCGATACCGCGAAATATTATGAAAGTTTCTTCGAGATCGTCATGCGGAAAAGTATAAGTGTCAGTAAAAGTGATAATCTTAATTTCGATACACGCACCACCAAAAGTGAACGGGAAGTGGCTAAGATAAGGGCGGATCTCTTCTTCCGTTTAAAACCGGGCGAGTTTGTGAGCTTTGCCGATGGTAAGGACCGAAAAGTAAAATTTTCCACACCTAACTGGTCTAAGGAATTACCGGTTCCTAAGCACGAGTTTTCTACAAAAGATATGGAACTGAATTTTCAGAAAATATACCGGGAAGCCAAAGCGATATATAAATCGGAAAACCGAAAAAAATGAGAAAGATTTACCTACAAAACTTTCAGTATATCCTAAATGATATCCAAAAAAACAAGGTGTTTTACTTTCTGGGAGAAAATAAAAATCATAACCTATAGCTCATTTTAATAACTGTTTGGAAGCCGCTTAAAATATGTAAACATCCCCCAAAAAAACCTTCCTCTCAATTGAGAGGAAGGTTTTTAAAAGTAGGCGTTTACCTACTATACAAATCAAAAACTAACTCTACTTCTTTGAACTCTCCAGAGCCTCTATGTTTTTATGAAAATTCATTAGAACTTTCGCGGGGTATACCGCATTGTTCAACCAGAAATTCATTTTATATTTTGTGAAATGGGTTACGAAATTCCCATCGTGATATTGCTGGACTACCGTAAAAGTGTTGGCAATTGATTTAGCCTTGGCTAGATAAATTTCCTCGCCGGTAACCTTGTATGCTTCCCAGTACGTATCTATCATAATTCCCGCTGCCCGGCTAATAGGTCTCCAGTAAGCATATTGTTCCTGTACGCTGGGAGTAATCCAGTTTTGCGGATAGTAGCCGTTTTTATGACCTGGTTCGGTACTTGGTTTTGGCCTCTCCCATATAACAAACTGATCTTCTGAAAAGCGTATTAGATCCTTTGCCAGCTCTAAACTTTCCTCATTATCGGAATCATTCTTTAATAAGTAGATCGCAAGATCACAGGCCTGTTCTCTACTCTGGTTCTCATAAGGTTGTCTTGCCGAAATATCTTCGAACTGTCCCTGCCAGTTATAGGTTTTTACCGGGTTTTCCATTACATAATCAAAAGCTCTTTCTGTAGCTTGATCTAATCCGGATACCTTGTAATCTTTTCGTAAACGATCGAAATAATTGATCATTGCAGTGGGTATAGCAACATTAGGATCTAATTTTTCCCCGGTTTTATTATTGATGTACAAATACCAGCTACCGTTATCCAGTTGGGTCTTCTTATAGGTTTCAGCAATTCTTTTGGCCGCCTCCAGGTATTTTTCTTCATTCGTCAAATCATACAAGTCAAGATAAGCATGGCCTGCATCTGCACCCTGAATAATCATACTTCGGTCGTAACTCATATGTGTATCCTTATCCTTGAAATATTGAGGGTATCCGTTATAAGTTGGAGGAAAATATTCCAGAGGAGCACCTTCGGTAAAACTTAAAGCAATGAGACTATCTGCAACGGTTCTGGCCAATTCTGTAACCTGTTCAGCTTCCTCGGTTCCTTGAGTTAATCGGGCTTGAGTAACCGCACCCACAATAAGTGCTGCATAGATCTTTGAAGGGTAGCGATACCATCCATAATTCGGATCTGGTTTCTTATGATCCTTCCAGTACTGTACAAAATCTCTATTAAGCAGTTTGGTTAAAGCTAATGTAGCACTGCTATCATAGGGAATTACCGGTTTGTGATATATTCCATCGAAAGGAGCGGCTCGATAAAATTCACGATTACCTACATCTTTAAGTATTTCTCCGTCTTCATTTATTCCAGAAACAATTAAATGGTAACTTCCTACCGGTAAGTCTGCCCAAACAAGAGTTAATGCATTATATGGTTTATCTGATTCAAAATGCCAGCGTTGAGAATCGCATAAAGAAACCAGATCGAAACGATACTTTGAGGCTTTTGCTATAGTGTCAAAATTAAAGGCAGGAGCATAAATAAAACGGGTGGAAAATTTATTCCAGAAAGGAACACTGTCAATAGTTCCCGGATGTATAGGCTGGGCAGAAGCTTCGCGAGCAATTTCACCATAAGTTTCCTTTTTTTCCTGGACTTTTTCATCTTCCAATCCATTCTGGCATGCAGATAAAAAAAGTAATATGATGCTAATTTTTAGTATTGATCTCATAACTAATATCTAAACCATTTTATTGGTGGTGCTACCTAGTTTTTCAATTTCAACGCGAACAGTATCTCCCGGCTTAAGCCAGTTCTTTTCATTCATACCCATAATTACACCTTCGGGAGTTCCAGTTAGAATCAGATCCCCAGGCTCAAGGGTCATATGTCTGGATATAAAAGCTATAATTTCAGCAACAGAAAAGATCATATCGGCAGTATTGGAATCCTGACGTAATTCGCCATTTAAATAGCAATTTAGTTTAAGCTTCTGGCAATCTTCAATTTCATCCTTAGTTACTAAATACTTTCCAAGAGGAAGAAATTTATCAAGACTTTTACCCAGTAACCACTGGGGTGTTTTAAATTGTAAGTCCCGGCATGACAAGTCATTTGCCGCACAATATCCCATCACATAATCTAAGGCCTCCTCAACGGATACATTTTTACAGGCTTTCCCTATCACCACCCCAAGTTCCACCTCATAATCAAACTCTCTTCCTTCTTTTCCTAGTGGAATATTTCCTTCATATTCAACCAAGGTATTATTGAATTTATTGAACAATACCGGCAGCTTTGGAGGCTCCATATTACTTTCCTTGGCATGTCTCTGATAATTGAGCCCTACACATATAATTTTTGAAGGGTTCTTAACACAAGGACCTATTTCAAGATCTTCTACTTTAAGAAGATTGATCTCATTTTTCCTATTTAGGATATCTCCGAAATATTCAATGTCGGTTAGTGACAAAGGTTTCATAGAATACTGTTCTATATCTTCAGGTGGTAGAGGAATGATCCCTTTATCTGTATAAATCCCAGGTTGATACTCACCGTTATTTTTAAAATAAAGAATTTTCATAATCGAATTTTTAGTTTAATAAGTAGCTCTTCCGCCAGATAAATCAAAGGTGAATCCAGTAGTGAAGCTATTAAGCGGGGATACAATAAATAATGACATTTCAGCCACTTCTTCTAAAGTTCCACAACGTTTCATTGGAATTTTATCGGTCATATAAGCAACCTGCTCTTCTGGCATAGCGTCTACCAAAGGGGTCCTGATAACGGCCGGCGCGAGTGCATTTACAGTTATCCCGGTTTCCGCATACTCCTTTCCCTGAACCTTTGTCATTCCTATAACCGCAGCCTTGGAAGCGGAATATGCCAGCATTCCCGCATTTCCCTCTTTCCCCGCGATGGACGCAAGATGTAGGATCCGACCATAATTTCTTTGCAACATGTGAGGCAACACTGATTTTGCTACCCCAAATGCGCCCATAAAATTCAGATCAAATACTTCCCGAAGATTTTCTTCATCCACTAAATGGCTTTTAGTATTCGTAATTCCGGTCTTCCCGGCGCAATTAACAAGAATATCTATTTGACCCCATTCAGCAATCACTTCGTTGATGATATCAGTGACTTGTTCATGTCGAGTAACATCAACAGAGTATAACATTATATGATCCTTATATCTCTCAAAGGAATCCTCAAGACCATCCTGGTCAATATCCAATACAGCTATTTTAGCTCCTGATTCCCATAATTTTTTGGAAATCTCCAATCCTATACCTGAAGCCGCACCGGTAACTACAGCAACCTGTCCAAAAAATTCTACCATTGATATTAATTTTAAAGGCGTCGTGTGATTCTTTATATTGTTCTAATTCAAATATAACCTATGAACAGATGTTAAAACTCTACTAAATATTTAATTAATTATACTATTATGATATCTGATAGATTTTTTCGTACATCGGCAAACGGTAGATAGAATATCCTCGAAAAGGTGGAACATTAATTCTAGAGAGACAGGTTAAGAATGATCCACTATACTATTTTACTCTAAACTTTTTAGACGGTCATTAAAATTCTTCATGACCTTTGCAGGGTAAACTGTATTATTTAACCATACACCCATAGGATACTTTGTAAAATATGTGGGGTAATCGCCATCATGAGCCTCTTGTACTTTAATAAAAGAATTTGCGATAGACTTGGCTTTGGCCAAATAGATTTTATTTTGGGTTGCGTTAAATGCTTCCCAGTAGGTATCAATCATAATTCCTGCACTTCGGGATACCGGCATCCACCAGTCATACTGTTCCTGGACACATGGGGTTATCCAGTTTTCGGACATATATCCAAGCTTGGAAGAGTTTTGCTCCATAAGTTCAATTTCTATATCCATAGGCTTTTCCCAGATCACAAACTGATCTTCAGCGAATCGAACAAGCTCTTTTGCCAACCCTATTTTTAAATTATTTTTAAATAAATACATGGCAAGTTCACAAGCCTGCTCTCTGCTTTGATTTTCAAATGGTAAACTTGCTTTTACATCTTCAAACTGCCCCTGCCAGTTAAAAGTTCTTACAGGGTTATTCATAATCCATTCTAAGGCAGCCTGCGTGGACTTATTTAAATTTTCAACTCCATAATCACTCTCCAACCGATTGAAAAAATTTATAATCGAGGTTGGGATAGCAATATTTGGAGCAGTTGGCTCCCCTGTTTCATTGTCGACAAATAAGTACCAGCTGCCATTATCGAGTTGCGTTCTGACGTATGTCTCTGCAATTCTCTTTGCTGCTTCCAGATATTTCACTTTATTGGTTAAATCAAATAAATCAAGGTAGGCATGACCAGCATCTGCCCCGTAGGGCATCATGGTATTCCTGACATTCATATGTGAATTAGTAGTTTTGTTAAATTGCGCATCAAGTCCCTCATACCCTCTATAGGTGGGTGTAAAATGTGCAAGTGGAGTTCCTTCAGGAAAACTTAACCCTAATAGAAAATCGGCCACAATTTCTGCTAATTTCTTAGCTTCTTTTCCCTTAGGTGTTCCATCGTTAATCCTGGAATAGGTAACAGCTCCCACAACTAAAGCCGAAAACATCTTGGTAGGATATCTGTAATAAAGGTAATTGGGATCAGGCTTTTTATGGGTGAACCAATATCTTACGTAATCTTCCTGCATTAAATGTTCCAGCGCTATACTGGCACTGCGATCATAATCCATTAATTGTGGTGCATTATATATTCCTGCGAAAGGAGCGGCATGATAATAACGGCCTTCACCGGCCTTTCCCATTTCTTTTTCTGATCCTGACAATCCTACTACCTCCAGCTTAAAAAATCCAATAGGTATCTGGTTCCAAATTGGAGCCAGCGAGGCATAAGGTATATCATCATAAAAACGATATGTTTCAGAATTGACTTCTGAAATTACTTTAAAAAGATAACCCTCAGCCCCGGGAATTTTTTTGAAATCAAAGGCAGGGGCATAAATGAATCGTTTTGCGTAGGAATTCCAGAAAGGAATTTCTCCGGGAAAACCTGGATGCACAGGCTGTAGGGTTTCCTGAATCCCCTGCTCTTTAAAAGATAGATTTTTATTAGGTACAGATCCGCATGCGACTATAATACTGGAAGATAGGACAAGAGTTACAAATTGGAAATAATTCATACAAAATGAATGGAAAAATATGTTAAATAGGAAAACTACTCACTGACAATCAATATTTTAAATGAAGTATCTCTTGATGTCGGAATTCTGATCCTTTTCAAAGATAGATTTCACGACTAAGGTAAAAATCCAAAAACCGATTGATTAATTATACTATTATGATCTATAAGGCTAATTATAAATTTTGTATATTAACTCATATACAAAATTTCTTTAGATATTCTTATTAATGAGAGCCTGCCTTCATAAATTACCCTTAGACCAGGGAAGCTCATTTCTGTTTAATAAATGGAATTGTAATTTCTTCGATAAACCCTGGCATTTCCATGAAGAATATGAACTGGTTTTAATCGACAAAAGTTCTGGCACTCAGCTTATAGGTGATAAAGTAAAACTCTTCCAGGATGGAGATCTCTTCTTAATAGGCCCAAACATTCCTCATATGTTCAAAAATTTCGAGGAATATTATTATAAAAATACCGAGAAAGATGCCACCTCCGTGTTTATTCATTTTACTGAAGATTTTCTAGGAGAAAACTTTATACATCTACCGGAAATGAGCGGAGTTCAGAAATTATTGAAACGGGCCGCTTTTGCTCTAGAAATTCTTGGGGAAACAAAGGCTCAGGTTATAGAGCTTTTAAAGGAAATGGAACATCAATCGCCCTCCAGAAGAATGCTTAGTTTACTTAATATCCTGATAAACCTGTCCGAAAGCAGCGAAACTGAAGCCCTACTTTCGACCAGATTCAATCTGAATACATTGGACCATAAGGATACTCTGCGAATAAATCATGTCCTGGATTTCATTATTAAAAACTATCAGAACAAAATTTATATTTCCGAAGCTGCTAATTTAATTAATATGAGTGATGCTGCCTTTTCGCGTTATTTTAAAAAGCACACCCAGGTTACATTTTCTCAATATTTAATTGAAATTAGAATTAGTCAGGCCTGCCAGTTGTTGATTCAAGGTGATGAGAATATAACGCAAATAGGATTTTTGTGTGGTTTTGACAATTTATCTAATTTCTATCGTCACTTTAAAAAAGTAACCGGGAAAATCCCAAAAGATTACCAGAAAAAGTTTCAGCAGGTCTCCGCTACAATTTAAATGAATGGGCAGGCATTCCTTGAACTCCCGGAATTGTAATTTTAAAAACTGCACCCGCTAAGGGCTCTTCATGGGTTTTTCTCTTTCCCAATCCTACTTTAGCAGAAGTTATAAAGAGTTCAGAAAGATTATTTCCGCCAAATACACAAGAACTAACCTGTGAAACCGGCAGGTCAATCATCCCAATACAGGACCCACTTTCCGGATCCCAACGGGAAACAGCCCATCCTCCCCAAAGCGCTATCCATAATTTGCCTTCGTTATCTATCGTCATCCCATCAGGCTTACCCCATGATCTGGGAATTTTTATGATAATTCGAGGATTTGTGATCTCACCTCTCACTTTATAAAAATCGTACACGGTTACACTGTTTTTCCCTGTATCTACATGATAAAATTGATTGTGCTCAGCATTCCAGCACATTCCGTTTGAAATATCCAATTGTCTTACTTCCACACTCGCTTTAAAATTATGGTCTACCTTCATCAGTATACCATTCTTCTTTGCTCCGGTTTCGCTCATGGTCCCAATCCATAATCTCCCCATAGGATCTATTTTTCCGTCGTTAAATCGAACACCATTCTGAGGAAGTAAGGTTGTTTTCTCTAAAAGAGAACCAGTTTGAAAATCTTCTAAAATTGCCAGTTCTCTTTTAAAAGTAATTAGAAGTTTTCCTGAATTAGAAAGGGCTACTGCGCAGACTACTTCTTTGAAATTCAGTATTTCGTGTTTTTGACTCCCGTTATGATAACGATGAAGCTTCCCTACTAGCAAATCTACCCAATAAAGGCACTCCTTTTCAGCATCCCATATTGGAGACTCTCCCAACACACATGCACTTTCTACCAGTGTATTTTTTACAATCTTGATCAACTCGAAAAATTAAATTGATTATAACTGAATTTCCATACTGTCCGTACTATGAGAACGTACAAATTTTTCATTCACTTCAATACCTAATCCGTTGCCCTCAGGAAGAAAAGCCTGGCCATCTTTTACTTTTAAAGGTTGGTTGAGTACTTTATTGGCCGTTTCAAATAATTCATACTGATGTTCCTGAAGCATAGGTTCCTCCAGCTGGGAAGTCATATGCCAGGTCGCCGCGACGCCTATAGCAGTACAGACCCCCACATGAAAAGTAGTATTCACCCCATACTTTTGCGCCATAAGAAAAATTTTATGCCCCCCAGTTATCCCACAACGTACAATATCGGGTTGTGCTAAACGCATTCCGTGCTGATGAAACCAAGGTTCGAATTCTCTTACCGTTCTCAGAGGTTCCCCAACAGCAATAGGGGTTTGAATGGTTTTGGAAAGCTCAACATGTCCGTTCAAATCTTCTGGATCAATAGGCGATTCAAACCACATCAATCCAAGATCGTCAAAAGCTGTTCCCAATTTCAGAGCATCTTCTCGGGAATATCTACAAATAGCGTCAAAGGCTAAACCGATCTTTTCTCCCATTACTTCTTTCAACTTTTGACATTCATTGATCACCGAATGAATTTCGTCTCCTTTAAATATTTTAATTCCCCTGTAACCTTGTTTCAAAATATCCTGAGCTAAATCGAGACGCTCTTCCATGGTTTTTCTACGGAGACCTGAAACATAAAGTGGCAACTGCTGGAATTGGTTCCTTTTAAAAATTTTGCCGATTGGCAGACCCGATGCCTTGCCTTTAATATCCCATAAGGCTATATCTATAGCGGCCATCGCATCTATTGTATAAGAGGCTGTATGTCCCCTAACAAAATTAAGATGGTATAGTTTTTCATAAATCACACCGGGATCAGAAGGATCCATACCTAGAATTGCGGGGCCTAAAAGTTTCTGAATCAAAACCGCCGGAACTTCAGGTACTACCGGAGCCTGACCCTCACCCCAACCAGTCAACCCATTATCAGTGGTGATTTTTACAAGACAGGACTCTGTTAATTTACTATATGCGTGTCGCCATTGAGGTTCCAGATAATAATTCGTTCCTATAATCCTATTAGGAGTATCACGGTGGCCACCAACCTGGTAATGATGGTCATACTTAAATACAAATACTTCGACAGTTTGAATTTTCATATCACAATTTAAATAACAGAACCGCTAAAAATGACAAATAAGGCAAGAAGCAATAGAACATATAATCCCCACCAGAAAAATACGGTCTGATACCACTTTTTAGCCACTACGGTTCTTAAATTCAACTTTTTAAAATCGAGCACGAGTGAGGCTTTCACTTTTTCAGCTGGAGGTGCCGGGGTTAGTAAACTAAAAACTATACATATAATCATACTAAACGCCCAGGTGAAAATAGCCTGCATTTCATAAGCCTGTAACCACTTAAATGGGATATCTACAAAACCCAAAATCATGCGGAAGGCAAATCCCGCAAATACTGCAATGGTTGCTCCTTTTGCATTAATTCTTTTCCAAAGTATTCCTAGTAGAAATATAGCAGAGAATGGAGGAGCAAAGTAGGTAAACAGGGTCTGGATATATACAAATAAACTCACCCCCTGTAAAGACTGAATTACCAGTGCCAATGCTATGGAAATAATGAGAATAATTATCGAAGAGATTACTCCCACACGTACAAGTCGGGATTCCGGGGAATTAGGAAAAAACAGACGTTTATAAATATCCAGTGTAAAAACTGTGGCAGTGGAGTTAAGCACTGAATTCACAGTAGACTGAATGGCACCGAAGAGTGCCGCCAATAAAAGGCCTCGAAACCCAATGGGAACCAGATCTTGAATTAGTCTTATATAACCCTGATCTGCATTCGGCTTGACCAATTCCCAGTCTAAAAGCATATCCTCGGGGTACTGGGCGAATAATATAAGACCAGGGATCACCACTATAACAGGCATTAAGACCTTAAGATACCCTGCAAATACAATTCCCATTCTTGCGTGATAAATATTTTTAGCTCCGAGTACGCGCTGAATCATAAACTGATTAAGCACATTATACCAAATGCTTACCGAAAGAAATCCAACGATCATAAATGGCCAGGGATGGGTGGGATGATCTATAGGCTGAAAAATGGACAAGCGATTATAAGAATCATGGTTTGGTAGCAGATGTTCCTGCTGGGTCTCAACAGCTTCTTTCCAGATACCAATTTGAGCCTTGTTTCTCTCTAGCATAACCTGGAAACCTTCAAAAATAGAACCTCCATCGGCTAGCATTTTTAAACCCAAATAGGTAACAAGTAACCCTCCGGCAATCATAACTATTACCGTAAAAAAATCGGTCCAGACGACAGATCTGAAGCCTCCGTAAATAGCCCAGGAACCGGCCACAACTGCTATAATAATAATAGAAAAAGATAATCCCCATCCAAAAAGTTCATGTAAAGCCAGGCCTCCTCCGTACAATACAGCGGCTAGAAAAGCAGCTATATTACAAATGATCGTTACTATCGCAAAGAACTGACGCAGTGTACTATTAAACCGTTTCTCCAGAAATTCAGGAATGGTGAAAGCTCCCGATGCCAGAAGGAAAGGAATAAAAAACCATATTAATAAACTAAAGGTCCATATATTTCTCCACTCACTGGTGGCGACTACAATCCCATAGGTAAATGCCGCACCTACCATTCCAATAAAATGTTCGGACGAAATGTTGGAAGCTATAAAAGAACCACCTACCGCATACCATGGCAGCGATTTTCCAGCAAGGAAATAGTCCTCTGAATTCGTACTTTTATGCCTGCCAACCCAAATCCCTATGAAGGTTAAGACAACAAAATAAAGGGCAAAAACTACATAATCTACCCATTCCAAACTCGCCGGGTCAGCACTTTGGATAATTTGAGCACTGCTGATTAAAAGAAGTAAACTCATGAATTAGATTTTCAATCCTGCTTCTCTAGCCACATTCAACAGCTGATTTTTAAACCAATCATTGAAAAATGGTGGGCGAGGGCCACGTATTGCAGAACTGTTAATAACACCTTTAGCTTTCAGAATTTCTTTCCAAAGACAACTATTAGCCACATCCTTTTCATAAGCACTCAACCTTGAATAACCTGAAAAGAACTGCACAGCTTCACTATATTTATTTTCCTCCAAAAGGTCCCAGGCTTTTCTAAACATATCGGGCATATAGCATGCTGGCATGGTCCCACAGCAACCTGCTTCATATTCTTCGGGAAGGAAAACGCCACTGTTTCCACCAAAAACACCATCAAGTTTACTTTTTGGATGATTAAGCAATTCTTTCCCTTTATGAATAATGTTACCTGATTCCAGTTTTATATATTTCAAATTTTCCAAATTACTGGAAAGTTCCACGAGAAAATCTACCTGGAGTGAAATATCTGACAATTGATGATCCTGCAAAAAGATAGGGATATCTACGGCATCATTAATAGCTTTGAAATAGTCTCTAACCTGAGGGAGCCCCGCCCTCCATCTCCCAAAGAAAGGGGGCATACACATGACTGCATCTGCACCGGTTTCAGCCGCAAACTTTGCCATATTAGCGGCACAGTAGGAAGAAGGATGATTTACAGCAACAATTACCGGAACCCGGACCGCCACCTTTGATATGACATATACCAGCAATTCCTTCTTTTCATCATCAGACATAAGATGTCCTTCTGAAGCATTGGCAAGAGTTACCAGACCATGAGAACCATTATCGATACAGAAATCGATCAGTTTCTCCTGACTCTCATAATCTATACTTTCATCTGCATTAAAGCAGGTTCCTAATATGGGGTATATTCCCTTAAAAAATGGTGTTTTTCTAGACATAAATAATTATTTTCAAAAAAGTAAATACAATAGTGAGATGAGGGATGAGATGATAAGAAAAATCGTTACCGACAATTTAAAAACACGGTCGGTAAGTTTCTGAAATGACCATAATCCCACACCATACCCTATTACTGAAGGTATTACCAGTTTACCTAACATTAACCAGGTATGCGAAGAGAAATCCTTTTGGAGTCCCATCATTAAAACTCCTGCCCCCATAATAAAGCATAGATAGGCCAGCATAGTAGCCCGCTTGGCAATCTTGTTGTCTAATGCCGCATTAAGATGTAAGGCTACCATCGGTCCATTTATCCCGGTAGAAGGCGTTAACAAACCGCTGGTAAAGCCACTCACCCATACCATATTTCTCTTTCCAAAAAGTTTTTTGCTTTTGGAAAGAGAAATAACGGAAGCAATTAGAATTACGGAAAGAGTCACTTTTTTCAGTACCAGAGGATCTACCCATTCAGTGATCATAATACCAATTGCTAATCCAACAGCAGCTATTCCACTAAGCCTCATTAAAATGCCTTTATCGATCATCTTCAAATTCTTACCTGAAAACATGGCGATTACAGCAGTTATTAAAGACATGCAGAGATTCAGGAAAACAAGTGTTGTAAAATCCATTTTGTTGAGTAGTAATAGAGTTGTTGCTACGGCAAATCCAAAGCCTATAACCCCCTGTACCCAGCCTGCTATAAAGAATACAATCCAAAAAATTATAATTTCCTGCATCTATGAACTCATTTTGGAGGTGAGTGATAAACCACCATCCAGTACTATGACTGATCCAGTGGCACTTGTTTGTTCAAAATCACTTAATCGCCAGATTGCCTTAACAACTTCGGCTAACGGAACCAATTTATGAACCGGTATAGAATCCAGGTGCTTTTGCATCAAATTGGAATCTCTTTTCTGATTTGATTTAGACAATCCTCCAGCTACAATCCCGGGAGCGATCTCATTAACAAGAATATCATCTTCGGCCAGTTCTAAAGCCAGGGATTTACTCAACATCCTTACAGAAGCTTTTGAGATGCCATATGCTGTGATTCTTGGAATTGGTCTTTCCGCAACCCAGCTTCCTATAAAAACAATTCTACCGGGCAATCGTTTTTTCTTTAATAATTTTGAGCCTATCACCGCCACATGGTAAGCTCCCCAGAAATTCACTTCCATTTGCCTTTTGACCTCGGCAGTTGAAATTTCTTCATCGGTAATTCGGCCTGCAACAACGATACCCGCATTCGGAATAATTACCTGAGGAATCCCCCATTTTTTTTCGATAGCATTATACCATTGCATCACGGCGACTTCATCGGTAACATCAACTTTTTGATAAAAAATATCTGGACAACCATTTTCAGAAAGCTCTTGAATGGTGGGGTTTGCTTCTTTTTCATTCCACTGATCACTCAAAGCCACCCGGTAACCTACATTCCCGAAATGCATGGCGGTAGCCCGGCCGATATCGCCCAGACAGCCGGTTATTACTACAATTTTTTTCTTAATCATTAAAATTTCTTAGTTAGCGAGATTTGGATTTATATTCACCTCACTTTGAGGAACTGGCCAATAATAATCCATTCCCTCTCTAAAGTTTTTGGTGGTTACGTACCACCTGCTGTATGGATCTTCAGGGGCACTCGGATCTTTCTTACGAATTTCTGTTTCAGCATCGGGATATGGATGACCATAAAAATCTCCAACAAGTTCCTCTCCACCAACTCTCCAGCGCAGCAAATCCCAATAACGAAGGCCCTCCATAGCTAATTCAACCCTACGTTCATTCCTCAAAATTGGGCGAAGTAGTTCAGGATTTGTTTCTGTAATAGGTGGCATATTAACTGCTGGCCGTTGTCTTACCTGATTGATAGTTTGATCTAATAGACCCTGATCTATGGCATCCCCTGCCTCAAGTTTAGCTTCCAGGTAACTCAACAAAACTTCTGCATAACGTACAACAGGTATATTCCCTCCATTTGCACTATAAAAATCTCCGGTAATAGATTCATCCATATATTTCCGGATGCTGTAGCCTGTTTTAGAATTTAGTCTCATGATTCTGTCGGGAGAACTAGAATCCGGGTGGGATATATACTGGATACCATCCTGTATTGGTGCGCCATTATAATATATGGTATAGCCCAACCTA
Source organism: uncultured Flavobacteriaceae bacterium (assembly GCA_963825045.1). Taxonomy (GTDB): domain Bacteria; phylum Bacteroidota; class Bacteroidia; order Flavobacteriales; family Flavobacteriaceae; genus Christiangramia. The sequence continues at coordinate 26,837 of CAWGSM010000018.1, read as the reverse complement.
GGATCTCTGTTTTCAGAAATATCATCTGGGTTATATCGTGGATCTTCATATGAAAATTCGGTTCCGTCTTCAAACTGGTAAGCTTCCATAAGATCCGCCAACGGATTAATAAAACTATATGCTCCTAAAACCCGTGGACCGTTGTATTGCATAAATCCATTCGCCAATAAATTAGGAATAAACTGAATACTGAAAATATTCTCAGCACTATTTTCATTGGCTTCTATAAATAATGTTCGGTATTGTGGATCAATAATATTATCTCCAAAATCAATTATTTCCTTATAGGTTTCTGCAGCATCGGCAAAATAGCCTTCTGCAAGCTGAATACGGCCAAGAAATGCTAAAGCCGCCTGTTTGCTAGCTCTTCCTCTCTCGCTTGAGGGTATATCTTTAAATCTCGGAAGACCTCCAGCTGCTGCAGTAAGTTCACTAATCACGAAATCTACCAATTCCTGATGAGAAGCTTTGGTAACATTATTGGCCTCTTCCTGTGTAAGGGTTTCAGTCACCAGTGGTACCGATCCAAAATATTGCGAAAAATAGAAATACTGGCAGGCTCTTATAAAACGGACCTCTGCATTATATCTCTCCAGTTCTTCTACTTCCAACGGGACACGGTCTACATTTTCCAGAAAATTATTGGCTCTGGCAATACGCTTGTATCCATTATCCCAATACATATCCAGAATTCCGATTCCATCAGCAGTGAGCGTTCCATTTGAAAGTCTATTCCAGCCAAGGTTTTCACCCTGACCATGATAGGCATTATCACTAGCCAATTCAAGGTATAATAAGCCATTTCCCGACCACCAGTCGTTGGCTCCTCCTCCCCAGGCATTGGCCACAATATTTCCACGGTAAACCGCAGCTAATGCCAGCTCCACATTTTCTTTACTATTCCAAAAAGTAGCATTATCAAATTCATCGAGTGGAGACTTCTCAAGTTCAGTTTCACAAGCACTAAAGGATAGTACTAGTGAGAACAAAATAAAGTATGAAAGTATTCTATATGTTTTCATAATAATTTTTTCTAAAAGGTAAGATTAAGACCTAATGTATAGGTTGTGTATATTGGGTAGAACTCACCGTCAGTACTTATTTCAGGATCCCATCCTTTTCTATAATTGCTAAAGGTGTGCAAATTCTCTCCACTAAAATATATTCTTAATTTATCCATGCCTGTTTTAGCAAGAAAACTTTCAGGCAAGTTATAGCCAATTTGTGCATTTTTGATTCGCAGAAAAGAGGCATTCAGCAACCAGTAATCTGATAATAATGTATTAGGAGTTCCACTTCCCGGAACAAGTTCCAGACGGGGATATGCAGCATTCCTTTGAGGATCTTCAGGCCTCCAGTGATTTTCATACTGCCAACGCTGAAGATTCCCAGTGGTGTTATAAAATGCCCAGCCGGCGTAACCTGTAAGTCTTCCTTTTACTTCTGCAAAACCTTGCATAAGCATACTAAAATCGAATCCTTTAAAACGAGCTCCCACATTAATTCCATAGGTATATTTAGGGATTCTACTCCCAAGATAAGTACGGTCATAAGTAGCATCGACTATCCCGTCTGGCACCCCTTCAGGACCACTTAAATCCTGATACCGAATATCTCCAGGCTGTGCATTTGGATTAATAGTACTTTGATCCGCATACGAATCCACGTCTTCCTGATCTAAAAACAATCCGTCTGCGCGGTACCCATAATAAAGTTGCATAGGATATCCCACAAATAGAGAACTTCCATTTCCTACCAATCCATTAGGCTGATCTATATTCCCTACTCCAAGACTCAATACCTCGTTATTAACAATACTGAAGTTTCCGCCAATATTGTAAGAGAAATCACCAATAGAGTTATTATGATTTAAGGTAAATTCCCATCCGGTATTTTTTAATTCTCCCGTGTTTTGTTCGGAAATTCCAAAACCTAGAATGGAAGATACACTGCTAGAAGGACTGTAAAGAATGTCATAAGTATACCGATCGTAATAGGTTGCAGAAAAATTTAAACGATTTTTAAATAGGGCTACCTCCAAACCAATATCTTTTGTTCGGGTAGACTCCCATTTTAAATTATCGTCTTTGATAGTGCTAATAGCTAGACCCTGAGCAATGTTACCACCAAAAGAATAGGCATAAGAGGTAGATGAAGTAAGTGTATTTTGATAAGGATAATCTGAAATATTTTGGTTACCCAGTACTCCCCAGGAAGCTTTTAATTTTAATTCATCTATCCATGCAACATTGTTTTTAATAAAATCTTCTTCACTAATTCTCCAACCAACAGCTACCGAAGGAAAAATAGCATATTTGTTGTTGGTAGGAAAACGTGAAGAACCATCACGTCTTACAACACCTTCGGCCAAATACTTCTTATCAAAATTGTATTTTAATCTAGCGAACTGGGATTCTAGAGTTGTTTCTGAACCCGTACCGCTTGATAGCTGATTATCGGGGCTACCAACATCTAAAACAGTAAGATCATTGCCTGGAAAATTATCACGGGATGCAAATAAATTCTCCCTGTCATAATCTTCAAAAGAATAACCAAGAAGTAATCCTATTTCATGTTTGCCCAATTTTTTATTATAATCCGCAAGACCCTGAACAGTGTAGTAAGAATTCTGATTAAAATATTCATCTAATTGATTAGGTCCAAGCGTTATTTGATCATTAATACGCTGAGTAGATCTAAAGCGTTTGGCGCGACGATAATCTCGTATGTATGAGGTTATTAATGAAAGCTTTAAATCTGGAATAATCTGGTAATCCAATCTTAAATTAGCATTTAAGTTAATACTGTTTTCCGTATTAAAGGAATCGCTATCTAAATTAGAAATTGGTGTACCACTACCGGCAAGACCCTGTCCATAATCACCATTTTCATACTTACCAACAAATGTTCCCGGCAGTCGTGCGGCCTGCTGGATAATTTGCATCATATACCCGTTAAAACCGCGAACATTTGCTGGAGATAAAGGCTCATTTAATTCGGAATGTATAGCAGACAACCTCGTGTTTAAATTAAGGTCTTCAGTGAGCTGTGTATCCATATTCAGTCGAATATTGTAGCGACTAAAATCATTATCCACTACCAGACCATCCTGATGCAAATACCCGAGAGAGAGATTATAGGTATTAGATTCTGACCCTCCATTTATCACCAAACGGTGACTATTTTGAATACCATTTCTGGAAAGAACAGACCCAAGAAAATCTGTGTTTGGAAACTCAGGATCATTCTGTGCACGATATTTAGCAACAATTTCCATCTGCTCAGCTGTAAGTTCTGACGAATTATTTTCTGCCTGAAAATAAGCCTCCTGATACTCCCATGAATTTACATAATCCGGAAATGCAGTAGGCGTTTCAATTCCCAAATATCCTTCATAAGTGATACTTGGGGCACCAATTTTTCCAGTTTTGGTAGTAATAAGAATTACCCCATTTGCAGCTCTCGCCCCATATATAGCAGCAGAAGACGCATCTTTTAAAACGGAGATCGATTTAACATCGCTGGGGTTAATATCATTAAAATTATCGACGGGAATTCCATCAACCAGAATAAGTGCTTCCGGACTTGCTCCGAAAGAACCAACACCTCTAATACTAATACCACCGCTGGGCCGTCCAGGTCTGCTTGTATTATCGGTTACAGTAACCCCTGCCATTTGTCCGGCTAAAGCAGTTCGCAGTTGTGCTATAGGTCTATCCTCAATATCTTCACTAGATATTTGAGCTACAGAACCTATCAGTTCCTTTCGGTTCTGGGTTCCATAACCAACAACTAAAACCTCCTCCAGACCTTCAGCCCCCGGAACCATGGTAATATTAATGGTTGATTTGGAATTAACTTCAACTTCTTGGCTTTCATACCCAAGGAAGGAAAACACAAGAATCGCGCTGTCCGGATCAGGAAGGTTCAGTGAGAACTCTCCGTCAAAATTAGTTACGGTTCCTGTAGTAGTGCCTTCGACCGTTACTGAGACCCCAGGCAATGGAATCCCTTGATCATCAATTACAGTACCGGACACCTCTCTCCCAGTTTGAGACCAAACCTGAAAAGAGAGCATAAGAGCCAGTACTAAAAAACATGTACTTAAACTTTTTTTCATAATAAAGTATTGTAAAACAGATTAGTTGTAGAGTCAGATCTGATTTGTACACGTTTCTTATAAATTGTTTTTTTATTTCAAATAATTTCTTTTTAAGATTATTTAACTTTTCAAATATAACAAAATAGAAGCCTTAAAAAGAAAAATACTGTAATTTTTTCTTTAATTTTTTGTTATGTCAACACTAATTAGGGTGTTTATGTGATGATCACGTATTTTATTAATATCAATGAAACCAGTCGAAAGCTATTTAGATTGAAATTAGACAAAATATTCTATTTTGACTAATCATTTTATTCCGATACGACTTCTGCATTAAAGGGAGAAACCGGAAAACCATACGTGCTTACCAGATTCGTTAAGACGCAATCCCCGTAACCAAACCTTATATATTTAGGAGAAGTATTTCCAACTTTTATAGTAATATTGCCATCATTTCCGAATTGAGCTGGAGTTTTTTCAAATGACTCCCCATTCAAACTCAAAGAAAAGCCATTAATAATTTCCTGTTTTTTAAACCCTGAGTCTGCGTTGTCAAAATATACCTTCACTGCTTGTTCATCTTGGTAGTAGACAGCTTTTTCGAATACCGGACTCTTATGAGGTATGTCCCAGCCGTAAGTATCTGCGAGTGCCCAAAAAGCAAGACGATCTCCAATTACCTTTTTACGAGAAGGGTGAACATCCCTGCAGTCACCAGCATCCATACTCACAACTATCCCGGTATTGGGAACATTTAAATAAGTTTGTAACTGTGCATTACGAACACGTGCTGCATCACCACCAGATATGGGATTTAATTCTTCGTATGAAAAGGGTGCAATCTGCACAAAATAAAATGGCAAAGAGCTCTCTTTCCATTGGTCACGCCAAGACGAGATAAGCTCGGTAAAATATTCCTGATAGTTTACGGTTTCACGATCTGACTCTCCCTGATACCATAACACTCCTTTAATTGAATAATCCTGTAATGGCAAGAGCATACCATTATATAAGGATGTTGGAGTTGTTCTTTTATCTTTGCCAGATTTGCCTAACACGTCCGGAATTTTTAATTCTGGGAATTTTTTAACGGATTCCTTTCCTAACCAGGTTTGAACCTTTGACCCTCCCCAACTAGTTGTTATTATTCCCACAGGAACTTCCAAAGATTTTTGTAAGAGATTAGCAAAAAAGTAAGCTACAGCACTAAACTCCTGAGCATTTGATGGGTTACTTTCTTTCCATTCGCCCGTAACATTATGAGCAGGATTTAAAGTTGGATTACGGTTTATTCTAAAAAATCTGATATTCGAGTTTTTGGAATTAATCAAAGCTTCCATAGCTCCGTCTATTGGTGTATTACGATAGCCTTTGAGGGGAATATGCATATTAGACTGGCCTGCCGCAAGCCAAACCTCACCAATCAGAATATTTTTAAGAGTATCTCTCTCAGAACCCGTAATGTAAATTTCGTATGGACCTCCAGCTATCGGTGTTGGCAGTTGCATTTTCCACTCCCCTAACGCATTCGTTTTAACTTCTGACTGGATTCCCCAAGATGTCTTTATGGAAACCATTTGGTCAGGTTCATCAGTTCCCCAAAAAGGCACGGAATCTTTCTGTTGCAACACCATACCGTTAGAAAAGAAATTTGGTAAGGTCTGAGCAGTTCCGATAACAGAAATTAAAGATATTAGGAGGAATATTCGTAGTCTCATAATTAATTTCACTTTGTTCTTCAATTCTAATATTAAATCTACGAAAAAAATACAATAAATAACCTTTAGAAACATTTCGAAACCATATATTTAGCTTAAAAACATATTTAATGAAATATTTCCTAACATTTACCTTATTAATTACCTATGTAATTTCTACCGCCCAGACAACAATAGACACCTCTTACCGACCTAAAACGTACCCGGTTCAGGTAAGACAATTTGAAATTTATCCAAACAGCAATGATGATATTATTTTTCTGGGGAATAGTATCACTGCCAGAGCACATTGGAATGAACTATTACAACTTCCCACTGCGCGAAACAGAGGGATTTCTGGCGACACCACTTTTGGCATCTTGGAAAGACTGGATGAAGTAACGGAAGGTAAGCCAGCCAAAATCTTCCTCCTAATAGGAATAAATGACATCTCAAGAAGTTTTCCAGATAATATGATTCTTAGGAATTACAAACAGATCGTCTCAAGAATTCAGGAGGAATCTCCAGAAACGAGTATATTTATACAAACTATTCTTCCCGTAAATAAGTCATTCGATGAATATAAAAGACATTACAATAAAGATGAACATATCCTTTATATAAATGACCAGCTAAAAAAAATGGCTGATGAAATGAACGTTACTTTAATAGACATTTATCCAGAATTTCTGGATAAACAGGATAGACTCGATGCTGAATATACCGATGAGGGATTACACCTGAATGAAAAGGGGTATTTAAAATGGTCGAAAATTTTGAAACCGTATATTAAATAAATACACTTATTCGTGCTTTTTATTTTCTGTGTTTCTTCTAACACCAAAATCTTCTGAAACATATTCAAAATGGCCCTGAGCTACATCATTACAACTTACAATCAATGCCTTTTCATTTTGCCAATATTGTTTAAGAGTATGACCATTTAATCCTGGCTCCTTTTCATTTTTCATTTTCTTCGAATCATCCGGATTTACAATCATTTTCAAACCGATTGATTCATTCATCATTTCCAGATCTCCTCTGCTATTTCCTGCCACAAAAAGTGGCTTAGCTTTTATAAAGGTCTGAATAGCTTTCGCTTTACCTTCGTCCTGAGGAACTGGCTGAACCAGTGTTTGAGTTACTTTCCCATCATGGATAACTGACTTAACTCCAAGGATTCTATTTAATGGAATACCGGTATTTTCACTAACAAATTCTTGGTATAAAATTTCCGGAGAAGCGGTAACCACCCAGATCTCAAATCCATAATCTTCCAAATTAGCTAATAATTGTTTCATTTCCGGATAAAATTTTCCTTCATATTTTTCATAGAACATATTTTTCCCTATTTCCTCCACATCCTCTGTGGACATTCCAGATAAAAAACTAATCCTTCTTTGAACATAATCCAAGCCCACATTGTTTCCATGAAGCAAAGAATCAACTATAACCATTTTTGCTTTGGACAGGCTGTCTTTCTTGTTTGAAAATTCTTTATCAGCATAAGTATACAAAGCCTCGTCAGCTAAATAAAATGGAGATTGTCCTAATAACGTCCCATCGCAGTCAAAAACTGCAACTTTTCGTTCTTTAATAATTCTAGTCCCTTTCAGAAAGGTTTCAATCTCGTCGTTTACCTCGTCAGTCCAGCCAGAAATTTCATGAAATTCCTGAGCGGAAAGTGAAACAGAAATTACCCAAATCGATAGAAATAAATATAATTTAGTTTTCATGACTAATTATTTCAAGTAATAATTCAGGTTCATTAGTCGTTATAAATTCTGCATTTTGATCGATCATATATTTCATGTCTTCTTCTGAATTTACGGTCCAGGCATTAATAGACATTCCTATTTTATGTGCTTCTGGAATCCATTCTGGATATTCTTTGTACTTACTAAAATGATAATCCAGGCCAGTATACCCGTCTTGCTTGGCCTTGGTTGGAGCGACGTCACCAGTGAGATAGGCAATTTCAGCATTTGGAGCCAGCTCATGCACCAGTTTGCCTGCTTCATAATCGAAAGTGATATAATCGATCCAGTTTTCCGCATTCATTTCTTTGACCAGAGCTACAGCCCTCCTTGTTAATTCCAATGTACGCTCCTGAGTCCCGGCTTTCTTAATTTCTAGGATCAACTTTGTCGTTTTTTGCTTCATACCCTGCTGAAGATACTCCCTTAAGGTCGGCAACTTCTCACCATTAGGCAATTTAATCTTAATGAGTTCAATAAAGGAAGTTTCCCCAATGACCATCTCATTATAGTCATCATCGTGATTCACCACTATACTATCGTCTGCAGTAATATGCACATCAAATTCGGATCCATGAGCTCCTATTGCTACCGCTTGGTTCAGAGATGCTATCGAATTTTGCGGAACGTCATTTGCTTTCCATGCACCTCGATGCGCAATAACAATGTTATCATTAAATTTAGGTTTTGGACCGCTCCCACAGGAAACAATCAATGAAACGAGAATTAAGAGTACCAGTTTTTTCATTTTTTATTAAGATTTACTATTATCTAATTTGATGGTTCTAATTTAATGACCAGGCCGCCACCAGAAGCCATCGTAAACTTAAAATTATCGCCCTTCTGAAAGGTTTTTTGTTCTATGATAATATGGTTGGGATTGGAATCCGTTTCCTGATCATCTCCGTAAACCGTTGCTTTGTAGGCTTTCCCGTCTTCCAGAAAATCGAAACTAAAGGACACTTCCTTTTTATGAGAATTATTAATAGCTCCAACATACCAGGCCTTACTGCTTCTTCGTGCTATTACCACATGACTTTCGAGCTTGGCTTCAGGCACTACCGTCTCATCCCAAATAGTTGGAACTTCGCTTACAAAATCAAAACCGGCTTCTCCCTCATAGGCTTCGGGATAATCTGCAACCATGCTCAAATAGCTTTCAAGAACCACATACATTGCCATCATATGGCTGCGTGTACCAATCATTTGTGGTCGGGTATATTGAGTTTTAAAATTTTCAGGCAAAACAGCACGAAATCCTCCAAGGTGATAATCACTAGCCCCGGCAAGCATTCTGGTAAAAACAATATTTAAATCATGCTCCGGAGTAATAGGAGTTTTTCTCCATTTATTCTGTTCATAATTATATGTGCCTTCACGGGTTAATTCATTTGGATAGGTTCTATGCAGGCCTGTAGGTTTAAAAGATCCGTGAAACTGAATATAAAGTTTATGCCTTGCCGCACTTTCCAGAATCTCTTCCATGATATTCACCATTTCCTGATCGTCCCGGTTGATAAAATCTACCATCATGCCTTTAACTCCCCATTTTTCAAACTGGGTGAAGACTTCTTCTACGTGTGGATAAAGCGCTTTCCAGTGAAGCCACACATTTATAGACACCCCATTTTTCTTGGCGTAGTCACATATCTTTTGCATTTCCAGGCTCGCCACAGGCTGGGTAAGATCGGTATGAGGCCCAACAGAACTATAACCTGACGCATCGCTTTTGTACCAGGCCATACCTCCGTAACCTATAACCGCATGATAAGGGATGTTATGTTTTGCACAAAAATCTATATAGTATTTATTGGTTTTGAAATTGATTCCCGGGGCGAAAGTAGTATCGGGAACAATATCTCCATTCCACCAGTGAAAAGAGGTCTTCCCAGGTTTAATCCAGGAAGGATCCTCAATTTTTGAAGGTTCATTCAAGCTGGTTAAAATATTGCTTTCTATCAGCGTTCCGGGATTATCAGCGATCATGATTACTCTCCACGGCGATTGATGCGGAAGTTGTGCTATTACTTTTACTTCATTTTGTCCAGGTAATGGCGATAATTGCGCTTCCAGGTACCCGTCCTTTTTTCTTAAATACATCCCGGCGTAATCTCGAAGATTCGCCTCGGTAATACTCAAATATACTTTATCTGAAAAATTGAACATTCCGGGCATATCTAGTAAGGTATCCTTCGGGATCTCTTTGAAGGGCGTAATGTGATAAAGTTCCTCGTGCGAATTGTCGTAAGATCCCCAGAATAGTGAATACACTTTGGGATTACCCGCTATTTTAAAAGAGGTTTTTTCATCGGTTAGTTCATACGATTTCCATTCTTGATCTGGAAATACGTAACGAAATGCTATCCCATCATTAAAAGCTCGAACCTGCAAATTGAATTTCTTACCATCTTTTGCAGTATAAGGAATTAGTAATTCTTTATGATAATCCCGCGCCTTACTGGTTTTTCCAACCACCAGTGGATAGGTTGTATCGACCTCCTGAAATTCCGGTTTACCAGGTTTTAAGTTTTTCTGAAGTTCATAATCCTTAAAGATCAGCCCGAGAGGCGACTGGTCAATTAGCACCTGATTACCATATTTTACCTGATAATATGGAGCATCCTTTTTCAGATGTATCTCAAATTCAATTTTACCATCTGGTGACTTTAAACTGACTTTTTTCTGGCCAAATGATATTAGGGAAATTAGAAAAAACAAGTAACATACTTTTTTCATACATCTATTTTTATCGGAATTATTCGAGATTGTAATTTGCTTTTGCACTATGAACCTGGCCAAACATATCGGTGGCCTTAACTTCCACTTTATGAAGTCCCACATCCAGCTTCTGTTGGTAGCCTTCCATACCATAAATGTTTACTATCAATAGGATTGGAAGGTCTTCTTCCTTCGATTAAAGTATCTGAAAGATCCCAATCGTAGACCATATTGGCATAATTTGGATCATAGTCTTCTACATAGTGCATAGGTTTCCAGTCTCCGTCATCAATGCGGCATAGCACCTCGTCACTTTTGGATCCCATAAAAAAGTTTGCATAGACTCCTGCTTTTGAATACAATCCTTGCTTCATTACTTTAGGAACAAAAAGACTGATCTGGTAGTCTTCTGATTCACCTGCCACCTTATAATCGATGGAATACTCATTGCCTTTAACCTTTAAATAAGCATAGCCTCGTGGAGTTCCATCTCGCATATCCGCTTGTGGCACCCCATCTTATTAATTTTCCCGAATTCCAGTCTCCACAGGTAGTTCCGGCATTAAAATGATGATGAAGCTCTTTGCCTTTCCAGCCATTTTCCGAACCAAAAAAGTTCTGCCGCTGTATATGAGTGTGTGCCGAAATAGAAAGAGTGTTTTCAAAATCCATTAATAGTTCAAATAATTTTTGCCGGTCTTCGTCCCGGAAAGAATCACCATCAGGTTCGCTGATTGGGATATGAAAATTGAGTATTACCAAATAATCTTGTGGTACTAGTTTTAAGTCATTTTCAATAAATCTCAGTTGTTTATCTGTAAATCCTCCCCAATAACCTTCCCCATCCCGAGGATCGGGAAATAAAATATCGTCCAGAATTAATATATGTGTTTTTGCATAATTATAAGAATAGGTAGCCGGACCAAAATACGCTTCAAAAGTTTCATCGGAATCTTCCTCCCTTTCTGCATCCAGATTCATATCATGATTTCCCATCACATTATACCATGGTATATTCAATTCAGAAATCGCTTTTTTATAAGGTTCGAATAAATCCAAATTGTTCCATACCAGATCGCCCAGACTTATTCCGAAAGCGATATCCTTATTTTTATCAATATCCTTTATAACACTTTCTTCGAAATACCCGATTTCCTCCAGGTTTCTGGGTTGTGGATCTCCAAAAATAAGTGCAGTATAATTCTCTTTTTCCTCCTGAGGAACCAGGCCAAAATTTATTTCTTTCGGAAGATTTCCTGTAGGATCAACCCCGGGATACTTAGCTTCAGGGGAGCCCTCAGGTTTATGAAGATAATAAAATTCTGCATTCCTGTCTTTACCTCCTGAAATACGGTAACCGGAAGGTTTGATCACAAAGATAACTGTCTCTCCGGAAACGGGTAATTTGTAATTTCCAAGGTCATCGCTTGCTACAACTTTTTCTCCGTTCGAAATCGCCACATTGGATATTCCTTTTTCTATATCATCTTTTTTCCCATTCTCGTTTTTATCCAGAAAAATGTTACCTCTGATAAAAGTCTGGGAATTTCCCGTAAAGGAAACTCCCAGAATAAAGACTAAAACTAAAACTAAAAAAAAATTGGAGAATAGGCTAATTCGTGTTCTTATCATCTTTATAAATTTTTAAAGAGCTGGTTTAATGCAATTGAAGTATTGAACCCCTTAATAATGAAAGTAGATACTCCGAAATAAATTTTCAGTAACCTAAATCCAATTGAGATTTAACCGGTTGTATGGTTTCCTGATGCTCCTTATATATTCTTTTTATTTCCTCAATTTTCTCTGGATGCTTTGCTCCTACTTCATACTTTTCTGAGGGATCTTCATTAATATTAAATAGTAAAGGAGGCTTATGTTCTTTAGGTTTTTCTTTTGAATAGGAAGGCTTAGTAATAAAATGAGCTTTCCAGCTTCCCTTTCTTATGGCATAAATTTCATTCCTCATGTAATAATAAACCACATCATTAACCTGCTTCTTTTCCCTTCTTAGTAATGGCATAATATCCACACCATCAAGTTTCCGGTCCACCGGTAAGGGTGTACCAGCAAGGTTTAATATCGTGGGAAAAAGATCCATGGAAGTCGTTATTGCATCTGATGTTTGAGAGGCTGGAATTTCACCCGGCCATCTCACAATTGCAGGAACCCGAAATCCCCCTTCATAAGTAGAAGCTTTGCCTTCATACAGCAGTCCCGGCCGAACCTCCATTTTTACCCCTTTTAAGCCATGGTCCATTATCACTAGTGAAAAAAACCAACGTATTTTCGTCAATATTTAAAACCTTAAGAGTCTTCTGTATTTCTCCCACGCTCCAGTCAATTTCATGAACTACATCACCGTATAAACCTCTTTTACTGGAATCTTTAAAATTCCCTGAGGCGTGCAATGGGGTGTGTGGAAAATTATTTGGATAGTATAGAAAAAAGGGACCATCTTTATTTTCTTTTATAAAACTAATAGCCTTTTCTGTATACCTTTTCGTTAATAAATTTTGGTCAGGATCGCTTTCAATTATCTTTTGATTCTCATAAAGCGGTAATTCGGGGGCCTTTTTGTATCTGGGAGGAAGCATATCGTTGGAGTATGGAATTCCAAAATAGTAATCAAAGCCGTGATTTAACGGCAAGAATTCAGGTAAATGTCCCAAATGCCATTTCCCGATAATTCCTGTAGTATAACCCTGTTCTTTCACCGCTTCTGCAATAGTAATTTCTGATTGAGGCAAACCACCTGTGGAGCGAGGATAAAGCACATTCCCGCTATTCTCAGATCCCGACATTCCGCTTCTAATGGGTAGTCTTCCTGTGAGTAAAGCAGCCCGACTTGGAGTACATATACTTGCCCCTACATAAAACTGAGTTAGCTTCACTCCTTCATCAGCTATTCGGTCAATATTTGGTGTTTTAATGGTAGGGTGCCCAAAGGAACTGAGATCACCATATCCCAGGTCATCTACAAATATGATTATCACATTTGGTTGCCTGGTTTTGGTTTGCTCCTTTTGGCCACTCATAGCCATACCAGTCAAAAAAATTGATATAAAAAAGATAAAATGTTTCTTTTTTGGCTGAATCATAAAATCAATAATTTTTTCATTTTCTTATATTTTAAGCACTATCTCTCACAAAGAGTAAGTAATAGGGAAACTCAAATAGGCCGTTACCAAATAAACACTATGAGTGTAGGGTGATATTTTTAACTTCGACTGCTTCTACTATTCGATTAAAAAACATTATCGAAGGTTAGGTTTTATTTAGAACCGAACTATAACTAAAGTGTCGATTAACTTTTTATAAAACCTAACCTTTTTAAATGATATTACATTTTTACTACCAACCGGGATTTTGTTCCAGGTTATCATTAAGCCCTAAATCCTCAATAGGAATTGGATAATAATAATCTCTTGGCTCTTCAAACAAACCATCGGTAAATAGAAGCATGTTCCCGGATGTACCTTCTGTAAGTGGCGTTTCATTAATATTTAAAAAAGTGGTCACTTCATCTGGTGCCCCACTGGTATCTCCATCATGTACATATACGTCATAAACACCATCATTATTAAAATCATGAGCTCCCAGTTCCGAGAAGTATAAACCAAGTATTTCGTCTTCGACTTTTTTACCTTCTTTCCACCTCATTAAATCAGCCCATCTAAAACCTTCATTCAAAAGCTCGATCCTTCGTTCGCGACGAATTTCCAGAATAACTCCCTTGTTAGCTCCCTGGTCTACATTGTCATACAATGCTTCCTGATAGGGATCGGGATTTGCATTGGCCTCTACCATGTCTAAATGAGGCATTCCTACCCGATCTCTCAACTTGTTTATTGATATATCCAGATCTGCCTGGGTAAGTGTTCCTAACTCCGCTTTTGCTTCAGCATAAACAAGCAATGCCTCCGCATAACGGAAAAGGATAATATCATTGTAAGATCCACCTGCACCCCATTGCGGCCCTTTAGGAGGTAATGCTTTTATCACCCTGTAACCTGTTCTTGTTATATCCAGGTCTACCGGTTCCCGTTGATCTGAACCATAGGTTTTGTAATCGGGTCCTGCAGTGGTTTGCGTCAAGCGGGGATCCCGATTCTGCATCTCCTCATAGAACTCTTTGGTGCCATAATCAGGCTGACCAGTAAAGGGTGTTCCATCGGCCATTAAATAACTATTAACGACTTCCTTCGTAAGCCCCCATTTACCAAGGGTTGGCGCAGTCATCAAATATCCTAAATTATGTGTCCTTAAGCCGAATTCATAATCAACTGCTAAAATAGTCTCCGTCATATCCTGATCTTCCCTTGAAAAAAGATCCAGGTAAGCCTGATCTTCCCCTCCAGCAGTATATAGGCTATAAGCTCCAGACTCTATAAGTTCCTTAGAAGCGGAAACGGCCTCTTCCAGGAATTTCTCGTGATTATCTATGCCATGATATTTCCTGAAAGTCCCTTCGAATAAAGAAATACGGGCTTTTAAAAGAAGTGCAGTGTATTTCGTAATTCTATTTAACTGTTTTTCGGCAGGTATATTTGCAATAGCATAATCTATATCTGCTAGAACAGAATCCATCACTAATTCCCTTGAATCACGTGCTTTAAATAATAAATCCTCATCGTCCTGCTGAAGAACTTCGCCATACCAGGGCACATCCCCAAATCTTTGCACTTTTTCGTAATAAAAATATGCGCGGAAAAATTTAGCTATCCCAGAGTATTTTGCTCTAGCCTCAGCATCATCTACCCTATTATAATTTTCCAGGAGATAGTTGATTTTTCTCAAATCCCCCCAGGACCAGCCTCCGCTCCCCCTCTCAGTAGGTACAATTCGGGCTCCTCTAAGCCTTTCGGCAGCACTTACTCCCAAAATATTATCTGAAGCCGCATCATCTTCATAAACCGATTCAGTTGGTAAAACAGAATACAGATCATTTGTATATGCTTCTAAATCATCGGCGGTGTTAAAAAACTCATTTGCTGTAATAGCATCACCGGGTTCCTGATCAAGCACATCAGCATCGCAACTCGCAATTGTTATAGACAATATTGCGATGATCGATATATGTATTATCCTACTCATTTTTATACTTGTTTTTTTCATTTTTTTCATATTAATGGATCTACCTTTAAAAAAGTGGAAATTACAGGTTAATCTCCAAACCTGCTGAAAAGGTCTTACCCATTGGGTAAAGTTGTGTATTCACGTCTGGTCTGGCGCTAACTCCATTAGGATTTGAATAACTAACGTGGGCCCCTACCTCTTCAGGATCCAGATATTTCGTCAAACCACCAAACGACCAGGTGAAGATATTTTCACCACTAAGGAAGACTCTCAGTCTTTTAATATTTACTTTTTGAGTAAGAGCCGTTGGCAGAGTATAACCAAATGTTAAATTCTTTATCCTTAGATATCCTATATTTTCCAAAAAGTGATCATTTAAATTATAAGACATACGGCCATTGCTCAAAGCATTATAGGCTCTTTGCCTTTGCGGAAAAATTCTGTTCGGGTCATTCGGAAATGCCGGATCCCATACCTGGTCAATAAGATCCTTTCTCAGGAAAGATACATACGGTCTGTGGAAAGTACCCCAGTACAATGGACCTTGCGGATACCAGTCCTGTTTTGCGACTCCCTGACCAAGTACAGCAAGATCGAAATTTTTCCAGGTCACATTAAAATTAAAACCGAAAGGAAATTGAGGCATGGCATTTCCTATAGGTACCAAATCTCCATGGTCTTCCAGAGTATTATTTCCATCATTAATCTCACCATCTCCGTCCACATCTACATATCTAAGGTCACCTGCTTTCAGATAGTTCCAGTCTGAATTGGATCCATACTGAAGAATCCCTCTATAAACTCTCACTAAATTTTCAGTTCCAAATTCATTTTGAAATGCTGGCCGCTTCCCCGTCTGACTGAAACTGACCATCTATATGGTAACCCCAGATTTCACCAATCTCCTGGCCTTCCCAAAAAGTACTCAATAAACCATTTGGGTTATCAAATTTTGTGATCACTCCTGTATTATTAGAAACATTAGCCTGGAAACTTAAAGCTAGCTCAGAGCCCAGAACTTTGAACTGATCCTTATATCCCGCTGTTACTTCAAAACCTCTGTTTCTCATAGCCGCATAATTTCTGCGAGGCTCAGAGGCCCCGAATACTGCAGGAAGGGGTTGCCCTGGCAGATACATATCACGGGTATGACGTTCATAAACGTCCAGGGATGCAGTCAATTTATCATCGAGAAAGCCCATATCCAGCACCTAAATTCCTGGAAGTAATTTTTTCCCATCCAATATTTGCTGGAAGTGGTGCAGGCACCCTGGCATAAATGTTCTGTTCTCCATTTATAAGCCATGAGGTTCTTCCCATACCTATTAATTCTCTAAATGTATTCACTCCTACACTTTGATTTCCTAACTTTCCGTAAGAAACCCTGAATTTCAAAGAAGACATCACATCTTCTATAGAAGGTGTCCAAAAGTTTTCTCTATCCACTCTCCATCCCGCTCCTACAGAAGGAAAGAATCCCCATCGATTACCCTCCGGAAAACGAGAAGAGCATCATATCGTGCATTAACTTCCAGTAAATATTTACCCTCATAATCATAATTAAATCGTCCAAAATAGCCCTGTAATAGCCCATTCCAAAGTAGAGCCTTCCATATCTAACATTTCGGTTCCAAAAGCAATATTTCCCTTTTCTCTTGTAAGCAAGTTTTCAATGCTCATTCCTACTCTGTCCCGATCAAATTCTTCCTGGTTAAAACCAAGCATCAATTTGAAATTATGCTTATTTGCTACCCTTTTTGAATACGTTCCATAGATGATTCATCGCTGTATAATAATCTTTCCAGCGATACTCATTATGACGATTAAGACCTGCATCTTCTACCAGTTCAAGTTCATCACCTGACAGATAACTAAATGGCTTATAATTAAAAGTACGATCTGTTCTGTCAATGTTATAGTTATAGTTCATATTAAGTACCAATCCATCGATTGGCTTCAATTCAGCACCTAAAGTGTAGACTTGGTTTTCATACTGTCCACTGACCGATGGGCCGCACCTTCTTTTAAAGCTCCTAAACGACCAACATAACCATTTCTGGTTCTTCCTACACTTACACCATAACCATCTACAAAAGCCGGGTGGTTAGGAAAAAGATCTCGCCATTTACTAACCCCAAATTCATCTCCCCAGCCGTTCTTGGTTCCCGCATATTGTTCATCAAACCTACTACTGAATCTACTTACGGCAGTTAGTTTCAAGCCAATCGTACGGAGTGGCTGTTAGCTTTAAGCTGAAGATTATATCGCTTCATCTCTGCATCCTGAATATTCTGAATTTTTTCCCTTTCATATATCCTTCCTGAAATAAAGCCGGTTAATTTTTCAGAACCTCCGGAAACAGATATATTATTGATCTGATGTGATCGTCTATCCTTAAAAAGGATATCATAGAAATCAGTATTCCCATAGAACTTATAAGTACCATCGGGTTGAAGTTCATAAAATGGTTCTCTTTCACCATTACCCACTTGCTGGGCAATCTCATAGTCCTCTTCATCATAACAAATATAACAACCGCTATGATATGAACCAATTGCTTCATCCACCCATTTCGCATAAGTATAGGGATTTGTCACAAAATCTGTACGAGCAGGTATTGGTCGTAAATCCAATATTATTATGATACTTCAACATTGAACTGCTCCTTCTTTTCCAGATTTGGTAGTTATTAAAACAACCCCAAAAGAACCCCGGGCACCGTAAATAGCTGCAGCACCAGCATCTTTTAAAACGCTAACACTTTCAATATCATTTGGATTTACATTGGCAATATCTCCCTCAATCCCATCAATTAATACAAGAGGAGAACCACCATTTATCGAATTAAAACCACGAATATTAATCTGAGGTGTTGATGACGGATCACCACCAGATGCTGATCTTATATTTAAGCCAGGGACAGCTCCCTGTAAGGAACTAGCTATATCTGCCGAAGGACGAGATTCAATGTTTTCGAGATCTGCTGTACCAACTGCCCCAACAAGGTTCTCTGCTTTTGTAGTACCATATCCTACAACCACTACTTCATCAAGACTTTCCAGGTCTTCCTGCATGGTGACCTCCAGATTGTATCCTGCACCTAATATTATTTCTTGTTTCTCATAGCCTAAAAATGAAAAAATCAGAACATTCTGGTTTTCTGGTACTGATAATGCAAAATTCACCATCAAAATTTGTTGCTGTACCTATCGAAGTATTTTTTACCTGAACAGTAACTCCTGGCAGAGGCATACCATCTTCATCAGATACCGTACCCGTTATGAGTTCGTTCCTGAGCCCAGGAATTCATCGTAACAATACAGAATAAAAACAAGAGAGTCTTCCCTAAATTTTGTTTCATAATAATTGGTTTGTTAGAATTAAATTGATTTTTCAATTAAAGGAGCAAATATTTTATTTTATTTTATTTCATTTCAAAAAACCTTTTAAGGTTGGGTTTGTTTAATAAATGGTTAATAAAAACTAATAAATGCTCCAACTTATTACACTATAACGATATCGTAAAACTTCGCATTTACTAATAGTTTAGAATATCTTAACAGTCAAATGTAACCAATAAAAATATAAAGAAACAAATAAAACTAAAAAAAGTTTGTTTTTGTTTTGTTTTGTTGTTCTTAATTGTACTTTTGATAAAAATCGAATTAGCACGTTAAATAAAACCAAAACAAATTTTGGATAGGAATAAAGCTTTAAATAAGATCAAAGACCGCACCAGCTTTGGGATATTGTAATTATTGGAGGAGGAGCCACTGGTCTTGGAGCCGCTTTGGATGCTGCAACCAGAGGCTATAAAACGCTTGCTTCTTAGAAAAAGGTGATTTTGCCAATGGAACTTCCAGCAGAAGTACAAAACTTGCTCATGGAGGGGTAAGATATCTTGCCCAGGGAAATCTGAGCCTGGTAAATGAGGCATTATATGAAAGAGGATTAATGCTGCAAAATGCACCTCATCTTGGTAAGCATGCTTCCATTTCTAATTCCAAGTTATAAATGGTGGGAAAAATATTATTATGGAGTAGGCCTGAAAATTTATGACTGGATGGCCCGAAGATTAAGACTAAATAAAACTACTTTAATAGCCAAAAAAACGGTTTTAAAGCTCTTACCTAATCTAAAACCGGAAAAACTAAATGGAGGAGTGGTATATTATGATGGGCAATTTGACGACACCAGGTTAGCTCTTAGTATCGCCCAAACCTGTAGTGATAAAGGCGGCAGCCTTCTCAATTACATGCAGGTCACTGACTTACTAAAGGACAGGCAGGAAAAAGTTTGTGGTGTCAAAGCCAGGGATATCGAAAATAAGAAGGAATATGAAATTAAAGCGAAAGTAGTAGTAAATGCCACCGGAGTTTTTGTAGATGATATTCTTAAATTAGACGCCAGAAATAAAGCCCCATTGATAAAATTAAGTCAGGGGGTTCATCTAGTATTAGATAAAAAGTTCCTCCCTGGGAATTACGCATTAATGATACCTGCAACAACAGATGGCAGGGTTCTATTTGCGGTTCCATGGCATAACCATTTATTGGTAGGTACTACAGACACTCCTGTAGAGATAGCCGAACTGGAACCAAAAGCTCTTAAGAGTGAAATTGATTTTATATTAGGAACTCTTCAGGATTATCTGGCGTCGAAACCAGAACATAAAGACATTTTAAGTGTTTTCGCGGGATTGCGCCCACTGGTTCAGCCTAGTTCGGCAAAAGGAACCAAAGAGATATCAAGGGATCATAAGTTAGACATCTCAGATTCCGGCCTGATTACCATTACAGGTGGTAAGTGGACTACCTATCGCAAGATGGCCGAAGATACTATAGATGCTGCCATCCAAACCGGGAAACTCACTCCAGAAACTTGTAAAACATCTAACCTAAAGCTCCACGGCTATACAAAATCCAATGCCCACACGTACCTTGACATTTATGGGAGCGATAAAAAGCATATTATGGAGATCGCACGGATTAATCCGGAATTGGGTGAAAGATTACATCCTGATTTTCCTCAGATTAAGGCAGAAGTAATTTGGGCAGTAAAAAATGAAATGGCAATAAATATTTCAGATATTCTCGCCCGAAGATTAAGAATCTTATTTTTAAATGTTAAAATTGCCATAGAGTTAGCTCCGGAGATAGGAAATTTAATGGCAAAGGAAATGAACAAAGATCAAAAATGGATTGATGAACAGGTTAATAACTTTGTTCAGCTGGCCCAGAGGTACTTACCCTCTCCTTACCATTTAAAGGAACCGATTAATAACCAAGCTAAAATCAAAACAAATATTTAATCATGCCCAAATATATCTTATCATTAGATCAGGGAACAACGAGCTCCCGCGCAATAGTTTTCAATTCAGAGGGTAATCCCGTTTCAGTTGCACAAAAGGAATTTAAACAGATATTTCCTCAACCTGGCTGGGTAGAACACGATCCATCAGAGATCTGGTCTTCTCAGGTGAGTGTGGCGGCCGAAGCT
The DNA here is from genome assembly GCA_963825045.1 of uncultured Flavobacteriaceae bacterium. Classification (GTDB taxonomy): domain Bacteria; phylum Bacteroidota; class Bacteroidia; order Flavobacteriales; family Flavobacteriaceae; genus Christiangramia. The sequence goes on along the minus strand of CAWGSM010000018.1, from coordinate 5,988 downwards.
ATTTCAAAATATAAATTGAATTCTAATGATATTGAGGCTATTGGCATAACGAATCAGAGAGAAACCACTATAGTATGGGATCGCAAAACCGGGGAACCAATTTATAATGCAATCGTCTGGCAAGATCGAAGGACTTCTGATTATTGCGATGAGTTAAAAGCTCAGGGACTCGAAAAAATGATCCGGGAGAAAACGGGGCTTGTTATAGATTCATATTTCGTGGCAACCAAGGTTAAATGGATATTGGACAATGTAGAAGGAGCCAGAGAAAAAGCTGAAGCAGGTGAGCTTGCTTTGGGTACTGTAGACTCCTGGTTAGTATGGAATCTTACTGATGGTGTGAGTCATATTACCGACGTTACGAATGCCTCCAGGACGCTGCTTTATAATATAAATAACCTTTCCTGGGATGAAGAGCTTTTAGATTTGTTTGAAATCCCTAAAGGAATGCTGCCGGAAGTATGTGATTCAAGCGGTGATCTGGCGATAACTTCAGGAAACATTTTTTCCAAAAAAATTCCGATCACGGGGATTGCAGGTGACCAGCACGCAGCACTTTTTGGGCAAATGTGTACGCAAAAGGGCATGGTGAAAAACACTTACGGAACAGGATGTTTTATGCTAATGAATATTGGTGATAAACCCATAATTTCTGAAAACAAATTGGTAACAACCGTAGCTTGGAAAATAGGAGATCAAGTCCAATATGCTTTAGAAGGAAGTATTTTCATTGCAGGAGCAGTTGTACAATGGTTGAGAGATGGTTTAGGTATTATTTCAGCATCCCACGAGATTGAAGAACTAGCAGCTAGAGTTACAGATAATAACGGTGTATATGTAGTACCTGCTTTTGCAGGCCTTGGAGCACCCCATTGGAATCAACATGCAAGAGGTACTATTGTTGGACTTACAAGAGGTAGTAATTCAAATCATATAGCCAGAGCCGCATTGGAAAGCATTGCCTACCAGACCTGTGATGTGGTTAAGGCCATGGAGGCAGACTCAGGTATAAAAGTAAAGGAACTAAGGGTGGATGGTGGAGCAACCAATAATGATCTTCTAATGCAGATCCAATCTGATTTGTTGAACACAGAAATACTGAAACCGAAAAATACAGAAGTAACTGCTCTGGGAGCTGCATACCTTGCCGGTTTAGGAACAGGATTCTGGAAAGATATCGATGAACTCAATTCCTTATGGAAGGAAACCAAAAGTTACTCTCCAAATAATGAAACTCCGGTAAAGGATATGATAAGCGGATGGCAAAGAGCCTTAAAAGCAACAAATAACTGGTCTGAAAATTAACCTTAAATCTATATTATGTCAGAATTTACAGCTGAATTTATAGGAACCATGTTCCTTATTCTAATGGGCAATGGCGTAGTCGCCAATGTAGTTTTAAAGAATACTAAAGGGAATAACGGCGGTTGGATGGTCATTACTACCGGGTGGGCTCTGGCCGTATTCACTGGCGTAGTGATAGCAGGCCCTTATAGTGGGGCGCATATCAATCCCGCAGTTACTTTAGGACTTTCCATAGCAGGAGAATTTCCATGGACAAAAGTGCCTTTATTCATTACGGCTCAAATGTTAGGGGCTATGGTTGGAAGTTTCCTGGTATGGATCATTTACCGACAACATTTTAATTGTACTCAAGATTCTAATCTACAACTGGCAGCATTCAGTACAGGACCCGCTATCAGAAATAAATTTTCAAATATAATAAGCGAAATATTAGGTACTTTCACCTTGATATTCGCAATATTTTATGTCACGGGACCAGTAATGGACAATTCAAATAATACCCCAATAGGATTGGGGTCTCTTGGGGCTATCCCTGTAACATTGCTAGTCCTGGCTATAGGACTCTCCCTCGGAGGAACTACTGGATATGCAATAAATCCTGCACGAGATCTCGGCCCGAGAATAATTCATGCTTTTGTTCCCATGAACAATAAATGTAAAAGTGACTGGAGCTATGCATGGATTCCTATTATAGGCCCCTTAATAGGGGCAAGTATTGCTGCCGGTTTATATTTAGTATTAAATTAAGATGATTTCATTTTTCAAAGGCTTCTTATTCCTATTTCTCCTCGGCAACATCTCATGTTCTTCCGGGCCGGGAACAGATGATCAACCAGTAGTTACAGAACAGGAAAAAGAAGTTAACACTGTATTAGAGCTCGATGCCGAAAAATCACACTTACCTAGGGCCCTGTTCAATGATATTCAAAAAATAAAGGAGGGCTCCACTTCAACAATAATTTTCGACAATATAATTTCATACATAAATGCTACTCCAGAGGAGTCCTCTATATATGTCTCCATTTACCTGTTTGAATATACCCCGATAATAAATGCTTTGATTAAAGCTTCTGGAAGGAATGTTCAACTTTTTATAATAACAGATAAGAGTGATCGAAGTGACAATCTAAGTACGATTAATAAATTCAAAAACCTGGATGGACAAGTGGAAGTAATAGGGATAACGAATGATGCCAGTTCAATCGCAATAAATCACAATAAATATATTTTGTTTTCCGAAGTTGAAGTTAAAGGAGAAGAAACTTTAAAGAATGTGGTAATTCAAACCTCACAAAACTTTCATTCAAAAGGACAAAAAAAACTGCAGGATGCGGTAATAATAGAAAATACAGGACTATTCAATGCGTATGTTGAATATTATAATAAAATGAAGTCGCGCGCTCTTTCAGGAATGGAAAATTTTGAATACTTCGAATATATGGATAACTCAGGTGAGATAATGGTGAGTTTTTACCCTAAGAGAAAGAACGGCGAAACTTATGGTGAAGACTCAGTAATTGAAATACTGAACCAGATAACCAATCCATCCAGTACAACTATCAAAGTTGCAATGTCTGACTGGTCCGACTCGCGAAGCTATATAATCGATAAGCTTATCCAGTTATTAGACTCTGGAGCAACTATTGAAGTGATAACAAAATCAGGAAAAGGACCTGCAGTCATGCAGGGCTTACAAATGCTTGAAGATCATGGTGCATTTGTAAAAGTTTTCAATATGGCTAATTCCGGACCTTCTAAAATCAATATTCACACTAAAATATTACTTGTGGATGGAATTCTCGAAGGAAAACCACAAAAGTTTGTCATGACGGGTACTCAAAACTTCACCTTGAATGCATTATGGAACAATAATGAGACTTCTCTCTTTTTAATGAATTCCGATTTGATTGAAGAGTATGAAGATTTTTTAAATGAATTAAAAGAGCTTCCGAGTATTAATTTATAAATAACTTATACTTCCATTTATAACCGAGTTTTTACCTTAAACAATAGTCACCTTTATCCCAAATTCTTCCAATCCTTCTTTTGTGAAGTTTGAGATACCATTGTCGGTAATTATTTCGTCAATCTGATCAAACCCGCAGATTCTTCCGAAGCCACGTTTTCCAAATTTGCTGGAATCTGCCAACACAATAGTTTTTTGTGACACCTTAATCATTTCCCTGTTAAGCCTTGCTTCCCTTACATTTGCAGTGGTAAGGCCGAAATCCAGATCGATTCCGTCCGCACCCATAAAAAGTTTACTGCAGGAAAAATCGCTTAAATTATTCTCGGCAAACAAACCGGTTACTGATGACGACCTTTTTCTCAGAATACCCCCTAATTGTATTACCTCTATCTGATTATGCTGATTTAATTCCAGGGCTACATTTAATGCAGAAGTAATTACTGTAAGATCTTCCTGAGGTTTTATGTTCTTCGCCAAAGCAAGAACGCTCGTCCCAGAGGCGATAAGAATAGAGTCATTTGCGGTCACCATTTTAGCAGCTGCTGCCCCGATTTCCATTTTTTCAGATAAATTGAATTTCTCTTTTTCATTTACATGACGATCGGTAGCATAAGGATCACTTAAGGTAGCGCCACCATGCATACGGTAGAGCATTCCTTTTTCTTCAAGAAATTTTAGATCTTTCCTAATAGTTACGGAAGAAACATCGAGTTCATCACAAAGCGCCTGACTTTTAACCTGCCCATCTTTATTTATTTTATTAATAATCTTTTTATGTCTTTCTATTGTATTCATTCGTAATTTTTTAATTAGCTAGATAACTAATAATTTTTTTTAGAATCAGAATATTCGCCTCAAAATGGCAACATTCATGATGAAAAGCAACTTCAGTGCAAGTTAAATAATAGCAGGCCTGTTTTAGAGCAAATTTACTATAATATAAAAAAAATTAGCAAACGGTTATTTATTATGCGGTACATGCTGCCAGATAACAAATTACATTTTCGATTCAGTCCATTCCTTTACAATCAAATTTAATTTAATAACCTTTCCTCACCAGAAAGAATTAAAGGTATTGTCAATAATTGCTTTATTAAATTTGTGACCAATATTTAAAGCCTTTGGAATGACCTGTATGGCCTAGAAAATACAAAGACTAATCCTTCCCTTTGTTCTTCCTTTTTGTTCCAAAACTTGTCGACGCCACATTATGATCGACAAATTTTTAAACATGATTTACTCTATTAACAATTTCCTTTCTAAAACCTCCATATCCCTCCCCACTTTCTCATCGAGCACCTTTGCATAGATTTGGGTGGTTTTTAAAGATTTATGACCAAGCATCTTTCCAACCGATTCAATTGGAACACCTTTAGAAAGGGTTACCGTGGTCGCAAAGGTGTGGCGGGCTAAATGGGTGGTTAAATTCTTTTTGATGCCGCATACGTCAGCTATTTCCTTTAAATAGGCATTGGACTTTTGGTTGGTAAGAACAGGCAGGATTATGTTCTTAATTTTCACTTGGGGATGATCTTTATACTTTTCAATTATAGAAGCCGGAACGTCCAGTAAAGGAATACTACTCAATGATTTTGTTTTTTGGCGTTTGGTTTTGATCCATTTCTTACCATTCATCCCTGAGACAATATCATCTTCGGAAAGCTTTTTTACATCAGCAAAGGCTAAACCGGTATAACAACAAAATAGAAAGATATCTCGTACTAAATCCAAACGCGGCATATCAAATTCAGCCTCCACCATTTTCTGAAGTTCCAAATCTGTCAAATATTCACGTTCGGCAGATTTCCAGGCTCCTTTCCAATGAAAGAATGGATCCCGGTCTATCCATTGATTGGCATAGGCAATACGAATAATCTTTTTGAAGTTCACGATGTACTTCAATGCTGTATTGTGTGCGCAGTCTTTTTGTGATTTTAAGTAATGGTCGAAGCCGGTGATAAATTTATGATCGACATCCTGAACAGGTATATCTTTCTTTTTGTAAGCGTATTGCAGGTAATCCTCAATATGTTTTTTACAGGCGTTATAGCGTTGCATAGTGCCTTTGGTGTAGCCTTTACCAATTAGGTTTTCCATTTGGTCATTATGCTCCTGAAAGATTTCCAGTAGCATTCGTACCTGCTCATCACCTTTGCCGAAATATATATCTTTAATAATCTTAGGTGAAACAGGTTGATTATCCCTTATTAACCTATCATGGATCTCATATAATTTAGACCGTATAGAATCCAGATACCTATTAATAGCTCTGGATTCATCAGAATTACCTCTGGCAATACTTCCTTGCTTATTCCATTTTCGGACCTCAATTTGTCTACCGGTACTAAATTCAGATCGCTTTCCATTAATAGTAATCCGAGTATAAATAACCGAAATGTCATCTGGTGTTGATCTTCCACGTTTAAGGTAAAAAAGAATATTTAGTAAAGTTGCCATAGGTGCGTCTTTTAAATTACTCACCAGTAAGGTACAAAATGAAGGGACGTGAAAGTGTTAAAGAAAACGTGCAAAGCTTTTATTAACAGTATGTTAGGAGCTTCGAGGTGCGTCTTTTTTTTCTTTAAAAAGACGCACCGAATTGAGCACCAATTACTTATACTTATTTGCTATTATATGACATTAAATAAAAAGAAAAAGCCTCTAAATCATTGATTTAGAGGCTTTTAGTATTGTTTTGCTTTGTTAAAAGCGGT
>CAWGSM010000017.1:0-25377 GCA_963825045.1 uncultured Flavobacteriaceae bacterium | reverse complement strand
CGAATCGCCCAATGTCTTTATTTATAGGCCTCTCCAAGGACCTATATTTTAGGAGCACCGAATTCGTCACCTTTTAACAAATTTTAACAAGCTCTCAAGTAGTAAATACTCAATGAGTGCTATTTGAATGCAAATGATATAATTCGGATACTATTTTCTAAGAACAAACTCGATGTAAACCTAGGTTTTCAAAGAGGGCTGGCAAATATACAATTTCTTATTTCTTCTGTGCAAAAAAATTATGAAATTTTCATTCTAATTAAAATACACTTTATTAAGTCTAAGATTATGGGTCTAATCAACTCATTTTTCAAATATATGTACCGAGTAGTTTCTTTCATGCTCTAACGATAAAAAAGTAAGCTTTCGAACCATTATCATATTAATCTAAAAAATTAGATGAATGGTAGTTCCTCCTTTTTCATTCTGAGAGATCTGGATTTTACCTCCATGTAGGGTCATAATTTGTTTAGATAAACTTAATCCTACACCACTGCCCTCTTTTTTTGTAGTATAAAATGGCACAAAAACATCTTCCATAATTTCCTCTGGAATACCTGAGCCATTATCTGAAACTCTTATAAATATTTTCCCATCCAGTTTTTGTTCCGCTGAAATCCTGACTTTCGCGTGACTAACTTTTTCACAGGCCTCTACTCCATTTAAAATAAGATTAATAAGTACCTGTTCCATTAGGTAAGAATCAATTTCAACTTCCAGATCTTCCTTTTGCAACTGAAAACTCAATTCAGCCTTTTTCCCGCTAAGAAGTGGTTGCATAAGGTTTTTTATACTGCTAAAAAGATCTTTCACTAATACCCGTTCCAGATTCAGATTGGTCACTTTATTTAAACTTCGATAAGTTTTGGCAAATTTCAATAAGCCTTCACTTCTTGTTTCGATGCTAGAAAGGCCTGCATCAAGATCCTCAATTTCTAACTGATTTTCTTCAGGATTCTCCTTATGTATTTGCACCTGAAATTTCAAAGTATTGGCTAGAGAAGAAATTGGTGCAATAGAATTCATTATTTCATGGGTCATTACACTCAACAATTTTTTCCAGGCATCAGCTTCAGTTTTATTCAGGGTATCTTCAATATTATGGAGCACAATAAGTTTAAAGCCTTTATTTTCTATCTGAAAAACACTATTGGAAAGTAACACCTTGCTATTTTCCTTGTGTACTTTAATATCTACAGCAGTCGGTTTTGAATAGGTGGTATCAAAAAGCAAGGAATAAACCTCAGGGTTTCGGCTCGCCACAAACCTAATATTTTTAAAAGAAGGGAAATCAAGTGTATCTTGAAAAGATTCGTTTGCCCAAAGCACTTTTCCGCTTTCAATTTCATAGGCTAGAATACCGATATCTACCAGCTCCAGTATTTTCTGAAGGTAAAGGTACTGGGTTTCTTTTTCAGAATTCATTTCCCTTACCACACGGTTTACCGTATTAAAACCGCTATAAAGACGCTTAATGTCTATTGATTTGTTTTCTTCCAGGTACCTTCGTGAAAAATCTCTGTATTTAACCGATTCAAAAAAGTCATCCATCACTTCAAACCTTCGGCTGAGATATCGGAAGAATTCATAGATTAGAATTATGACCAAAATTAAGAATATACTAACTCCAATTAGATAACTCCTGAAAATGCTATATACGAGTCCAGTTAACACCAATACCAGCATTAAAATCCTGATTAAAATACCACTATGATAACTCTTAAAGATCATATTTCTCCAATCTACGGTATAATGCTGCCCGTGTAATCCCCAATTCTTTAGCCGATTTGGATATATTCCCCTTATTCTTATCGATTACCTTTAAAATAGTATTTTTCTCTACTGTTTCCAGGCGCATATCATCAATTTCCGAGGAAATCGAGTTATTTTCAATTGCTGAAAAAGAAAGGTCCGTTTCTTTAAGCAATGTGGTATCAGCCATTATTACCGTTCTTTCAATTACAAACTGTAACTCTCTTACATTTCCAGGAAATGCATGGCTTTTGAGCTTTTTAAGAAAAGTCGGATCTAATTTAAATGGTCCTTTAGAATATTTTTCTGAATATATATCCAGAAAATGCCTGGCTAAAAGCGTGATATCGGTTCCACGTTGTCGCAATGGTGGCATTAAAAGATCTACGGTATTGATCCTGTAGATTAGATCTTTTCTGAATTTTGATTCCTCTGAGAGTTCTGAAATATCAAGATTAGTGGCACAAATCAGTCGAATATCTATTGGGATCACTTCATTGGAACCAAGCGGCGTAATATGCCTATTCTGAAGCACTGTTAATAACCTGGCCTGTTGTCTCAAGCTGATATTCCCAATTTCATCCAGAAATAAAGTGCCGCCATGAGCGGCTTCAAACCTCCCTTTACGATCTTCCCGGGCATCGGTAAAAGCCCCTTTTTTATACCCGAATAATTCACTTTCAAATAAAGTGGAAGTCAATGCCCCAACATCCACTTTCACAAATGCCTTCATTTTTCGGTTAGAATTTTCATGAATAGCTTTAGCAATCAGATCTTTCCCTGTACCATTTTCTCCGAGAATAAGGATATTGGCATCGGTGGGTCCCACCTTCTTCACTTTGGAAAAAACCTGCTGAAGTTCCTCACTCTCTCCTATTATTTTTGTTCCTGCAACGCTTGGTTTTATCGATCTTGAACCCTGCTTTTTACGATTTTGAAGCATTTCCTTAATGGATTCGATCACTTTCTGGTTCTGCCATGGTTTTACAATAAAATCGGAAGCTCCTTCTTTTAAAGATCTTATGGCCAGATCAATATCGCCATAAGCAGTGATTAAAATAACATCAGTTTCGGGTGCGATTTCTTTGATCCTATTCAGCCAGTAGATCCCTTCATTTCCAGTATTAACCAGCCCGTTGAAGTTCATATCTAAAATGATAACATCAAAATTATTTCTAGATAGAAGGGAGCTTAGGTTACCAGGATTTTTCTCGACGGTAATTTCAGCAACAAAAGGTTTCAGCAGTAACCGCAGCGCAGTAAGCACATCGGCATCGTCATCTATTACCAGGATTTTAGCATCTTTGAGCTGCATAGACACAATATTACAATTTATTCGTGCCTCTTTGGAATTTCAAAAGCAGAAATATTGCTAACGATAATAGTGTATTGCAAGCGAACACATAGTGTCCGAAAACGAACACTTTTTATTCGCACAATAACCTTATTAAACTGATTTATAGTTACTTAAAATTATGGCACCATATTGATAGCCTTATAAGTGGAAACAAAATTATTTATGGATATACCTCTTAAAAAGAAACGCTTCACTCCAAAGAAAATCGCAATTATTGCCGGTTCTGTGCTAATTGCAGCACTTATACTATTTGTGATCCTTTCCTCCACCGGGAATTCGAAGTTGAATGTTGAAAAAGAACGAATCACCATCAGTGAAGTGTCTCAGGGAAATTTTCAGGAAAATATTCCAGTAAATGGGGTGGTATTGCCCATCAAAACTATTTACCTGGATGCCATGGAAGGCGGAAGAGTGGAAGAAAAATTTGTCGAAGATGGTACCATGATGAAAAAAGGAGAGCCTATTATAAGATTATCCAATACCGACCTTGAATTAAGCTTGGTTAATCAGGAAACCCAGGTATATAATCTATTAACTCAAATGCAAATTTCACAAAATGCTGCCAGACAGAATACGATTAATAAAAGGAACAATTTTACAGATGTTGAAAATAATCTTATTGAAGCCAAACGGAAATACGAATTAAACAAAAAGCTTTATGAGAAAGGCGCCGTTGGAAAACAGGATTATATGGAATCTGAGAATAATTTATAATTATCAAAAGGAAAAGTATCAGCTGGCAAGAGAAGTGTTGGAACAGGATTCACTTTCCAGTAAGCAGGAAACCCAACAAGCTCGTGAATCTTATGAGCGTACCAGGAAAGCATTGGAATTAATGCGTAGAAAAGTAGGTGATCTTGTGGTGAAAGCACCGGTAGATGGACAACTTACCGCATTGGATGCTGAAATTGGGCAATCAAAGCAAAAAGGGGAACGTTTGGGACAAATTGATGTAATAAGTGGTTATAAAGTGAGAGCCGATATTGATGAACATTATATATCGAGAATCTTTAACGGCCAACGTGGTGCATTTAGTTTTAATGGTGAAGACTATGAACTAGAAATCAAAAAAGTATATACCCAGGTTTCTAAAGGACGTTTTCAGGTAGATATGCATTTTATAGATGAAGTCCCGGAAAATATTCGTCGTGGACAAAGCCTTCAAATCAAACTCGCATTAAGTCAGGAAAAAGAAGCTGTTCTGGTTTCTAAAGGAGGTTTCTTTCAGCAAACTGGCGGGAACTGGATTTTTAAAATTTCGGAGGATGGTGAAACCGCGTATAAAACACCTATCCGCTTAGGAAGTCAGAACACCGAATATTATGAGGTCTTAGAGGGAATTGAACCCGGAGAGAAAGTAATTACTTCAAGCTATTCCAATTTTGGGGATATTGAGGAGTTGGTTTTGAATTAACCCTTCTTTCATCTTTCTCTGAGAAAAGAAACCTAAAAATGATTAAATAAAAATATCAGTAAAAGATGATAAAAATAACCAATCTCGAAAAATATTATAAAACCGAAGAGGTACAAACCATCGCGCTTAACAAGCTTTCCTTTGAAGTAAAAGAGGGTGAATTTGCCGCCATTATGGGTCCTTCAGGTTGTGGAAAATCTACCTTACTAAACATTCTTGGTTTATTGGACGATCCAGATGGCGGAAGTTATCTATTTAACGGAATTGAAGTTGCCGGCTTTAACGAACGAAAGAGAGCACAACTTAGAAAGCATAATATCGGTTTTGTATTCCAGAGTTTTAACCTTATCGATGAACTTAGCGTTTTTGAAAATGTAGAACTACCATTAATCTATACCGGTGTAAAACCTGCTGAACGCAAAGAAAGAGTTCACGAAGTATTGGAAAAAATGCAGATTATGCATCGAAGAAAGCATTTCCCACAGCAATTATCTGGAGGGCAACAACAACGTGTGGCAGTAGCGCGTGCGGTAGTAAATAATCCCAAACTTATCCTTGCCGATGAACCTACGGGAAATCTGGACAGCAGTAACGGGAACGAAGTTATGGATCTTTTAACAGAACTCAACGAAGCGGGAACCACCATCATCATGGTAACCCACAGCGAACACGACGCCAAATTCAGTCATCGAATCATCAGGATGCTGGATGGACAGAAGGTAACAGAAAACCTACTGGCTGAATTTAAAAGTTAATCAGGGTCATTCATCAATCAAAAACGAAATTTATGTTTAAGAATTATGTCAAAATAGCGTGGCGGAATCTTATAAAGAGAAAAACATTTTCTTTTATTAACATTTTCGGCCTGGCGTTAAGCATCGCGTGTTGTGTATTGATCTGTACATATTTATACAATGAGCTTAACTACGATACGTATTCGGCAAATTCAAAACAGCTTTATCGGGTTGAACTTCATTTAAGAGATAATGGTTCTATTACTGTTTTTCCAAATGTTGATGTTGCCGTAGGTGAAGGAATCAAGGAAGAGTTTCCTGAAGTAATTGCATCTACCAGGCTGGCGCCCATGCCCGGTCTTTATTTTAAATACAAAAACAACCAGTATAAAGAAAAAAATATTGCAGCAGTTGATTCCAATTTTTTAAAACTTTTTTCCATCCCTCTTATTGCCGGAGATGAAGATAAGGCACTGGTAGAACCACGGTCTGTTGTGATTTCTAAGTCCATTTCTAAAAAGTACTTTGGAGATAGTCCTGCAATCGGTAAAACAATTGAGCTTTCCGGTAGGGATCCGCTTACTGTTACCGGAGTTATAGATAAGGTGCCAGATAATTCACATTTTGACAATGATATATTCATTAGTACCACAACTTTTCCCTACACCAAAAATCAAACCTGGAGCAATATAGGTTGGTTTACGTATTTACTGTTGAATAAAAATGTAGACGTGAACTCGCTGGAATCAAAGTTTCCAGATTTGGTCGCAGAGCATATTGTTCCGGAAATTAAGCAGGATATGAATGTAAGTCTTGCGCAGGCACGAAAATCCCTTGAAAACTTTAAATTCCTTTTGCGCCCAATTGAGACTATACATTTACATTCCCATACTAAATATGAACTTGAAGCTAATGGTGACATTCAATATGTATATATTTTTGGAGCCCTGGTGTTCTTTATTCTGGCTCTGGCGTGTGTAAATTTCACTAATCTTGCCACTGCAAGCGCAAACCAGCGTTCCAGAGAAGTTGGAATTCGAAAGGTACTGGGTTCCAGCAGAAAGCCCTTAATTTTCCAATTTTTATCAGAATCCATTCTCATCGCTTTTTTTGCAATGATAGTAGCTCTGGGAATAATTTACCTGGTGTTGCCCTGGTTCAATCAGATTTCGGGAGAGCACAAAACAATCTGGTTCTTTCTTCAGCCCATATCCCTATTTTCGATCTTACTTTTTACAGTATTTGTTGGATTCTTAGCCGGAGTTTATCCTGCTTTCTTCTTGTCTTCTTTTAAAACCATAAAAATCCTAAAAGGAAGTGATCCTGAAAAATTTAAAGGAAAAAGTCTGTTTAGAAACGGACTGGTTGTTTTCCAGTTTTCGGTTTCCATGATTCTTATTATAGCAACAGCGGTGGTTTATCAGCAACTAAATTTTATGCAGAATAAGAAATTGGGTTATGAAAAAGAGCATGTCCTACTTCTCCAGGATTCCTATTTATTAGGAAATAATCAGGAAGCGTTTAAACAGATATTAATTCAGGACAGCAGGATTTCAAACGTAAGTATTTCCTCAGGTGTCCCTTCAGAATCGAATAGGGGTGGTTCTCAGATCTATCCGCAAGGCACCCAGGATGAAGAAGCAAATTCAGAAATCCATACAAACATTTATAATATAGATTACAATTATGTCCCCACTATGGAAATGGAAATTTTAAAGGGAAGGAATTTCTCTCAAGACTTTGGCGCCGATTCTACTGCTGTAATTATTAATGAAGCCGCTGTAAATGCTTTAGGCTGGAAAACCGGGAATGCTATTGGGAAGTCTATAGTACAATCTGGGCGCATCATTTATAAGGTGATTGGTGTGGTTGGAGATTTTCAATATAGTTCCGCTAAAGAACAGATTGCCCCCCTCATGTTACGTTTAAATCCATACCAGAATGGGACGATTATCATTAAAACTAATACCGCAGAAACCAAAGCTTTGCTGGCCAGTATCAAAAATGACTGGAACTCTTTTAACCCTCAAGGCACTTTTTCCTATTCATTTTTAGATGAAGAATATGGGAATCTATATAAGGCTGAAGAAAGGAATGGGCAGCTATTCTCGGTATTTGCCATCTTAGCCATCATCATTGCAAATATTGGATTATTAGGCTTGGTAGCCTATACGGCAGAAAGAAGAACCAGGGAAATTGGGGTAAGGAAAGTACTGGGAGCTTCAGTTACTGATATTATTTTTAAGCTGATTAATGATTTTGTAAAGTTGATATTTATTGCAGCCCTGGTAGCCATTCCAATTGCCTGGTATGCAATGGGCACGTGGCTGGAAAATTTTGCCTTTCGCATTGATTTGAAATGGTGGGTTTTTATAATTGCCGGAATGACCACTATGCTTATTGCTTTGCTAACCGTAAGTTTTCAGGCGATTAAAGCGGCAATAGCCAATCCAATTAATTCTTTAAGAACCGAATAATTCGTCATTGCTCAATAATAAGGAATATGTTTAAAAACTATTTTAAAATAGCTTTTAGAAGTCTAAAAAAGCAACCGTTTTTCACCTTGATCAATACCTTCGGGCTTGCCATAGGAATGGCCGGTAGTTTGTTAATCGCACTCTACATATATGAAGAACTGCATTATAACGACATGTTCGCAGATGCCGACCACATCTACAGAATTGATATGGAAATCAAATTTGGTGGTGCAGAAATTAAAAGCGGTGAAACCTCTCCACCAATGGCTGCAACCTTGGAAAAAGATTTTCCAGAGGTTGAAAATACCGTGCGGTTCAGGACCCTGGGAAGTAATCTATTTAGAAGCATTGATAAAACAACAAATCTTAAAGAGCTTTCTACTACTTATGTAGATTCTACTTTTTTCGAAATGTTCGGTCTTGAACTTATAAACGGAAATAAAGAAACGGCTTTAAAAGATCCCAATACGCTGGTTATGACCAGAACGGCTGCAGAAGATCATTTTGGAAGTGTCGATGTTGTAGGAAAGAGGCTTTTATTAAATAATGAAGAAACCTATATCGTAACTGGTGTAATGGAAGATCTTCCCGAAAATTCTTTCCTTAAGGATTACAGTATGTTTATGGCCATGTCTGGAAATGTGGCTTCCCGGGAGAATATTTGGGGTAGCCACAACTATTATACATTCGTTAAACTATCGCCAGAAACCCATCTTGATCAGTTTCAGCAACAACTAGACGGTTTACTAGAAAAATACGTCCTACCCTGGGCTCAAAAAACCTTTCCAGGTATGACTAAAGAAGCTTTTGCTGCATCTGGAAATTACATTCGGTATCATCCCATAGCCCTGACTGATATTCATTTGTATTCTGAAAACCAACTTGAGATGGGTGAAAGAGGATCCATTCAAAACATTTACATTCTATCATTTATTGGATTTTTTCTAATTTTTCTGGCATGTGTGAATTTTATGAATTTATCCACCGCGCATTCCCTAAAAAGATCCAAAGAAGTAGGAATACGCAAAACATTAGGATCCAACAGGTTTCAGTTGATTGTGCAATTCCTAACGGAATCTGGAATTGTTGTTTTTAGCTCAATGATTTTAGCAATTATACTAGCTCTTATTGCCTTACCATTTTTCAATGACCTTGCTGGCAGAAATATTAGTATACCTTTTACAGAACCTTTATTCTATGTAGCAATTTTAATCATTACAATTCTCCTCGCACTATTTTCTGGCAGTTATCCAGCCCTTGTGATATCCCGGTTTATTCCGGTGGATACACTAAAGGGAAATAGCGTTAAGAACAATAGTAAATGGAATATTAGAAGCATGCTCGTTGTATTCCAGTTTGGTGTTGCTGTTTTTTTGATTGTTGGTACCCTAGTGGTTTTTCAGCAATTGGAGTTTATACAAAATAAAGATCTGGGTTTTGAGAAAGAACAGGTTTTGGTGATCAATGATGCATACGCTGCCGGACAAAACCTAAATGCTTTTAAACAGGATGTACTAAACCTTAGCGCTGTAAAAAATGCTACCGTAAGTAGTTTTATGCCAACTCCATCTGCACGATCTAACAGCTCTCTTTTTAAGGAAAATGCCATGGATCAACAGTATGCCATCCAAATGCAAACCTGGAATGTAGACGAAAATTATTTGAATACACTAAATCTTGAGTTGATCGCCGGTCGTGATTTTAATGCTCAATCTGCCGCAGATTCTACTGCCATTATTATCAATGAATCAACACTAGCAACATTGGGTCTAAATGCAGAGGAAGCTCTTGGAGTAAGAGTTACCGAAGATGTTGAACTTGAAAACCCTGAATTTTACCATATCATAGGCGTCATTAAAGATTTTCATTACGAATCCCTGCGCCAGGATATAGGTGCACTGGGACTATTCCTCGACAAATCTACTGGATCTATGGCCATTAAATTAAAAACAAATGATTTTGCCAGCGTCATTACCAATATTGAAAACCTCTGGACGAAAAGAGCTCCTGGGCAGCCTTTCAATTATCGATTTATGGATGATGCATTTGAAACATCCTACAAAGAGGAACGCCGGTTGAGCAGTATTTTTATAGTGTTTACAGGCTTATCCATATTTATCGCCTGTCTTGGTCTTTTTGCTCTGGCAGCATTCAACGCCCAGAATAGAACTAAAGAAATAGGAGTACGGAAAGTTTTAGGTGCCAGCGTTAGCCAGATCACCATAGGCTTAACAACGGACTTTCTAAAACTTGTAGCAATTGCTATTCTTATAGCCTTACCATTTGGCTGGTATTTTATGGATATGTGGTTACGAGATTTTTCGTATCGCATCCAGATAGGGTGGGAAATATTAAGTCTTTCAGCATTCCTAGTTATAACGGTAGCTATAATAACAGTAAGCTACCAAAGTATCAAAGCGGCTCTAGCCAATCCAGTTAAAAGTTTAAGAACAGAATAATGATATTTAGAAATTATTTCAAAATAGCGTGGCGTAGTCTTAAGAAAAATAAATTACAGACATTTATTAATTTGATAGGGCTGACGGCTGGTACCGTAAGCTGCTTGAGTATTCTTGTCTATGTTTTCGCGCAATTTGGGTATGATAATCAGTTTATTGACTCATCTTCTATATACCGAATAAATACCACTATCCAGGAGCATAACACCGGCACACCTTCTGCGGGAACTTCTCCGCCTATAGCCTTTGCTATGAAAAGGGATTTTCCAGAAATAACTGAAGCTTGCAGGGTGGTCTATTTCGGTGATGGAAACTCAGGTCTTTTACGAAATCCTGAATCAAAAGAATCTTTCTATGAGACGCGAGGTTATTTAGCCGATTCTACATTCTTTAAAATATTCAACTTCCCATTTATCGAAGGGAAAGCGGAAGGATCCTTAAAAAGACCAAATTCTATTGTGCTATCAAATACGTTAGCTCAAAGACTTTTCGGTACCCAGGGTGCGATAAATAAAACATTGATCTTAGGAAACGGAGAACAGGAACAAACTCTTACAGTAACAGGTGTCTTTAAGGATAATTTCGGAAAGTCGCATCTCAACCCAAATTATATCCTCACAATGAATTCAGGGGGACTTGGCCAGCAGGTACTAAATATGCGAAATTTCGCAACCGAGAATTTTGCGATGAGCTATGTAAAACTGAAATCCGGAAGCAACCCTCAAAATATTCAAGAAAAATTTCCAGCATTTCTACAGAGGCATGGTGCGCAGGATTTTGCAGAAGTGGGTTTTAATAAATCACTATCCCTTCAAAAAATCACCGATATCCATCTGTATTCAAAAAATATAACTAACCAAATAAGTAATGTTTCAGACATTAATCATCTCTATATGTTGCTGCTTCTGGCTCTGTTTATACAACTCGTAGCCTGTGTTAATTTTATAAATTTAAGTACAGCCCGTGCTAGTAAACGAGCCAAGGAAATTGGGGTACGGAAGGCAATTGGAGCCGATAAATTGTCACTTGTAAAACAATTTTTAGGTGAATCTCTTTTACTCTCTTTACTTGCATCCCTACTTAGTATTCCCCTAACAACTCTGGCTTTACCCTTCGTAAACACCCTGACTCAGGGAAATATTGGCTATACTGCCTTATTAGATTGGAAAATATTTATCGCACTTTTAATATTAGGTATCCTTACCGGAATTATTGCCGGTCTATACCCCGCTTTTATTCTCTCTTCTATAAAGCCTGTGAAAGTTCTAAAAACATCATCTTCATTGAGTTTAGGCAATGTCAATTTTCGAAAAGCTTTGGTTGTATTTCAATTTGTGATATCTATCGGACTCATTTGTACCGTTATTATAATTACTCAACAAGTGAAATATGCTCAAAAAATGGATATGGGTTTTGATAAAGAAAATCTGGTGGCCATGCGTTTGGGAACAGAAACAGTTTCAAATAGATTCGAAGCCATAAAAGAAAAATTTGAAGCTTTGAGTGGTGTTCGTGATGTAGCAGGTACAAATTTTTATCCTACCGAATTTGTTATGGGGGATATGGGATTGATAGTTCCTGGTGGAAGTTTGGCAGATCGAACCTTAGTGCACTATAATGGGATTAGCCCAAATTATTTAAAAACTGTAGGAACTTCATTATTAACAGGTCGTATCCTAGCTAGAAATGACGAAAATCAAATTTTAGTAAACAAAGCAACGATAGATGCATTTGGGATCCCCCTTGAGGAAGCCGTGGGATCAAAACTTATGAATAACAGGGGGAATGATGCCGATATTTTTGAGATTATAGGAGTTACACAGAACTATCATTTTGGCAGCTTAAAAGAAGAGATAAAACCCATGCTATTATACAATGAAAGCCAGCCGGGATGGATTATTTTGAGAACTGAGGTCACAGATTTAGATCCTTTACTTGAACAGCTTGAAAATGAATGGAAATCTATTAACCCCCACACTCCTTTTGTTTTCAATTTTGTAGACAAAGAAGTAGAAAAATTATACGCTGAGGAAAAGCGGCTTAGCAATATATCCATCGTATTTACTTCGCTGGCAATCTTGATAAGTTGCTTAGGCTTATTTGGTCTTGTTTCTTTTGTTGCTGAACAAAAGAAGAAGGAAATAGGAATTCGTAAAGTACTGGGAGCAAACGTCCAAAATCTTGTACAACTCTTAACCAGAGATTTTCTCATTCTGCTATTTTTCGCTTTTATAATTGCGAGCCCACTCGCCTATTTCATTATGCAAAACTGGCTTCAGGATTTTCCTTATAGAATAAAAATTGAATGGTGGGTGTTTTTCATTGCTGGAAGCTTTGCATTGATAATAACACTACTAACAGTAAGCTCTCAGGCAATTAAAGCAGCACTGGCTAATCCAATTAAAAGTCTTAGAACCGAATAATTATGATCAAAAATTATCTAAAAATAGCCTGGCGAAGTCTTTGGAAAGAGAAAACCTTTACTTTCTTGAATGTCTTCGGACTTTCAGTAGCCTTTGGAGCAGCGATCCTGCTTTCCATCTATTCACTTTTTGAGCTGTCCTTCAACAAGTTTCATGAGAACATAGATAACATCTACCAGGTCTATCATACAGCATATACTTCCAAAGGGCCTGAAGCAGGGATTGCTAATCCAATACCATTTGCAGCTGCGTTAAAACAAGAAGTTCCCGGTGTGGAAAAGATCACCCGATTCAATGGTGGTGGTGTATTGGCTAGTATTGGAGAAAACCAAATCCATTTACAATCGGCTTTTGTAGATCCAGAATTCTTTTCAATTTTCACTTTTCCTGTTTTAGAAGGAGACAAAAATCCTGTTTCCGATAAATCTGAAGTTGCTATTACAGAGAAGGCTTCAAAAATACTCTTTGGAAATGAAGAAGCGCTGGGAAAATCTGTAAATATTTTCATTGATGGAGAGGAAGTTCCATTTACCGTAACTTCTATTATGAAGGATCTTCCGGAGGAAAGCAATATCAAATTCGAAATCGCTTTAAATTTCACAAGTCAGAATGAACACGCCTACGGAAGAAATATAGGCAGGTGGGATAATTCCAATCACGAAGTTTATTTGCAATTGGCTGAAGGGATCTCTCCCACTCAGTTTGAAAAGTCAACAAAGGATTTTTCAAATTTGCACTATGCTCAGGATATTAGTAATGCCAGAAGGGATGGAGCAAAAGCCGGTGAAGATGGTCAATATATCCAGCAGCGTCTTCTATCGGTTAAAGATTTAAATTTTGTGAAGCTCGAAAATGGTAGAGCTGTTCCTGATAGAACCTATCCTTATTTGATCCTGGGAATTGCTTTTCTAATTCTATTCATTGCCAGTGTGAACTTCATTAATATGAATATTGCTAAAAGTTCAAAACGCTTGCGTGAAATTGGAATGCGAAAAACCTTGGGAGCCAGAAAAACTCAGTTATTTTTTCAGTTTTGGGGAGAAAGTATCCTTGTTTTTCTGGCTGCTCTATTATTGGGATTAATAATAGCGCATCTTCTAATAGATCATTTCCAGACACTTTTTAACACACGGGCTTCTTTTGAAAATATTATAAGCTTCTGGAATATATTCAGTTTCATAGGGGCAGTTACAATGATAACATTTATTGCCGGAGGTTATCCTGCAATGCTTTTGAGCAAGCTGGGCACTTTAAAAGCTTTAAAAGGTAAAATAAATTTGAACGGTGGAAATCGGGTAAGAAATACCCTGATCGTAATTCAATTTAGTATTGCGATACTTCTAATAAGCGGAACGCTTGTACTTTGGAATCAGCTTCATTATATGCGGAACAAAGACCTCGGATTTAATAAGGAACAGGTGATCTCCTTTCCTCTGAATGGAAAAAAAGATGATTTCCGCGTCATGCAATTGCTTAGAAACGAATTAAACGATAAACCGGGGATTAAAAGTGTAACTGCTGCCAATAATATCCTGGGAATAGGAAAAGACCATAGTACTACTACCAGTGTTATGGGATTTGGACACAAAGGAAGAGTGGTAAAAACCAATATCCTTATGGTAGATTATGACTACGAAGAAACGGTCGATCTTGAGTTGATAAAAGGCAGGAGATTTGACCGTACCCGTCCTTCAGATACCCTTGCAATGGTTATTAATGAGGCCATGGTGAAAGAACTCAGAGAAGAGGACATTCTAAATTCCAGTATTGTACTTGACGATAGCCTGCGTTATTCAATAATTGGGGTGGTAAAAGATTACAATTTTCAGTCGATGGACAAAGAAATTGAACCGCTATCGCTCTTCTTAAAACCGAAGTGGAATTTACGCTATGCTTTCGTAAAAGTAGCACCTCAAAATCTTTCCCATTCTTTCAATGAGGTTAAAACTGCCTGGAATAAAATTGAACCTAATGCAGAATTTTTAGGCTCTTTTCTGGATGAAAATATAGACCGTACACTCGAAAGAGAACGAAATATGACCACGATGATAACCAGCGGATCTGTAATTGCCATTATTTTAAGTTGTGTTGGTCTTTTTGCCATTTCTCTACTTGTAGTTTCTCAGCGTAGAAAGGAAATTGGAATTAGAAAAGTAGTTGGTGCCAGTGTGGGAAAAATTACCGTAATGTTGACTTCAGATTTTCTGAAACTGGTGGGAATTGCCTGTTTAATCACAACTCCCATCGCCTGGTATTTTAGTAATGAATGGCTCCAGAATTATCCCTACAGGATCAATTTAAGTCTGTGGATTTTCGTAAGCGCCAGTATTATTGCATTTATCATCGCCATCTTAACCATAAGCTATAGAACACTTCGTGCAGCTATGCAAAACCCTGTAAAAAGCCTTAGAACAGAATAATGATTAAAAATTACTTTAAAATAGCCTGGAGAAATATTAAATCTAATAAAATGTATTCGGGGATCAATATTGCTGGACTCAGTATTGGTTTGGCTTCATTTTTACTAATCGCTACAGTAGTCATCAACGAAATGAGTTATGACAAGCAATGGACTAGAGGAGAGCGTATCTACAGACTGATTGAGGAAAATACTGAGCTTGGAGAAAAAAGTATTTCTACACGCTTCCCCGATTGGTCCTCAGCTTAATGAAAATTTTGCTCAGGTGGAAAACTATTCCAGAGTTCTCGAAAGATCTATTCCATTTAGATTTGAGAATAACCCTGTTGAATTGAATTCACTGGATAGTGAATCCGGGTATTTGGAATCTTCTGGATCTTAATATCCTCCAAGGTTCTCCACAAAATCTAACGGAAGGTTATCCTAACCTTATTATTTCAGAAAAAATCAAAAATGAATATTTCCCCAATACTGATCCGGTTGGTAAAATTATACAGGATATCTCCAACTTTGGAAAGTCTTCACGAGTACTATATCTCTGGAGTTATGGAAAATCTTCCTGTAAACACGCATTTACGTGCAGATGTGCTGGTGATAGAAAAACCTCAATATACCGCATTTTCTTCTGATGGATTTATTCCATACTCTACTCAATATATTTTGCTGAAATCAGATGTTTCAAAAACTGGATTTCAAACAGCGGTAAATAATTGGTATAAAAATTTACCAAATGCCCAAAACAATATGGAGTTTTCCTTACAACCGATGGAAGATATTTATCTGAAATCAGATAATTATTATCAGAAAATAAAAGGCAATCAAAGAAACATCAATATTCTTACCGGAGTCGCAATTTTATTGCTACTAATCGCCTGTATCAATTTTGTGAACCTCAGCACCGCTCGAACCTTAAAGAAGATCAAAAACACCGGTCTTAGAAAAGTTCTTGGAGCTAGCAGAAAAAGCCTTATCGCTCAATTTTTGACCGAATCATTTCTTTTTTTCGGAATAAGTTATCTGCTCGGGCTGGGTATTTATTACCTTCTACTCCCCTACCTCGAAGGTTTTATGGGTAACGAACTCGCACTTACAATCACCAGCAATATTCAATTGTTTTTACTCAGTTTTTTGGTGATTGCGATCATTAGTTTATTAACAGGAATTTATCCCGCATGGATGATTTCAAGACCCAGATGCAGCCAATATCGTAAGCAATACTTTTAAAACCAGCCGCAGCTCAGAATTTTTCAGAAAAGGCCTGGTGATTACCCAGTTTGTCATTACAATTGGAATTATTATAGCTACGCTAACTGTAAACAATCAGCTGCAATATTTAAATTCAAAAAACCTGGGCTTCAACAAAGAGAACTTGCTGAAAATCAATTTCACTTCGTGGGGAGACAAAGGACAAGCTTTTGAGAAAGAAATCAAAAAAATTCCCGGGGTAGAAGCTACCAGTATTGGCCAATGGATTCCTTCCAGTGCAGGTGGCACTTTTTCAAAAGAGATCGATGATCCACAATCGGCCGGCTCTAAACTTGAAACATGGTATATCGATGCTGATAAGAACTTGTTTTCAACTCTTGCAATTACAACTTGTTAAAGGAAGAGATTTCAGAAACGAATTTTCAGTAAAAAATACTTTAAGTCTGGATACTCCTAAAGAGGAAGAAAATAAGCTCTAAATCTAAACCTGTTCTTATTACGGAATATACAGCGAAAAGACTAAATATCAGAAGAACTAAATCAACCTTATGATCAAATTAATGGAATCCCTGTTGGGATCGTAAAGAATTTTCATAATCAAACTCTACGGAATCCTCTGGCTCCTACCATCATCAGATCTATAGAAAACCCGGAATATGGAAATATGCTTATGAGGATTAATACCGAAAATCCGCAAGAGGTCATCAATCAAATTTCATATCAATACAACTTCATTTTTCCTAGAAAATATCTTTAACTATTCCTGGATTTCCAGATGATCTTGCTAAGGAATTCAGGCGGAAAATAAATTAAGAATCGTTCTGCAAATTTTCAGTTTGTTCATTGTTTTCCTTTCCTGTCTTGGATTGTTTGGTCTTATTACCTTTATGATCCAAACCGAACAAAAGAGATCAGTATTCGAAAAGTTCTTAGGAGCATCAGTTACTGCAAATCGTTAGTATTTTTTCCCAAAATTCCATAAAGCTAATATTAATTTCAACAGTAATATCAATTCCTGTGGCATGGTATCTTCTGGAAAAATGGCTGGCAGATTTCCCTTATCGAATTGAAATGGGCCCGGTCGGTTTTTATACAAAGTACATTAGCCGTTATGTTTATCACCCTCGTTTCAATTGGAGTTCGGATTTTCCGGGCTGCTTTTAAAAATCCGTCAAGTAATCTAAGAACCGAATAAATCATTATCAATCAAGAACCAGAAATCATGATCAAACATCATCTTAAAATTGCATGGAGAAGTATTTGGAATGCAAAATCCTATTCGCTTATCAATATCATTGGACTTTCTGCAGGACTGGCCAGCTTTATTATTGTTCTCTTATATCTCAACTATGAATTGAGTTATGATTCCTGGTCTCCAGAACTGGAAAAAGTATACCGGGTAGGGATGGAAAATGAAGGTGAGATTCAAAATCAAACTCCAGCACCGCTGGCTTCCTTTCTAGCTGAGAAATATCCAAAAGTAGAAGCCGCTACTTCCATACAAGGAGCCGGAGAATACGAAGTCCTTATTAGCACCAATAAGAAAAAGATATATCAAAAAGGATTTGCCTCTGCAGATTCTCTCTTTTTGAAAGTATTCCCATATAAGCTTATCCAGGGAAACAGAAATACTGCCCTCAATGCTCCCAATGCTATTATTGTAAGTGAGGAGTTGGCTGAAAAACTTTTTGGTGATACCAATCCTATGGGTAAATCCATCAAGATTTTCAATATGATGGAAGGAGTGGTAACCGGGGTTATCGACTTACCTGAAAAACCTTCCCATCGCATGGTGCATTTGATCATGCGAGATCCCTATGAAAAACAGAATTTTTTCTGGAACAATTATTCTTATGAAACCTATATAAAACTAAACCAACCAATTTCTTCAGCTGAATTGGAAGAAGATCTCAGCCGGATATATTTTGAAGAACGGATTAAAAAAGATGAAAAATTAAACGAAAAATATACGAAACAGGCAAAAAGACATTCCTTTTTACCGATGCCGTTCCGGATATTCAAAATTTTTCCAAACATGGTAAAAGCAACATCCAAACAATTTCCATATTGTTCATTCTCGCTATTTTATTACTCCTGGCAGGTGCCATCAATTTTAGCAATCTTAGTGTTGCTAAATCCATAGGTCGTTCTAAAGAAGTAGGGATTCGTAAGGTTTTAGGTTCTGGTAAGAAAAGATTGATCTTCCAGTTTATGGGAGAAACCGCCCTGCAATGTATCATCAGTTTAAGTATTGCTATTACACTGGTTTTTATATTTCTGCCTTATATCAATACTTCATTAAATCTTCAGCTTAATTTCTGGCAGCAAAATTCCTGGAAACTTTTACTCCAAATTGGCTTCTGTTTACTGATTATTACACTACTCTCTGGAGTATATCCAGCATTTTATCTTATCCCGATTTAATATTATCAGGGTTTTAAAAGATAATTTTTCAGGCGGAAATAAAGGAATGGGACTTAGGAATGTACTGCTCACATTCCAGTTTATGGTCACCGCATTTTTTATTGTGAGCATTTTAGGCGTGAATAAGCAACTTGATTTTATGCAAAATGCAGATAAAGGTTTTACAGAAGACCAGGTGCTGCGAATTGAAGCTACACAGGCAACTCGTGAACAGGGATTTCAGAAAACCAAAAATGCATTAATCTCTATCCCTGGAATTAGCAATATTGCTAAAACTACTACGGTGCCCGGAGACAAAATTGCCGACTCCTCTACCTATAATTTCGATTATAAAGGTGAAAAAGTACGGATGGGTTCTGTAAAAGTGAGTACCGATTATTTTGAAACCCTGAAAGTTCCTTTAATAGCAGGAAGATATTTTAACGAAAGTTATGCCGACCAAAATACACGTAGTGCTATTATAAATGAAACCGCTGCAAAAAAATTAAGGGTTAAAAATCCAGTTGGAGAAACTATTTCCTTTGGGGGATGTGATGAAGGAGATGTTAAAATTGTTGGGATTGTAGGCGATATGAATATCCACGGTTTTGAATCGGCTATTCAGCCGGCTGTTTATACCATAGAAAATAAGGCATGTATGTATCAGTCTGGCGGGGCGATTTTGGTGAAGCTAAAATCTGAAAATGTTCAGGCTACCGTTGCGGCTATAGAAGAAGAGTGGAAATTAATAGAACCCGAGTTTCCAATTCGCTATTCTTTCTTAGATAACAATTTTCAGGAGCTATTCAGTTCTTATAACAGACTTCAGAAAATACTCACATTCTTCGGAATCATTGCCATACTCATTTCTATAATGGGACTATTTGCCTTAACAGCTTTTACCATCAAACAAAGAAACAAAGAGATTGGAATAAGAAAAGTCCTCGGAGCAGAGGTTCCCAATATAGTTGCTCTAATCACTAAAGATTTTCTTGTACTGGTTTTTGGAGCCATTTTAATCGCCATTCCGCTAGGCTGGTATGCCATGAATAAATGGTTAGATAATTTTGCCTATAAAACCGAACTAAGCTGGTGGATGTTTATGACTTCAGCGCTGATAGTTTTAATAATTGCGATACTTACGGTAGGCCTTAAAACTATAAAAACAGCTATGTCAAACCCGGTTAATAGCCTGAGAACTGAATAGTCCTCACGGACATCTCCTCCAAGAGGAGAGAAAATAGCATACAGATTTATAAATAAAAGAACAGATATGAAAACACAAATTTTAACTCAAGAGAAAATGTTCATCGCATTCATCATAAGCGTTTTAAGCTTTAGTTTTTCTAATGCCCAAACTGAAAGTATTGAAGTTTCACCATTTAAAGAAGTGATCATCAGTCCATATATAGAAGTTGTTTTCAAACAATCTGAAAGGGAATCTATAGTCATCGAAAAGTCGAAAGTAGACAGAAATAAAATTAATATTGAAGTCGATAAAAAAACACTTCATATTTACCTGGATGATGCAAAAGTAGTTGCAAAAGAAGAAGAGGTCGTTGTCAACGGAATAGAACAGGATCGTTCGATTTATAATGAAACCGAAGCAACTATTACCGTGAATTACAAAAGTCTGGAAGATGTGGAAATTCGCAGTGAAGAAATGATCAATTTCGAAGATGCGATCAATACGGAAGATTTCGACCTTGACATTTACGGTTCACCAAAAGTCTATTTTAAAAGTATTACTGCTGAAGATTTTAAGGTGGCGATTTATGGTGAAAGCTATCTGGAAATCAAAGATGGCAATGTCGATTTCCAACGCTATCGCTGCTATGGCAAAAGCGAAGTGAACGCAGTGGACCTGCAATCTGCTGAAACGAAAATCGCAGCTTACGGCAACAATCATATCGTGGTAAATGTTTCCGATAAACTGAAGGTTTCAGCATTTGGGGAAGCTACTATTCAGTATAAAGGAAATGCAAAAGTCAACAACGGACTCAACATAGGAGAAACTGTTGTTCAGAAAATCAAATAAAACCTGAAAATATATATTTCATGTTTAAAAATTTCATCAAAATATCCTGGCGAAAAATAAAGTCAGATAAAACATTCTCATTCATCAACATTCTGGGACTATCTATTGGTCTTACGATCACAATCCTACTATTTCTATTTGTGATGCAGGAGCGCAGTTTCAATAAAATGTATGCAAATAAAGATCGTATTTATCGAGTTTTACTGAACACCACCGAAAAATCAAATAACGAGATATGGTCCACAGTTCCCGCTGCTTTGAGTCCAAATGCAAAAACAGAAATTCCTGAAATAGAAAATTCTGCAAGATTATGGGATCATAATTTTGGCACCACGGCCTTTATTGAAGCCGAGGATGAGCAGTATGTAGAGCCAAAAATGTATTATGCCGATGCTGCTTTCTTTGACATTTTTCAAATTGAATTTATTTCAGGAAATCCCTCAACTGCCCTAAAACGCCCCAATACCATTGCCCTATCTGAAACAACAGCTAAAAAATACTTTGGAAACAGTAATGCTGTTGGAAAATTGCTGAAAGTTGATAATGAGGAAACCATGGAAGTTACCGGAGTTTATAAAGACTTCCCGGTAAATTCCAGTTTTGACGGAGATCTAATAGCTTCTTTCAGCTCGGTTGGTTTCTATGATAACCCCTCATGGAGCAATGCTAGTTTTGAGACCTTTTTTCTGCTAAATAAAGGTTCGAAAATGGCCAATGTAGAAAAGAAAATTTCCAATCTCCTAAATGAAAAAGTTGAAAAGGAGTATCAATGGTATACCTTAAGTCTACAGCCACTTGAGAAAATACATCTATATTCTACAAATATTGAAAAAGGGATTTCATCAAAAATAGGAAGCATTGATGAAGTTCGAAATTTTGGTCTGCTCGCAATTTTAATTTTATTGATCGCTTGTATCAATTATATGAATCTGGCCACGGCAAGATCACAGAAAAGCACAAAAGATGTTGGTATTAATAAAACTCTGGGAGCTTCCAGTAAAAATTTGATTTTCAGATTTTTTATTGAAACCGGGTTTGTAACATTTTTAGCGATCATACTGGCCATTATTTTAACCTTTATATCCATCCCGCTTTTTGAATCGGTTACCGGAACTGCATTAAGTTATAGTGCGCTTAGCTCTATTCCATTTATTGCAGCTATTTTGATTATCTGGCTGGTCACTACTCTCGTTGCCGGCTCCTTTCCGGCACTGCATTTATCAAAATTTTCGCCAATAGAAGTCATGAGGTCTTCCAAAGAAAGTGGAAGTTTTTCTTCAGTTCTGAGAAAAGGATTGGTAATCGTTCAGTTTTCAGCATCGGTTATTTTGATCATTAGTGTTCTGGTAATTTACAATCAGCTTCAGTTTATTCAGAATAAAGATCTTGGGTATAATCCGGAAAATATTCTGGCGGTGTCCACTTCCGCAGTAAAAAAAGATAATGACAAAGAATCCCTTATAAAAAGATTCCGTCAGCTTCCAGAAGTTTCCAGTGCCACAATGACTCAAGGCTATCCTGGTCTAAGTGTAAGTGGACGTTCACTCTATAAGAATATCAATTCGGAAGAGGGAATTAATATACAAACCAATAGAAGTGAGGATGGTATTGCCGATGTATTACAATTAAATTTTCTTGCCGGCACCGGACTTCCAGAGAACAAACAGGAAGGAGATAGTATTGTAGATGTTATACTGAATAAAAAGGCAGTTGATTATCTTGGCATTAGCCCTCAGGAAGCTATTGGGAAAAATATTAGCCTACAACTGGGAGCCAATTCTTACGTAGTTGGTGTTGTGGACAATTTCAATTTTTCTTCTCTGCACTCCCCCATTGGCGCTTATGCTTTTAATAATGGCCAGGAACCTCTAAGGTATTTACTGGTTCGGTTTAATAGTACGGACATGTCAACATCGCTAGCTAAATTCGAAAAAACCTTTAAGGATGTAATTCCCTCATCAGCCTTCGATTATTCCTTTTTAGATAGAAATGTGGAGAAAATGTATGCTTCCGAACGTAAAACAGCCAAAATCGCTTTAATATTTGCCGGACTGGCAATTTTTGTAGCCTGTCTTGGATTGTTTGGGCTTGCTGCTTTTATGGCAGAACAGCGAACTAAAGAGATTGGAGTTCGAAAAATATTAGGTGCAAGCGTTGCAGGCATTACCAGATTACTTTCCAAAGACTTTATCAAACTTGTTCTTCTTGCTCTGGTGATTGCCTTTCCGTTAGCCTATTGGATCACTGAAAAATGGCTTCAGGAATTTGCGTATCGCATAGAAATAGACTGGCAGATCTTTGTCTTTGCTGGTATCATTGCCGTCTTCATTGCCTTTGCTACGGTAAGTTTTCAGGCCATCAAAGCAGCGATCTCAAATCCTATAAACTCATTACGAAACGAATAAACCCCTCCCCCAATGGGGGAGAAAATAAAATAATAAAAAAACTAAAAATGCTTACACTAAATCATATCTATAAATGGGTAAAATCAGGCGGTAGAAGAATTTTTCTACTGAATGATCTGAACCTGAATGTTGAAGAGGGAGAATTCCTTTCTATTATGGGGCCTTCGGGTTCGGGAAAATCCACTTTGCTTAATGTCATCGCTATGTTAGATGAATTCAATGAAGGGGAATACTTCTTTGAAGGTGAAGCAATCCACAATTTAAAATCGAAGAAGCGAACGGAGATTTTCAATCAAAATATTGGTTTTATTTTTCAGGCCTATCATCTGCTAGATGATCTAACGGTATATGAAAATATTGAAACTCCCCTACTCTATAAAAACGTCAAAAGTTCAGAAAGAAAAGCCCTGGTCGCCGATATTCTGGATCGATTTAATATTGTGGGTAAAAAAGATCTATTTCCGTATCAACTAAGTGGGGGTCAACAACAACTTGTCGGCATTGCAAGGGCTTTAATCATTAAACCCAAACTTATCCTTGCAGATGAGCCAACCGGAAACCTTAATTCCAAGCAAAGCGATGAGATCATGCAACTTTTCAAAGAACTAAATCAGGAAGGTGTAACCATCATTCAGGCTTCCCATTCTGAAAATAATGCGGCTTATGGCTCAAGAATCATTCATCTTTTGGACGGAAGCGTTAAAAAATCATAAATTTTTAATTTTGAGAACATTCATCATCATTCTATCATTCCTTTTTTCCACGCATCTTTTTTCCCAGGATTCCATTTCGGAAAAATTTTCCCTTAAAGAAAGTATCGAGATCGCAATAAGGAATAACATCAACTTAAAAAGAGCTAATTTACAGGAAGAAACTGCCACGCTCAATTTCAAGGGAACGCGTTCTGAAATACTCCCTAGTTTAAATGGAAGGTATAACTACGGAATCAATAATGGTAGAAGCATCGACCCGTTTACAAACGATTATATAGACCAGAAGTTAAACTTTAGTAATGCCAGCCTGAACCTGGATGCACAGATCTTTAATGGCTTCGAACTTAGAAATTCCATTCAAAGAGACCGCTATAATATGAAAGCTTCAGAAGCAGAAACGAAGGCTGAACGCCAACAACTAATCCTGGATGTGACTCTGGCATATTTTCAAGTATTGAATAATAGGGATCTTCTGGAATTAGCCAGATTACGCTTGGAGAGTACCAAACAGCAAACCGACAGGCTGAAAACTTTAAACGAACAGGGACAGGGAAATCCGGCAGATTATACTGATATAAAAGGACAGGTAAATAATGACCAGATCTATCGTCGTGGATGCGGAAAACAATCTTTACCAGTCTAAACTTGAACTGGCGCAATTACTAAATGTTGATTCTGAAATATTATTGAGAATTTTCAAGTCTCCCCGGAACTGGAAAAATATCAATTATCAGCTGAGGAAACTTATGAAGCCTCTCTAAAAAATCTAGCAACTTTTGAAGCCAGGCGTTTAAGGATAGAGGCTGCAGAAGAAGATGTAGCAGTATCCCGTTCATTGTTCGCCCCAAACATCTCTTTTTTTGCGCAATTGAACACTAATTATTCCAGCGTCGCCCGTTTATTCAACGAAACAGGAACACAAATTGTGGAAACCGGACAATTTATCAGCTGTGGATGATGTGACTTACCCGGTAAGAACGAACCAAAGCCTGTTTGCAGAGGAAAAAATATCCTATTCAGATCAGTTTGAGAATAATTTAAATTCGGTCATAGGGGTTGCAGTAGATATTCCCATTTTTAATGGTTTTAGAGCAAAAAGGAATGTTCAGCTCAAAAAGATTCAATTGGAAGATGCCGAACTGGAACTGGAAAATACCAAAAACGAATTCTTGCAGGCTATCAAAAGGGCTCATAATGATATGGAAGCCGCTTATGAAAACTATTTTATCCTCCAGGATCAGGTAGAAGCTTATGAGCAATCTTATGAAGTAAACGAAATTAGATTTACCAATGGAGTTTCCAATATTGTGGAATACATAATAAGTAAAAAC
Organism: uncultured Flavobacteriaceae bacterium; assembly: GCA_963825045.1. Taxonomy (GTDB): domain Bacteria; phylum Bacteroidota; class Bacteroidia; order Flavobacteriales; family Flavobacteriaceae; genus Christiangramia. The sequence continues at coordinate 246 of CAWGSM010000017.1, read as the reverse complement.
AATTTGGATCGCGCCAGAATCAATTTGGCAAATGCTAAATATGAGTATTTAATCAGATTAAAAGTACTGGATTATTATAAGGGTGTGTAACAATTTTTTTTCAGCTTCCAATCACTGGATAGTTTTACACTCTGGTCATATTTTCGATATTTTACTGAATTAGTAGAAGCATCGAATTTCTTTTTCTTTCTTTTGGCTATCTTTAATTAGACAATCATAGGACTTTAACATGTTTTTAGAGCGGGC